>JBNLDM010000051.1:0-42072 GCA_050304335.1 Pontiella sp.
ATGAAAAGACGTGGTAGTCCTCCATGCAGAACCAGTCCGCCCGGGCGTCGGGGGGCGGGATGATGTCGTGGGAGGGGTAGACATAGATTTTTCCGTCAAATACCCGTGCCGTAGGGTCCGCCGTAAACTGATCCATGATCAATGGATTCCCCGCATGGACGCTCGCGGCACAGATCAGCCAGCCCAGCCCCGAAACCAGTTGCTGCATGATTCTTTTAGCCCTCATAGTTTATTCATCCTCCAGACCAATCAACGGCCCGTTCCTGGAATAAAAACGGGGAACCTGTAAAGGGTCCCCCGTTTCCATGCTGCTGAATCATAAGATGAGATTCGGCAACAATGCGTTATCGGTTTCAGATCATGAAACGGCGACGAACAAACAGTACGCCGGCCCCGAAGATACCGACCAGACCCATCGTGGCCGGTTCAGGAATGGCTGTTACAGAAACTTCGATCTCTGGCACCCGGAAACCCTGAATACTGCCAAATGCATGGATAGCGGCACCATAAGCTGGGTCCGTGGCGTCTGGATTAGAATCAATCCGCTGGTAGGGCTGGACGCCGCCGCTGGTGCCCCAGTTGTTGCGGGTGGTGTCGTCGTCCCAGAAGAAGTATAGCAGGCCTGAGCCGCTTAGCGATCCGTCACTGTCGGCGGTCACCTGGATGCCCGTGAAGGTGTAGGTGATCTTCGATGTATCGGGGGTCAGGTCATGATCGATAGCGTTGTCGGAGTGCCCAAGATATTCGGCAGAGGTGTCGCCATCGAAGCCACCGAAAGTGGAATCGAACACGGAGAGGTAGACCGGCGGGCTGTCGGCGGCGCCGCCCGAGTCACTGGCTTCCCAGATTGAGATCGTATCGACGGAATACGACTGTCCCGCGACAAGTGTGGTGGACCATGAAGTGAAGGAACTGTCAAAATCAATGACAAAACCTTCGGTGTCTCCATACGGCAACCCATCGCCTCCATCTGTTAAAGTGAGCAATTCAGCCGATGCGGTTGCCGCAACCATTATGGCTGTTACGAATCCTATCAGTGTTCTATTCATTTTTTCTCCTTTTCCTGTTTCCCCCTTAGGAGCATCACCCTCTTGTTCTCATTACAAGATAGCCAGGTGTGTAGACCTAAAAAGCAGTCTAGATATACAACCCGCCCGTCGTCATGGCTATCGCGATTGTTGAATTGATTCTACGGATTGTTGAAACAGCTCTATTCACGTGAACGTGAGCCGGCTATAGGGTGTGCCATGCAATGGGATCGGCGGCATAATGGGATCGTGCTGTCTGAAAAAAAAAGATGGATTGCCTGCAGGCCGGTTCGGCGTTTGGTCGGGTCCATCCACCCATAGGCATCCATCAGGGACCGTGTCAACCGGCTGGACGGCTGGAACGAAAAGGACATCCATCCCCTTTCACGATCCCGTCGTGACCAGCAAGCAACCTCCAAACGAATGGTTTCAATATTCATTACAAAAGGTGTTCGCATGTCTCATGCATTCCGCATCGGCTGTGGTGTCGGGAAATCAAGCCGAATAAGTACTTCGTAAAAGGCATTCTATCGGCCTGATGACGGGAAAACCCCCGACTCGGGGAAGGTTTCAACATTACGGATTCTCAGTTCAGTTTCGCCTATTGACTGTGTCGACGATGCGCGTATTTTGCTATCAAATGGAAAAGGGAGTGCATCACTCGTGATTGCACGAACCTGTTCCGGCACATGAGGAGTGAGACCGCAGCAGCTGAAAGTCAGGGGGTAAATCTTACCGAGGTATTTCCAGCGCTGTCGCCTTCACAAAAATGAGAGGAAAAAAAATGAAGAGGACACTGTGCGTGGCGGCGGCCCTGCTGGCTGCTGGAGTTGCATCGGCCGAGATCGTGATCATCCAGGCCGAGGATGCGGTGACATTGGGTTCGAACTATGTAGTCGTTGCAGACACGAATGTTCCACCCTATGCGTTTGAAACAAATTATATTACCCCGCTAACCACGGATACGGCTCCGTCCAGTATGAGTGTAGCAATCTATGCGGTTGGTAACCTGACATCAAATGCACTCTACGATCTCTACATGCGGGTGCATGTTGGGCCCGGCGGATATAGTGACGACAGTTGTTTCGTCAATACGGCTGGCTTCGGCACAAACACCCTGAGTTTCTCGTTTCAAAACGGTATCGCAGGCCGGACCGGTCTTGATGGACAAGGCTGCCAGAGTCCAGGATTCCACTGGATAAAGATGAATGGCACGGGCGACCTTGGCTTTCTTGGCGCATTCAATGCCGGCGCCGGAACCAACCTGTACTATGCGATAGCCGCTCGCGAGGACGGTCTTGATGTCGATGCGCTGGCATTCGTTACTGCCGATCTTCCGGTAACGGACGACATGTTAAATCCGGCAAATGCCACGGTGGAGGTGTGGTCCCTGGGTGGTATTCCCGACAGTGATACACCCGATCCCACGCCGTTGATCGAAGCGTATTTCCTGGATGGAGCAGGAACCGTGGATGCCATTGCAATGAGCGTAGACGGGAATTCGGTGAGCAATTATTCGACCACGTATTCCAATTTCATCACCACGGTCAGTTACACTCCGTCCGTGCCGCTCGAGCTGGACACAACCCATACGGCGAGTGTGGTGGCTACTACGGCACCAGGCGGATTGTACGTCACCAACGCCTTTTCCTTTTATGTCGGCTATCCAATAAGCTATGTCGATGTAGCTTCAAACAACACGGTTATGGCATCAACAAACGATGGTCCTGTGGGAGCGGGAACGACACTGGTTACCACCACGAACCGTTTCGCGATCAACGGAATGTGGGCATGGAGAACCGACTTCGGCAACGCGCCGAGCGTAACGAATGAACCTACCCAGGCAACGTATCCCGTTCCTTATTCCGGTGCCAATACCGTCATGGAGAGCCTCGCTGGGGATAATTGCCCGCGGCTGAAGACCAGTGCATACGTTCAGGAAACGGGGTACTACAATGTTTACGCGTACCTATGGGACAATGGCGGGGGATGGGACCTTCGTGCCGGACTGGAGGATACACCCGGTACCAATACATTGCCGCTGATCACGAACACTTCCTCCAACATTGTGGAAATCCTCTCTGTGGGACCGGATTTCTGGGGCACGCACCGCTTTTACAGGGTGAAGCTTGGAACCGTGGAAATCGCAGACACCAACACACCTATCGTCGTCTATCATGAAGACGCACCCGGGAGCGGCGATCGTACGTGGGTTGACGGTATCGGATTCCAGCCGCTGGCCGTTGCTGTTCCTACGCTCAATCCGGACATCCAAAGCTTCTCGATAGCGGGGGGTACGGCTACCTTCACATGGACATCCGAAGTGGTCGGCACCTATAAGATCATGCACAAGACAAACGTTACCGATGCGGTGTGGACGCCCGTCAAGAGCGGCATCGGGGGCGGCGATCCGACCACCACGGATTCGGTGTCGCTCAGTGGCGCATCCCAGGAGTTTTTCCGTATCGAAGGAAATTAATCCAGAAAGAGGTTCCGGGGTCATACTTCAGTGACGCCCGGCGCTGCCTGACGATGACTGCGTTCCGGGATTCCGGAACGCAGTTTCTTTAGTGCCGGGCCCGGGGTTTCATAATGCAGTACTTTGATTTCAATAACGTCCATTGTGCGATTGGGGATCAGGTGCTTACATGAATAATCGATTGAGTGGTCTTCCTTCATGTATCCGGATGATGTGGAGTGTTGGATAAGTCAGGCCGGAGGAATGAAGGTTCCAGCTGTATGCAATGGTGAAACTGGAGTAGGCGTTAAACGGTTCAACATGCAGTCGGGATGGCCACGCTGAATGAACCCAGCACGTTTTCATGCGGTCTCATAAAGAAGGAATCAGTGAATGAGTACGAATCTAATTGGTGATGGCGGCAAATTTCGCGCTTTCAAAATGACAGCGCTTTCTGCGCTGTTTCTTCTTCAATGCTCGGTAAGTATTCAGGCCGCACCGCTACGGCGTTCCATCTCTCCCGACCAGCCGGTTTGGTTTGTTCACATAGACACCTGGAATTTTGCCGATCCGCAGAAGATCATCGAGCTGATTCCGGAAGATATACGTCCCTTTGTGGTGTTCAATATTTCCATGTCCATCAGCCACGATGACGATGGTTGGTCGAAGGTCGACAGTGGCTACGAGACCGCCAAATCCTGGCTGCGGACCTGTGCCGAAAACCAGGTGTGGGCAATGGTTCAGCCTTCCAGTGGCGGATACAGCCATTTTTCCGATTATGATCTGTCGGTGTATGAGGATTTCTTCCGTGAATACCCGAACTTCCTCGGCTTCAACTATTGCGAACAGTTCTGGGGGTTCAACGATCCGCCGCTTTCTCCGCCGTGGGAGGACCGCGTCGCCCATTGGGCCGAGTTGCTTCCGCTTACTGCGAAGTATGGCGGCTACTTGACGGTGAGCTGGTGCGGAAACCAGTGGAGCCCCTCGATCAATCCCATTGCCATGCTGAAACGCGATCCCAACTTTGCTGCGGCCTGCGAGCAATATACGGAAAACTTTATCCTGTGCGAGAAGTACACCCAGGTGTCGTATCAATCGGATATGGAGAGCCTCTGCCTGGGTGCCTACCTGTCGGGCTACAGTGGCAACTACGGCATCCGCTACGACAGCACCGGCTGGACCGATTCCACACAAACCGGCGCAAACTTTACCATGGCCACCGCCGGGGCGCCGCATCTCGAGCACGTCATGTTGACCGGCGAAACCGTGATCGACGGTCCCGAGCTGATCTGGGCACAGAATTTCTATGGCGGCGGCACGGTCAGCGTTGACAACGGCTATCTGGCGCGTCGGTGGTACAGGTTTTCCCAGTTCGACAACATGAGCATCGATTTGTACCGCAAGATCCTGGATGGAACGGTGCGCATCCCCACCCGGCAGGAAGTGATCGATCGCACGAAGGTCGTTGTCATCAACGATGTCAATTCCGGCAGCAACGACGATATCTACAGTTCCCCCACGACGTTGTACCAGGGTCTCTACCGCATGGATGGGGACGGGAATCTTGCGGACAACAAGACCTTCTTCAAGAAGACCGGACGCTATCCAACCATACCGGTTGTGTTCAATCTGGATGACGCACCGGCCCAGTCGTTCGAGGTACAAGTGGATAAATCCAGCTACAACAGCCGATGGCCGAGCATTGCCTCCAAGCAAGCCGAATTCAACAGCCTGTTCCCCCAGGAATACACCGGCGATATCTTTGCCGGTCGCCATGAAAACGGCTGGGTCATCTACAATCCCTACAAGACGACGAATATCAACGGGCCGGCGGCAACGGGCAACATACCGTTCAAGTTCAACACCTGCGACAGTATGGATCTATCCCTCGCACAGTACTCCGCCGGTGTCGTCAAGGAAACCGCCACCAACCTGACGTTCTACCTCAACAACTACGACAGCGAGCTGGGTCTCGGTATGCGGACCGACACGATTGCGATTCACGGCAGCACGGTGCAACCGACCTACTCCTACACTGACCGGGCCAGCCATACGGCCAGCATCGTCTCGAGCAGCTGGGTGGGCGGAGTATTTACCCTGACGGTGACGCACAACGGGCCGCTGGATATCACGATAAACTGTGCCGGAACCGCAACCGGTCGCGAAACGGCATACACCCCCGCCAACATCGTGGTGCCGGCTCCGCCGATGCCGTACACGGGTCCGCTCCAATACGAAGGGGAGTTCTTCGATCATAAGAACATTCAAGCCAACAGAACCGATGGAGACTGGCAGTCCCCGCCGCCGGTCACGAATTACACGGGGCAGGGATACCTCCAGTTCGGAACCAGTTCATCCGCTGCCGTCCGCGATATCGTTACGGTCTTGAACGGCGGGACCTACCGGCTTGAAACCCGCTATTCCAATCCGAACGGAACGGTCAACACCATCGATCTGTATGTGAACGGCGCCAAGGTGGCCGATCTTTCATTTCCCCAAACCGCGTCCTATAGCAATTGGGGGGTAAACGTGCAGAACATCAGCCTGAACGCGGGCGCTAACACCATCGAGTTCCGGGCCGGCGCGACGGCGCCCGGCTCCGTCTATTTCGACAACTTCGTGATCGTACCGACGGCCTATGGCGATGGCCTGGTGATTGAGGAAAACCAGCCGGGTTATATTGATGTGGAAGGTGCGATTGATACGGCCAACGCAGGCTATGTCGGTGATGGATACGCCGATACGGATGACGCCAGTGGTGCCGGTGTCTACTGGGCGCTGGATTTTGACGACTCGCTGCCCAAGTCGTTTACCTTCCGCTATGCAGCTGCAACCGACCTGACTGCAAACCTGATCGTCGATGGAAGCAACGTGGCATCCAATATCCGGTTCCCGTCCACCGGATCCTTGAGCAGTTGGGACTATGCCACGATCTATCCTGTGGTGCCGGCAGGAGAGTCCATAGTACGGCTTGAGGCGATCTCCGACGAAGGTCTGCCCAATATAGACAGTCTTGAGATGTTCGGCGCTACTGCCTGGGAATGGACTCCAGGCACGGTACCGTTTGTGCCTGTAGGCTTATCCGCAACGCCGGCTTCAACGACGCAGGTAAATCTCGACTGGGCCAACACTCCCGGTGCCGACACCTACACCGTCAAGCGCGCAACCGCGAGCGGAGGGCCTTACTCCCTGGTGGCATCCGGTGTGGTGGGTTCTGCCTTTAGTGACAGCGGCTTGTCTGAACTTACGACCTACTTCTATGTCGTCAGCGCGGTGAACACCACCGGGGAGAGCGGGGACAGTGCGGAAGTGACCGCAACGACGCAGACCCTGAATCCGCCTTCGGCCCCGACGGGACTGGTTGCCGTAGCGACCTCGTACAACCGGATCGATCTCTCATGGGGTTCGGTTCTGGGTGCGGACAGCTACACCATCAAGCGGTCCATCGGAAGCGGGGGGCCGTACGTTACGGTGGCTATGGGCGTGAGCGGAACCTCGTTCAGCGACGACGACCTGTACGCCGCAACAACCTTCTACTACGTCATATCGGCCGTGAATGCCATTGGCGAAAGTGCGGACAGTGCCGAAGCCGGCACCGTGACGCTCTCCAGCGGGACGCTGGAGCCGATTGAGGATGCCTATGTACGCGACGGCGGCAGTGCCGATAGCAATTTCGGTCTCGATGGCGATCTGGTGGTCAAGTATGACGGCGGCACGGGTTTCAACCGGAACAGCTTCCTCAAGTTCGATGTGAACGGTCTGGCCGATGCGTTAACCATTCAACTGCAGCTGACCCCGTACCAGGTGGATAGCGGGGACACCATGAACTACGAGCTGCTGCTCGACGACAGCTGGGTCGAGACGGACGTAACCTGGAACAACCAGCCGACCGATACGGGCGGGGTGGTCGCGACCGCCTCAAGCTTCGTGGTTGGCGTTACCAAGACGGTGACAATTACAACCTCGGCGAAAAACGAGGCGTCTGGAGATGGAATCCTTTCTTTGAAGCTGTCCAAGCCCGTTGCCGGCAATAATTTTGTGGGTTTCCGCTCCAGGGAATACACGATCAACACCAGCCAGCGACCTAAGCTGGCATGCACCTTCACACATATCGATTATCCTGTTCCCGATGCGCCGACCGGCCTCGTTGCAACGGCGGCATCGACCAACCAGATCAACCTCTCATGGACGGCTTCCTCCGGCGCGGCGAGCTATGCCATCAAGCGGGCCAATATGAGCGGCGGGCCGTATGCGCTGATTGCGGTGGGCGTGCAGGGAACTTCATTCAGCGATAGTGGTTTGATCTATGGCGAGACTTACTTCTATGTCGTGAGCGCCATCAACGGCACCGGCGAAAGCGCCGACAGTGCGGAAGCAACAGCAATGGCCTATGTCCAAACGTATCAGGAAAGTGGCGGCATTCTTTCCATGGAAGCGGAAAACGGTGTCTTGGGCAGCCGCTGGCTAACCGGGGCCGATGCCGGCGCCTCGGGTGGTGCGTATATCGAGGTCGATCCCGCGTACAATTGGACGGGTTCCACTCCTGAAAGCACTGCTTCCGAAGCGGTTGTGTCCTACGACTTCAGCATCGCGACCGGCGGAAACTATGGATTCTGGTTCCGGATGTATACCGACGGGGGGGCGGGGAGCGACGATTCATTCTTCTGGCGAATTGATAACGGCAGTTGGAACCAGGAGAACAACCGAGCCGGTCTGGGTTCGTGGTTTTCCACGGACAATTCGCAGGTAGATAGCCTCGGCGCGGGCAGTCATACCCTGCAAATCGCCTACCGTGAAAACGGTACCCGTCTTGACAAGTTCGTCATGCAACTTGATAGCGTGGCGGCACCGACGGGTAACGGTCCCGCTGAAAGCATCCCGCCACCGCCTGCGCCGACGGGGTTGGCTGCTGCGGCCAATTCCTCGTTCCAGATCGACCTGTCGTGGGTGACGGCCAGCGGAGCAGACAGCTATATCGTGAAGCGTTCGACCTCCAGCGGCGCGCCATACGAGATCGTGGTCTCGAACATAGTTGCAGCAACCTACAGCGACATCTCCGGCTTGAGTGCAGGAACGCGCTACTATTACGTGGTCAGTGCCGTGAATGCCGGAGGGGAGAGCGGTGACTCGGGAGAAGATAGCGCGGTACCATCGGATCCGGTCTCGCAGGCTGAATACCATATAGCGGCCCATGCTGTTACGGGTGGAACGAACCTGAGCATGGTGGTTTCAAATTCGGTGCCCGGCCATGATTACTGGCTGTTGACTACCGAAGACCTGATGGTTCCGGATTGGCAGCCCGCCGATACGGCGCAGGGCGGAACCGGCTCCGATCTTGCATTCGATATGCCGATAACCGGCGTGGAAAGCAACCGCTACTTCAAGCTGGATGTCCAGCGTCAGTAACCATGCAATGGCCAGCGAGAATACCGTAAAAGGAGTCTACTGGCCCATCTGAACGCCTGCAGTCGATAGCTGCGGCGGCATTCTGGAGCGGGTAAGAAATCAGATCTGCCGGGTGGAGCCCGTGGTTTCACCTCTGCGATTGCGGCATGCGGCGGCACCATTTGGTATTATGCGCTAGCCTGCACGGCGCGCGGTTTTGGTGAATGTTTCGGGAGGGATGCCGTAGACCCGCTTGAAGACCCGGGAAAAGTGGTAAGGATCGAGAAAGCCGACGGCTTCGGACACTTCCTTGACCATCATTCTGCGATTGCCCAGTAGTTCGGCCGCCTTGTTCATTTTCAGTCGGCACAGGAGCTGTCCCGGCGGTTCCTCGGCAAACCGTTTGAACAACCGTGCCAGATAGGCCTTGTCGATGTTGCATTGTCGAGCAGCGTCCTGAACCGATTTCATTTCGAGAAAGTTCCGTTCAATATTCTGGCGACACCGCAGATAGGTCTGCCAGGCCAGGGATGAGGCACTGGTCGTATCCGTAGCCGTGTCGTCCACCATCACAATCAGCAAGCGCAGCAGCAGCGTGCACAGGATTTCTCTGTTGCGGCTCTGTGTGTTACCGGTCGCGATCAGGTTTTCAAATAAATTCCGGATGCGGAAGGGGCGGGAGGTAAATACGGGAAGGCCCCGTCCAAGAATGGTGTTCCTGAGTAATCCGGTAAGATCATTGCCGGTAAAGTCGACAAAATGCTTGAGCAGTGGAAACTCGGAATCGGTTTCGATGGTGTGCGGTGTTCGGGGGCCGTAGTGGAAGAGCATACCCGGTTTAAGTTCATAGGTGCATCCGCCCATCGTGAGCGTACCTGTTCCAGCGGCCACAAACTCGATGGCATGGAATTTGAACGTCTGTCGTTCAATGCGGTAGTCCGGTGAGCATTGCTCCCTTCCTCCGCATACCACGGTCTCGCACGAGTCCCTTTTCGGAGTCATATTTAGATAGTAGTATTCCCCGGCAGTAACCTGGTTGGATATGAATGATGCTTTTATTTCGTCCATCATAGAGCTCGCAAAAATACATTCAGCCTGCGGAATATCAGGTTTGAACTGATGAATGATAAAGTCATGGATATCCATCCGTAAGTCAAGTCGCTACATTGGCGGACAGGGTCGGTCCTGCTAGTTTCATACTCTAGCACTCCAGATAGGAATAATCTCAATGCTCTGGCAGGAGCAGTGAAAGGACAACGAATGGGCAGTACATCGACATCGGTTTTTCAAGTGGCGGCGGATGCGATCGATCCGGCCAGTGTTCCATGTGTTACACTGGGCAACGGCGAAAAAATGCCCGTGCTGGGCATGGGCACCTTTGGGTCGGATACCTACACGGCCGACCAGATTGCGACCGCCGTGATCGGCGCCGCCGAATTCGGCCAGCGCGCGTTCGACTGCGCATCCGTCTACAGCAACGAAAAGGAGATCGGCGCTTCACTCAGGATCATTCTCGAGGGCGGTGTTCCGCGCGAGGAGCTCTTCATCACCTCCAAGGTATGGAACGACATGCATGGCGATGGAGAGGTCATCCAATCCTGCAGGCAGTCGCTTGAGGATCTGGGACTCGAATATCTCGACCTCTACCTGGTTCATTGGCCGTTCCCGAACTTCCACCCGCCGGGATGTTCCGTGGAATCACGCAGCGCCGACGCCGTTCCCTACATCCACGCAAACTACATGAAAACGTGGGCACAGATGGAACAGCTGGTGGATATGGGATTGGTGAAAAGCATCGGCACCTCCAACATGACCATTCCCAAGCTGGAACTCCTGCTGCGCGACTGCCGCATCAAACCGGTGGTCAACGAGATGGAGTGCCATCCGCACTTTCAACAGCCGGAACTCTTCGACTACCTCGTTGCACACGACATCCAGCCCATCGGCTACTGCCCGATTGGATCGCCGGCTCGTCCCGAGCGCGACCGCACGGCAGATGACACGGTGGATATCGAGGATCCGGTGATCGTGGGTATCGCGCGTAAGTATGGCGTGCATCCGGCGATCATCTGTATCAAGTGGGCGCTGCAGCGCGGACTGGTTGTTATTCCCTTCTCAACCAAACCGGAAAAGTACAGGGCCAACCTGAAGGCCGCCCTGATGGATAACCTGAGCGGTGAGGAGATGGATGTCATCAGCCGGATCGATCGCAACTGCCGTCTGATCAAGGGGCAGGTTTTCACGTGGGAAGGCAGCCGTGGCTGGGAAGATCTGTGGGATCTCGACGGCAAGATTGCGCAATAGTTTAATCAAAGAGGTGTTGTGAAATGAATGAAGTTCCAAAAGCCATGACGGGTGCATACCTGCCAGGTGACAGCACGGTGCAGTTTAAGGAATACGAGATTCCTGAACTGAAACATGGGGAGGTACTGGTCCGGACGAAGGCGTCGACCATCTGCGGATCCGACATCCGCTGCATCTACAACGAGCATCTGGGCAAGGGTCCGGAAGGCTATCAGCCGTTCATGATTGCCGGGCATGAACCCAGCGGCCAGATTGTCAAGTGCGGTCCGGGCACCCGCCATTTCAAGGAAGGCGACCGCGTCGTGATCTACCACATTTCCGGTTGCGGTATCTGCAATGACTGCCGTCGCGGCTACATGATTTCCTGCACGAGCGAGGAATACCGTAAGGCCTATGGCTGGCAGCGCCACGGAGGCATGGCCCCGTACGTCGTAGCCGAGGAAAAAGACCTGGTCATGCTTCCCGCGGAGCTCTCCTACGCCGACGGCGCCCAGGTGGCCTGCGGCTTCGGTACGGTGTATGAAGGTCTGGAAAAGATCGGTATCTCCGGCAATGACGCCGTGCTGATCACCGGTCTCGGGCCGGTCGGTCTGGCTGCGGCCATGCTGTGCCGGGCCATGGGGGCGTCGAACATCATCGGTATCGAAGCCAACGATCAGCGTGTAGCAATCGCCCGGGGACTTGAACTGCGCAAGGGCAGCGGCATCAGGTTGTTCGATACCGTGCTGAAGGCCGGACCGGACAACGTCGATGAGGTGCGTGCACTGACCGGCGGCATGGGCTGCGAGAAATCGGTCGAATGTTCGGCTAATGCCACTGCCCGTCTGACCGCGATCCAGGCCACCCGTAAATGGGGCAGGATGGTGCTGATCGGGGAAGGCGGTTTGATGAGTCCCGACTTTGCGCCGAGCCGCGACATGATCCACGACCAGAAAACCATGTTTGGTTCCTGGGTCACCAACATGTGGCGGATGGAGGAACTGGTTGAACGGCTGGTCCGCTGGAATATCCATCCGGCCGACCTGATCACGCACCGCTTCGCCCTGGAACAGGCACCGGAGGCGTATGCCCTCATGAACAGCGGCACATGCGGCAAGGTCGCGGTCTGTTTTGACGAAGAGCTTCCTGCCTAGTGGCTTGCTAAGGGATTATGCAAAGGAGAGAGCAATGAGTGGTTTGGATAAAAAAGTGCCGGTGATTCCGGGCAGTTTCATCGTATCGTTTGTACTGGTGACCTTCCTGTTTTCACTGTGGGGATTTGCCAACGACATCACCAATCCAATGGTGGCGGCGTTCAAGAACATCCTGCTAATCAGCAACTATGAGAGTGCCAAAGTGCAGGCGGCCTTCTATGGCGGGTATTGCGTGATGGCGTTTCCGGCGGCGCTGTTCATCAAGCGGTACACTTATAAGAAGGGCATCCTGCTTGGACTTACTCTTTATGCCCTGGGTTGCCTGATGTTCGTGCCATCCGGAAAGATGATGTCTTTCAATGCATTTCTCCTTTCATATTTAGTGATGACCTGCGGGCTCTCGTTCCTGGAAACGAGCGCAAACCCGTATATCCTTTCAATGGGGGACGAGGAAACCTCGACGCGGCGCCTGAACTTTGCGCAGTCCTTCAATCCGATCGGCTCGCTGATGGGAATGCTGACGGCAAAGAACCTGATCCTGTCCAAACTTGATCCGGCAACCGAGGAAGCGCGGCAAACATTGCAGGCCTCCAACCCGCAGGCATATGCAGACATGCAGCAGCATGATCTGAATGTCATCATCGGCCCCTACGTCGCGCTCGGAATCGTTGTGCTTGCTGCGCTGGTTGTCTTTGCCATCGTCAAGTTGCCGAAGACCAAAGGCGAGGATCACAACGAGCTCGACGTTGGCGGTACGCTGAAGCGCTTGTTCACCAATGCCAAGTATATCGAAGGGGTTGTGGCGCAGGCCTTCTACGTGGGTGCGCAGATCATGTGCTGGACCTTCATCATCCAGTATGCCGGCAACGAACTCGGCATGTCCAAGGCCGATGCCCAGGGATACAACATGATTGCGATGATTATCTTCGTAAGCAGTCGTTTCATCTGCACCTTCCTGCTTCGCTTCTTCAGTCCGGGCGGTCTGCTGGGTACGCTGGCGGTCGTCGGTGGTGCGTTGGTAGTCGGATGCATGACCATCAAAGGGATGCCGGGGCTCTACTGCCTCGTCGGGGTATCGGCCTGCATGTCGCTGATGTTCCCGACCATTTACGGTATCGCCCTCGAAGGTTTGGGCGACGACGCCAAGCTGGGAGCCGCCGGCCTGATCATGGCCATCGGCGGTGGCTCGATCATGCCGCCGCTGCAAGGCCGGATCATGGATGGTGCCGGGTTCCTTGGTATGACCGCTACCCGTGCTTCCTTCATTCTGCCGCTGATCTGCTTCGTGGTCATCGCGCTCTACGGATGGCGCACGCACAACATCCATCATGCTTCGCGCCGCAAAGAAGCACCGTCCATCATATAAACCAGGAGAAGTGTCATGCTCAAGGGAATCAATCCAATCGTTAACCCCGACCTGCTGAAGATCCTCGCCGAGATGGGGCACGGCGACGAAATCGTGCTGGCCGACGCCCATTTCCCGGGACACACCTTCTGCCCGAAGAATGTGCTGCGCGGCGACGGTCTGCAGATTCCTGAGCTGCTCGATGGTATCGTTCCGTTGTTCGAACTGGACAGCTACGACGATCCGCTGATCATGATGGACGCCGTCGAAGGTGACCAGCTCGATCCGCAGGTCGAGGCTGACTACCTGGCCGCGATCCGCAAGCATGTTCCGGATACGCCCGCCGTCAAGCGCATCGGACGCTTCGAGTTCTATGATCGCGCGGAAAAGGCCTTTGCCTGCGTTATCACCGGCACCACCGCCAAGTATGGAAACATCATCCTTAAAAAAGGAGTCACGCCGGTTGGATAGGTGCCGTCAATGCCAGGTAGCGAAGCCCGTGCCGCTGCAGTTTACAAGGTTTCATTAAGGTAGAGATGTGGGCTGAATCATGAGCGATATGCGTACGCGCAGCATCTTTCACAATCCCCGGAAGTGCAGTGCACTTGCGGCGAGTCTCGGGATGCATGCTGTGATCATCGTGATCGCGCTTTTTTTCGTTGCCGTGAAAGTCTACATCAAGCCGGAGCAGGTGTTTGATGCCATCGAGATACATCGGCCCAAATTGAAACTGCGAAAGCTGCAGGTACCGGTCAAGCAGGAGAATAAGACGCAGGCCCCGAAGCTGCGCCATAATATCGTTTCGAAACCTAAGCTTACGGATGTCGCCATCTCCTTGCCCGAAATCATCGGAGTACCGGGTGGAACCTACGGGACAGGTGATGGGCTAGGCGGCCTGGGATTCGGTTTTGAAATCCCGGACCTGTTTGGCGGCAACAAAGGATCGGGTAACGAGCTGGTAGGGCACTTTTACGATCTTAAGCAAAGCAAGAACGGTCAACTGTCGGAAATCGGGGAACTGGTTGAAAAAGCCCATGGACAGATGGGTGATCCTGTTTTCAATGAGGCGAGGAAGCTATACAGGCAGGCGGTTGCGGACTTCCTGTATAGCTGGAAGGATCGGGATCTGGACGACTACTTCAAGGCTCAGCGGGAAAAATTTGCCAGCTGTTTCATGATTCCGGAAATCAATGCCGCTGAAGCACCCAGGGCCTTCGGTGTAGAGGATCTGGTAAAGCCGATGATGTGGATTGCCGTCTACCGGGGCCGGATCGCCGCGCCGGAAAACGGAAAATACCGCTTTGTCGGGTTTGGTGACGATATTCTGGTGGTTCGTCTGAAGAAAGATACTGTTCTGGATGCGTCATGGGACGGAATTGCAAACTGGAGCAGCAGTGATCCAAACAACCGTAAGTTCCAAACCTACGACAACATGCAGCTGGTGATCGGCGATTGGTTCAATCTGCAAAAGGGCAGGCCTGTTCCAATAGATGTACTCATTGGTGAGGAACCCGGCGGGGGGTGCTTTTTCCAGTTGTACATTCAGAAGGCCGGTGCAACCTATCCCACCCGCACCATCACCTATAAAGACGAAACGCTTCAGCAGCCGATCCTTCCAATATTCAAAACAGCCGATATCAGCGATGAGGTGTTGGGCAGAATGAAGATCAATCCGGATTGGGCAACAGTGAAAGGCCCCGGTTTTGGGGTTCTGGATAATGCAGAATAATTCTCCGTCACTGAAGAAAGGAAACAGGTCTGTCTAGGCTCCATGTTCAAGATGAGTTGGGCAGGCTGTGTGCGGGAGCGCAACTGAGCGCTTTCAGAAAAAAGAATCAAGGAAAGTCCAATGAAAGAGAATAACGAAATGCTAACGCCAACATCCTCTCCAGCTGAAGAAATCTTCTTTTTCTCTCTGGAATATGAGACGGCAGATGAGCGGCAGGCTTTCGTGGATAGAGCCTGCCAAGGCGATACTCGATTACGCCAGCGAGTTGATCGGTTGTATGAATCGTTAGCCGATGCAGATGACATTTTCGAAAAAAACATGCCCGAGATTACAGTCCGTGAGCTTGTTGAGGTGCTCTCGAAGCTGCCTTAGCATGGTTCGTATCTCCACCCAACCAGGGCGCGCGAATTTTGTGGCCGGCGGGCAGAGAATCGGTTTGTGTTTCAATCATGATAGTACACCTGCGGGAATGCTCATAGTGGAGAACCGGTTCGTATTGTCGTCCCCGCAGGCCGACCATCGTTATACAGCTCCTTTACTGTAACTGGATTTTCAGCATAACTCCCTGCTCATGCGGCTTACCCGAAACATACGGCGTCTGCGTATCTAGCTATTAAATCTGCGCATCGTTGGTCTTGTCCGCAGGTTCAATAATTGAAATCATGGATGATAAAGCTGGCAGTCGTGTCGGCGGTCCATCAGTCGGCCTTTTTTATCACTTGGATCGCGAAGGATCAGATAGTGCAGGGAGGTATGTCATGAGACGGTTTGGATTTTACACGATCATGCTGATCGGTGCTGCGTGCTCGGTCGCCTGTGCCAATGACGTTAAGATTACAGAGCTGGGAGCCAAGGGGGACGGCAGAACGCTGAATACGAGAGCCATTCAGTCCGCCATTGATAAGGCAGCTGCCGAAGGCGGCGGAACGGTCGTGGTGCCGAAGGGGACTTTTGTAAGCGGCGCGCTGTTCCTGAAGCCGGGCGTAAACCTGCACCTTGACGAAGGGGCCGTGCTCCAGTGCTCCACGGATATGACAAATTTTCCGGAACAGCGCACCCGTATTGAAGGCCACTTCGAGGACCACTTCAATCCGGCGCTGATCAATGCGGACGGCTGCAATGAACTGATCATCAGTGGCGATGGAAAACTTGACGGTGCCGGCAAGCCGATCTGGGACGAATTCTGGGAACGACGCGCCGGCAATAATGAATTCAAGAATCTCGACGTTGCCCGCGCACGCCTCTGCCTCATCGAGAATTCGACGAATATCACCGTGCGCGGTGTCACGTTCATGGACGCCCAGTTCTGGAATCTGCATCTCTATAAATGCCGGAACGTGCTGGTGGAGGAAGCCCGTTTCACCGTGCCGGACGATGAAAAACCGCCGAGTTCCGACGGCGTGGACGTGGATAGTTGTCAGAATGTTACCATCCGGGGCTGCTATTTCTCCGTCAACGACGACTGCATTGCCTTGAAGGGGACGAAAGGTCCCTTTGCCATGGATGACAAAACGAGTCCGCCGGTTGAGCGCATCCGTGTGTCGGGCTGCGAGTTCAAGCGCGGCCACGGCGTGGTCACGTGCGGGAGCGAGGCAACAATTGTCCGCGACGTGATGGTGGAGGGCTGCAAGGTAACAGGGGCGATGCCGCTCGTACGCCTGAAGCTGCGACCGGACACGCCGCAACGCTACGAGGACTTCATCGTCAATGACATTACCATGGCCAACGACAAGGCCACGATCTTCCAGATCAGGAAGTGGTCGCAGTATTTCGACCCGCAGGGGCAGCCGGAACCTACCTCCCATGTCGGCAACATCCGCGTCTCCAATATACATGGAAGCATCGGTTCGCTGGGGACCATCCAGGGCAACAAGATGACGCAGTTCGGCAATATCCTTCTCGAGCATGTGGATGTCACGGCCAGGTCCGACGCGTTTGATGTCGGCGACAGCGTCAAGACCCTCACGCTGGACGACGTGGTTGTGAACGGCGCGAGCGTCAGCATCGAACGGTGAACATCCCTCGACTGCCGGATCCTCGACACACCGGCGTATGCGGCGGATGAAGTGCCGACTATTCGTCTTTCCCCATGGGTCGCGAATGCCCCTCGATATTGAGCGTGCGATAGGTCTTGGGGGAGTGCCCGATGTTGTTGCGGAATAAACGTGAAAAGTAGAAGGCGTCCTCATAGCCGACGATATGGGCGATTTCCGAGACGGGCTTGTCGGTCAGGTCCAGCAGTTCGCAGGCATGGCGCAGACGTACCCGTGTCAGGTAGCGGAGCGGTGAGGTGCCGGTCTGCTGCCGGAAGAGGGCGACATAATGGGGGACGGAAAGTCCGGCGTTGCACGCCAGTTCTTCCAACGTATGGGGCTCGTCATACTGCCGGGTGATGTATTCAATCGATGTCAGAATCCGCTGCTCGCTTTGCCGGCTTTTCTTGTGGCGGCCGGTTTTCAGGCTGTTGACCAGACTCAGGGTTTTTGACAGTTCGGCCGAGGCACTCACCAGCGCCGAGTCGGAGAACGCGGATACCACGGCGGAATAGAGTTTTTCGAACTGGCGGACCAGCTCGTCCGTATCGGCTACCTGCATGACAGGCTTGTTGTGGTCGAGACCGAGCAGCTCGGCATATTCGGATGCCTGGTCGCCGTCAAAATGAAACCAGTATATATTCCATGGAATGGAAGGGGCGGCCTCGTACCGGTGCGGGGTTTCAGGAGGAATCAAAACAATCTGTCCTGAAGATACCTCCTTTTTCCTGCCGCGCAGGGTGACGCTTCCCCGACCGGCGGCGCAGAATATCACTATGTATTGTCCAACGCCTTTGTTACGCGAAACGTAATGGTGTTCGGTATGGGGAAAATGACCAATGTCCGTCACGTGGAGCTGCCGCGAAACGGGTAGCTTGTGCTGCCGTTTAAGGAGTTCGCGGCTGATGACCACCAGGCGCTGCTCTGGAAATCCCTCGCGTATTTTTTTCATAAGATCGTCCATGTTTATCAGCCAAACGTCCATGGAGTCAATCGCTGTGATACGCTACATTGTGCTATCGGTCGTGAAAGGAGCAAGCGGTATGGATACACGCTACAACCTGGGTTTTGTATGGACGATCAGTCTGGTGGCGGCCATGGGGGGGCTGCTTTTCGGTTATGACTGGGTCGTGATTGGCGGCGCCAAGCCGTTCTACGAGGCCTTTTTTGACCTGAGCGGTGCGGATCAGGCCTGGAAGGCGGGCTGGGCCATGAGCTCGGCGCTCGCTGGTTGTTTGGGCGGGGCACTGCTCTCGGGCGCGATTACGGATCGGCTGGGTCGGAAAAAGGTGCTGGTTGTGGCGGCGGTCATGTTTACCTGGTCGGCGATCTGGACGGCGTTGTCGCAGGGATTCAACTCGTTCATCATCGCCCGCATCATCGGCGGCGTCGGCATCGGTCTGGCTTCAAACGTTTCCCCGATGTATATCGCCGAGGTGTCGCCGTCGGAAATGCGCGGCAAATTTGTTTCCATCAATCAGCTTACTATTGTGATCGGGGTGTTGGCGGCCCAGATCGCCAATCTGCTAATTTACAACCTGCATCCGGTCGCTACGGATGCGACGCCGGACGTGATCCTCAATTCCTGGAACGGGCAGTACGGTTGGCGCTGGATGTTCGCGGCGGAAACGGTTCCGGCGGGCCTGTTTTTCCTGATGGCCCTGGTGGTGCCGGAATCTCCGCGCTGGTTGCTGAAACAGTCGCGTAAAGAGCAGGCGCGCATCATTCTGGCCAGGATCGGGGGAGCGGACTATGCGGATGCCGAAGTGGCCGACATCGATGCAACGCTGGAAGGCGGGCACAACAAAGTGGAATACAGAGAGCTGCTGAGCCCAAGGCTGCTGAAGATTCTGGCGCTCGGCATCTTCATCGCCATGTTCCAGCAATGGTGCGGGATCAACGTGATCTTCAACTATGCCCAGGAAATCTTTGAAGCCGCCGGTTACGACGTCAGCGGCATGATGTTCAACATTGTGATCACCGGTGTTGTGAATCTGGCGTTTACATTCGTGGCCATCAAGACGGTGGACCGCTGGGGACGCCGCCCGCTGATGCTGCTGGGTTCCGGCGGGCTGATGGTTACCTATGCCATTCTCGGTGCCTGCTACTACTTCGCGCTCAAGGGCATCGTCGTGCTGGTCGTGGTGCTGACGGCCATCGCCTGCTATGCCATGACCCTTGCGCCGATTACCTGGGTGCTGCTTTCCGAAATCTTCCCGAACCGTATCCGCGGGGCGGCGATGAGCCTGTGCGTATCCGCCCTCTGGATCGCCTGCTTCGGACTGACCGTGACCTTCAAACCGATCAATGTGGCGCTGGGTGCGGCCGGAACCTTCTGGCTGTACGGCGTAATCTGTCTGGTCGGGTTTGTTGTCATTAAATGGCGCGTGCCCGAAACCAAGGGCAAATCGCTCGAAGACATCGAGCGCGAATTGGTCGACTAGATCACGGAGATATCAAACATGAAAAGCGTACTCGCACTGGTTTCAGCCCTTGGCCTCGTAACCGTCGCCCTCGCACAGGAACAGGTAATTGATCTTTCCGGCAACTGGAAGCTGGCCATCGACCGCGGGGACGTTGGCGAACAGCAAGGATGGTTTGCTGCTGCGTTGCCCGGCAACGACACGATCCAGTTTCCCGGCTCCATGCAGGCGCAGGGCCTCGGCGACGACCCCGGCACGGACACGCCGTGGATCGGCGACGTCCGGCAGGACGAACTGGACGCCGGGATCGCCGTCAAGGAGTTGAGGTTTAATAAACCGGCGACCAGCCGGTTCATAAAGTTCGAAGTGTTGAAGGGGCATGGCGGTTTCGCCTCCATCGCCGAACTCGACATTCTTTGAAACACGGGGAAGAAACAATGGGCCGTATTGAAGCAAAACGAGAACCGCTAACCATTCCGACCTACGGATTGGGAGCGCCGGAAAAAAATCCGATGTTTTTTGAAAAGCGGGTTTATCAGGGCTCCTGCGGCAAGGTGTATCCGGTGCCGTTCATCGACAAGGTGTACGATACGCCGGAGGATCGGGAATACGACTCCGTGCGTCTGGAAAACGATTATGTCCGACTGGTCATGCTGCCGGAGATCGGCGGGCGCATCTTCCTCGGCCAGGACAAGGTCAACAACGACTATGATTTCTTCTATAGGCAGGATGAAATCAAGCCGGCGCTGGTCGGCCTGGCCGGCCCGTGGATTTCGGGCGGCGTCGAATTCAACTGGCCGCAGCATCATCGGCCGGGGACCTATATGCCAGCCGACGTCCACACGCAGGAGGATGCCGACGGCTCCAGGACCGTGTGGATGTCGGAGCATGATCCGCTCAACCGCATCAAGGGCATGCATGGCATCTGCCTGAAGCCCGACAGTGCGTTGGTGGAGCTGAAGGCCCGTCTGTACAACCGGACTCCGTTCACGCAAACCTTCCTGTGGTGGGCCAATGTCGCGGCCGAAGTACACGATCAGTATCAAAGCTTTTTCCCGCCTGACGTGCACTATGTTGCCGACCACGCGGTGCGTGCGCAGAGCTCCTTTCCAATTGCGAACAACGACTACTATGGTGTCGACTATGCCTCCCGCACCGGGGCCAACGATCTGAGCTGGTACAAGAACATTCCGGTGCCGACCAGCTATATGGTGTGCGACACCTCATTCGGATTCTTCGGCGGGTACGACTATGCTGCGGAAGGCGGCTTTGTTCACGTGGCCAGCAAGCACATCTCGCCCGGCAAGAAGCAGTGGACCTGGGGCAATCATGAATTCGGCTGGGCGTGGGACCGCGAGTTGACGGACCGCATCGGGCGTACCGGCCGGCCGGCGCCATACATTGAGTTGATGGCGGGCGTCTACACCGATAACCAGCCGGACTTCAGTTATCTGATGCCGTACGAAACCAAAACGTTCTCGCAGTTTTGGTGGCCCTACAAAAAGATCGGTCCGGTTCAGAACGCCACTCAAGATGCGGCGGTCCGCATGGTCCGGAACGGCGATGGAACACTGGATCTCGGTGCGGTGGCATCGCGTAGGCTGGAAGGGGTTCGGATCATATTGCGCGACGGTGACCAGGTGCTGCTTGACGAAACAGTCGATATCTCACCGGATAAGCCGTGGCATCAGCCATCCTTTACATGCGATTTCTCCGATTTCTATGCACTCGTATTTGCCTTGGAAGGATTTGTTTCCTACCGCCCGCCCAACGTGGCCGAACTGGTGCGCAACCGCGAGGTGGCAACCGAGCCGCCGCTGCCGGAGGAAATGGAATCGATCGACGAACTCTATCTGACGGCGGAACATCTAGAGCAATACCGCCATCCGACGCGCTATCCGGAAATCTACTGGGATGAAATCCTGCGCCGCGACCCGCTGGATGCACGCACGAACATTGCCTATGGCCGCCGTAAGATGGGCCAGGGATTGCTGGACGAAGCTGCTGTCTGTTTCGAATCAGCGATCAGGCGCCTGACGCACCGCCACCCAAATCCCTGCACCGGCGAGGCGCACTATTATCTCGGCCTCGTCCGCCGTTTCCAAAACCGATTCGATGAGGCCTATGCAGCGCTCTACAAAGCGACCTGGAACTATGAATGGCGCGCGGCCGCCTATTGCGAACTGGCGATGCTCGATCTGCGTAAGGGCGACCTGGAGGTCGCCCTCCAACACTGCGAAGCCTCGCTCGATACCAACCGCCTGAACAACAAGGCCCGGGTGGTGGAGGCCATCGCCCTGCGCAAGCTTAACCGGGATGCTTCCGGCGTTCTGGATGATTTGTTGGCGGTTGATCCGCTGGATCACTGGGCGCGCTATGAGTTGGGCGATATCGAAGGGTTCCTGGCCAAGAGCCGCAATGATGCCCAGACCGTCCTGGATATTGCCTACGACTATGCCGATGCCGGCTGCACAGAGGAAGCAATCCAGCTGCTGGAACTTCACCATGCAAACGGTGTGGCGGAGGTCGCCGTTCCCAATCCCCTGGAGAAATCGCAACTGACGCACTATGCGCTGGCGTGGCTGAAGCAGGATGCCGATATGCTCGCAGAGGCACGCATGCTGTCGCCGGATTATTTTTTCCCGTCGCGCCTGCGCGACCAGCTCGTGCTGGAGTGGGCCATGCAGCAGGCCGGAACCGATGGCAACGCCGCCTTCGGTCTGGGTAATTACTATTTCGACAAGAAGCGCCACGAGGATGCGATTGCGGTGTGGGAGGAGGTGCCGCCGTTCGCGACCGTCTGCCGCAACCTGGGCATTGCCTATTGGAATGTCCGCAACGATGGCGATGCCGCACGCGCCGCGTATCTGAAAGCATTGAAACTCGATCCAAACGACGCGCGCCTGTTTGCGGAATATGACCAGCTTCGTGAAAAGCTGGGCGATCCCGCGGAAGATCGGCTGGAAACGCTGTTGTCACAACCGGAACTGGTGGCCGAGCGCGACGACTGCTCGGTGGCACTGGCCACACTGTACAACGCAACCGGCGCGCCGGACAAGGCGCTGGATCTCCTTCTGAACCGGCGCTTCCATCCGTGGGAAGGCGGTGAAGGCAAGGTGATCAAGCAATATACCACCGCCCGGTTGCTGCTCGGGCAGCAGTCCCTGAATGGGGGCGACGCGGCGACCGCGCTGGAACATTTTGAACTGGCGATGCAGCCGCCTCAGAATCTTGGAGAAGCCTACCATCTCCTGCAGGCAAAGGCGGATGTGAGCTACTGGACCGGCAAGGCGCTGCGTGCGCTCGGCCGCGAAGCCGACGCTGCGAAGCAGTTCGAGTCCAGTGCAAATGAGGCAGGCGACTTCCAGTCCATGGCGGTTGCGGAGCATTCGGAACTTTCCTACTATCGGGGTCTCTCAATGATGGAGCTGGGTAGGACGGATGATGCGAAATGCCTCTTTGAGGATTTGAAATCGTTTGCGGAACGGGAGCTTCAAAAACCTGCAACCATCGATTTTTTTGCAACATCATTGCCGCTGCTGCTTGTTTTCGAAGATGACCTGGACAAAACCCGACGGCAGGAGATGGAGCATCTGATTGAACTGGCAGAACAGGGTTTGTCGGAGCTGGAATAAACGCCAAGGCACGAAGGATACGATGCCTGCCTATCTTGGTGAACCTGATGCCTTTGTGTTTATAAGCCCTATGAAAGCGAGGATGCCGGAAGGAAGCAGTATGAAGGTAATTGGTAAATCAGGGCTCTTAGTATCGATGGCGCTTCTCTTTTCATGGGGTTGCAGTTCCGTCCAGTCCACTTCGTCCTCTCAGACCACACTTGATCTTCAGGGCGAATGGAGCTTTGCGCTCGATCGCGATGATGTCGGTATTGCGGAGCAATGGTTTGACCGGCGGCTGCCGGACTCGATTCATCTTCCCGGCTCGCTACAGATGCAGGGGTACGGCGATGTCCCATCAACCAATACCCAATGGCTGGGCACGCTATACGACAATTACTGGTATCTGCGCGCCCCGTACAAAAAGTATGCCGCGCCCGATAATTTTAAAATCCCGTACTGGCTTCAGCCGGAACGACACTATGTGGGTGCCGCATGGTATTCACGGTCATTTGAAATTCCGGAGGACTGGAACGGTAAGCACATTCGGCTCTTCCTTGAACGCGTCCACTGGTCGTCAACCGTCTGGATCGACGGAGAAAAAATCGGCTTCGACGACTGCCTGTCAGCGCCGCACCTCTACGAACTGGGAATGCTGGAGCCCGGCAGGCATACGATTTCGATACGCATAGACAACCGGATGCTGAAAACCATCCGGGCCGATGCGCATAGCATTACTGATTCTACCCAGACCGACTGGAACGGAATCGTCGGTCGTATTGAGCTGCAATCCACCACACCGGTATACATTGCCGATGCCAAGGTATTCTCGGATATCGATGCAAAAACCGTTACCTTCAAGGTGAAGGTCGGAAACATAACCGGCAAGACCGGAAGCGGTATGCTTGCTGTAGGCGGTATCGAGAAACCGGTCTCCTGGACGGCGGATGGAGCGCAAACCGAGATTACCGTCCCGTTGCCCAGAGACACCCCGTTGTGGGACGAGTTTACGCCGGTGCTCCATCTGTTTGAACTCAAGTTGACGGGTACCCGTGCGGAGGATAAAAAGGATCTCAGGGTGGGTCTGCGGAAGCCCGAAAGCAGGGATGCCCGGTTTTACATGAACGGCCGCCGGGTCTTTTTCCGTGGCACGCACGAAGGCTGCACCTTCCCGATGACCGGCTATCCGCCGACGGACGTCGAGTCGTGGCGCAAGATATTCAGAACCGTCAAGGCCTACGGTCTCAACCATGTCCGTTTCCATTCCTGGTGTCCGCCGGAAGCCGCGTTTACGGCGGCGGACGAGCTCGGCATTTATCTGCAGCCGGAGTGCTCGAACTGGGGGCAGTATGGTTCGGAGAAGGAGGAGTTGCTCGAATGGCTGGAACGCGAAACGCAGAAGCTGATCGATGCCTACGGCAACCATCCTTCCTTCGTCCTCTTTTCCACCGGCAACGAGCCGGCGGGCAGCTGGCAGGAACCGCTGCTGGACTGGACCCGGCGCTGGAAGGAAAAAGACAACCGCTTTCTCTATGCCAGCCAGACGGGACGCTACTTCGGCAACAGGCCCGGCCCCGTGTCCGATATCGACTATCTCGTGGCCATCCGCATCGGGACCTACCGATTCCGCGGCGACCAGGGCTGGCATGGCAGGGACTTCAGGGCTTCACTGGACGGCGTAAACTATCCGGTGATCTCGCATGAAACCGGCCAGTGGTGCGCATTTCCCGATTTTTCCGAGATCAAGGAATATACCGGCTTTCTGAAAGCTAAAAACTTCGAGATATTCCGCAACTCACTGCAGGAGCACGGCATGCTCGATATGGCGCACGACTTCCTGATGGCCAGCGGCAAATTCCAACTCGAATGCTACAAGCAGGAGATCGAAGCCCAGTTGCGTACGCCCGGGATGGGTGGCTTCCAGTTGCTCGACCTGCACGATTATCCGGGGCAGGGCACGGCGCTGGTAGGACTACTGAATGTATTCTGGGAATCCAAGGGCTACGTGACGCCCAAGGAGTTTCGGCACTTCTGCAATGCCACGGTTCCGCTGGCCCGAATGACAAAAAACATTTACCGCACCAATGAAACGCTGGAAGTTCCGCTGGAGGTTGCCCACTTTGGAGCGGAACCGCTGCTAGGGGCCAATACGATATGGGTCATTGCAGACGCTGAAGGAAACAGGGTTAAGACAGGTATTTATAAACCGCGCGATATTCCAATCGGAAACGGCACGTCATTAGGCAATCTATCGATTGACCTGTCTACATTTGTGCCGAACCGGAAATATACTCTTACTGTGTCATTCCTGGGTCCAATAGATGCTCTCAACCGATGGGAGTTCTGGGTTTATCCAGCCGAAGACGTTGCCGTGCCGGAAGGGGAGGTCGTGGTTACTCGGTCCTTCGACGAGGCGCTCTCAACACTGAAAGCCGGCGGTAAGGTGCTGTGGATGCCTAACTACAGCGAACTGAGCTGGGATTGCCCGCCAGTCGGACGCCTGCCGATTTTCTGGAGCCGGCTGATGGGGCCCAAATGGGAGCGCTTCCTCGGCATCTGGTGCGATCCGGAGCATCCTGCCCTGGCCGGATTTACGACGGACTATTACTGCGACTGGCAGTGGCAGGACGTCATTATTCCCTATTTCCGCGCCATCAATCTCGATCATCTGCCCGGTGAACTGAAGCCGATTGTCCAGGTGATCGACGACTGGAACCGCAACTACAAGCTCGCGGCCGTCTTTGAATGCCGGGTCGGCGAGGGCAGACTGCTGGTCTGCGGACCGGATCTGGAGAGCGATCTTCCTGAAAGACCTGTGGCCCGGCAGTTGCGCAACAGTCTGCTGGACTACATGAACAGCGAGCAGTTTAATCCGTCTGTTGCGGTGACAACCGATCAGTTGAAAACGGTTTTTTTCGATAACCGCATCATGCGCAAACTGGGAGCGCGGGCCGCGGCCAGCTCAGAGACGCAGAAGCGCGAGGTCGATAACCTGATCGACGGGAATCCCAATTCGTACTGGCTTTCCGCGTTCAGCCAGGGACATCCGCACGAAGTGACCATCTCATTCAGCAAGCCTGTTCCGTTCTCCGGTCTGATCCTCATGAACCGGCAGGACCAGCGAGCCCATGAGGGCGATATTCGGGGATACGAGATCCTCGTCTCAGAAGATGACGAATCGTGGATGACGATTGCATCCGGTGCGCTGGAGTCGACGTTCGATCCGCAACGTATCGAGTTTGGCAAATCAGTAACCGCTTCGCAGCTGAAGCTGCGGGCACTCTCAGGCTTCGGCGAGGATGCCATCGCCGCACTCGCGGAAATCGCCGTGCTTTATGAGGGACCGAAACTGGATGTGATGCTGGACGATGCCGGGCCATATAAAAAAGTAGTCTCCGCGACGAAGGAGATGGACGAAGACATCGAGTACGTCAACAAATTCATCGAACGGATCGTTGCCAGCGGCGAAAAGACGCCGGCCGTCAACGTCCAGGATGGGGACAGTTCCTCTTGCTGGAGTGCGGATATCCAGGATGGTGAAGCGTGGATCACGCTCAAGCTGAATCGTCCCGTCAACCTGATCGGCATTTCCTATCTGCCGCGGCAGGGGGATGATGTTGGACGCATCAAGGAGTATGTTGTGGAAGTGAGTGCTGACGGAGAAAACTGGACCCAAGCCGCAAGGGGGGCGTTTGAGCCGGGTGCGGGGCAGCAGTCGGTGGATTTCGAAAAGCCGGTCGGCGGCAGCGCGCTGAGGTTGCGTGCGTTCTCTTCGCAGGACGGCAGCCCGACCGCCAGCGCGGCGGAAATCGATATTCAGACGATGGATTAGTAAAACGCAAAGATGCAAAGGCCGCAAAATCCTGCAGAGCTTTGTGATACATTAAGATCTCTGCGTCTTTGCGTTGTATTCAGGTTTTAGGAGAGTGAAATGAAAAGAAGCCGAGTAATCGAAACATTGCTTTTTGCGCCGGCCGTGCTGTTTGCCGAGTCTATGGACCTTTATCGCTTCGAGGTGCCGAGGGAGATTCCCGCCCCGAAGGAAGGCCTGTTGAAGATTGGGCCGTCGAATCCCGATGGACCGGTCTGGGGCTGCACCAGCCGCTATATGACCCGGGACGGCAAACCGCTCATGCCGGTCATGGGCGAATTTCATTTCAGCCGCTATCCGGCGGCGGAATGGGATGAGGCCCTTGGGAAAATCAAGGCCGGTGGCGTGGATATTGTAGCGACCTACCTGTTCTGGATTTACCACGAAGAGGAGGAAGGCGTCTTTGATTTTTCCGGCCAGCGTGATATTCGCCGCTTTGTCGAGCTGTGTCAGAAACACGATTTGTCTGTCTGGATTCGGCTCGGTCCGTGGTGCCATGGCGAGGTGCGCAACGGCGGATTTCCGGAATGGCTCCGCAAACCGTTTCATGTGGCTAAAAACGAACATCTGGGACGGGCCTCCAGCGATGGACTGCGTTCGAACAATCCCGAATATCTTAAACTGGTGGATCGGCTCTATGCGGCCTACGGCGAACAGTGCACGGGGCTGATGGCGAAGGATGGCGGGCCGGTTATCGGTGTGCAGGTGGAAAATGAATATTCAAAAACCGGTCCCGGTATGGGTGCGGAGCATATCGCCAAGCTCATTGAACTGGCGAAGAAGCATGGATTCGATGTGCCCTATTTCAGTGTAACGGGTTGGCATAATGCGCCGTTTCCCGAAAAGGAGTGCCTGCCGATGTTCGGCGGTTATCCCGCCGCGCCCTGGAATGGCACTGTAAATAAACTGGCACCGCGGTCGGTCTATCGCTTTGATCTACAGCGCGATGCCGGTGGTATCGGCACAGATCTGTTTGCGACTTCGGTTCAAGACAGCAAACGCGACCTGTCCCCATATCCGCTGATGACCTGCGAAATCGGTGTCGGCAACCAGGTGACCGGCCACCGCCGTCCGTGGGTCACAACGCTCGACGGCGTGATTCCCCCCTTTACCCGGCTCGGTATAGGTGCTGGATCAATTGGTTACTATGTGTATCATGGCGGTACCAATCCGGACGGCAGGTTCACAACGCTGCAGGAATCGAAGGCGACTGCTTATCCGAACGACTGCCCGGTGAAATCCTACGACTTTGAAGCTGCCATCCGGGAGTCGGGACGGATCGACGAGAAATACCATTACCTGAAACAGATGCATATGTTCATACATGATTTCGGTTCGCTGTTGGCGCCGACGGTTGCGCTGCTGCCGGATCCCTCACCGGAGTCGAACGAGGACTTTGGTCCAGCGCGCATGGCGTTGCGTACGGACGGCAAGACCGGCTTCCTGTTCGTGAACAACCATGTACGCGGATACCCGCAACCGGAGCGTGAAAACGTGCAGGTCGTCATTAAGATGGGTAAACAAAAGATACCGCTTCCTGCCGAGCCTGTTACAATCCCGTCCAGTGCCTATTTTATCTGGCCGGTAAACCTGCAGATGGAGGATGCGGTATTGCAGTATGCTACCGCGCAACCGCTCTGCATACTGCAGAACGGCCGGAACAAAACCTATGTTTTCGCGCAGACCATCACGGAGAAGCCTGAATATGTGTTCGATCCTGAAACCGTACAGGGTAATACGAAGCGATTCGTAGTCGATCCCGGCATCGACTCGATGCTGGAGGTTGCTGACCGGTCGGGGAGTAGGCTTCGCATCCTTACTCTGACAAAGGAGCAGGCGCTGCGGGCATATAAATATGATCGCGGCGGCATGCAGCATCTCGTCATCAGCGATGCCGACGCCGTATTTGAAAACGACGGCATGGAACTTTTCACTATGGACACCTTGCCTGTAAAACTGAAGGTTTATCCAGAGCTCGACCTGTCCGGCGCGGGAATTATTTCAAAGGGGCGCATCGGCAGTTTTGATGTTTATTCCGTCATCCCGGCAACGGTGAAGGTACAGTTGCCGGTTGTCACCAGTGCGGGCGAGAACCAATGGAAGATCAACACCGGTAAGCTGCCGAAAGGATCCCGGCTGCGCATCACGTATACCGGCGATGTGGCTGAACTGTATCTGGGCGACCGGCTGGTGTACGACAATTTCTACAACGGTGAGGTATTTGAGGTCGGCCTCGACCGTTTTGCCGATGAACTGAAGGAAAACCCTCTGACGTTGAAGATATCGCCGCTGAAGGATTCCAGGAAGGTGTATCTCGATGTGCCGCGTCCGGATGGCATTCCGGCCGTCGCGGCTGTCGACCTGGTTGTCGAAAAACGTATTCCGATCGCCGTTGGGCAATGACAGGGCCGGCACGTTGTCAAGCCGGTGTTTTCACCAAAGACGTTAGAGCGGTTACGATGCATTGCAAATGATAAAGGCCAACGAGCGTCGCGGTGGGTACGTGAAAAAATATATGTAAGGAATGTGGAGGCCGGAATACTTAGAAACGGCGTTCTTGGGATCGAAACAGATGTGCTGTACCAGCGGTGGGATCTGGTTCCAGCCTACGAGGTGCGATTGACGCCCATCAGTAATGTTTACTATGCACATATCGAAGCCGTATCCGCTGATTATGTCACCAAGATCCAAGGCCGCAAAATGCAGTGGATCAGCAATGTCCATCTGGCTGATATCGAAGTCGACGCGATTCACGAGGATTCATTCCAGAACGCGAATGTCAATCAGACCGTTTTCAAGGGTGATTGGCAAAGTCTCGCACTTCCCGTTCCTGATGCTAGACTGCGAAGTTCGTGCAATTTATTCATAAAGGTCTGTCATCCATGTATCATGGCAGTATCGCTGGAAAACGAAGATGGAAAGGGTACGAATATGAAGAGACAACGCAACGTCTATAGACGAACATTTCCGCTGCTGCTGGGCCTGTTTGCCCTTGCCGCATGCAGCACACCCGCAAGCGAGCTACACCGGGAGCTGCTGTGGCCGAACGGCGCGCCGGGTGCCAGGGGAAGCGATCCTGAAAAGGATATGCCCGCCATAACCATTTATCAGCCGGATAAGGGCAATGGCACGGCGGTGGTGGTGTGTCCCGGCGGGGGCTACGGCCATCTGGCAATGGGCCATGAGGGCAGGGACATAGCCGAATGGTTCAATTCAATCGGCATCACGGCGGTGGTCCTCGAATACCGCATGGCCAGGGGTGGCTACCGGCATCCCATCCCGCTGATGGATGCGCAGCGGGCAGTGCGCACGGTGCGGTGCCGCGCAAAGGAGCTGGGTGTGGATCCTTCCCGAATCGGCATCATGGGCTTCTCCGCCGGCGGTCACCTGGCTTCGACCGCAGGCACGCATTTTGACGCCGGTAATCCCGATGCCGATGATCCGATCGAGCGTGTCGGATGCCGGCCCGACTTCCTGATCCTCTGCTATCCAGTCATTGCCTTCGGCGAGCCATATACCCATAAAGGATCGCAAAAGAACCTGATCGGAGAAAATCCATCCGAAGAGCTGGTCAGGAGTCTGTCCAATGAAAAGCAGGTTGCCAGGGATACGCCTCCGACGTTTCTATTTGCGACGGACGAGGACGGGGCCGTGCCCGCGGAAAACAGCGTGATGTTCTATCTGGCGCTGCACAGGGCCGGCGTTCCGGCAGAGCTGCATGTCTACCAAAAGGGAGGGCATGGACTTGGGCTTGCACAGAAAATCGAAGGAACCAACCGCTGGCCGGACGACTGCAGGCTGTGGCTGCAGGGGCTGGGGATGCTGGAAGCAAGGAAATAGACCGGATAACAGGATCGGCAGATTCCATAACCGTGCATCCATTTATAATGGATTAAAGTCATGCAGCATTGATTGCTGTGGAATGAATAAAGGTAGATGCAATGAAGAAAACAATTTCACAACTGTTGCTTCTTGCCGGCGCCCTGGTCTCCACGGCGTGCGCGGGAACCAAGCCGGCGGGCATGTTCTATTTCGGGGAGGGCACTCTTCCGGATGGATGCACACGCGTGACGCCGGACAAGGCGTTCACGGACAGCCGCGGCTACGGATGCCTGGAGGATCAACCCAATATCTTCGCGGTGGAACTGCCGGAGGGAAACTATACTGTAACCGTTGCCTTTGAAACGCCTGCCGCGGCGGCGGCCGCGACCGTGAAGGCGGAGTCAAGGCGTCTAATGCTGATGAAGCAGGCGTCGGCCGATGGCAATGTCAGGAGGTTCACCGTGAATGTGCGTCGCCCTGAAATCGAAGGCGACGGTCAAGTAAAACTCAACAGCCGGGAAACAAAACCGACCATGGTGGCAGACTGGGACAATATGCTGACACTGGAGTTCCTGCCGGGCGCCGAAGGAGTTGAAACCATCAGGATCGAGCCGGCGCCGGACGCGATCACTGTCTATATTGCCGGCGACTCGACTGTAACCGACCAGCGCAATGAACCATGGAGCGGATGGGGGCAGGAACTGCCGCGGTTCTTTGCGCCGGGCGTTGCGGTGGCCAACCATGCCGAGTCCGGACGGGCTCTCTTCAGTTTTCTTTGGGAAAAACGTCTCGACAAGATCATGAGCACGATCAAGCCGGGAGACTATCTGTTTATCCAGTTCGGTCACAACGACCAGAAGGACAAACGGGAGGGTGCAGGCCCGTTCACCACCTACACGCAGGAACTGCAGGAATACATCGCCCAGGTGCGCGACAAGGATGCCTTTCCCGTGCTGGTGACGCCGATGGAACGCCGCCGCTGGAAAGGCGGCAAGCCTCAGGAAACGCTGACCGATTATGCCGAGGCTATGCGGCAGGTCGGCAAGGAGCAGAACGTCCCGGTCATCGATCTGCACGCAATGAGCCTGAAGTTCTACGCCGCCATGGGGCAGGAAGGAAGCACCAGCGCGTTCGTACACTATCCGGCAAACACCTTTCCTGATCAGGATAAGGAGTTAAAGGACGATACGCACCACAATGCCTACGGAGCCTATGAGCTGGCTCGCTGCGTCGTCGAGGGTATCAAGGCGCAGGTGCCGGATCTTGCAAAACATCTTCGCGGGGATGTCGGCTCGTTCGATCCATCGCATCCAGATGATCCCGACAGTCTGGATCTTCCGGCCAGCCTGGACGTCGCTGCTGAAAAGCCTGAGGGAAATTAGTCGTGTTCAGAAACCATGCCAGGCATTACGCGTCCGATGAGGGCATCGGGCCTAAAGGAACGTCGCCAATTACCGCAGTTATAGGCTGGGTGCCCTCACCCGGCGGATATCCTGGACAGGGTTCCAGTCCGATCATTCTAACGGCAGGGCGCGTTCGACGAACACGCCGCGGACGGTTCTCCGAACCGTCCCTGCCTGGCATGTTCCGCCGCCTGGTTAATAGAATCCCGCACTGGACTGCGATTATATGTGTTCTAATTGCCGGCATTTGTGTGGCAGAGCCCTTGCCGGCCACCGTGTTCAGGAACCTGGAATCCGGAAAGGATCAGACGGTTGTTGTTTACGGCACGAGCGTCAGCACGGTGGAGAAGGGCAGTGCCTGGACCACGGCGGTGGATGAGTATTTTGCCGGGGAATATCCAGGGCAGGTAACCTTCATCAACAGCGCCAAGGGCGGCATGCAATCCATCTGGGGCGTGGAAAATCTGCAGGAGCGTGTGCTCGACCGGCATCCCGACCTGGTCTTCATCGAGTTCGCCATCAACGATGCGGCGGCTAAGCACGGCATCTCGACGAATGACTGCGAAAATAACCTTGATACCATGGTCACCAGGCTGCGCGATCAGAATCCTGTGGTGGATATTGTTCTGCAGACCATGAACCCGGCCTGGGATTCACCCACGGAACCACATCACAAGAAGTATGCGACCGCCCGTCCGGAGCTGACGGCTTATTACGCGGTCTATCGTCGATATGCACACGAACACGATCTGCCACTGGTCGATAATTATCCAACCTGGTCGGCCATCCTGCAGCAGGATCCGGAGCGGTATCATGAAATGGTACCCGATGGTATACATCCCACCACGGAAGCCAGCCTTGCTGTCACCTGGCCTGCGGTCGGGATGCTGTTCGAGAAAGCGCGTGCCGCCGCTGATGTCGACGATGCCGGCCGTTTGCATGTCGTCATCATTGGCGACTCCACGGTCTCCACCTATAAAGAGGACAATCCCAAGCGCGGCTGGGGGCAGATGATTTCCGGATTCTTTGACAAGGGCGTGACGTTCGACAATCGCGCACTCAGCGGCCGCAGCACAAAGACATTCATTGAACAGGGCTGGTGGGATAAGGTACTGGAGACGCTTCAACCCGGCGACTACGTCCTGATCCAGTTTGGACACAACGACTCACATACGCCCGGTCGGCCGGAAGCCACCGATGCCTTCGGTGATTACCAAACCTATCTGCAACGGTATGTGGATGACACGAGATCCAGGGGAGCCATTCCAATCCTGGTAACGCCGATGCATCGCAGAAGCTTTGATGCCAACGGGGCGCTGCTTTCCTGTCGTATCAACGATGACGGGGGGCGGGACGGTGATCTGGCGCCTTATGCGATCGCCATGATGCAGGTCTCTTCATCCAACAGGGTTGCCTGCGTCGATCTGTTCGCATTGAGTGGGGAATATATGCAGCGCATAGGCGATGATGCCTGTAAGGGCCTGCTGGCCCCGGATGACCGCACGCATTGGAACGAGCAGGGGGCCATGTGCATGGCTGCGCTGGTGGTTCAGGGGATCACCGATAGTGATTCGGCGTTGAAACAGTATATCCGCCAGGACGTGGACTTGAAGGCAGTATTAAGCACAGTGCATTGAGTATCGCTTCCGCAGTCATCGGGTCCGGAATTGTTGACGTACGCATGGCGTTTGAAGGGGGATTTCCCTAAGCGTATCTCTCCTAAGGTACAAACGCTGGTTCTTTTTCCCAGAGGGAATTACGGTATCCTCACGGTATGGCCCGCCGGCCGATTCAATCATCGACAGGTTATCTCTGAAATCTGATAAGCCGGATTTTCATGTTTGATTATGGAAAAAACTGGTTTGCCAGATTATGTGGATGTTGGGACAGGCGTGGAGTACAAACGATATGTGTCGGTGGACTGCGATTGTTTACTCCCGGCAGTGAGGAGTTGAGGTAAATAGATGGGAATTTCATTCAAGAAGCGAGAGCGGGTAGGCAAAGGCGCCCCCAGCGGTTTTGTGGTTAGTTTGATCTTTCATGCCGCGGCCTTCTTCGTGGCGGGTCTCTTTGTGGTGTTCACGGTAGTGAACAAACCGGAGCCCGAATTTGTGCCTCCGCCGCCGATCGAGCGGCCGAAAATGAATCTCAAGAAACCGAAGGTGAAGGTCAGGAAGAGTTCCAATCCCAAACCCTCATCGCGCATCGTGGCCAAGGTGCAGACAAAGAACATGCCTGAAATCCAGCTGCCCGATCTGATGGGTTCGGGTGAAGGGCTTCTGGGCGGGTCCGGCGGCGGCGCCGGCATGTTCATGGATCTTCCCGAGATACAGGAAGTATCGTTGTTCGGTACGGAGGACAGCATCGGTAACGATCTGGTCGGGACCTTTTATGACCTGAAACGGACCCGCAGTGGAAGCACGACCGATGCGGGGAATAATCCGCACACCTCTTCACTTTGTCCGATTTTCCGGGAACTCATGGAAAAAGGCTGGGATAAGTCCGTCCTGGACAAATACCGCCGATCGGAGCGCAAGCTGTATTCAACCACGCTCATCATTCCGGAATGCCCATCCGTGGTAGGTCCCCTGGCATTCGGTGAAGACATCAAGGTTGGCGGTTGGGCCTGGGCGGTGCTGTATGAAGGCACGCTCATATCCTACAGGGATATCCGTTTCCGATTCTGGGGCATGGGGGATAATTTTCTGGCAGTGGGTGTGGATGGGAAAACCGTCTTTGCGCATTGGCTGGACGGCATGGACAGTGCCGCGGCCTCCTACTTTGCCGAATTCGTCAATTACAGGGCGCCTCCGACAGCCATGACCTATGCCTATGCCCATGAGGGATCGTGGATCGATCTGAAGGCGGGGGAGCCGCACAAGCTGCAGATTGTCGTATCCGAGTTTGACGGCGGCGGATCCAGTTTCATGCTGTGTGTGCAGGAAGACGGTGTGGAGTATCCCTACAATCCGTACCGGGGAGGCACGACGTACCCGATCTTCCAGACCGCCGTCCAGTCGCTTACGCAGATGGAGGAGCTGGAGCGCGTCATCTATCCCGGCGATGCCAGCATCAACGACGGTCCAATCTTCCAGGATTTCGAACCCAAAGGGACTGTCATTACCAATCTGGCCGAAGCTGAGCAGGCCGAAGCCGAGAAGGAAGAAGCTGAAATCGCGGTAATCAAGCCGGTAAAAAAGCTTCGCACATGGACCCTGGACGACGGCCAGTCCATTGAGGCGGAACTTGTCAACCAAACCAGCGAGAATGCCTGGATCAAGACCGCCGACGGACGGGAAATCAAGGTGCCCGCAGATAAGCTTTCCGAGGATGACCGGCTCTATCTGCGGCTGGATGATGTGCCCAGGATGCGCATCGATTTTACCGAAAAGATCGATGCGCTGACGTCGCCCCCCAATGAGCTGGGGCGTTTCAGCGATACCCGCCGTCCGGTTGAGATCAAGGAATACCGGTTCAAGGCGCGGGTCAAGATTATGGACACGACGCGGTACACCTATCCGCTGACGGTGGAATATTTTGCCATCGGGCGGGAGCGCGAGGGCAAGAACAACTATGTGCTCTGGCAGCGGTCCAGCAAGACGTTCACGCCGTCCAGGGATAACAACTTCCAGATGGAATTCGGCAGCCAGGAACCCATCCGACGGATCGTGAAGTCCATGATGGCCGGGAGCAGCCGCATGCGGGGCGAGGATTATGATACCTATCTGGTGACGGTAACCGACCAGCGGGGAAAAATCATTGCCCATCGGACCCCCAATGAATTCCTCTTCGAGCATCTGGATCGCTTGAAAAAACTTCCCGTAACCCGGCAGTTCAACAAAGAGTGCATCCGGGTGGCGCCGTCCCGCCCGATCGACGGAGACCGGCTATGGGCCGACAGCGTCTTTGAGCGATCGCTTAATTAGTGCGGTTAGGGACCGACGTCGGGGGCCGTCCGCCTTCGGATTTATTCTGGACAGGCGGCGCTTTCGTCGAAAGCGCCCTACCATTTACGACATCAAATTCATGATCCTTCGCGCAGTTTCCTGACGATGGTATGCTGGCCGGAGCCGACGTTGTTGATGAGGATGTAGTTGCCTTCGATGGTTCCCTCGGTCTCGTTGCCGTCCAGAAGCACGGCAGGGGTGGAGGCTGTTCCTTTCGGTACGGCTACGCAGGCCGTCACATTCACCGGCAGGTCCAGCCTCAGCATATATTGTTTCGGTCTGGATTTCCAAGAGACCGAGATGGCACCGCGATCCGTCAGAATGGTTCCCTTCGCCTGTTTCAGTCTCGATCCGAAATCCAGCGGTTTGATCAGCACCTCTTCGTACTGCGGTTTAAGCGGCCTGATGCCGAGGATGTAACGGATGAAGCCTTCCAGGCCGGACGCGCCCCACGCATGCGACATGCTTTGTCCGGTGGCGTCGGCATTCCACGATTCCCACGTGGCCGTGGCTCCTTTGGCAAGGCACTGTGCCCAGCCATCCCATTGCTCGTTGGTATACAGATCGATCAGGTGTTCGCCTTCATCCGCTTCTCCGATGGCCCGGATCAGCCAAGGCAGGGTCACCATGCCGACGCTCATCTTCCGGCCCTTGATCTCTTCAATGACCTTGTTTCGCTGCGCGTCAGGAACGATTCCCAGCGCCAGCGGGAACATATTGGCATGCTGCGATTCATGGGAACTGTTCAGTCCGTCCACATACACGCCCGACTGATCGAGAAGCCGGCGGTTGATGGCCTCCTGCAGATCGTCCGCCCGTTGTTGGTACAGCGCTTCATCCGCCGTGTTGCCCAGCACCCCGGCGATGTCGGCCATGACCGTGTAGTCGGCGTAAGCCCAGCCGTTGATGACCGTGCGGGCCGGTTTCATGTCGTAGCCGTAGCGCATGGGCGCCGGCCAGTCGACGATGCCGTACTGGTAAGCGCCGGAGCCGCCTTCAAGGTTGGTAATCAGACCGGTGTCAGCGTCGCTGTAGCGGTTCACATAGTCGGCGATGGCTTTGAAGTGGTCGTAGTAGGCGGCGAGGAATGGACGATCACCTGTCTCCATATAGTACTTCCATACCCATACCAGATAGGCCTGCGTAAAGTCCGGGATATCCCGCGCGCCGTCCCGATTGGGATAGACGGCATTCATGCGGCCCGAGCCGTCCCAGTGCTGGTCCATCGACTGCAGGAACTCGTGCAGAACGCGCCGGGTCAGCAGCCGCTCGTTCATCACGGGCATGGCTACCGTGCTCTGGATGGCTCCGTCCCCGAGAAAGCCGCCTTTCTCGCGGGTCGGCGTGTCGACGTATTCCTCCTGCGCACAGGTGTAGAGCGAATGTTTCATCAGGTCCCAAACCGCGTTCAAGGTCGGATCCGACGACTCGAAGGATGATGCGGAATCGTCCATCCGGCTATGGCGCTCGATGAAGCTGAAATTTTCCTTCGTTACCGGCATGGGCGAATCCTCGATTTCAAAATAGCGCATGCCGAGGTATTCCACGGGCTCGTAGGTGAAGGAACCGCCATCCAGAATGGCATAATAGCGCATGTCGGTGGACTGGTTCATGGCTGCATCGATGTCGTCATCGGAGTCCAGGGCGTAGCCGCCCAGCATGGCGATTTTTTCGCCCGCCTGACCGCGGGAAAACCGGATGCGCGGAACGCCGGCATACACCTTGCCCAGATCGACAAGGTAGCTGCCGCCTCTCTTGTGCTTTACCGACACCGGCGTGATCTCGCGTTCAACGATGCGGGTGAGATCCGGCGAAAGCGTTCCCGTCCAGGGGGCCACCGGCTGGTTACCGATGACGGTGGCAACATCCCAGTCCGCGTCGTCAAAACCGGGTTTATTCCAGTCCGGCGCCAGTTCACGGGCATCAATTTGCTCGATATAACCGACCCCTTCGCCCTTGTTGCGATGCGGTTGATTTGAATCCCATGCCTTCGCCTTCGACTGCCGCCACGTTCCGTCTGTGCCTATTACGGTGCTGGTGCCGTCGCTGAAATGGATGATCGCCTTCATGATCACACCGCGCGCACTTGCGGGGCGGCCTTGTCCGCCACCGAACCAGTGATTGAAGATTGCGAACAGGGTGGGGCCGTTGGTTTGAAGCTGCGATGTGATATCGTAGGCATTGTAGTATTGATATTGCGGATAATGATAGGCCGGGCCCTTGCCGATCAGCGTGCCGTTCACGTACAGCGCATACTTATGCACGCTGGAAATGTATACCGTGGCGCGTTCGACCGTTTTGTCGGGCAGGGTGGTCTGTTTGCGAAAATAGGTGTAGTCGTCGGTATCGGTGTTATCCCGCTTGATCCAGCTGGCGTCCGACCAGTCTGCGTTGTCCAGCAGTCCGACAACAAACCGGGCAGGCTCCGAATATGGTCCGGCGGCGCCATCGCGGTCCCATGTCCGCACCTTCCAGAAACAGAGCTGGTCGCTCTCCAGCGGCGTGCCAGCATAGACAAGATGGTTCTGCATCCGGCTCGATACCTGGCCGCTGTCCCAGATATCACCCGTGTCCCTGGAAAGGGTATCGGCCGAGGATGCCACCAGAATCTGATACGCCGTTTGTATTTCGTCCGCATCCGGATCGTTTACATACCAGCCGAAATACGGAGCAGCATCGATGCCGACGGGACTGACCGCGTCGTTGACGCGCAGATCCGTTGGCGGGAAGGGCGGGGATGCGCAGGCAGCGAGCGTGGCGCCCGCGCAGGCGATAATCCATGTCAGCTGTCGGATTGCGTAGGGATTTGAGGCGACCGCCATGTATTTCATATCCACACTCCTATCCAGAACATCGTAAATTTCCAGGTTTCCATTGTACAGCGTGATGTTATTCACACCTGGGATAACGGGTATTAAGGCCGGTGGAAGGCCGAGCCAGCTTTGAACCTATGGGCAACACAGCCGTCGTCCCTCCCGGAGCGACCTAGCGGGTCATGAGATATTGAGTATACTCATCGGCGCTGAGATAGCCGTCCTTGTTGGTGTCGATATCCGGGAACTTGCTCCATAGGTTCCCACTCAATTCCGCCCGGCTCAGTTTGTTGTCGTTGTTCACGTCAAGATGCCGGAGCTGGGGAGGCATGCGGGCTGGATTGGCACGCGGCGGATCATGATGGGGGATCTGGCGACGATAGGCTGTTCCTCCAAACGGATCGCGCGCGAGCTGAATCGTGTAATTCTGCGATACCGTAACGCTTTTATCCAGCCGCGGCGAATAGACGGTATATCGCACGCCAAGGCGGAGCGGTTTTGAAAGGTCGAGCTGCCGTGTATTGAGCACAAATTCGCGCGGCTCGCTGTCGTAGGGATGCCCTTTGATTTCCGCTGCCTGATCCGTCGATGGAGCCGCGATGCCGGAAGGTGCCCAGATGACGTATTCCAACCGGTCTGCCGTGTTGTCCCACTGCATGCCGTAGAGCGGATCCAGGTTGAAACCTAGATAGAGTCTGCCGTTTCCGGTTTCAAGCAGCTTGTTGTCGCCCTCGGCCCGCAGTTTTACATAGAAGGGGGATGGCGAATCGGAAGGCGTGATGCGAAGCGCAGAAAAAGGCTCGGTCTTCGGGTTGAAGTGAATGCGGTCGAGCAGTTCTGGTTTGCCCGCATTCTTGGCTGCAATTTTGGGTGAGTGGATCTTGCCCGGATCGGTTTGCGTCGGAGCGGCGCCGGCGAGGTTGTTCAGTGCGCTGCGCAGTGACTTTCCGTCGTCCAACGTGCCGCGATAGCGTTCGCCGCCCTCAGACGAAAAGATGAAAACATTGCTTTTTCCATCATCCGCCAGTGCACTTTCCGCCTGGTTGTCCATGCCGTCGTACAGCCACGGTGTCCGGGTCAGCAGAAGTGATTTAGCGAGCTGGACCTGTCGCATCCGCTCCTGGAGCAGGAAGGGCCGAAGGTAGCCGTTGTTTTCGGGATGGGCCAGGGCGCCGTATAGAAAGAAGAACTGGACATCGAGCTGTTTGAAGTCCCGTGCGAGCGCCTCGACGGTGCGGTAGTTTTCGATAAACGCGGTATCGGTCAGGTCTCCCAGCGTGATCACGGTCAGCGGCTTTTGTGAAACAATCCCGCGCAATCCGGTCTTTTTGTTTTGTGGATTGTAGACGTACACATCGTCCAGCATCCTGACCGGCGCTTCCTCCGGTTTCTCCTCGGTTGATTCCGTCGATGCAAGCAGTTCCTCCGTGCTGTTGAACACTTTCGATGCATCGTCGCTGGATATGTCCGTCTCTTCCAACCCGCGGTTTTTCTCAAACGTGCATGCCTGCACGACGGCGGTTGCACCGCCCCCGATAACGATGCCGCCCGTTCCTTTACGGGCGGAATTGCGCTCAAACCGGCAGTTCAGTACCTGCGGCGTAAAGGTGCCGTGGAGCTGAAGCGCACCTCCTGTGGTCTCGGCTTTGTTGTCCGTGAAGGTGCAGTCCATGATTTCAAGTCCATTCGCTGCATCCTTGTCGACATCGATGGAAACCGCTCCGGCATGTGCGGCCGACGTGTTGTACAGAAACTGACAGCGCTGCAGCACGCAGTGCGGCGCATTTTCAAGATTGATCGCGCCCCCACGGGTCTTGGCGAAATTGGAGGAAAAGACCGTGTCCATAATGGAAACGGTGGATTCTCCCTTCAGCGCCAGGCCGCCTCCATTGCTGGCGGCATTCGAGAAAAACGTGCAGTTGGTTACCGTCAGCTCGACGCGCTGGCCATAGATGGCGGCTCCTTGCCAGCCCGCCTGGTTCCGTTCGAATGTGCAGTCGGCGACGATCATCTTGCGCGTGCCTTCGGGCAGCAGGAGGCCGCCGCCGGATCCCTTCTGATTGAGCCCGTTGGCGTTGCCCCGGGAAATGGTGAATCCGTCCAGTAACGTGTCGGTTGCGCCGGTTACAATGTGGTAGCAGTTGTCTGAATCGCTGCCTATCGAGCCGACATCGCCGCTCAGGACGGTGCGGTTGGCCTTCGAATTCCGCGCCGTACGCTCCTCTTCGGTTCCGGCGAAACCGCCGTACAGGCGCACACCGGGCCTGAGTTCAAAGGTCGAGTCGCGTTGTTCTCCGGACGGCCTGTACACCCCCGCCTTGACCCACACTTCGCCGCCGCCTGCATTGAAAGCGGCCTCGATGCCGTCCTGCAGATCGCTGAAGGCGTACGCCCACGTGCGCCCCGTCGGCTTCAGGTTTTCGCTCCGGGCATCGACGCGGAAAACCGGTACGTCCTGTGCACAAGCGAAGTGCGCGGCACAGAGCAGGGCGGCCAGCATGGCAGGCCAACGCGTCAAAGCACTGGATGGAGCGGTGAATAACATCTCAATAGTAGTATCACGCTGTGCTTCAAACGCTCAAACCAAAAGACTTTTGGAAGACATATGCGTATTGAATCGAGAATGGTCTTGCGTTGAAACGCGCCGAATTTATAGATTCCGCCTTCTTCCACACGGAGAGATGGTCGAGTGGTTTAAGGCGCCGGTCTTGAAAACCGGAGAGGCGCAAGCCTCCGGGGGTTCGAATCCCTCTCTCTCCGCCAT
>JBNLDM010000052.1:0-25928 GCA_050304335.1 Pontiella sp.
CGACAGCGATGGCGATGGCGTGGCCGACGGCCCGTTCGACCCCGTTCTCTACACCAAGGCTCAGGAGGCAAAGAAGCGATGGTCCCTTAGCGACACCCACTTCATCATCCGGATCGATGCCCTGTCGCGGGCGTTCCAGAACGAGTTTACACAGGTCTTCACCGACGCGGCTATCCTGACGCCAGATCAGTGGGCAACGAATAAATACGAAAGCTACAACGGAATCGGCGATGATCCTGCGATTACCGGCTATCAGGTACCGACCAATCTCCCGGGGGGGATGGACTGCCCCATTACCCTGGCCACCATCCCGCGGCTGATCTGGAATGCCTACGGTGATCCCGACCCGATCAACTGGATCAACAACCGGATCTCCAACCCGAACCTTGAGATCGCCCAGCATGGGACCTATCACTACAACAATACCCCGCTCGGCGACTGGAAGGATATGGGGGACCGCAACTTCTACAGCAGCGAGACCGCCGGATTGACACTGGAGGAAAACTTCCAGCTCCTGCGCATCGGCAAGCGGACCCTGCTCGGCGACTATGCCTACGACCTGTGGATTCTCGACTCCGGGATGGAACCGGCCGCGGCACCGAAGATCGACTGGAGCATCGCCGCCAATCCGCTGATCAGCTACTCCCCGCCCTACAACACCGGGGATACGCTCAGCCGCAATGCCACAGCACGGCTCGGTTTTCGTGCCTGGAGTGCTTCGATTGTCGAAGAGGAAGGCTCCCTGGCCCCATTCTTCAGCCCCGAAGGTTCGCACCACGAAATGATCGACCAGTTCGGCATGTTCCACGCCAGCGCCGACCGCCAGGTTGACCCCGAGGTACCGCCCGGAAAGACCTATGTCCAGTATCTCCAATCGATCACCGAGTCACCCGGCCTCAATACCTGGTTGATCGAGGAGGTGGAATGGTGTACGCGCTACTGCAACGATCTCGACCGCCTCGCGGCCTGTCCGAGCGCCCCCGGCGGCATCAACCGCGAAAACAACATGGTTGATCCAGACCGCTGGGACTTGTGGCTGACGCTGCTCCAGTACGCCAAGGATACCGGTGAAGTGATGACCATGGGCGACTATGCCCTGGCCATGCAGTTCGATAACGCACCCACTGCCTACAATCCGGACCAGGCGGACAGCGATCACAACGGCGTCGGCGATGTTATCGACGGTGCCTATCTGACGGCCGCCGAAGTGCAGATCGAAACGCCGGGCGAAGCCACTCTGATGGCTGCCCTGCTTAACGGCACGAACGCCCCCATTCCCGGGCAGACCGTCTTCTTCTACATCGATACCGACCACGACGGGACCAACGAGGTATACGACGCCACGACCGGCACAAATGGAATCGCCACGGTGATCGTGTCGGTATCCGGCTGGCCGGGATCGGAGTACGACTATGGGCTGGCATGGGATGGCGGGTTGGCGGACGCGGAAGACACCAATATCCTGCGGGTCGGCGACCCTGTGCCGCTGATGATTACCGGCCTCGATTTCTCGACCAACGGGTACGTCGATGTGACAGCGGAGGGATTCAAAGCGGGTTCCTCCTACCGGCTGATGCGCTGGCCCGATTTGCCCGGTCCGCCCGACGCCGTAGTCAGTAATTTCGTTCCGACCGGAGCAACCAATACCATGAGCGATACCAACCCGCCTGCAGCCCAGGGATTCTACCGGGTCATGGAGGAATAGTTCGCCGCGTTGATTAATTGCCCTGGAGCTCCAGCAACTCGCTGATGGTGACGAAGGAATACCCATCGGCGAGTAATCCGTCCAAAATCTCGGGCATCAGCGCGATGGTGCGGGCATGGATGTCGTGGGTGAGAATGATCTCGCCGGGATCGGTTTCCGTGAAGATGGTGTCCACCACCTGCTCATCGGTAACAGCGGTGTCCCAGTCGCGAGGATCGACGTCCCAAAGAATGGTCGGATAGCCGAATTCATTCTGGAGCAGGTTTCTTAGGGGCTGATCCACCGAACCGTAGGGAGGCCGGATCATGGCCGTCGGCAGCGTTGCGGCCGCCACCACGGCATCGCGGCAGCCGGCGACCTCGTCGATGACCTCCGCGTTGGTCAGGTCGGTCAGCCGCGCGTGGGTCATGGTGTGGTTGCCGATCTCATGGCCCTCGTTGAGCATACGCCGGAGAATCCACGGATATTGCTGGGCCTGGATTCCAACAACGAAAAAGGTAGCCCGTATGTTACGTTCCTTGAGTATATCCAGTAACACCGGTGTATTCACCGGATGCGGCCCGTCATCGAATGTGATCGCAATATACGGTTCGGTAACCGGCATCCTGGGAATCGCCTGGACCTTCAGGAACTGATGATCCACCGTGGCCATTGGAACCATCAGCTGGAAGGTGACCAGTTCGTTTTCCGCGTCGAGGTCAGTGATCGATACGAGCTTCAGATCCGAGGTGCTCCAGTCTGTCAGATTGGTGCTCTGCAGGACGGAAAACAGATTCGACTGCGCGGCGGCCCGATTGCGCTCGAAGGCCACGCCAAAAGTACGCAGCGCGCCTTCGCCGATGAACACCGGGCCGGCAGGACCGGTGTAATCCTCGTTCGTCTGCACGGTCGTCTGCTCGAACAGCACCCCCGCCGCCCGCATCGAGACGGAGGTATTCGCTTCCGGGGTCTGCGTGACGGTGATCGGGCCGGAGCTGTATTCGATCTCGCCGATCTTCACCCAGACATTTCCAAGGTACACACCATCACCCGCCCCCCCGGGTCCGTTCTGGTCGATCGCGTTGGTGACGCTGTCCCCCGCCGTATCGATCTGGTAGTGCGTGAGGCCGCCGTTCACGTTGTCCGTGGCCGGCCACGTTGCATAGACGGCATAGGTTCCTGCGCCCCCTCCCGCCGCTCCGCTCGCATAATTGCCGTCCCCGAGCGCTTCCCCTCCAAAAAAGATCAGATTGTCAGGCTGGGAATCCGGCGCATATGTATAGACGTAGGTGTCGGGCAGGGAACTCCCGTCCCCCCCATAGATGCTGTCGCCTCCTGTCATGCCGGTCGCACTCGATTTCGAACTCTGACCGGCTGCGGTCGTGTCGCCGCCGAATGCAAAATCCGGACTGTACGTAAGGATGCCATCATCGAGGCCATCGGTATCCACCTCGAGAAGATAGGCGGCCTGCAGGACCGAACCACTCATACCTGCCACGGCGCACAAGGCCACGATCAGTTGTCTCCTTTTTGCATCCATTTTGTCGGAACCTCACTGTTGTACGAAGGCCTTTTCGCGATCCGGGAGTTTAGGGCAGCGGGCGGGATTTGTCAACGCGAAGGGAACGAGGCAGAAACGTTGTACACTGCGGTTCAATCATCGGGCTACCAAGGCCCGGGATGGAATCCCGACCGGGTCGGGCACAACGGTGTTTCGAGCACGCATAGCACTTTCGCTTTTGTTTTGGTGCAAGCCAATGGAAGGGCGCTTTCGATAAGCCGAGCATTCAGGACAGGCTGTGCGGAGCAAAGGAATGGCACATAGTGGAATGGTACGCACCGGCGGCCGGCACACCGGGAACTACATGACGTTTCCAAATTCGTCTGCACGCCGTGTGCATAACGGACAGACCCGTTTCACACATCCTTCTGCAATACTCTTCTCTTTCATTTTTGTCCCGCAATGCGGGCATAACCACCAGATAGAATGGAGTTTTGACTCTTTGGAACGAACCATAAAAACGATGCACACAATCATGGACGCTGACAAGAGAAGTACATACAGACCAATACTCATTTCATTTCCTTATTTACACGAATCACAAGCGACATGCCTCCGCCGTCATTAGAAACGCGAAAAAATGCATGGATTGAACGGACACATTCGAGAAAAAAATCAAACAACCTCGGCGCTTAATCCACGAATGGAACCGGCATAATTATTTATGCCACAAACCTTTAACGATTGAGGCCCACATCGAGTCCAGGAGTACTGCTCGCCCCCGGAGCGCCCGACTAATCGCCGGCATGCCATAATACAGACCCATCCTCACAGGTCGGTTTCCTTCAAAGCAGGCCTTCAGTCTTTCTTACGGCACACAAATATTCCGGTGAGCAGCATGCAAACCAGCACAATCAATCCGACGGGTCGCTGTTGAATGGCATAGCTGATCGAAGCGTAGAACATGAAAGTACAGGTCAGGCAGAAGATGATCGGTACAACCGGATAGCCAGCAACCCTGAACGGGCGGGTACACTCGGGTTCCTTTCTTCTCAAAACGAAAAGGGATATCCCGGTACCCAGGAAGAACAACCAGACCGCCGGCGCACTGTATAGAATGGTGTCGATGAACGAACCTGCCAGCAGTACGATTCCGAGACTCAGCCCGCCCTGCAGCATCAGAGCACTCATCGGGATTTCGAAGCGGGGATGCCACCGCCCCAGCCGCTTAAACAGTGGATGCTGCTGACCCAGTGCATAGGAAATCCGGGATCCTGTAAAGATCATGCCGTTCATCGTGCCCAGCGCCGATATGCAGATAATCACGGCTATGAGCCGGCCGGCATACGCAGGAAGCGCCGTGGCTACGGCATCGGTCGCTACGCTCTCCGAATCGGCCATGGCTGTATAGCCCAGCGCATGTAGGAATGAGGCATTGATCAGCAGGTAAAGCGCCGTGACGGTCAACGTCCCCAGCACCACGGCCCGGACAATGTTTTTGCCGGGATTGCGTATTTCCGCCGCCACATAGGCGAGCTCATGCCAGCCGCCATAGGTATAGAACACCAGTATCAAGCCGAGCTTCACCCCGCTCAGCGTAGTTTCCCCGCCGGCATTGATCCGTTCGCCTCCCGGTGCTGACAGGCCTATGCCGACGATGAGCAGCACCGCGGCTACCTTGATGGTCGTCAGCACATTCTGCGTCCATCGTCCCTGCCGTATCCCCAGCATGTTGATCACTGTCAAACCGACCACAGCCAGGGCGGCATAGAGCGGAACGGGATGCGGAACGGGTGCATGCAGCGTCGCCGCATAACGGGCAAAGATGTAAGCCATCAGGGCAATGTCGGCCGGCCTGATCACCAGCATCTGGCTCCACCCGAACAGAAAGCCGGCCCAGGGGCCATACGCGCGGGAAAGATAGACCACATCACCGCCCTGGCTGGGATAGGTGCTGGCCAGCTCGGAATAGCACAGGGCTCCGCATAGCGCCAGCAGGCCGCCCGCCAGCCAGATCGCAAGGGTTCCGACTGCCCCACCCATGCAGCCTGCCACCGTCGGCGAGGTTTCATAGATACCAACCCCGATAATGATGCCCACGATGATGCATATGCAGTCGAACAGCGTCAACGATTTCCCGGGTACCGTGTTCATGACGGGATGCTACTGCCGCAAACGGAGGGAGACAATCGATAATCCTGCATTCAATATTCCCTTGTGATCCCCGGTGACCGGATCTAGCATACCGGATGAAGGAAACGTCGAAAGGCCCTGGCTCCACGGGCCCATGTTCGTTCAGCTCTGCCTTTCTTCGCTTCCATGAGCCGAAAGGAGGGAGTACCATGCGTGCTTCAATCATCTGCGCCACCACGTTGGCCCTGGCGATGTCCTGCCTGCCGCTCTCCGCCGACGAGGACGGCGGGATGACATCCGCTCCGGGCTTCCGCCCGGAATGCACACTGGCATCGCAGTTTACCGGGAGCATCGGAACTGCCACCGTCCGGGTTTATCCGACGGTGATCCGCACCCCCACCAACACGACCTTTTCCATCGAATCGCAACAACAGATCGTTGCCTTTCTAAACGGAAAGTCGATCACCCGGGCGGTTGCGGACGATCAATCCATCAATCCGGGCGAAATCACGGGTCATGGACAGTTCCAATGGTTCCAGAACGACATGAAAGCCATCTCCCGGGAGCTTCAGACCAGGAAGGCTGAAGAAGACTATGTGCTGGTGATGGAGGTGTTGTTTCCACCGACGCGCGACAACCGTCTATCGGTATTTGGCGTGCACTGCATCATCCTGGACAAGACAGGCAAGAATGCCTTTTCATTCCTGCTGAACTCCCACCACCAGATGTTTGCCGATGCAGGTATGGTCGCCAACGACCGCTCCGAAAAAAGCCGGGCCGAGCTGATTCGAAAAGCAACGACGCTTGGCATGGAGGCGCTGGTCCTGCAGATCCGGAATGCAGCGCCTGAGCAGACGGCGGACTAGTAGAAGACCTTCCACAGGAACAGTCCCTGCGGCTGCGCGGTGGGAACCACGGCGGTGCGTTTTCCGTGCGCGAAGATATCGCGTACAAACTCCGGCTCGCGCCGTCCCATGCCGACCTCGATCAGAAAACCGGCCAGGCTGCGCACCATCTTGTACAAAAAGCCGTTCCCCTGCACCTCCAGCGTGATGTCGGCGCCATGCCTGCGGACATAGAACGAATGGATGGTGCGGACCGTGCCGTTCAGTTCGCGTTTCGGATTGGCTGAGAACGGTGCAAAATCGTGCTCGCCGGTCAGCAGGTCTGCCGCGCAACGCATCCGGTCAACGTCAAGCGGCCTGCCTTCCTGCAGGCGGTAGAACCGCTTCGTGGGGGGGACGATCAGTCCGTTGTAGATAAAATAGCGGTATTCCTTGCCGACCGCGCTGAAGCGCGCATGGAAATCGGCTGAGACCTTTTCAAAGGCCACCACGCGGATATCGCGGTCGAGCTGGGCGTTCAGGCCGCGCTGGAAATAGGTGGGATCGACCGGCTTATCGAGATCGAAATGCGCTACCTGTGCACGGGCATGTACTCCGGCATCGGTGCGGCCCGATGATTCCACGCGCACATGTTTCCGCTGGTTGGCCATCTCTGTCAGCAGCCGCTCCAGCTCACCCTGCACAGTCCGGTGCTTCGGCTGCACCTGCCAGCCGGAGTAGTTCGTGCCATCGTAGGAAACCTTGATTTTGTAGCGCGTCGACATGGCCGCATAACTTCCATTCATCGACCCTGTTCTGCAAGCCTTTTACCACGCGATCCTTGCCTTTAGCACATCGTGTCAGGAGGGTGACGCCTCGTCGTCGCCATGGTGCTGACAAAGCAGTGCCCTCCCTTTCAATCAACAGTGCCCCGTCTCGGCGGCGATCCAGTTGAGAAAGTCGCGGTTGCCGTCGGCGATCGGCAGGCAGACGATGCAGGGACAGTCGTACGAGTGCAATTCCTTGATGCGCTCGATCAGTCCGGGCTTGCGCTCGGCGGACGTCTTCAGGATAAGTGCCACCTCATGGTCTTCACAGAGCTTTCCCTGCCACCAGTAGACCGAGTCGATGCCGCCCAGCAGGTTGGCGCAGGCCGCCAGCCGTTCACTGACCACCGTCCTGGCGATCTGCTTCGCTTCGTCCTCATCCTTTGCCGTCACATAAACAAATAAGGTATCCATCTCGATTTAAGCCTGCGTTTCATGTTTCTCGTTGCAAGCAAACAGCTGTTAGCAAATGGCCATCAGCTGTTTGCCTAAAACTCAACACAACCCCTAAAACCAACCCCTCATCAACCGACGTTCTCACACAGAGCCAACGGAGCAAACAGAGTCCAGCTTTCAGCATCTCGTCTCCCCCATAAACGGTCATCCAACAACCATCAACCAATCCGCTACCCATCAACCATCATTCAACAACAATCAACTGATTCGCATCCTACTTATTCCTCCACTGCCCCTCCACGCCGTGGAACAGCCAATCGGCCTCGGCCATGCCCCACTCGCCCGGTGGATAGGAATACGGCCGCAGCTCGTCCAGATTATCGAGAATCGGCTGCACGACGCGCCATTCGGCTTCCACCTCGTCGGACCGGGTGAACAACGTGGAGTCGCCATGCAGCGTATCCAGCAGCAGGCGCTCGTAGGCCTCGGGCAATGCCTTGTTCCAGGTACCGGAATAGGAAAAGTCCATCTTCACATCCTCGACCACGAAGCGCATGCCCGGCCGCTTGGTGCCGACCCGCAGGAAGATGCCTTCGTTGGGCTGGATCTGGAAAATCAGCGTGTTGGGTTTGATGCGGGTAATGTCGCAAACATCGTCCTCGCACTCCACCTGCTGGAACAGCTGCAACGGCGGAACCTTGAACTGCACCACGATCTCCGTGGTCTTTTTCGCCATGCGCTTGCCCGTCCGCAGCAGGATCGGCACGCCGGCCCAGCGCCAGTTGTTGATGCAGAGCCGCAGGGCCGCAAAGGTTTCCGTGCCGGATTGAGGATCGACCCGATCCTCCTCGAGATACCCCTTGATGCGCTGTAATTCCGCGTCCGTGCCGTTTCCGTACTGGCCCCGGCAGACGGCGTCGGAAATCTCCTTGCGGATATCAAGTCGCATGGCATTGAGCACCTTCACCTTTTCGTTGCGGATCGAGTCCGCCGAAAGATCGCCGGGCGCTTCCATGGTCACGAGGCACAGCAACTGCAGCAGGTGGTTGGTCACCATGTCGCGCACCGCCCCGTACTCGTCGTAGTAGCCGCCGCGTCCCATTTCCATGCCAACGGTTTCGGAGGCGGTGATCTGGATGTGGTCGATATAGCTGCGGTTGAAGACCGGCTCAAAGATGGCATTGGCAAAGCGGAACGACAGGATGTTCTGCACCGTCTCCTTGCCGAGGTAGTGATCGATCCGGTAGATCTGCGTTTCGTCGAGATTGCGCAGCAGCTCGGCATTCAAGGCCTGTGCGCTCGACAGATCCCTCCCGAACGGTTTCTCGATCACCACACGCGTCCAGTGCGCGGAATCCGGCCCGGCAATCAGGCCGGTCTGCTTGAGCTGCTGGACCACTGTTTCGAACAGAGACGGGATGATGGAGAGATAGTACAGCCGGTTTTCCGGATAGGTCGCCATATCCTCAAAGCGGGCCTTCAGTTCCTCATACGCCTCCGGCGTCGAGATATCGCCCTTGTGGTAGCGGATATGCTGCACAAACCGCTCTATCGTCTCCTCATCGGCCGCCAACCTGGAAAACTGCCGGATCGAGTCCGCGAGCATCCCGCGGAAGATCTCGTCGTCGTAATCGCGCCGGGCAAAGCCGACAATGGTGAACTGTTCCGGCAGCAACCCCTGGGCATAGGCAATGTAGAGCGCAGGAATCAGCTTGCGGTGGGTCAAGTCGCCCGACGCACCGAAAATTACGATCGTGGCGGGGTCATGCACACGGCTCTCGCCGACGGTTCCGATTGAAGGCATGGTGGCAGCTCCTTGTTGATAGGTGGAATCTACAGGCGGCGCATTGGTTTTTCAACGCTTGCGGTGCCATCGTTTTACCGCTACCGTATGGCGTATCCACACTATGAAGATAATTGTCCGATACCTGTTTTTGAACCTGCTGAAGCCGCTGCTCTACCTGCTGCTGACCTTCACGCTCCTGTTCATCATCGCCGACCTGATGGATCATGGCTCCGACCTGCTGCGCACCAATGCTTCTGCCTCCATGATGCTCCATTACTACAGCCTCCAGCTCCCCTCGCTGGTGATCTTTATCGTACCGATCTGCCTGCTGCTCGCCACGCTCTACAGCCTCTCCATGCTCACCCGTCACAGCGAAATCACCGCCATGCGCGCCAGCGGCATCAGTATCTACCGCATTGTCAGACCCTACCTGCTGATGGGCCTGCTCGGCTTCGTCCTGACCGCCACCGTGAACGAATACACCGGTCCCCGGTACGCATACCGGGCCCACCAGCTGCTGAAAAGCCAGACCGATGCCACCGAGGATGCCTACTTCGAACAGATCCCCTTTGAAAATCCCTCCGCCGGGCACAGCTGGTATATCGAAAAGTTCGATACCCGCACCTATGTCATGGAAGGAATCACCCTGCGCAAGCTCCGGCCCGACGGCTCCGACGAATGGAAGCTCACTGCACGCAAGGGCCAATGGCTCGACCACCGCTGGTGGTTCGAGGACGGCTCCGTCCAGAAGTTCGACAAAAACAACAACCGAGTCGGCCAACCCATGACCTTCCTCACTCGGGAAATGCGCAATCTGCCCGAGATTCCCGAAGACTTCCTCGGCGAGGCCAAGCCTGCCGATTTCCAGTCATCGCTCGAACTCCGCAAATATATTTCCACACATCAGTTCCTCTCCGCCGACACCCTCAATGCGCTCGAGGTCGACTTCCACCACAAGCTCACCATGCCTTTCATCTGCATTATCGCCACCATCATCGGCATTCCCGTAGGCGCGCACACCGGCCGCAAGGGCGCCCTCGCCGGCATCATGCTCGCCATTGGTATGTTCTTCGGCTTCTACGCGCTGCAGTTCACCCTCGAATACTTCGCCAAGCTTCCCGCGGAAGAACCCCTGCACCTGCCATGGCCATGGGTCGGCGCATGGACCGCCATCATTGTGTTCACCACCATCGGAGCCGTCGAAATCCACAAAATGCGCTAGCCATTCCATGCCACGTCCCTGCATCCACGCTTCACGTTTCCCAAAACCCCTCCGCGATCCCTGTGCCTCTGCACGAGACAAAATCGACTGCCCACAGATCGACGCAGATGAGTGCAGATTCACGATTTTAACGGTTTCAACGGTATCAACGATTATCTCAATCAGAGCCATCAGAGCCATCAGAGCAGCAGAGCCCACTCAACTCCAAACTGCTAACTCCAAACCTCAAACTCCAGGCGGAAGATCCCGATCACCCATCAACCATCAACTATCAACCAATCCCGTCCCGTTTCCTATATTCCACATCCCGCGTTTCAGATTTGCCGCTTCGCTGCCGTCGTTTCGCGCCAGCCTCCCTCCGGGTCAGGTTTCACGTTTCGCGCTCCTGCTGCTGGTTCTGTCAGCGCTATCGGTGCAGGCGCAGCTCGATCCGGAAACCTCCAAGCTGCTGGGCGCGGGCTATGCCGCCATGATCAATTTTGCCGAAAACCCGGATATCGCCACGGCGCATTACTACATTGACCGTGACGGCGGCGACAATCCCTCCTTGAGCGTCACCCGTTTCGGCGGTGAACATGTATTCGAACGGAAAGACCGGCGCTGGAATCCATTTGTTGGTGTCAATCTCCCCTACCTGAAATTTGGAACATCGTTCGATGACGGTCTTGGAGGTTATGTGGACACCGAATGGACCGCCCTGGGAGCCATTCTATTGACCGGCGTGAAAATTTCCGCCACCACGAACCTGACGATCAGTCCCGCCATAGCCTGGGGATACATACGCCTTGAAAACGATACCGACTATTCAGGAAGTGCCTCAACGAACGCCCCTGGCCTCCTGGATGGAATCCTGTTTAACTGGACCTCCGATGCCTGGCTGGTGGGTGCGTCCCTCGGGGCCGACTACCGCCACCCGCTCGGACAAAACACGATGGATCTGCACGCCGGCATCACCCACAACCTGATCGAAACGTTCCAGACTCCCAGCGGTAATGTCGAATTCAGCAGCTATGCCACCACCCTTTCGCTCAACGGCGAATTCACCCATCCAACATCCCTCGCCGTTGCACGTTGCCCCGTCGCCGTCATCGGCATGCTCGGCGGAACCACCTTCATCGGCCCCTACCGCGACGAGCTGGGATTCGACACCTTCATCGACGCCGGCCTCGCCTTCGAAGCCGACATCGACCGGTTCGACGTCATCATCAGAAAGCTCCGTCTCGGCCTGAAAGGGATCTACGGCGAAGAGGTTGTCGGCTGGAGCGCCATCCTCTCGTGGAAATTCTAGCCATGCCAGGAAGTGAGGCTAGAGACTGCAGGATTGGAGCTCGGGACCAGGAGAGAGACAAAACCGGCTGCCCACAGCTCGACGCAGATGAAAGCAGATCCACGCCTTCAACGGTTTAACGGCCGCAACCTTCCCCTCTCCGTTATCTCCGTGTAAGATCCCCAGCCCGCACCGTCGCCCACGCTTTCAACGTACAACGGTTTTAACGGCTATCTCACACAGTGCCAGCAGAGCCGGCCCAACGCCCAACACCCAAAAACCTAACACTTAAAACTTAACACTTGCGCCGCAACTCTTTATAAAGTGTTCGGGTTCATCAGGAATGTTCGAAACTACCACAATGGAGAGATCATGAAGCCAAGCGTAGCAATCGCATTAATCATCATGGGTGCATTAGTTATCATGACTCCTCCTGTGTCTGATTATCTATACACCAGGGAAATATCCAGAATCCTATCTCAACAAATAACGGGTAGAGTAACCCTGGAAGGTCGGATGAGTGAGACCTATCGGATCGGATGCTGGACAACTGGATTGTTTATGGTTGGTTTTGCCGTTTTCGGTTCAATTAGTAGAAAAGTCAATTTACGAGATGATAAATCCGAGTAATGACGTACCAAGATCATTTTCGAACCAACGCGTGGACCTTACGAGGTAAACCGCACAATCTATCGCGCTACACGTTGGTAGTCCCGTACAGGTCACACCGAACGTAAAATGAAGGATCAATAAATATGATCTCTCTAGAGTTTCTAACCACAGCGCTTGTCGTTGTGCTTGTTCCAGGAACAGGCGTCATATTTACTGTTTCGAACGGAATTTTGGATGGAAAGCGCGCAAGCATTGCAGCTGCATTTGGTTGCACGCTCGGAATAATTCCACACCTTGTGGCATGTAGTTTAGGGCTTTCTCTCTTAATACACACCAGTGCCCTTGCCTTTCAGGCACTCAAGCTCATAGGTGGGGTCTATCTTCTGTATCTGGCATGGACCATGTGGAGAGAAAACAGCAGTCTCAATTTCCATGCGAGAAATGAGCCTCTCGATCTGTTCGGGATACTCCGAAAGGGATTCCTCATAAATATTCTTAATCCAAAACTATCTTTATTTTTCCTGGCATTTTTACCTTCGTTCATCACTCCTGGCTCTACACATCCCACTTATGAAATTGGTTTATTGAGTTTCATTTTCATGATCATGACGCTGTTTGTTTTCATATTATATGGTCTTTGTGCTAGTCGGGCTAGAATCTGGCTGACCCGCGCAGAGAATTTTTCTGTATGGTTACACCGATCATTTGCAACCTGTTTTGCTGTGCTTGGTGTAAAATTGGTTTTCACCGATAAATAGAAATACCCATCCAGCGCGTGGACCCTACGCGGGGCGACGCCGGTTGATTCGGTCAGAGTTGGATATCCCGCACAGGTCACACCAAACGTTCAGGATTGTATATGACCAATCAGAACCCCATCACATACAGCTACCGAATACTATTTATGCTGACAGCATTCATAATTGCCCGGGAAGTTTGGTATATGAATGTAAATTACATAGGACACGGAAGGAATGAGGACTTAGCTGTCCCAATATCCGCTATGGTTGTCATTATGTATTATGCCCTTGGTAAGTGTCGTAACAGATTGGAAATCGCCCGAACAGAAACCTGTAATAAGTATCGTCATTTTTATTCTGTGCATTATATCTGCGATTTATATAGAAATGGATAAAGATATAACCGGTGAATGCCCTCTACCACGGATAACACACAATGTGAGCCACTCCCATAAGTCGTTATTTGCAGGACAAATTATCAATCGCGGAGCTCATGGCGTGCCAACAGTCCATCGCGGGGGGCGGGTCAGACGTAACGTTCTGAAAAGGAAATATCCGTGTTAGCAGAGATCATCCCAGACGCATACGATATAAACGGAAAGCGGATATTGCACCTGCCGCAAAAAGAAAAACGGAGGATCTTCCAGCCAACGTTCCCTATCAGACAATTTATTGCGACCCCCCTCGAGTCTCACTGCTCTTCGCTCGCTGATATCCGTCAGTTTCTCCGTGGTTGTATATATGTTTCCGACCAGGAACAATTCGGCAAAGACGATTACTGGATGCTTCCTTCTGAATTTGAAAAAAAGAGGAAAGGTGACTGTGAAGATTTTTCAATATGGACTTGGCGTCAATTGATGAATCTAAACATTCCCTGTCGTTTTGTAGTCGGCCTGTCCGGTAGATATGGTGAAGGTCACGCATGGCTAACCATGGAACAGGATGGAAAACAATATCTTGTTGAAAGTCTGGCATGCCTGCTTCCGGGACAACTTCCCCGGCTCAGTACCGTGCGGTATCGACCAATGTTCTCTGTTGAATGGGACGGCGAGAAGATCTCCTACTTCAAACATGAAAAAATGATCTATGATCCGTCATTCGCTGAAGCGGTCCCATTGCTTTTGGAATGGGTTAATTACTGGTTCAAGATTTTCGGAAAAATTCTATGGGCGCTTATCCGACTCCCATATTTAATATTAAGAAAATTGCACAAAAAAGAACAACCTGCGGCTTGAGCCTATCGCTTCGCTCCGGCTCACACGTAACGCTGGATACAGGACTATGCTAACCCGGGGAGAATCATGGAAATGAAGTTATCAGGAGGCTGTCTGTGCGGCACGGTTCGGTATGAAGCTGTAGGTGATCCCAGGAATGCCAGCTACTGTCACTGTGACGATTGCAAACGCGCAACCGGGGGACCCTACACCGTGGGAGTTCTCGTAAAATTGAAAGACCTTAACCTTTCTTCAGGAGCGGTGAAAGGCCATACGACAACCGCCGACAGCGGCAGGAGGATCACCCGGGAGTTCTGTCCTGACTGCGGTTCCCCACTGTTTACCAGAGCAGAAAAATGCCCGGACCTGGTTTTTATAAAGGCGGGCAGTTTGGATAAGCCGGAGCTTGTCCAGCCAAGTTGTCACACATGGATAAAATGCGCGGTTCCGTGGGCATATATTGCTGACGGGCTGCCCCAGTTCAATGAAGACAGCTGACCGGCGCGTGCTCCTTTCGCCTGCCGGCGCACGGTCACCCGCCGCGTACTGCAAAATCAAAGGAAGGTACATATGACCAAAGTAAAATGGCTGGTGCCGGTGGTTCCTGTGCTGATTTTGTCCGGATGCGCCTCCCCTGCCGGCATGGAGCATATGACCTGCACCCTACCCTGCGCCCTCTCCTATGATCGGGCCTTGCAGCATGCCGTGGATATAACAACGACCTCGGGAGGCAAGGAAACAAATCCACTGCTCACCTCGGAAATCAGTATCGAGGCGTTCTCTGAAGCAGTCAAAAGCAGTTTAATGAACCAGGGGTTGTACGCCGCAGGCGGGCGTTATCAATTACAGATTCACATGAACGAGACCACCCTGGACAGGGTCATGGATATTTTCACCGTGACCACCCATGTGCGCTACATATTGACAGATAGTTCAACCGACACCGTTGTACTTGACGAGACGATCGCCGCTCCAAACACAGCCATGCTGTCGGATGCCTTTTACGGTCCCAAGAGACTGCGCCTTGCGAATGAGGGTTCCGGAAAAAAGAATATTACACGCCTGCTGATAAAACTTTCTGAATTGGAAATAACCACCAACATGGCCTTGCCCGATAAACAGCAGTCATCCAGCACCTCGCAAGGCGGGACATAGTCACTCATAATGTCAGGAGTAAAAAAACGACCGATCAAATCAAGTACGACGAAGATAAGTCAGCATATGAAATGGATTCATGGGATCTGAAGGTCGCATTGGATCAGGGTGATAAAGTTATCCCGATCGATGCCCGCTCAAGCGACACCTGCACGCAGGAACACATTCCCGGATCGATCAGTGTCATGAGCAGGGAAACCACGTCGGAACTTGTTTGGACACTATCTACGTTACGTATTGCGATGGCATTGGTTGCAACGCATCTACAAAGGGCGCCGTCAAGTTGGCAAAACCGGGCTTTAACATCAGAGAATTAATCGGCGGCCTGGATTGGTGGAAGCGCGACGGTCATCCAACGGAATGAGTCGATGTGATTGCCACGCAGACCGCTGCAGAATGCGGATGCGGCTAACCGCAGCAATAAAGGAGCAGGCTCATGATAAATGGTAGTTGTTACTGTAGTTCAGTTAGATATGAAATACACGGAAAGCTGCTGTTCTTTGCCAACTGTCACTGTCCCGACTGCCGCAAAATCACCGGCGCAGCCTTTTCTTCGGTTCTGGTCACAGAATCCAACGGCTTCAAGGTCATAGGGGACGAGCATCTGGTCTCGTATGAATCGTCACCCGGAAAACAGCGCTGCTTCTGCAGAAACTGCGGAAGTCATCTGTTCTCACGCATCGAGCAGCGGCCGGGAATGATATTTGTGAGAGCCGGTTCGCTGGATGATGATCCAAACCTGCAGCCGCAACAGCACTTCTGGACGCGTTATAAAGCACCTTGGCATGAGATCATGGACAATCTTCCGCAGAACCCCGAGGGCTTATCCAGAAAATAACCCCGGCCCCGGCAAGAATCGCAAACCGAAGCGGTAAGCGCTATTTTCATCAAAAAACTGCGTGCCGCTTCGGTCGCCCCTCAGGCGATAGGTCAGATGGAGAAGCCGTTGGAGAGCGTGATCACCAGGATCAGGATGCAGGCCACACCTAAACCTATCGAGAAGAACGGCAACGAACCGCCCTCCTCCTTGCGTCGTTGCAGGGCCACATAGGCAGAGGCTCCTGCGAGAACAAGGGTCACCATCAGCACGCTAAGAAAGGTCGCCTTGTTTTTCGCGGCGTGAGGCACCCGGCTGCCGGTCGGTCCCACCAGCGGCAGAATCATGCAGAGGATGTAGAAGGAAAAGCCGGCGGCGATCGCCAGTGCGGTGCCCAGGGTAGGCTTTTGAATTGTATTGTCATCGTTGCGTTCCATACCGGTTCCCGTAAATCAATCAAACGCCGCGGAATATAAGCGAACCGTAACGCTGTTGAAAGTAAAAACCTCGACGCTGCCTGCGCAGAATCACGCGATTCAACCGCACGGAAAAAACATGACAGCTCCGTACACAAATATAATGCGTCAATGTTTTGACTAGAACCATGGCAATAAACTACAAAGGATATTCGTTTGTTGCGCTCGAAATTGAAAGGATATGCCATGAAGAAAACTGCGTTTGCCCTTTGTTTTATCGCCTCCTGTCTGGCTGCCCGGGCGGAATGGTTCGAAGTCAAGTCCGTCACCAGCTACAACCAGATCGTCGCCGCCCGCCCCAACGCACCGGCCAACACCATCAAGATCCGGATCAAGAATCTGGAGAACATCGAGGACATCCAGATGGATCGCTCCAAGGTGCTCCTATCCGGAAAATCCACACTGCAGCTGGCCCAGGACATGTTGAATGGCCAGCTGATCTGGATCGAGGATCTGCAGGAGGAGAGCGGAATCTATGTCGGGACCGTTTACCTTTCCTATCAGCAGGTCGTCCGCGCCTATGCCAAACAGCGCATGGTTGGCGGCCAGACAGTCTCCCCGCAGGTCAAGCAGATGATCACCGACATCTACAAACGCATGCTGCGCAATCTCGACACTTCGGAAACCTACGAAAACGACGCCCTTTTTATTGAAGCCTTCAACCGCGCGGCCGGCATGACCAACAACAATGACAAGAACAAGCAGATCAGGAGCAATCCGGATTCATACTTCAGCTACGACGTCTGCTATACCCACCCCTATCTGAAAGGAATTTTCGTGTATGAAGCCCTGAGCTGGTTCAAAGCGGAGGGACAATTCCTGCCGGAGGATGTTCAGCGGACCTTCGCCGACTGGCTGACCCAGTACCAGTCCGCCACCGACCAGCGCGCCAAGATGCTCGAAATGAAGGTGCGTGACCTGACCGTGCGCTTCGAACTCTACAAGGATTTCATGTTCGACGAGTAGCCGTGGGCTTCGGCAGGCCCATGCCCTGCAGTGAATTAAAGACCACCACCAGGTTCGAGAAAACCATTCCGACGGCGCAGTACTGGGGTGAAAGCCACCCTGCGCCGGCGAGCCCCATGCCGACGATGTTATAGAGGAAGGCCCATCCGTAGTTCTGGTGTATTTTTCTGCGCACCTTGCGCTGCATGAACGGCAGATCGCGCAGTCGGCCGATTTCCGGCACCATGAACACGCCATCGGCACTCATCTTGGCCGGGATCTGTCCCGAAAACACCGCCAGTCCGATATCGGCGGAAGCCAGTGCCTGGGCATCGTTGATTCCGTCGCCCACCATCATAACCGTCCGCCCCTCGTTCTGCAGGGCGCCAATCTCCCGCTGCTTGTCGCTGCTGTCCATTTCGCCCCGCCAGTGTGCGATTCCCAGCTCGCCGGCCACCTGCTCAACCACGGGCTTGCGGTCACCCGAAAAGACAAAGGATTCGATACCCCAGCCCGCCAGGTCGGAGACCAGGCCGCTCGCATCTTCGCGAACGGCATCCCGAAGTCCCACGATGAGGCAGCAGCGTTCGGTATCGCCGAACAGTACGAGCGTAGAATGCTGCAGTGAAGGCGGTATGGTGACCTGGGGATACAGGTCTGCACTGCCTGCCAGGTAATGCGCGCCGTCCACCCGGGCGGAAACCACAGTACGTGCAATGGTGCGTTCCTGAACCGTCCGGGGCGTGCCGATGGTTGCAAGCGCCCGCGCGATCGGATGTTCGATGCCGTTCTCCAGCGAGGCGAGAATATTGAGCATGTCCGGATCCTTTCCGGCCAGCCACACGATTTCATGCACCTCCGGCGCTCCGCGCGTCAAGGTCCCCGTCTTGTCGAACACCGCAACCGAAGGCTTGAGCGACAGCACCGCGCCATTGAAAATCTGGATGCCCAGCCTGCGAACCTTTTCGATCGCAGCCGTGAGCACCAGCGGTTCGGCGATGCCAAACGCACACGGGCAGGCCACGATCAGCACGCTCAGCATGCGTATGATCGCCTCGTCCCGGGAGCCCGCGAGCCAGTTGCCAATACCGGCCAGCAAGCTGACCACAATAATCACGGGCACGAACACCTGGCTGATCCGGTCACCGACCGAAAGCTGCTTCTTGCGCGTGTTGAACGCCTCGATGGTGCTTTCGACAATCCGCTGGATCAGGTTGCTGCGGCCCGCGGCAGGTACGGACAGACGGGCTTCGTCCGACAGGAGTTTAGCGCCTGCGCCGACATAATGTCCCTGCTCCAGTTCGATGCCGTGCGATTCGCCTGTAATCAGGCTGAAGTCGAACTCGGCCGGAGCCAGCAGGATTCCGTCGGTCGGAACCACCTCCCCGCGCAGGACCCTGAATTCGCATCCGGGTCCCATCTCCTCTACGGCGGCAAAGTCGTCTTCCGTTATCCTCGCCTTCTTGGGCAGCTGCCACGAGAGCGAGCCGACCCGGCGACTGAGTTTTTTATAGAAACTTCCGGAGATCAGGTTGCCGGTCTCGATCAGCATAAGCAGCAGGGTCACGACATCGAAGTAGAGTCGTGCAAAGTCGCCGGTAACCAGAGAATAGACGGAGTAGACCCACGCGGCAGAGGTGGAGAGCACCACCAGGCTTTCCATGCGGAACTGTCTCACGGCAATCTGCCGGAACCCCATGCGCATGGTCGTGCGGGCCGCATAGAACGGGACCAATGTTCCGAAAAAAGCCAGCAGCACCGAGCATACTGTGCGCATTGCAAGCGGTACATCCCAGGTTTCCGCCGAATAGACGACGAATGAAAGCATCATGTTGTTGAGCGCAAAGAACCAGCCGGCACCGAAACGGAAATAATCGAAGCCATCGCGTTCGATGTCATCCCCTTCGTAGTAGCTGTACCCAAGTTTTTCGATATTCGATGCGATGGCGTCCTTGCCGACCTTCATAGGGTCGTAGGTCAGGGTGCAGGTTTCCGCGATGAAGTTCAGGTTGACACGGCCCACACCCGGCATTTTGCCGAGACTGTTGTGCACCAGCCAGGAACAGGCGGGACATACCATGCCCCCGATCAGGAAACAGAGTTCCTGCCCATGCGCGATCTCGGCGTCCGCCTGCGCGTCAACCTCTTCCCCGCCGGGGAACACCCCTTCGAGCAGTTGCGCAATCCGTTCATCGCGCTCGGCCCCCTCCAGGCCCATCTTTCCAATGATCGTGTGCACCGCCGCACAGCCCGGACAGCAGAAGTCGCCGTCGCCTCCGGGAACAGACCGGTTACAGACTATGCAGTGGTCGGACATAGGAAGTGTGGAGTATTGGAGTTCTGGATTGCTGGATCAATGGCAAAGCAGGTAAGGGAACACATGAATTGGAACTCCAACACTCCTAAGCTCCTTCACTCCGGTTTCCCCTATCCCGCTGCATTTGGACTCAACCTCAGAATAAAGAGAAGAATATAGACCGTTCCGATGGCGAGACAGAGCCAGGGAAAGGCCTTCTCAAAGCGAGCCCCCCACTTTTTGTCAACCAGGCGCCCCAGCGATATGCCCAGCTGCATAAAAAAGGTTTGGGTCACGACAAAGGCCAGCATGAACAGGCCACCCAGATACCAGTTGCCGGTGCCGACCGCCATGGCGAAGGCGGCGTAGAGCATGCCGCACGGAATGAGCGAAGTACAGGCACCACCGACGGTCAGCTTGCCCAGTCCGCCGCTGAAAAAGCGCGACAGCCAGCTGCTCTTTGGCGCTTTTAGTCCCTTTTTCCGAAAGGCGTAAATGGCAATGAGCACCATCGTCACAGCGGGAAAGAGCAACGAAAGCACCGCGCCCCGCAGCGGGTGGTCACCCAGCTGACAGCAATAGTGCGCCGGTCCGATATTGATGAATTCCCCGAATGCGCCGAACAGCATGCCGGCCAGTGTGTAGCCGCAGATCCGGCCGAGATTGAACAATGACAGCGCCCTCAGACTCCTTTCGCGATGCAGGGCGCACACCGATACGTGCAGCGGGCCGCACATGGCATAGCAATGTGGAATGGCAACCCAGCCTAATGCTGAGCCGGCTATGATGGCGGCGATCAGTTCTTTCATAATGGCGGCATAGACTAACAGCTATTTACGCAATTTCAATGTCGGGAAGGATTTAATGGAGCCGCCACGACAGCGGATCTCACGGTTGCAACGTGGAAGTTGCTTGATTTCTAGGGCCTCGAAGAAGGTCGTGACGAGCCGAACAGCGAGGAATATTCCCCTGAACTGTCATCATCGCTTCCGCCCGAACCACCATACGGAATGCCGAAAAAGCTGGGATTGTCCGGGTCCGTGTTATTACGTGTCGGCTGGGGCCTTGGTTTCGGGGGTTCGCCGTTGGTGATGAATGCAAAGCCGTCCAGGCCGGAATAGTTCCCATCCAGATTGATCCACATGACGGAGGTTATATAGTGACCATTCGGCGCACGGGCTCCGAAAAAGGTATCATCGCGCGCATTGCCGGAACGAAAATTGATGTCTGCGATCTGGGCGATAATGTCGCCGTTGTCGAGGGTGACCTTCATGAGCCATTTCGATTCTTCAGCCGCGCCGTTTCGACCGAGAATGGTCCCTGCCACGACACGTACGTGCTCGCCTTCGGCAAACCCGTTCTCCGTGAAGCTGAAATTGAACGAGCTGCGGATCTTGATCGAATCCGCGCCCACAATGGACTTCGCCAGGAATCCGCCGTTCGTGACCGCACCTGCCCCGGCATTCGTGGCGACACCGGAATCGATTACCGGACCTGAGATGGGGACGCAGATGTTGTCGGCAACGAAATCCGTGCGAATGTGGTCCACGCTTTTCACGATCAGCGATTTACCCCCGCCGAAACTGGCGGCGAAGGTATCCGTCTGGGTCCCCCCCGTTATGACGGCATTGTCAAAGCCGATAACTCCGCCGCGTCCACTGTCAAACGCCTTACGGATCTCATCCCTGAATGAGTCGATCTTGAGGACCAGTGAATCATCGTCCCCAACACCGGATGAATTCCCTGCGTAAAAACCGGCGTCTCGATCAACGACATTACCCTGGTCAGAACCGTCATAAACTCCGACCACGGGAAAGGTAACCAGCCCCGACCAGGCCGAGCCGGCGGATGTCATCAATGCGATACAGCACAATGTAAGGTAGTGTCTATTCTTCACTAGAATCTCCAAATAAAAAATGTTCTATCTAAAAGTCTTATGATTTTGCAAACTGATGTAGAAAATAGCCATCCACCGAGCGTCGTACAATTAAAACTCGGATCGGATATTATAATTGCATTGTTTTTCTACTGACCACGGCAGAAGAGAAATGTTCATAGAGCCGGTTGTCAAAGACTCGGCCGGAACTTCTACGCTTCCACCGCTGCCTGCGGCTCGGGATCGATGAGGCGGAAGAGTGTGTTTCCGGCGCCCAGCTCGGTGGTGCATGCCTCGGAGCAGAGATTGCAGTTGCTGCAGTCTGTTCCGCGACTCTCGAATCGCGCTCGCAGGTTGAATGGGCAGATGTTGTCGCATCCGTGACAGTTTGTGCACGTTTTTTCAGGGTTGGCGAAATGCATGTAGCGCGTGCTGTCGGTTTGCAGCAGCATTTGAATCAGCGCGTACGGGCACCCTCTTTTGCAGAAATGCTCCTGATAATGAACAAACAGCCCCATAAACCCCAGAAACAGGGCGGATCCAATTCCAATCAGGGTCCAGTTCGCCTGGGTCACCAGACGCGCCTGACTGGAAATCGGCAGGAAGAACGACAGAATCACCTCCATCAGGAAAAAAGACAGAATCACAGACCATAGCAGCACCTTGGCCTGACGATGGTCCGATCTCCTGTTTCCGGGACTGTTAACCGTTTCAAGAAACATATGCATGGGACACATGTGCGAGCAGAAAATGCGTCCCTTCTTCATCGACAGGACAACCACGTAGAGCAGCAGTCCGACGATCGCGAACAGAGGATAGAACATGGTCGCCAGACCGAATTTGAGTCCGTACACCCGGATGCAGCTCGCTTCCACGTCGAAACAGAGCAGCCTGAGCGGAATACTGGCCAACACCAGCAGGCTCAGCGCCTGAATAATGCGTCTTCGTATCGTGTAGCCGGCTTTGGCCATGCCAATCGCTCCCGCTCTCCTTTTTCACCTGCCGCTCTGCTTAAGGCGACCCTCGCAGGTTTATTTCCAGGGCGAGATGATGTGCGTAGCGAGGTACACAATGCAGACGACGGTCAGGATAATATCGATCGCCAGATTGAACTTGCCGACATCGGCGTGCCCCTGCTTGATCTCGGTGGTTGTTTCGAGCATATCGTCTTTGTCTTGCTTATCACTCATGACAGTCCCTCACGGCTCTATTTCTCGTAGTCGTTCAGCGGATTCCCGTTCTCATCCACGCGCCAGTTCTTGTTGCGGCCAAGCGTCTGGATGTAGGCCGTCAGATCCTTGATATCCTGATCGGACAGGTAGGCAAATGAAGGCATGATGGAAGCCTTCTCGTAGATGCCCTTGCGGTCCGGGAACTTCTCGCCCATGTTGCGGGGGTCCTTGAAGTGCGCCCAGTGCCATTCCGAGGAGTATTTTCCGCCAACACGTCCCAGGTCGGGTCCCGTGCGCTTCGTGCCGAGGAAGTGCTGCTTGTCGTTGACATATTCCCACGATTCGGAAGGCGGCGCCTTGACCAGCCGCCATCCATAGCGGCGTTCATCGGATTCCAGGTGTCGAACCTGCTGGGTATGGCAGTACACGCATCCCTCGCGTTTGTAGATCTGGATCCCGCGGAGCTCCTGTTCGGTGTATTCATGCACCGGATGATCCGTCGTGTACATCTCCGGATTCACCATCGGCGGGACAATGGTTGTCATTACGGCACCAATGGCAAACAGCACGAAAGCGCCGGTGGCGGTCCAAAGCAAACTGCGTTCAATATCGATCTTCATGTTAGGTCCCCCTAGCCGGCAACTGCGGTTTCAGCATCGTCTTCATCATGATACTTCCCGAAGAACGTCTGCAGGACGTTGTAGAGGAACAGGAAGTAGGACAGGAAAATAAGGCCGCCTGTGGAGAAGCGCGCGATGTGCGCGTGACGGATGGCAGCAAGCGTTTCCACAAACGTGTTTTCCGGATTCAGCCAGGCATACCCTTGTACCACGCCCGAGATCCACAGCACTGCAAAGAACGGAATACTGGCCAGCGTCATGATCCAGAACTGAAGATTGCCCAGTTTTTCAGAGTAGAGCCTGCGCCCGGCCAGCTTCGGCACCACGTAGAGGATCCCCGCCATGGCATAGTACGAGAACGCCCCGAACAGCGCCATGTGGGCATGCCCGACCACCCAGTCGGTCTTGCTGACAATCTCGTTGACGGAACGGATGGCCTGGAAGGGCCCCTGGAGACAGGTAAAGATATAGTAAACCGTTCCCATCATCAGCAGCTTCGGGATCGGCCCCTTCATGCGGGTACCGCGAGGTGCCGTGGCAAACGTTCCGAAAAAGTTGGTGATTACCGCCATGACCGGAATGATCAGACTCCATGAGAAGATGATGGACACCGTCTGCAGCCAGTAGGGTTCCGGACCGTGCAGCATGTGATGCGCGCCCGTCCAGACATAGACGAAGGATATGACCCAGAAGCCGATCATGCTCAGCTTGTGGGAATAGATCGGCGTGTCCAGCTGCTTTGGAATCATGTAGTAGGCTATGGCCACACCCAGCGGGGTAAAGATCAACCCAACCGCGTTATGGACATAGAACCAGATCAGATTCGCCTGGTTGACGCCCGCCACCATCGGAAGCTGGCTGAACATGTTCCCCGTGATGTACACGAAGGTCGTCCAGATGACCGATCCCAGTGCATACCAGACCGTCACATACAGATACTTCACCTTGCGCGTTGCGATCGTTCCCACCACGTTGATCAGGAACATCACCCAGCATAGCGCAATCAGGTAGTCGAAGGGCGGCGGTATTTCGCCGTATTCAACGTTCTTGACGCGCCCCAGCATGATACTGGCGAAGCCGCACAGCACGGCGATGTTATAGATAATGCCGGTGACGACACCCAGCTTCTCTGAAAACAGCTTCGTGTGGAGTATGCGTGGGAGAATCCAGAGGAGAATCCCCATATCCGCCTGCAGCAGCCAGCCGAACAAGTTGATGTTTGTGTGCATCATGCGGACACGCGGCAGGGAGAGGTATTCAATCTCGCCGACTGTCGGCACGACGAACTTGAGCGCTGTCAGCAGCCCCATTGTCAGCGCCAGCCCGAAAAAGACGGTTGACGCGATGATCATCGTTTTTGCAGCAGTATCTTGTTTCATTACTTTGATTCCTCGGTGGTTTCGGCCCGGATAAAGGCAATGATGTCCAGGATGGTCTGGTCGCTCAGCTGGTCCCATGCCGGCATAGGCGTACCTTGAACGCCCAGCAGGATCGACCGGTACAACCGCTCATCGGTCACGTAAGGCTGGTTCATGAACGCTTTATTCAGGAGGTCGCGCGGAAGCGGATGCTCCAGGAGATAGGCGTTCGGTCCCTTGCCGTTTGCAAGTTTACCATGGCAGGAGGTGCAGTTCTTCTGGAACGCCACATAGCCCCGGTCCGGATCGCCCGGCTCTATGACCAGGTCCTTCTTCTTGCGGAAATTCTGCCGTTCCGGATCACCCGGTTTTGGCAGCTTCACTTCCAGGCGCACAACGTTGCCGGTTGTCTTCAGGCTCCTGTTCTTGATGTACTGGATCAGCGCATTGATCTCATCATCGGATAGAATATCCCTCCAGGGCGGCATGGCCGTGCCCTTCACGCCTTCGTTGATCGAGGTGCTGAAACGGTCCTCATAGGACGCCACAAAATTGGGCGTGAACTTGCGCGGAAGCGGATCGAGCATCTTCGACACCGGACCCCTGCCGTCCAGATTCTCACCGTGGCAGGACATGCAGTAGTTCTGGAAAAGTGCTTCGCCTTTGTCACTGTCCATTTTGTACTCGAACGTGGACAGGAACATGACCAGGCTGTCGAGCTCGGCATCGTTGTAGTCCTTGAAGGTCGGCATGATCGAATCGGGCACATGCTGGCGGGAGTTGACGATATGATCCTTGATGTACTGCTTGCCGCGGGCACGGTACGCATAGGTCAGTTCAGGACCAACGCTGCCCCCCGTCAAATCACCGTCTGCGTTCTTGAATGAGTGGCAGTTGATGCAGCCGCCGCGGGCAATGGATCCCTCATAGGCAACGCCGGCGAACAGGGCGCGTCCGGCCTCGAGACTCGGTTTGTCAATGCGGGCCAGATCGGACGCGGGTTTCAT
>JBNLDM010000053.1:0-13354 GCA_050304335.1 Pontiella sp.
CCTGGCAATCCGGCCAGGATCGGGTTGTAGAAGTCATCTCATCCGATACCCGCATGGTCACATGGGATCAATCGAAACCGGGTTCGGCGCTGCACACGGGGACCCGGCTAAGGCCCAGGCCGCCGGCAGTACATTGATCAGGTTCTTTATCTTCATGGATTCATTTCCTCTATTGGCAGAAATGCGCCGGGGAAGGTGGCGTCACCGTATTCCCCGGGGAGTGCAGACTTGACTCGGTCCGGCAGCGGTCCGGCCTGCACCCGATCGGCAAAGGCTTTGAGGATTGCATAGCGACACAGATGCCGGCCCTGGAAGAGCGGCCCGTTGTAAGCGGTCCATGATGCGCTGTTTTCTTCGAAGTCCAGGCCAAGCGACTGGAAAGCCTCCATCGAATCGAATTTCCGATTGCAGTCATCGCCCTCGACGGGTGCCCACGACAGGAGGAAAGATGCGCCCCTCTCGGTACCGGCAGGATCCTGCAAAGGCACAGCTGCCTGTCCGCGGACATAGACATTGTGATCCACATAATCAAACATGGGCTCGGTAAGCTTCCCGCACAGTTCCTTTGCCTGCGATACATTGAGCAACGGCGACGCGAATCCGGGATCCGCGACGATCAGGTTGTTTGCGAATTCGTGGCCGTGGCGAGCATCCACCGCCGGACCGGACTGAGGATGCCAGCCGAAATGGTCCGGATTCGCACCGCGGTTGGTGCGTTCGAAGGTGGCCCGTGAATTGATGTAGGTATTCTGGTAGAGCTTTGCGCCTGAACTGTTGAGCACCTTGCTGCCCGTATTGCAGTTCACGAATACGTTGCCGGCGCAGATGACCCCCTTTGAAATCTCAAAGAAGAATCCGTTATCCGTGCGCTCCAGCCAGTTGTTGACGAAGACTCCGTCTACGTTTCCGACATCATACCAGATGCCGCTGGATTCGCCGTGGTTGTCGACGATATAGTTATCGTTGCAGGTGACCCGATAGCACTGATTGAAGATCTTGATCGCTGTAGCGAAATAACCACGGATGCTCACCTCGTTGTTACGGGTAATGACATTCTTTTCGATCAGCACATCGTTGGAAGCCAGAATAAATAGTCCCTCGGTGCCGGTATCGGAAACGAGGTTGTGGCGGATCACCATGTGATCGCCGCGCAGGTAGGCACCGACGCGCGAACAATGGCTGAGCGTACAGTGCTCAATTACGGTGCCGACCACATCCTTGCCGTGTTCCTGTTCCGGGGAAACGCCTTCAGGATCAAAACCCTCAATTTCGATGGCACGGTAGGCATACTGGGTAAACATGATGCCGCGGATCTTTGGTCCTGTTTTGTCGGACGGTCTGCCATGCACGTCCTTTATCGTACGTGTCAGCGCGTTGTCGAATGCGGTGATTTCAACCGTATGGTGTTCCGGATCGGTACCGATGTAGACATACCCTTCGTCATAATCCACGCAGAAGGACGTTTCATCCAGCTCGGCTGGATAACCCCTGGTGACCAGCGGCTGTCCATCAACAAAAACCATGTCATTATTGAACAGGTATACCGGTGTGCTCCGTAGATTGTTCTTTTTCACCCACCACGGTTGCGGCGGCAGCGGGAACAGCGTTTCCCATCTGGTCCGCCAGAGTTTGCCGCGCAGCCGCTCCCACTCCGTTGCAACACGGGTGCCTTTAAGTACGGGCTGCTCATCACGGTAGGGCTGCAGCGTGATCCCCTGATTGAATACCAGGTCGCCGGTGCGGTATGTTCCTCCACGCAGAATGACAGCATCGCCCGTTTCCGTTTTCTGGATTGCCGCCTCCAGTGTGGTGGGTGCATCAATGGACGAGCCGTCAGCCTCCGGATCCGCATCCGGCGCGACATAATAGATGGTTTTGGCATCGGCGGGAATTTCATACTCCCGTTGGACCGGACCATAGGGCCCGCCCGACGGCTGCGCCTGCAGACCTAATCCGGTTAGGCAGTAAAGCATGGTAGTAACGCCTGCCGGCCTGAACAATAATCGATACACTTTCATATAGTACTCCTTATTCCGGACAGTTTAATCAATCAATGGCCGAGGGCGCCTGCAAAGCTGGAGCGCCAGCCCCCATGGATCGCGCATCATGATCAGGTGCGATCCGTTCGCGAGCCGAAGCTCTTTCACCACCTCTGCGCCGGCATCGCACAACCGCCGCGCATCGGCAGAGGGATCAGCACTGGCCAGTGCCAGATGGAAGATGAGCGGATCCTGCTCGCGATAGTCCGGCACCTGGTCCGGCGGGTTGCAGTAGATCTCGATAACGGTCGATCCGTCATCCGCCAGGAAATGGGTCTGTGCCGGCTGCGGAACGTGGTGAACCACGCGGAAGCCGCAATGTTTGCAGTACCAATCCGCTACGGCAACCGGATCGGCCACGTTGAACGCTATATGTTCCAGTTTCATTTTTCATCTTTCTGTATCATATCTACCGGCAGGCAGGGAAGGCTGTCCCCAGCCGTCCGCGGGGGGGTGGAGACACCCCGCCCTACCAGGTTGGTCTAGCATGTTTTGTAGCCGTCTATATCCTTGAAATCCACGGTGTATATCCTGCCGCCGGAAAGCGTGATTTCCGCTCCGAGAACGGAGCCCGAAGGCATGACGTCCATGATTCGAAAATCCTTGATCGGAGACAGTTCCTCTGTGCTCCAGGGGGTGTCATCGGTTTTGTGCAGCATGACAGAGATCATCAGTTCCATGGCCGGGTTCTTGGCCGTGCGTTTACGATATGCAAAGATCACGGTGCTGTCATCGGCCTCGGCATTGCGGTTCGTTTCCTGCATCGTATCCAGCCGGTCCCAGCCGTTATATGCCAGCAATGCTACTTTGCGTCCGCGAATGGACGCCACCAGGCCCATCCTGTACTCATCGTCGATGCATTCCATCTCCGCCGGAACCCCATCCATATGGGGCATGCCGAAGTGGCCGAGCGTCATTTCGTGTTCGAACGCCAGTCGACACCGGTCCACGCGGATCACACCGCCGGGGATGGTGATTTCCGCCAGATCGATGATGTAGCCGACGCCGTTGTGCGGCGGCTTGCGCATGATTAACTGACGGTATAGCACATCGTTCCGAACACCATTGAAAAGGATACTTTGCGAGGTGGTAAACTCCCCTTTCAGGGAATCCTCGTTGTCCACTTTTTTTCCGGTGAGGTAGAAATTGATATCCACACCGCTGAGGTCCCGTGGGTCCAGGCTGCGGAAGCTGTATTCCTGCGAGGTCCCGCCTTGCGGATTGTGGTCCTCCCACGGAAAATGGGTATTGAACACCAGCTTGGAATAATTGTGGTCGTCGTCGTAGACCTTGCCGGAAATGATTTCCGAGGTGCCGGTGCTCCCATGGTTCACCAGTGCCAGCCCCGGTTTGGTCAGCACATGCCGCTGCGATTCGTTGCCGAGGCCCTCCCAGAAGCCTTCGTTTTCCTTTTCTGTCCAGAAGGGGGAATCCTCCGGCAGCGCGAGGGCGATGAACGGCAGGAACATGATAAACGGGCTGCCGGGGCAGCTGTAGCTTTGCAGCATGTATTCCCTGTAGCCATAGAAGCCCATGCTCGGAATGTCATTATAATAGAACTCTTCCCGTCCGGTGAACTGCAGCAGCGAACCTGAGCAAAGCCGCCGTGCGAAACCGGGATCCAGCGGTGCGCCGTCCTTGAGCATGAAGGAAACAGGGAACCCGCCCGCAATCCACAGGCGATAGAGAATGCTTCGGGCCCACATGTTGATGTAGCCATCGCGGCCGAAAAAGTTGACGTAGGTCTTCATCAGCTCCTGGAAGCTCTTCTCCAGCACGTCCACGATTTCAGGATAGTGCTCATCGCCGAACGCCCGGCACCAGATGGCACCGTACACGACAAAAAGACTGATGGTGTAGTAGTTGTAGGTCTGCTCCAGGTACCAGCCGTCGCCGGCGTGATAGGATGCCACCCACAGCAGATGGCTTTTGAGCAGTTCGTCGTCGATCTCATACCCGTTCTTCTTCAGGAACGAGAGCGCGCAGATATTGAAAATGCGCCAGTTATTCTGTGTCGTGCGATGGTGTGCCCACTTGGATATGGTTACCGCCATCTCATCCTGTTCCTGTTTCGTGAACCAGGGCCAGAGCACGTCCGGCAGCAGCAGCATCGTCTTGGTCAAACCGCCGAATTCGCAGGTAAACTGATAGGTGGCGTCCGGCAGCTCCTCCGGCAGCGGCAGGCTGGTGGGATTACCCGGCGTCAAGTGCCGGTAGAGGTGATGCTTGTAGTAATCGCGCAGCTTGATGCCGTTAATGCTGATCTCGGGATCGATATGCATCAGCGGTCCCGCCAATGTGAAAGTGCGTTCGAACGCCTCCCATTCATTGGATCGATGCCGCCATTCCGGGTCGTTGGGCTGCGGATAAGTCTTGCTGCCTGGAACAGGTGGGAAAACGATCGGATCCTCAATGGATTTCAGATGTTTGGTGAATGCACGCTCGAGCACATAGCGCGCGCAGTCGATATAGTGCCGGCGGGTCATCCCTGTAAATGGACTGAGCTCAACGTCCGGCTGTTCTGGCGTATAGGCTTCCTTCATATGTTTTCTACCTGTCGTTCATTTCACTTTTAAATTTTACACTTCACCATGAAGCCCCGGATTATACTCAAAAAGCCCTCGCAGCGTTACTGCGAAGCGGCTGGATCCGGTAGGGAACGATATATTCAATTTGCAGCCCCGCTTATTCATCCTTGCTGCGAGCCCTGTAGTAAAATGGAGTGCTTCATGACATCCTGATTCCTGCCTTCCCCTTTCCTGCAGAAATGGATCACATTCAGCTTTAGGTCATCGGGTTTATCATTCCTGGCATCAAAAATACACCGTGCTACGAAACCATCAACCCGCAGAAATGAATGTAAAATACGTATTTTCGAAACACCTCGCCGTATTCCTCCCCAGGGGAATCATTTCGAAAAATAGCGTTCGGCAAATTCGATGAATGCCGGCCAGTTGGGCCCGACAGTGTGGCCGCCGGCATGTTGGCGGAAGGCAATATCTCCATCGACCATAGCCGTTTCCTGCGACGGAAAAACTGTAGTGCCCAATCCTTTTTTGCCCAGCAGTTCATAAACGCGGCCTGCATGCACACCGGCCAGAAACATTCCCCGCGCATCGATCCACTGCCCCTCTACTTCCGGGGATCCAACGCTGATAAAAACCGGTCTCGGAGCGCATAGCGCAATCAGCTCATGCGCATCCACCGGCAGATCCATCGGCGTCAATGGTCCTGCATATTTAATGAAGTTTGGAGCAAACCAGTGATATTCACCTGAGGAGGCCAGGTTTTCCACCTGCTCCCCGAAGACACGACGCAGGATCTTAGCCCCGCCGGCACCGGAGGAACCGATGAAGCCGACAGCAATGCGCGGATCGTAAGCCTGCGCCACGATGGCTGCTTTTCCATATCGCGACAGCCCTTCGATGGCAACGCGCGCTCCGTCTACATCGGGATTATTCTCAAAATAGTCCACAGCCCGGCTAGCGCCCCACGCCCAGGCCCGTAGAGCCCCCCAGTCGTCAGGCTTGCGTGGCTGCCCTTTGTTCATCAAACCAATGATTCCCTCCCGAAGCCCGGCGCCGTTATCGGCCTGGATGCTGGTGGGAATCAGTACGGCGCACGCCCACCCTTTCTTCAAAACCCTCTGCTGCCATTCAGGAACGTCGCCGGGTTGGCTGCGGAATCCCCAGCCGAACTCCATGACAACCGGAACCGGTCCATCGGCTTTCGAAGGAGTAATGAGCGTCATACGTATATCGACAGTAATTAGCGGATACCGGGAATTGTCCACGTGCCCCGTCAAATGCTTTATCGTGACCGGCTCTCCATCGACTTCACCGGATTCTTCCTTCACGACCACCCAGGAAACCCCGGGGGTGTTTTCCGGTTCCCGACCATAGATTTCCCGGTCGAAATGCTCGAACAGTTCGGCCCGGCGCTTTCTCCACTGATCCGGGGTTTTTACGGGGGTGCCGTCGTCAAATACCAGCGGATCCGGAAGCAATGCATAGGGTGTTGCCTTCGCTTCATCCGTATTGGCGGCATTGGGTGCGGCTGGATTGCCGGACGGACCGGGGCGGAGTTCCTTGATGCCCAGCTGCTTCATCATCAACTGATGGTCTTCGTAGCTCAACCGGTTGATCCGCTCCCGCTCGGCGGATCCGTTCTGTGCAGGGCCCGTAAACGGAATAAAGATGCATATCACAAAGAGTATATTTAGCGCTTTCATCCTGATGTCCCCTCCTCTTCACGACACAACAATCATTGACCTGAAGGCATGCCTCGAAAATAGATACCACAGAATAAGGGAATTCGGAATAATGAAACGCCAGCACCCGAAATCTATGCATCCGGCGGCTGTTCAGACAGGCTAACCGCAACCTCGATTCCATCATACACCACGGACCGGTCCGGCTTCCCGTCCAGTTCCGGCACGGCTTCGCGTTCGGGTGTGATCCAGACGATCTCGAACGTTCTTTTTTCCAGCATGCCGGGGAATGACCCGGTACGGGCGCCGATCGTGAGCGTCTTTGCCTGATCGTCGTAGGTGAAGGGGATACGGCTGAACGCGCCCTTTTCATAGTTGTAGTTTACGCCCTCGTCCTCATAGAGCGTGAAGCCGCCATCCCGGCCGGTATAGACCATCAGGCGGATCGGATCTGCCGCTTTTTCGCGGGTATACTGGATGACAGGTCCGAGCGGAATAATCGATCCCGCACGGACGAAGATCGGTATATCTGAATACGGAGCATCGGCTTCCACGGTCTGCCCGCCGGTATAGAACCGCGCCGTCTTCAGCTCGTACCAGTCTGTTCCTCGTGGGAGATAGACATCGCGCCGGCGCGCCTTGTATTCGGTCACCGGGCTGACCATCAGTGCCGGTCCGAACATGAACTGGTCGCCGATGTCGCGGACCGCGGGGTCGTCGATGAAGTCCATCGCCAATGAGCGCATGATCGTATAGCCGTCCTGCGTGACCATGCCGCTCAAGGAATAGATGTAGGGCATCAGGCGATAGCGCAGCCGGTCGTACGCCAGCATCGCCTGGTAGGCTGGATGATCCTCGGGAGCAATGTTGAACATTTCGCGGTATGGGAACTGGCCGTGAACGCGGAAGAGCGGACAGAAGGTGCCGTACTGGAACCAGCGCGTCTGCAGCTCGCGCCATTCCTCGAGATTATCCGGGCTTACCTTCATTTCAAAGCGCGGCTCGACGGCAAAACCGCCGATATCGGTCGTCCAGTATGGAATGCCCGATAGACAAAAGTTGAGACCGGCGGGAATCTGTTCCTGCAGGTTGTCCCAGCGCGATGCCACGTCGCCGCTCCAGGTGGCGGCGGCGTAGCGCTGCTGCCCGGCATAGGCCGATCGGGTCAGAATGAAAACGCGCCGGTCCGGATCGGTTTTGCGCTGCCCCTCATAGATACCCCTGGCATTCATCAGGGAAAAGCTGTTGCGATACCGCGCCGCGGAACCTAGCGCCGTCGGCCCGATGCGCTGCATGTATTCCTCCTGCGACAGGTTGGAATGAATATCCGGTTCGGTGGCATCCAGCCACCACGCATCGAAGCCCTTGCTGAAGAGCTTGTCCTTGATCTGCGTCCAGAACAGCTTGCGGGCCCCGTCGCTGTAGGGGTCGTAGAATGTGGAGACATAGCCCTTGCCGATCCAGTCGCGTTCCTGCTTTTCGACATTGCGCATATAGAGCCAGCCGTGTTCGGCAAACTGCCTGTAGTGCTCGGTGCCCACATAGAACTTGGGCCACACTGAAATCATAATATGCGCATGCAGCTTGTCGTGCAGCTCCTTCACCATGCCGGCGGGATCTGGAAAGCGTGCCTTTTCGAAATCGTGCGATCCCCACTGGTCCTCGGGCCAGTAGTTCCAGTCCTGCACGATGTTGTCGAGCGGGATGCCGCGCTCGCGGAATCCGCGCACGGTGTCGAGCAGGTCTTCCTGGGTCTTGTAGCGCTCGCGGCACTGCCACAAACCCATGGCCCACATCGGCATCATCGGTGCCTTCCCCGTCAGGCTGCGATAACCGGATATGATCGCGTCGGCATTGTCTCCCTGAATGAAATAATAGTCGATGGCCTCGCCGACTTCGGACCAAAGCGACAGCGTGTCGTCGGTTCCGTTCCACGGTCCGCGGTGGTTCAACCCGATGTAGCCGCGGTCTTTCATGCCGTTCCGGCCGTTGCTGGGTATCCATTCCAGTTTGATCGAGTACCGTTTCCCCGCCTCCATCGGCAGCCGGACCAGCCGTTCCCAGGGGCACCAGTCCTGTCGCCATGAATCGACGACCAATGTTTCGTCGACCCAGAGCTTCACGTAGCTGGAGGAATAAAGCCGGAGAGTGTGGAGACCGGCGGCATCGGATTGAATCCCGCCGCTCCAGCGGACGCAGGCGGGCCCCGATGCGAATCCTTCCGGGTACTTGTCGAGATCCTGAAGGCTCTCGTAGTTGAGGTCCGACTCGACGCGCGTGGTAAAAGGCACGGTGAATTTGTTGTCCGCAAAGTACTCCGCCGTCAATCCGCCCGCGTTGCCATCGGCATCATACAGCTTCACCGATGTGGAAAGCGGCTGGAAATCGCGCGGATCACCGAACCGGGTCCGTGAGGTGTTGTCCCACAGAATCCCGTAGTTCCGGCTCGAAACGATGAATGGAACCGAGGCTACCAGGTTATACTGCTTGAGCTCGACATCGTGGCCCTTGAGGTTCATCAGCCCGTTCTGGTGCTGGCCCAGACCGTAGAATGCCTCGTTGGCCGGCGATTCGAAGATCTGCCGGACATGATATGCAGCCTCGCCCATTACGGTTGCAGGCTCCAGTGTTTTTCCGCCATCGGGAATTTCCTTCAACAACCGGTTTCCGTCGGCATCGCGGAATTCAAGTTCGCCGGTCTGCTCCGAAATCCGGGCCGTGAGGTTCGACGTGGACAGCACAACGGAATCCCCATCCTCGCGAACGGAAAACGGGACGGACGGATCGGCGGATGCGACCGTGAGCAGGCTTGGACGTTCGGAAAACGCGTCGCCTTCGGTCGCGGAGACCCGCAGGATGGAATCGCCGTACACCTGCAACCGAACCTGTTTCGGCGCATGGGCCGCCGGTTCGGAAGGCCGTACGACGATGCCCGCAGGAATCGTTTCATATCCAGCCCCATAGGCGATCGCCAGCATGCCGCCACCGATCACCAGCATGGCCCATTTTGTCCTCATGGTTTTGTTCCTCCAATCACAGCCATTCCGTTTCCATCAAAAGCGAACATGCCGCGAACCGAACTGTTGCTCGGTTGGCGGCATCCCTTCCCCCGCGGCGCAGCGGCCATGCCCTCGGCGAGACGGGTTCAGGCGGGAACCATCATCGTTACGGCAAAGACCGCAAGTTTGGATTCGTTACTCTGCACATGCCGAATGGTAATACTGCGCAGAATCTGACCGGGCCGGTTGTAGATCCCTTGCACGGTGTAGAGATAGCGCCATTCCACGGGATTGTGGTCATCCGCACCCAGCCGGAAGGCTTTTGCGGATGCATTGAAGAAATGCGGAAAGGTGGGCCACCAATCCTGCACGGCGGATTCAGCCTGCCAGCGTTCCTGTTCCTCGGATTGGGGGGATGGCGTGAAGTAGGCAATGAGCGGCTGGACCTCTGCCTTGCCATCCGCCCATCTATAGACGACTTCGGCGATGGCTCCGTGGGACGAAATAAAACCTGCAGCAAGCAGAAAATATACGGCATCGCACTTCATTCCGACTGGAATCGTGATGCTGCCCTGATCCTGAAGAAGTACAAATCCCTTGCCGTTGTTGGACGCTTCATCAATCAGGCGGAATGGCACGCCGTTGATTTCCCGGCGTCCGGGTTCCAGCGGTAGTCCCAGACCGTCCTCCCAGGTCGAGATGTCTTTGCTGGTCCGGTAGGAATGGGTTGCGAGCCCGGACAGGTCGATGGACCGCCATTGCTTCCCAACGGATTCGCGTGCAAGCGGGTGATAGGGTTCGGACCCATCGGACTGTGAAGCCATCTTTACAGCCTTGCCGTTGGCCTTTACCTTTTTCGCCTCCACGGGGTGCGATTGGGACCGCACGGTGGATCCCTCCTTCCAGTAGCCCTGGATGTAGCAATGGATCGGGTGCTCCGGCAAACCAAACACATTGCGCAGGAGATTATTGACGACCAGATCCACAGCAGCCGCTCCGATGCTCCGGTAGTCGTAGACCATGCCGGCAAAGGGTACCTTGGTCCCTTCGAACATGTTGATGTCCACATAGCCGATATCCTGCGGCCCCCGCACACCCAGCGCAGTCAGCCAGGCCAGCATCTCGTCGCCATGTCCGATGATCGCATCGGGTTGTCCCGTTTTCAGCCATTTGGAAATCCCTTTCAGGGACCAGTCGTCGATCAGGGGCACCTGCTGTTCCGCCGGGAGTTCACACAGATGATCAAGATAGATCGCACGACTGCGGTGATGGCTGAGTTCAAGATGGAACGGGGATATCCCATAGCCGATGCGGCGATATCCAAGCCGCTTCAGGTTTTCGATGGCCAGGTTGACGGCCTGCACGGGATCCGTGCCGCAACGGTCGAGATCCGGCTCGACCAGGTGGATCGAGATGGCACTGCTGGCAAACTGCGTCCAATCCAGCGAGAGATCGGCACAACTCAACCAGAGCGGCCCAACCAGCAATCCGCGGATATTCCGGGTGTAGAGGATGGCCGCCAGCTTCTCCGATTCTTCTTGAGAGGGTTCCACCACAAACTCCTCGACCTCGATCCCGAATTCCGCGGCCCGTTTCCGGGCCCCTTCGAAATAAAGCTGCGAGGCCAGTCGTTGCTCAGGATGGGTGTTCGCGCTGTTCGTGCTGAGGAACGCGACAATGGGATTGCATAGCGGCTGTTTGGCACCGCGCATCGTGGACATGACGGTGGATACCAGCGGGTTGCGGTGATAGCCGAGACGGGCCGCCACTTCATGAATCCGGGCCGCCGTCTCCGCATCCACATTCGACTCGCCGCGCAGTGCCCGACTCACCGTCATCGGGGAAACCCCTGCTTCTTTCGCAATATCTCGAATGGTTGGTTGCTTGTTCTTCATGCGGCAATTGTATATTCCGGATGGGTCAAATCAAACGCCATCTGGCTTACCTAGTTTACACGCCGTCGTGGAGCATATCGAGCGTTGCATCGACAGGTTCTTCAGCAGGGCGCATACCGTCGATTTCCTTCACCGGCTGGTAGCGTATCCTGCACTCGGGCAATTTGGCCAGAACCGTGTACCAGTTTCGGCCGTCCCCCTTCCCGGCCGCCGGTTCGTTCATGCCGGAGGCCGGCGGCGCAAAGATATTCACGATGAGCTTATTCCTATCGAAGGGACGGGACCAGAGCGCCGGCATCAGATCGATCATGTCGGCAGCCGGAGCCTTGTAGAACCAGAGACCGTTGACCTCGACCATCAGGTTCAGGGATTCGGCGAAGTAGAGCTCGCAAAAGACCGGCGTGCCCTCCAGCGCTACCGTCAGGGCCACTCCGTCGGCATCTTCCGCCCCACCCCAGCGCAGCCGCACGGGCAAGGCCGCCTCTTCCACCTGCTGTATTCGCGGCTGGAAGAACGGATCCGAGATAAGGTCGCGATACGTTTTCAACAGGGGCTGTTCAATCCCCACGCCGGGATGGTTGGCATCCTCCTGCTCCAGGCCAAGGCGTCCGCGGTCCCGGAACTGGTACATGGTGATAGCCGAATAGCCGTCATATTCCCCGTTGCGGATGGCGTCGTAGAAGCTGCGAACCGACTCGGCCTGCCCCTGGGCCCCGGTCACGTTTCCATCGGCGTTGAACTCCGATACCACGCACGGCTTGCGAATACCCCCGTTGATCTGGGCAAAGCGGTCGAACGACCACGTGTTCAGCTCATGGGCCTGCTGCACCGAATACCACAGGTGGTTGCCGGCGCCGGGCTCGGCAAAATCGTTCGGCCAACCCCAGTGCAGGGCCAGGTAGCGGTCCACCGACCAAACGTCGGCCGTGCGCAGCGCTTCGGCGAATTCGGCCGCGCACTTGATCTCCGCATGCTCGTCCTTCGCGTCGTCCGGCACGCCGCCAATGCACAGGACGGTGTTGATGTTGGGCGCCTCCGCCTTGATGATGTGATGGAACCGCACAAAGAAATCGGCAACCTCCTGGTAGGAGTAGCGCTTGTTGAAGGCGAACCAGGTGCCGGTGGCCTCGTGGTTGATGCGCAGATTCAACCGGCCATAGGGGCGAAGGTCGCGGGCGATCGCAACCAAATGCTCGTCCGACACGCCGCAATCGATGGTCAGTGTCAGGTTTACATCCTGCCCATGCCGTCGGATATCGCGCATGGAGCGGAAGGGTTCGCCCTCGGGATTTCCGTTCAACCCGCCCTCGTAGGGGAAATAATCGTCGTAGGGATAGCCCCAGGCATCCTTTTTGTCGGCGCTCGGGAAGGCCTCGCTGGCCCGTTTGGGCCAGCCTTCGTCCAGCGGGTAGTAGCAGTACATCAACCCCACTGCGCGGTGCGGCCGCCCGAGCTTCTGCAGGATGTAGTCCTGCTGAACATACTCACCCCGCTCGCTGCCATCGCCCAGATCCACCGCGCATGCGGCGGGTTTCAGCTTTATACTATGCAATTCCATCAGAACCGTTCCTGTTGTTCGAAGCGAATTATGGTAGATATTCGTAGTAGCGTCCAGCCCTTGTAGCTTTCGTACGCGCCACTCTTCCCATGACGGCCTGAACATGCACCACCGATCCTGCCGGAGCAACCGGCAAAGCCGTTTGCGGATCGACGGACGTTCCGTCGACGGCCAGACTCACGATCCCCTTTTCAACACCATCCGGATTGGCAACTTCGATATGGTAGGTTGCCCCGCGGTAGCAGCGAACCACCTTGAACCCTGCCCAATCGGACGGAATGCACGGATCGATGAGCAATCCATGCCAAACGGGCCGTATGCCGAGAATGTGGTTGGTCATGGTATAGTAGGTCCAGCTCGCGGTGCCGCTTAGCCAGGGGAGCCTTGAAGCGCCGAAGCGGCGGGAATACTTGCCGTGTGTGCTCTGGGCATGCACGTAGGGTTCCACCTGGCGGATTTCCGCCCGTTCGTTGTAGGCCGCCGGAAGAAAGGCCCTCAGGTATTCATGGGCGCGGGTTCCGCGCCCCAGCAGGGTTTCGGCCATGACGCCCCAGCTCTGCGGATGGCAGAAGATGCCGGCGTTTTCCTTCATCGAAGGCGGATACAGTACCGCACGGACCAGCTCAATCGGAGTCTTGGCATAGGGCGGATCG
>JBNLDM010000054.1:0-6292 GCA_050304335.1 Pontiella sp.
CTGTATATTGTCCTGTAGCAAGGTAAACCCATCCTCCAGATTGGTTGTCCAGTATACATCGTATACCCGGCCGGTTACGCTGTTCCAGTGAAGGATAAAGGGGTGTCCATCCGCGGCAGGGATCTCGATGGCTGAAACGTAAAATCCGTCATAATTGGTGGGGTTCAGGCCGGCAACGTATTCCTGTAGATTATCAAGCCCATCGGAATCGCTATCGGTTCCGGCATCCAACGCCGTAACCCCTTCACCTTCGCTGTACTGAAACTCCCAAAGATCGGGCATGCCGTCGGAATCCTGATCGGATTCCATGGTCGGGTAGATCGTTACGGCTCCGCTTTGCACCGTCACAGGCTCAATCAGAGCAAGGTCCTGACCCATCTGGTCTCCCAGACCGGCTTCGGCAATCGTCAGTGCGGATTTCATCATCAACTGTGAGCCGGCATTCGCTATAAAATGCAGGCGGCACAGCTCTCCGGAACCGCCCACAAGACCTTCCGAACGGTACATGTAGACAACAAGAACGCCATCCTCGTCCGTGTACTGCATCGAAAAACCTTCCTCCAACGCCCCCGCATTTGTTGAAACCGAGGTCAGCAGCAATAGTTGTGGATCATAATTGATTTGGAACTTGATGGTGGCAACGTCCGCGGCATGGTCGATCAGCACCGGTAGCTGCACGGTATGCCCAGGCATTACATCCTTTTCCGAGACGCGGATCTCATAGGCATTTCCATTCGACACACTTAGCAGCAAGCCAGCCGCAACAAGGAATTTGCGTAGGATTTTACAGCTAGGATTCATGTATCAACCTCAGATGCAATGCTATATCACGATGGTCCAGCTCTCCATTGCCATTCATGTCTCCGGCAGCAATTTCCTCCGGAGTGGGAACCCGGTCCTGTTCCTGCAGCAACCACATAAGGAAATGATGGTCCTCCATGTCGAGAACGCCGTCCCCGTTGACATCGCCAAGAAAATATCCGGCTTGCGTCACCGTGAACTGAGCACTGTCGCTGGAATCGACGGTGAGCTGTATGCCGCCCTCGCGCTCCAGCATAACGGATGAAAACACGAGATTCGCCGATTGACCCGGAACAGCATTCGTCGAAACCTGGAAGTGCACATAAAACAGACTTCCATCCCCGACCACTGTTCCGCTGGTGCCGGTTATCTGCAGTTCCCCGGAAGCGGTGTCGGCATTGTCGTTGATGAGCAGGTTTTCCGTCAGGGCGGTTGTTTGCACCGTCTGGTTGCTGGCGACCTGCGAAATCGGTGTCAACAACGATGGATCATAGGTTACCCGAATATCCATGCCCTCACCGGCAATGCCGGTACCATGTTCTACATTGATTTGCAGAACCGCTGTGCCCGCTGGAACACCGCGGAAATCAGGCATCCAAACTTTGACGTTCCCCGTATTTGCAGACACCACCTCGGACGGATCGCTTTCAACCTCGCGGGCCACGGTGTTCCCGGGGTAGTAGGCCTCGGTTGCCGCCGTAACATAATAATGCCAGTTTACTCCCGCGGCAGCCATGTCGAGATAGCTGTTCAACGCAAGCGGTACGGAGGTCAGTCGATCGTACGGATCGTTGGGATCGGGAGCCCTATACAGATAATAGCCTTTCAATCGTGAATTCCGGTTTGGGTCCCAGTCCAGTGCAATGGTTTCTGGGCCGCTCACCGCCTTCAATCCAGACGGGATGCCGATACGCGGATCGCGCAGATACATGATCCCTCCTTGGGCGTAGCCACACAACGCATCCACATCGTTGTCCCCATCCATATCTGCGGCGGCGATCGTCAACCGCTGGGCAAATCCCTTACCGCTTCCGGCCCAGACCTTACTGTAGAGGGAATAGGTGCCGGCACCCGTGCCCATGAATTGCCACACCCGCCCGTCATCGGCGGAAACCAATATATCGACCAGTCCGTCATGGTTTAAATCCGCAGCGGCCAGTCCGGTCCCGTTCGCCACTGGAGTGCCGAGTAGATCATCCACAAACGAAGCCGCGCTATACGGTTGCGAAGCGTTGCCGGTATGCGGATACACCCGGACCGATCCGTCATCCAACAGCACCAGCAGATCGATCCGTCCATCTCCCGTCACCTCGGCAAAGGCCGGAACGGTCGAAGTGGTTCCGTTGATAGTCAGCGAATAGTTCACATCGGGATGCTGCGATGGAAGGAAGCGTTCCGTCGACGAGAGAATCCGGACCCATCCCGAATTACCGCCGACCGCCAGGTCATCAATGCCGTCGCCACTCCAGTCTTCCAGCGAAGGATATGCGCCACCTAAATTGCCCCAGCTTTCAACCAGGGATGTAAATGCACCGGTGCACTCGGATAGATCCATGGTGTAGCGTGTGCCCGTGTTCTCATAGACACGGATGGTGCCATTCGACGTTCCAATGAAGATATCCGGATCGCCGTCGCCGTCCCAGTCGCCGACTCCAGATGCCGTGTGGCCACCAAGGTCCGTACCCTCAAACGCGAGGGGACTGGAAGAAAACCAGCCATGGAGCACCTGGTTGGTCATCACATACCGTACCCGTTCAAACATCTGAAGATCGACAAACTGTACATCCGACCGTTGCCAGGCCAATGCGCGACCAGTGATTTCGTTCGCAATCGCCGGATTGTAATCCCGCGCATATTCGGTAGCCAGATCAACTCCGTCAGCGTCTGCATCCGCGGATGCTGCCTGATTTGTATTGCCGGTAAAACGAATCTCATACCAATCTGGAATACCATCGTTATCGTTATCCTGTGATGAGGGCAGGTGATGCGCCACGACGGTTGTCGTTCCAGCAATCGTTATATTCACCGGGTCGACACTTTGTCCGAGCTGGTCATCCTGCCGCACGCCATCAATCGTCCAATGCGTGAACTGATAGCCACCACGCGAGCCAGCAAGCGCACGGGTGGTGATATTTGTTCCAATCAACACACCTTGATCAAACGTGGAAACCAACCCTTCCGGATCCGTCTTTTCCGTATAGACGACATAGTCCGGACTGGCGATTACGTTGAGGGTTTTCGAGCGTTGCCAACCCAAGCCCCGCCCTGTGATTTCGTTGTGGACAGTAGGGTTGTAATCCCGTGCATACTCCGTGGCTAGATCCAGCCCGTCCCCATCGGAATCGGAGCTGGCCAACTCGTGGGTTGATCCAAAATAATTCAACTCATACCAATCCGGGACCCCATCTGCGTCCGCATCCTGGCTGGTAGGAACGTGAACGGCAATCGCCGTGGTATCCTCTGTCACCATAATCGCTGCCGGATCGAGGCTACGACCAAGTAGATCCGCTTGGCGTACCCCGTTCACCTCCCAATAGGCGAAGGTATACCCGCCCCGGTTGCCGTATAAGGCTCGTGTGGTGACATTGCTATTCAGATCAACGGTTTGGTTGATTTCACCGACCAATCCATCCGGATCACTCTTTTCGACATAAAGCGGATTGGTTGTAAGCGAGACAAAAACCGCATCCGAGCGTTGCCAGACTAATCCCCGTCCGATCTCTTCATTGTACAGGTTCGGATGATAATCCCGGCTGTATTCCAACGAAAGCGGGATTCCATCGCCATCCGTATCCGAGGCCGCATCTTCATCCAGATCACCATAGAAATGCCGCTCGTACCAATCCTTCACTCCGTCGGCATCGGCATCCTCTGCAGTTAAGACATAAACCGCCGTGGCGGTCGTCGGTTCATAAATCGTAAAACTAAAAGGATTCAGAGCCCGCCCCAACAGGTCTTCTTGGCGGACACCGCCGAGCTGCCACTCCACAAACGAGTAGCTTCCACTGACAAACGGCGCGGAACTGCTGGTGACCTCCGTCGAGGTTTCGACCGTCTGGCTGTTGCTGATCAGCCCCGCCGGACTACTCACTTCGTCATACAGCACCTGTGTCGCCCGCGCATGCCACGCCGGCAGAAGCGTCATCCCCACGAGTGAAAGACGGCTTGCGACGGAACGGATCCGGTGTTTTTGAATGGAGGAAAGAAACGACATGAAAACAGTCCCGAAACCTAGTCTACTGTTTTACCGCCCAGAATCCGGAAGTCGCGCCGGTATCCAAGCCGAATTCATTCACTTTTGAGGGACGGCCACCAACTTTATATCGAGGAGTCCACTGCGTAGTTCCGGGCGTGCCAGCCTCCTTGGCCCATTGAAGTTCCTCTGTAGAGGGATCACGCAGACTCATTCGTTCCCAGAGGAAGTTTTTTCCGCTCGTGGTGGTTGCAGAGTCATTGGCCAATTCCACGCCAGCATAGCCTCCACTGGTTCCATAGACTTTTCCATCGATCAATTCGACCCCCGGATCGTTTGCCGCGACGAGGAACATCCACGCCGGCATTAAATCCGCACTGGTTGCCGGCGTGCGGCAAATCTGGAAACTATTGCTCACTCCTCCCCCTGCAGGAATCGTGAGAAAGTTAAACGGAAGGTAATAAGGCCCGTCCTGAACAACAGCCTGTACCTGAACATTACCCGAATCCGCACTCCAGTCTGCCGCCATATTCCACGTAACCCGTTTTACATCAGCAGACAGCTCAACATTTGCACCCAAATTGGTTTCGGTGCCATCAACAAATGTCCGCATTGGAATCAGGTTGGCCAGATTGAGATTTCCATCTTGAAAAGCGCACATGGCAACAGTGGCATTTGTTGTTCCATTGTCGGAATTCGCCCGGAAATCAATGTCGAGATACGGGTAGCCACCCCGCTGCTGCACGTTTTCAATCTTTGTCCAGCAGCCGAGTTTATCGGATGGAATGCCTGCTTCCCTGTTCAGCCATCGGTTTATGTTAACCGTGTGATAATCAAGTAGCCATGCAATCGACAAATCAGGGCAAAACGCCATGTTTATACACTGATATTGCGTAGAATACATATCGTGATACAAATGAAGTGTGTTCCCCGATTCGTCGGATATCCTCATGTCAGTATAATCAGGCCTCTGAGTGCTAGGCCAAGAGACATCAATGCCACTCGCGACAACATCATTCCTAGCGGAAACATCCAGTCCTCCCATTTTGCACTGGGAAAAACTCCATTGAGGAATCTGCCAAGCAACCCCTCTAACTCCTTGCCCATCATACTTGACCACATATACAGGATTGCCGGATTTCTGCCCAACCAGTACAGAACCGTCATCAAGAGCAGCAATTGCTTCGGGGGGCTCTGAAGAACCGGTCTCTGATTCCGGTTCAAACTTCCTTATAAAGATTCCGTTTTCATCAAAAGCCTGAACCCGGTAATTGCTATAATCCGCAACAAACACCTGTCCTTCGCTGTTAACCGAAATCCGATATGGATGATTAAATTGCCCATCGCCGGTTCCGTAGGAACCCCAACTGCGAACGAAGGTGCCGTCGGGCTGATAGACGCAAATGCGATGATTGCCCCAGTCGCAGACGTAGAGATTACCGTCAGGACCGATGTCGAGACCGCGCGGATTCTGAAACTGATTGGTTCCGCTTCCCTGCGAGCCCCATTTGCGGACAAATGTTCCGTCGGCCTGAAAAACCTGAATGCGATGTAGTTGATAGTCACTGATGTAGATAAGCCCGTTTTCATCGACCGTAATGCCATCAGCCTGCTGAAACTGCCCATCGCCGCTTCCTTGGGAACCGAATGAATTCCACAGCGTAAAACTGCCGTCCGTCCAGTCCTGCGCACTCGTAAGATTCGGTGCACCGCATACAATGCACACGACAACAGCTAAAAGCCCCTGAAACCACCTAAGCATAAGAAACCTCCCCATACCCATTTAAGGATGCGAATTTAGGAATAAAATAATGACGAAAAATAAATGGAGTTAAAAGAATATATTATTACCGGCAATAGAAATTGCCCTGATACAGTATCATGATTTATCTTCATCAATGTGAAAGGGCCATGGCGCTCATTACGGAACGAACGGCCTGTAAATCAACCGGCCTATCGCATCGCTGTAGATCAATCTAGCTCCACTAGAATCGCCCATCGTTCTCGTGTTCGTCTTCGACCTCCCTGTCTTTCGAGTACGAGGGGATGACGAAGAAGAGACGAAAACTTGCCAGAAAAACGGCCCTCCGAAACCGGAGAGGCTTGTCCTGCAAAACCTGCTGTAGGACGTCCCTTTCGAAGAGGGGGCGATCCACTGATCAGCTTTCGGTGCAGGAGCGTTGCTGAGAGCGGCGTTTTTTGAGTCGCCGCTCTTCCCGGCCAAAGGCGCGGTCGGTTTTTAGATGGGTGAATGTGTAGCGGGCGAAGGCGGTGATGACCAGTGCTCCGGCGAGTACG
>JBNLDM010000055.1:0-17865 GCA_050304335.1 Pontiella sp.
TCAGGCTTTAGCTGGTTCTGCGGTTCTGTGTGAGGTAATCGCTAAACCGTTGAAGACGTTGAACCGTTGAAATTTAAACGTGAAATGTGGGAGGCAGCGCTACCAGCCGCCGAGTTCCTCGGCGGTGCATTATTCGGCCTTGATTCGGATGAACTGCACGGACGTGGGCGGCAGGGTGTAGTTGAACTGCCTGCCGACCGCAATCATGGTGGTTTCGGTTTTGATTGCATCCGGATGTTCAATGGTGTTCGCCGCATCGCGCGGACCGGCGAGAAGCATCAGCGTTGCTTCGGGTGCCACCGATTCAACCCCGTTAAGGTTGATCACGGCATCCATGGCGTCCGCGGTGGGATTGACGAGCTTGACGATGATTTCGCCGGCGGTCTTGTCGAGCGTCGCGGAGATGCTCGGAGTCGGGTGGGGTATGTCGTAGTCGTGGATCAGCTGGCCGTCGAGATAGCACTTGATGTTGCCGGGGCCGAGGACGATCCTGATGTCGTACCACTTGCCGCTTTCGATGCTTCCGGGGGCATCGGTCACGATGGACTTGTTGTTGCCGGTGCCGAACTGTAGGCCATGGCGGGTGTTGCCCCAGCCGCCGATATTCCACCAGTAGCTGCTGTCGTCCTGTTGCCGTCCGAACAGGACCAGGAAGCCTTCGTTGCCGCCTGTCTTGCGGGCGCGCAGGGTGTAGGTGACGGTCTCGCCCTCGTAGATGGTGCTGCCCCGGCTGATGGCGGGTTCGATATCGACATCGGTCTGGATGTAGCGGCCGTTTTTCACTGCGAAGTCTCCGCTCAGCACCTTCCAGTCGGCGGGATCTATCCTGCTGCCGTTCACGGCGATATCTTCGACTTCGATGGTGGTATGCCAGGTTCCGACACCGACGTTGCCGGCCAGTGTGGGCTGCATCGTGTGTTCGGGAAGCTTCATTTCATTGGCGAGGTAGACATCACCCTTGTTGGCGGCGAAGAGCTGCTGGACATAGTAGTTCGCGGTCTTGATGAGCTTCCGGTTATCGAAGTAGATAAGATCGGGATTCCACTGGGAATGCAGCAGATGACCGAAGAGCGGGGCATAGCAGGTCATGTCGACCATATCGCCGTTGCGCTCTATACCGGTAAGGTAGGCCGCTTCAGATATCGCGGAAAACTGCGTGTTGCGGCGATCCGACTCATGCGCGGCGTATTCACCTACGAAGATCTTCGGCTTGCTGCGGTCGAAGTTGTCGAAGCGGTGGGTGTTATCGAGGAACCACTGGGGGGGCATGTAATAGTGTTCGTCGGAGCTGTAGACCTGTTGTTCGGTCATCAGGTCGTAGATCGGGATGCCGGCCCCGAGGCCGGAGGTGCCGACGATCTTGATCTCGGGATGGGCCTTGCGGATGGCTTCCGCAAAAAGCGGAAACCGGTCGCGGAACATGGCGTTGTCGTGCGGCTCGTTGCCGAGGGCAACGAATTCGAGATTGAATGGCTCCGGGTGTCCCATATCGGCGCGCAGCTTGCCCCATTTACTGGAAACGGGGCCGTTGCAGAATTCAATCAGATCGAGGGCGTCCTGGATCCAGGCGCCCAGCTCATCCATGGGCACGCATTCCTGGGGCGGGGTAAAGCCGCAGGATACGCCCACCGGTATAACCGGCAGGGGCGTGGCGCCGAGGTCTTCGCAGAGCTGGAAATATTCGTAGTAGCCGAGTCCATAGGTCTGATGGTAGCCCCAGCGGTTCCAGTTAGGTTTGCGCGAGGCGACGTCGCCCACCGTGTCCTTCCAGCGGTATACATTCTCGAGTCCATCCCCGTGTGCTATGCATCCACCCGGGAAGCGGAGGAACTTGGGATGGAGGTCCTTGAGCGCCAGGGCGAGATCCTTGCGCATGCCGTTCTTGCGGTTCATGAAAGTGTCCTGCGGAAACAGGGATACCATGTCGAGATAGAGTTCGCCCTTGCCGGAGGTGGTCACGACCAGCCGGGCGTTATCGACCGTTCGGTCCGAGGTGATGACGCCTTCGAACTTTTTCCAGTCACGGCCGATGCCGTTGAATTCGGTGGATCCGCATACGGTCCCGTCTTCGAGTTCGAGTGTCACCGTCACCGTGCCGCTTCCGCTCCAATCGGCCCGACGCGCATAGAAGGAGAGATCGTATGTTGCGTTTTCATCAAGTGGAATGCCGTCGAAACCGCTGTTGGCAACACCGGCTGCAGAGCCGGGGCGTTTAATGTCGATTTTCAGGTAGTTCGTGTTGCGGTCGTTGAGGGGATCGCTTTCTTCCACGGAGAGATCGCAGGAGGCTCCGCCGCGTTCGACCGGCGCCCATGCGAAGAGGGGATGGTAGGGGCCCTTGCCCTTAATGGCGTAGTATTCAAAGGAGCGGTTCTGCACCAGCTCGGCGTAGAGCCCCCCGTCGGCTGCAAAGTTGATATCCTCGAAGAAGAGGCCGTAGAGATGCGGGGAGAGCTCCACTGCTGGATGGGCGCAGTTGATATCGATTTCAATCGGTGCGGCCACGGCGGCTCCGGACAGGAGTGCAGTGGTCAGAAGCAGGCGCATATCGTTCATGAATAAATCCCTTTCATTCGGCCTTCGCACATCCCGATCCCCGGGCGCAAAGCAGCACTTATAAAACTAGATTGCATTAGACAAGGTATCCGTGCTGTAAACGTGAGTCAACACCTATGCAGAAGAAGTTGACAGGCTAGCGAGGTCTCATGCCGCCGGCACGACGATCGGGTGCACGATCCGTTCATAGTCGGCGTATTTCATGCAGATCAGCTCTGAATGATTGCCGGCATTGAATGCGATCTGCCGGTCCTCGGTCAAGGGCTGCGATACATAGACGTCCATGCCATACAGGTTGCCGCAGGCGGGCATGGCGCCCAGCTCGCAATCGGGAAAGCAGCGGTCAAAGTCCTCCTCCGCAGCCAGTTCCACCTTCTTCGCTCCCGTGGCCGACCGCAGCTTGTCCAGGTCAAGCCGTTGGGGTGCAGGCAGGACGACTTCAACGAGCTTGTCATCGAGCTTGACCATCACGGTCTTTGCCATCTCCCGCCCCGGAACATGCGCAGCATGAGCAATCTCCTGAGCGGTGAAGGCAGGCGAGTGAGTGATGGTCGTATAGCTAACCTGGTGTTCATCCAGGAATTCCGTGAGTTTGTGCGCGGACATCACATACCTCCCTTCAATTCAAATCCCCATGGATTCATATATTCCTTTTATGGAAATAGACAAGCAGAATTTACGGATTTGGGTGTGTCGTTATTACCCGCAAATTGGTTTGCAGCCGTCTCAGAAAGTGTTCGGCATACATTGTGCTAATACTCAAACACCTGAATCTAAAGGATAGAGTCATGGATGCTCCGCAAAGCACAAAAGGACTTGGAAACAGTGGTCAAAGCGATCGATTTCGCCGGCTTGTCCACCGTCCCTGCAGGGGGCACCAGAAGCTGATGCGCTGGCAGATGGCCCGGTACCGTAAAGCGGTGGATGAGCAGCAGCGCTACCTGTCCCGAGCGCGCCGGCGGCAGGTCCGTTGGGCGGAAGCGGAGCAGGTCTTCTGCGAGGAGCACTACCGCGAGCAGGCGGTACAGTGGCGCGCAAACTATTGCAGCCGCATGTGCGAACACCGGCTCGATTGTCCCCTCGCCAAGCTCTATCATTCCGCCGCCTGAGGGTACCGACTTTGAGCGCCGGCAAGAGAATGATCATGCAAAGATGCGGAGCTCACAGGATTAGTGCGTGTTCCTGCTCATCCCCTGCGTTCCGGCGTCTCTGCGCGAGACAACAATGGACATATTCAGAATGAGTCCTAGCGGTGAAGCTTGTTGATTTCCTCAAGTGCATCTGCACCGGGACATAGCTCCGTTTCGGTAAGATTGCGGAGCGGTGTGTCGGTGGTGTTCATGGTTTCGTGAATTTCGTCCGCATCAGGGTCGATGAAGAGGATGCCGGTCAATACCTTGTCCTGCGCACTGTATTCGTAGATCATATCGAGTGCGGAGCGGCGACTGTGGATGTCCAGATCGGGATCAATCTTGTGCAGATTGATGAGAGATCCGTCATGCATGGCAACTTTTTCCGAGGTGCCGGCTTCATAGTCGGTCGTAATCTCGCTGGCCGGAGGTACATAGTCGACCGTGTTGGTCGAGGCCATATGCTGCCGGATGTAGTCGTAGGACTTGGTAGAACTTACCACGTTGTTGAAGGTCACGCAGGGCGAGATCACATTGATGAACGAGAAGCCCTGATGGGCAATGGCGGCCTTGATGATCGGCACGAGCTGCTTTTTGTCGCCCGAGAAGGCATTGGCCACGAATGTGGCGCCCAGCTGGAGGGCGATGGCGCAAAGGTTGATCGGTTCCAGTGCGTTGGGCTCGCCCTTCTTGCTTTTCGAGCCGATATCGGTCGTGGCGGAGTCCTGACCCTTGGTGAGGCCGTACACGCCGTTGTTCTCGCAGATGTAGACCATGTTCACGTTGCGCCGGACCGCATGCACGAACTGCCCCATACCGATGGAGGCGGTGTCACCGTCACCGGAGACGCCGATGTAGAGCAGGTTGCGGTTGGCCATGTTGGCGCCGGTGGCGACCGCCGGCATGCGGCCATGGACGGAGTTGAAGCCGTGCGAGTTGCCCAGGAAGTAGGTCGGGGTTTTTGATGAACAGCCGATGCCCGACAGCTTGGCGACGCGGTGCGGCTGGATCGACATCTGGAAGCATGCGTCCATGATGGCTGCGCTGATGGAGTCGTGTCCGCATCCGGCACAGAGGGTGGAGACGGCGCCTTCATAGTCCTTGATCGTGTAGCCCAATTCATTCCTGGGCAGGTTTGGATGGCGGAATCCGGGGACCTTGTAACTCATTAGTAGGTTCCTCCTATGATCGACCGGTGACGGCGGTGCATGGGCGTTGTGGATATCTGCATGATCCAGTCGCGGATCACATGCCGAATGAAGCGCGCGGTGATCGGGCTGCCGTCATAGTGCAGCACCGGAATCAGGCGTTCAGGGTCGAAATTGTATTCATTGATCAGCAGGGTCCGCATCTGGGCATCGCGGTTCTGTTCGATGATGAAGACAAAATCGTGCTCATCGATGAAGCGTTCCACTTCCTCGGAGAAGGGAAAGGCCTTGATGCCCATGCTGTCGAGCGAGATATGATGAAGGTTGTTGAGGTGGTGCAGGGCTTCGAGCGTGGATGCCTCGGATGTGCCGTAGTAGATGGCGCCGACCGTGCAGGGACGGTCGGTCTTGCGCAGTACGGGTTTCGGTACATGCTTGCTCGCCGTGTCCCACTTGCGCATCAGCCGATCCATGTTGGCAACATATTTTTCGCCCGATTCGGTATAAACGGCATATTCGTCCTTGGAGGTGCCGCGGGTAAAGAACGAGCCCTTGGTCGGATGCGTGCCGGGGAAGGTGCGGTAGGGGATGCCGTCGCCGTCCGTGTCGAGATAGCGTCCGAAACGCTCCTCCATGTTATCGAGATCATCCTTGCGGATTACCTTGCCCCGATCGTAGGTCCGGCTGTTATCCCATTCAAACGGATCCGACATGTTATCGTTCATGCCGAGGTCCAGGTCGGACATGACGATGACCGGAGTCTGGAAGCGTTCCGCCAGATCGAAGGCCGTGGCGGTCAGCTCAAAGCACTCCTTGGGGGTGGAGGGGAAGAGCAGCATGTGCTTCGTATCACCGTGGGACGCGTAGGCCGCCGTGAGAATGTCGGATTGCTGGGTCCGGGTCGGCATGCCCGTCGACGGGCCTGCCCGCTGGACATCGATCAGCACTGCGGGGATCTCGGCAAAATAGGCCAGTCCGAGAAACTCCTGCATCAGCGAGAGGCCGGGCCCGCTGGTAGCCGTAAAGGCGCGCGCCCCGTTCCATGATGCGCCGATGACCATGCCGATGGCGGCCAGCTCGTCTTCTGCCTGCACGATGGCAAAGTTTTTCCGCCCCGTTTCGGAATCCATGCGGAATTTCCGGCAGTAGCGCGAGAAGCTTTCGATCGCGGAGGTTGACGGGGTGATCGGATACCATGCCGACACGGTTGCTCCGCCATAAACGGCGCCGAGACCGCAGGCGTGGTTGCCGTCGATCAGGATCCGGTTGCCGACCTTGTCGCGGCGGGCGATGCGGAAAGCGAACGGACAGGCGAAGTTTTCCTTAGCAAGCTTGTATCCCGTCTCGACAGCCGTGATGTTGGGTTCAATCAGCTTCTGCTTGCCCTTGAACTGGTCGTGAATGAGCTGCTTGAGCACATCCAGATCCATGTCGAAGAGGGCCACCATGGCGCCGACGTACATGATGTTGCGGAAGAGCTGCCGCTGCCGCGCGTCATCGTACATCTCACGGCATTTGTCAGTGAACGGGATGCCGACAAAATCGATGTCATCGCGAATCCAGGAGGGGTCGAGCGGCTTCGTGGAGTCGTAGATGAAGTAACCGCCCTTTTCCACCTCGGCGATATCGCGCTCCATGCTCTGCGGGTTCATGCCGACCATCACTTCGATGCCGCCGCGCCGGCCCAGGAATCCTTTTTCATTGATCCGCACCTCATACCAGGTCGGCAATCCCTGGATGTTGGAGGGGAAAATGTTCTTGGGGCTGATCGGCACTCCCATGCGGAAAACCGCCTTGCTGAACAGCGTGTTGGCGCTGGCTGAGCCCGTGCCGTTCACGTTGGCAAACTTGACTACAAACTCATTGGTGGTGATGTCGCGTTTCATCGTCTAGAACTCTTGGTTTCAGGTTCCCGGTATCAGTCTTCCGGCTTGTCATCGTAGGTGTAGCCTGCCTTGGTGGTAATATACAGGAATTTCTGCATGTCCCAGGCGGCGGTCGGGCAGCGTTCGGCACAGAGTCCGCAATGCAGGCATACGTCCTCGTCCTTGACCATCACGCGGCCGGTCGGGAGCGTGGTTGATACGAAGATGTCCTGCGAAAGATTGTAGGCCGGCACGTTCAGGCTGCGACGCAGGTTGGCTTCCTCGTCGTTTTCGGTGAAGGTGAGGCAGTCGACCGGACAGATGTCGATGCACGCGTCGCATTCAATGCACTTCTCGGCCGTGAACACGGTTTCCACATCGCAGTTGAGGCAGCGCTGCGCTTCTTCGAAGGCGGTCTTGGCGTCGAAACCCAGTTCCACTTCCAGCTTGTGACTGTGAATGGCCTGGTCGAGGTCGACGTGCGGCACAAGATGACGGGCATCTTCGCTCACCATGCTGGCATAGCTCCAGTCGTGGATGCCCATCTTCTGGCTGATGAGATTGGTGCCGGGTTCGGGCCGCTGGTGCATGTCCTCGCCGTTCAGCGACATGTGGATCGACAGGGCGGCCTGGTGACCCTGCGCCACGGCGGTGATGATGTTCCTCGGTCCGAAGGCCGCGTCGCCGCCGAAGAAAACCTTCGGGTGGGTGGACTGGAAGGTGATGTCGTCCACCTGGGCCAGTCCTTGCTCATTGAACTCGATCCCGATGTCGCGTTCGATCCAGGGAAAGGCATTGGCCTGTCCGATGGCCAGCAGCACCATGCTGCAGGACACGGTCTCCTCGCGGCCGACCGGCGTGAAGACCTCGGTGCCGTCGTCTTCAACCGAATACTCGATGATGTCGAATTTCATGCCCGTCAGCTTGCCGTCCTCGACGATATACTGCACGGGATTGTGGTTTTCCAGAATGGGAATGCCCTCGGCCTGCGTATCCTCAATTTCCCACGGAGAAGCGACCATGGCGTCGATCGGGGTACGGATGACCACCTTGACGTTGTCGGCGCCCAGCCGCAGGGCAGTCCGGCAGCAATCCATGGCCGTGTTGCCGCCTCCGATCACAATGACATCCTTCGGCGCTTCCGTAATATGCCCGAAGGCCACCTGTGCCAGCCATTCAACACCGATATAGACCGTATTGGACTCCTGCTCGTCATAGCCGGGAAGCCGCAGGTTCCGTCCGCTCGGTGCTCCGGTGCCGACGAACACGGCGTCGTAGCCCTTGTCGAGCAGCGCCTTCATGCTTTCCACGCGGGTGTTGAAGAATGCGCTGACGCCCATGTCCAGGATATAGCCCGTCTCCTCGTCGATGACCTCTGCCGGCAGCCGGAAGGAGGGGATCTGCTGGCGCATGAATCCACCGGCCTTGCTCTCTTTCTCGTACAGGTCGATCTCATAACCCAGCGGCATCAGGTCGCGGGCCACGGTCAAGGCCGCGGGACCCGCACCGACCAGTGCGATTTTCAAGCCGTTCTTTTTTTCCGGAATCTGGGGCAGACGCGCGCGGATGTCCTCTTTCATGTCGGCGCATACGCGTTTAAGCCGGCAGATGGCCACGGGTTTGTCCTCGACGCGTCCGCGGCGGCAGGCGGGTTCGCACGGGCGGTCGCAGGTGCGTCCGAGAATGCCCGGAAAGACATTGGATTCCCAATTTACCATATAGGCGTCGGCATAGCGTCCGGCGGCGATCAGGCGGATATACTCGGGGACGGGGGTGTGCGCGGGGCAGGCATACTGGCAGTCGACGACCTTATGGAAATATTCCGGATTCTTAGTGTTCGTTGGCTTCACGCGCGATCTCCGTTTCCGCTGAATTTCTTAAAATCCACACCCTATTAATGGGGTTTTCTGTATATCTGGGAAGTTAAATCACACGTCTGTGAGCATTTCAGCATTAAAATACTTAAATCGTACAGTTTTTATCCCGCGTATCGAGTCCACGCTCTGGGATGGCGGGAGGCGGGTAGGATCGGGGGAGGACCGTGGAGGGGATTCCACTGATTTTGCGAGGCCGTGCCGGTGTGTACACCCCCCTCGTCCTGACACCCGCATACCGGAGATGAAGCTGAAAAAAAGATGAAAAAATGAGCGGATAGCAGTTGACGCTCGGTGGAGTGAAGTGGCATAAAATCCCATAGATAGGTTCGAAGTGGAGCGATAAACATGACATCAATAGAACAACAGGGACCGGCTCTTTTTGTTGGATCGTTTACGCATTCCCTTGATGCCAAGCGGCGTATGATATTTCCCTCCAGCTGGAGAAGCCTGGCGGGCGAGTCCAACCAGTTGTTTGCGTTTCCGCATCCCGAAGAGAAGTGTCTGTACCTCTATACGCATGCGGAAATGATGCGGCGCCTGGATGCGCTTCGTTCAGGCGGGGCGCTGGATAAGAACGACGAGCAGGCCATCCGGTCTATCACGGCCGGCGCGGAGATGCTGGCATGGGATGTCCAGGGCCGCATTCGGGTGGGAGAAAATCTGCTGGCCCACATCGAGGCCAGGGGCCAGGTGGTTCTGGTGGGTGCCATGACGCGCATCGAACTCTGGAGCTCCGAAAATTTCGATCTGGCCCTGCCGCAGGATTCGGCAACGGCGGAAAATGTGTTTTTTGGCGGTTATTAATCAATGAAGGATCAAAGGGGGATGAAGCGATGAGCATGCTGGACGTGGCCCGTTACCTGAGTTATTCGAGATCGGTCGACCTCGCTTCTGAAGGAGAGCGATTCTTCAATCTGTCGATGGCGAACACCACGCACCTCTTTTCCTGCCTGTATGGCAACAAGAGCCACTGGAGCTTCGGCCGCCAGGAAGAGGAATTGATGGACCGGGCTCCGTTCAAGGGACACAAGGGCTAGTGCATGTTCCCGTTATGCCCGACGAGTGCCTGGAGGCGCTGCTGACCGATCCCTGCGGCGTGTATGTGGATGGTACGCTTGGCAATGGAGGGCATGCAGGCAGGATTCTTGATCAATTGCAGGAAGGCGGTGTGCTGGTCGGATTCGACTGCGATATCGACGCCATCCATCGGGTGAGTGAAAAACTGAAACCGGAAGCAGGCAGGCGAGTGGAACTTGTGCACGATAACTATGCGAACATGGCCTGCCGGCTTGACCGGCTGGGGATCGGCAAGGTGAACGGTATCCTGCTCGATCTGGGGGTCAGTTCCTTTCAGCTTGATGTGGCCGAGCGGGGCTTCAGCTTCCAGCAGGATGCTCCGCTCGATATGCGCATGGACCAGTCCCGTGGACAGACCGCGGCCGAGCTGGTCAACGCCGCCAGCGAGAAGGAGCTGGCCGACCTGATCTATAATCTGGGTGAAGACCGCGACGCGCGGCGCATTGCGCGGCTGATTGTGGAGGAACGGGCCCGCGCGCGCATCGAAACGACTGCGCAGCTGGCTGCCATCGTCGAACGTGCCAAGGGCGGAAGAAAAGGGCGTCGGATCCATCCGGCTACGCAGACATTCCAGGCGCTGCGCATGGCGATTAACGACGAGCTGGGCGGGATCGAAAAAGTACTGGAGACGATGGTGGAACGGATTGTGGAAGGCGGACGTTTCGTAGTGCTGACCTTTCACAGTCTGGAGGATCGCCTGGTAAAGCAGTTTTTCAACCGGCACGTGCCGCGCGAGGAATCACTGCAGCAAGGCGGTGTACGGCGCACCTATGAATCGCCGCCGGTGGAATGGATATGGAAGAAGCCGAGGACGGCTTCCGAGAAGGAACAGGCTGAAAATCCGCGATCGCGTTCGGCAAAGCTGCGCGCAGTGCGGGTGGGGGTATAGAATGGCGACAAAACGAAAAAGCAGCAGAAAGAAAAAGAAGAACCAGGTACAGGTTCCGTTCCCGGTGCTGCTGGCCAACGTGCTGGTACTGGTTGCCGTGCTGGGCCTGAGCTACATGTGGCTGTGTGCCCGCTGTGATGCGTTGGGCCGGGAGATAAAGGCCAAGGAAGCCGAGCTGGCGGCCGCCCAGAAGCGATGCAACAATGAGCAGGAGCGCTGGTCAATCATGACCTCGCCATCGAATCTTCGACGGGCCATCCAGAAGTTTGACCTGAAAATGCAGATGCCTGATGAATCGCAGATCGTGAAGATGGGACATTGGGAGGTTAGCGGCCGGACGGCTATGACGGACACGCGGTCGCTCGTGCGTCAGTGATGATGCCGGCAGGACTCCTCTGAAAGAGTGGCATTGACCGGAGGCGCAGACGGCATCGTTGGTGCGCATCCCGAAATCCCGCGACGCTGCGCAGGCAGGTTGCGGGTTTTGTATTACGGAAGGACAGGAATCAGGCGTGGCAGAGGTACGGAACAAATGGAGGATTGCGGTGCTGGCGACGGCCGTGGTGCTCGTTTTCGTCGGGATCGGTATCCGGCTGTGCATCGTGCAGCTCCGGCCGGCGCCATGGGTACTCGAGCCGATTCAGGAAAACCGCAAACTGGAATGGAAGCCGGTCGGAAGCCGCGGGCGCATCGTCGATCGCAACGGGGAAATCCTTGCGATGGACATGACCGCCTACCACGTCACAGTCGATCCGAAGTACATTCACGAGTACGGGGATGCGGATACGGTGGCAAAATACCTGTCGCTTGAATTCAATATTCCCGTAGCCGAGCTGCAGGAAGACCTGAAGGACACCAGCAAGCAGTGGGTGGCCATTAAGCGCTTCGTGCCCGAGTACAAACTCAAGCGGTTTGAACGGCGAGATTTCGGGTCGGTCTATACCCCCCGGGTGCCGGTCGAGGAAGGGGTCACCAACATCTATCTGCGCGGGGTCAAACTGGAGGAAACATCGATCCGACATTATCCGAAAGGGCCGCTCATGGCGCACGTGGTCGGATTCTCGAACATGGAGGGGGTCGGCAGTGCAGGCATCGAACTGCGCATGGATGAATACCTGCGCGGCAAGGAGGGCTTGCGCATCAGCACGAAGGACGGACGCCGCCGTGAAATTTACGGCACGCGCACCGTGGACATTCCTCCCGAGGACGGGGCCACGGTCTATCTGACCCTGGATCAGCAGCTGCAGTATTTCGTGGAGCACACCATCGAGAAGACCTGCCTCGAATTCAACGCCAAGGCGGTCTGGGCCATCGTACAGCGGGTGAGTACCGGTGAGATTCTGGCCATGGCTTCGTATCCGACCTACGATCTGAACCGCTATCGCAATGCGCCGCCCGAATGGATGCGCAACCGCGCCATCGGCATAAACTACGAGCCCGGCTCCGTCATGAAGGCCGCCTTGATCTCCTCGGCCCTGGACCAGGGCTTCGTCGATGAAGACGATGTTATTGATTGCGAGAACGGCTACTGGGTCTATGGCGGGAAGGCGCTGCGCGACAGCCATGGCCTGGGTGAAATTACGGTTTCCAACGTGGTAAAGCATTCCAGTAACATCGGGACGGCCAAGATTGCACTCAAGATGGGTAACGAGCGGGTCTACGAAAGCCTGAAGAAGTTCCAGTTCGGCAACCGGCTCGGCGTGGGGCTGCCCGGTGAAGAAGCCGGGATCTTCTACTCGCCTAAAACCTGGTCGAAGATCAGCATCACGCGTATCGGCATGGGGCAGGAGGTTGCCGCGACCGCCCTGCAGATGCTTTCCATGTTGGATGCCATTGCCTACAACGGGGTGCAGATGAAACCGTATGTGGTCAGGAAGGTGGTCTCCGCCAAGGGCGATGTGCTGGTGGAGAACGAGCCCGAGGAACTGGGTCGCCCGCTTTCGCCTAAGGCCGCCCGGCGCATGCAGCGCCTGCTTGAAGCGGTGACCGATGATGACGGCACTGCGCCGAAGGCACGGGTGGCGGGCTATACCGTGGCCGGCAAAACCGGTACTGCACAGAAGATCCGCCCGGCCGAGGAGGGTGGAGGATACTACGCAAAGAATTTCATGTCGTCGTTTGCCGGATTCATTCCGGCGCATGATCCGGAAATCGGCATCATTGTGGTAGCCGATGACCCCGGGACCTTTACCGAGAACGGATATAAGACCAAGTACTATGGCGGAACTGTGTGCGGTCCCGCATTCAGTGAGATTGCAGAATTTGCCGTGCGCTATCTGCGCATTGCACCGGATGGAAACCGAATCTACGTGGTGAGACCCGACAAATGACCGTAAGCGAACTGATTGAATCCATTACGACACTCGATATCGCCGGTGATGCGAACACGGAGATAGCGGGTATCGCCTACGACTCGCGGCAGGTGAAACCCGGCTGGCTGTTCGTGGCCATTCCCGGAACGCGGACCGATGGCGCGGATTTCATACCCGACGCCTTGTCGCATGGAGCGGTGGCCGTCCTGTCGGAAAACCAGCTCGAACTGGGGCACGGCGTGGTACACATACAGGTTCCGCATGCCCGCCGTGCACTGGCCGAACTCGCAAGCGCATTCTACGGCCATCTTTCGCATCAGATGAAGATGATCGGGGTGACCGGTACCAACGGTAAAACCACCACCACCTACATGATCCGCAATATTCTGCTTGATGGGGGTTACCTGCCGGGATTGATCGGGACCGTGGCCTATGAATTCGGCGGGCGTTCCCTGCCTTCGATGCGCACCACGCCGGAAGCGCCGGATATCCATTCCATGCTGCTGCAGATGAAGGAGCAGGGATGCGATGCGGTGGTCATGGAGGTCTCGTCGCATGCCATTGCCATGCAGCGCGTACACGGCATCGACTTCAATATCGGCGTCTTCACCAATCTGACGCAGGACCATCTCGATTTTCATCGGGACATGGATTCCTATTTCGATGCCAAAGCCAATCTGTTCGAATCGCTGGATCCGGAGGAAAACCATGCAGCCGTTGTCAATGTGGATGATCCCTGGGGCCGCAGGCTGGTGGAGGAACGCAAGCTCGATGTCGAGGTGGTTACCTATGGCTTCGGTGAGGAAGCCCAGGTTCGCGCGGAAGCCATCCGGCTAGATCTCCATGGCACGTCGTTCCGGGTCCATACCCCGTGGGGCGCCGGCAGGGTGCAGCTGCAGCTGCTTGGACGGTTCAACGTCCACAATGCGCTCGCGGCAATAGCCGCCGGGGGATGCTGCGGCATTCCGCTTGAGAACATCATTCAATCCCTGCACAGGATGGAGTCCGTACCCGGGCGTCTGGAGCTGGTCCCCTGCCGGAAGGGCAGGAAAATTTTCGTCGATTACGCGCATACCGATGACGCGCTCAGAAATGTGCTGGCGACATTGCGGGACATCTGCAAGGGCCGTCTGATCGTGGTCTTTGGCTGCGGCGGGAACCGCGACCGGGGCAAGCGCGAAAAAATGGGTCGGGTTGCAGGCGAACTGGCCGATTATGCCATCGTTACCTCCGACAATCCCCGCCGGGAGGATCCGGGCGCGATAGTGGGGGAGATCATAACGGGGTTCGAGGATTCGTCACGGTATGAAGTGATCCTGGACCGCCGCGATGCCATCGCGGCTGCAGTCGCGATGATGCATCGCAAGGATATGCTGCTGATCGCCGGGAAAGGGCATGAGACCTATCAGGAATTCGCCGGCACCGTGGTACCGTTCGATGATCGCGAAGCAGTCAAGGAGCTGATTGGATAATGCCGGAATTCCGACCAGGAGAATTGTCGCAGTGGGTATCGCGGATGTGGAGCAACGAGATGCCGGCAGGAACGGTGAGCGGTGTTACGCAGGATACGCGCTCGCTCAAGGCGGGCGACCTGTATGTGGCTATTCAGGGGGATCGCTACGACGGGCATCGCTTTGTGCAGGAGGCATTCAGCCGCGGTGCGGTCGGCGCGCTCGTCCAGGAAGATTTCGAGTGGACGGATAATCCCTTGCTGAAAGTGCCCGATCCGGTAAGGGGTTTGCAGGATCTGGCGCGCGGGTACCGTAAAAAGTGGGTGGGAACCATCATCGGCGTAACCGGCAGCGTAGGGAAGACCACCGTCAAGGAGATGTGTGCCGACGTGCTTTCATCCATCGGTGAAACACACCGTACGGCTGGGAACTACAACAATCATATCGGATTGCCGCTTACCATGCTGGCCATGCCGCAGGATGCCCGTTTCGGGGTGTTCGAAGTCGGCATGAACCATCCGGGCGAAATCGGCGAGCTGGCCGATCTGCTGCAGCCGAACGTCGCCATCCTGACCGATATATGCAATGCCCATCGTGAAAGCTTTTCCTCGCTCGAAGCCATCGCCCGGGAAAAAGCCAGACTCGCTGAGCGGGTGCCTTCCACCGGATGGGTTGTGCTTGATCGCGACAGCGAATGGTACGGCATGGTTCGCCGGCACACGTGCGCCCGGGTGGTTTCCATATCGCTCGCAGGCGAGGCCGATTATACAGGCCGGCCGCTCGGCGACGGCGTCATGAACGTCAACGGCTGCGATTATGAAATGCCGTTGCCCGGAGAGCATATCATGCGCAATGCCTTGCGGGCCATTGCCCTGGGTTCGGAGCTGGGTGCCACGCCGGAGCAGATCGCCGAGGGGCTCCGACGATTCCGGGCCGCGCCGATGCGCTGGCAGCAGACGGAAATCGATGGCATTCGCTTCATCAACGATGCATATAATGCCAACCCGCTTTCGATGAGAGCCTCCTTGCGTACGTTATCAAACCTGGCCGGAGGCGGAAAAAAATGGGCGGTGCTCGGCGGCATGCGCGAGCTGGGCGAGGTCGAAGCGGAGGAGCATGCCGCTCTGGGCCGGTTTATCGTTGAGCTGAAGCTTGACGGCGTCATAACGGTGGGCGGGCTGGGACGGATGATTACATGCCAGGGTATGGATCAGTTTTTTCATAGTGACAATGCGGCTGATGCCGCACGGATTTTGAAATCGAACCTGACGACGGGTGATCACGTGTTGCTGAAGGCATCACGCAGTGAGCAGCTCGAAAAGGTTCTGGAATGCTTTAGGGAGATGTAGGGAATGCTGTACTATCTGTCATTGCTGGAGTCGTACTTATCGGAACTGCGACTCTTTCAATACATAACCTTCCGGACGCTGGGCGCTGCCGCCACCGCCTTCACGGTTTCGCTGCTGATCGCCCCGCGTCTGATCCGCCGGCTGCGCATCATCAATTTCGGTGAACAGAAGGAGGATGAGCGCGTGGCGGCGCTGGACCGCAGCCGGAAAGTCGGTACGCCGACGATGGGCGGACTGCTGATCATTTTCGCGACCTCCGGGGCGACCGTGCTGTGGGCCGTTCCAACCAATCTGTATGTGATGATCACGCTCGCGACGTTCGTGCTGATGGGGGGAATCGGGTTTGCCGACGACTACCTGAAGATCAAGCGCCGCAACGGCCTGAGCGTGAAAGGCAAGTTTGCCCTGCAGGTGTTCTGGACAGGGCTGGTCTTTGCGGTGCTGTGGTCCTTCCCTGATACACAGCAGCGCGTGCGTGACCTGATGGTTCCCTTTGTGAAATACCCGATCCTCGATCTGGGCCTGATCGGCGGGTTCGTCTTCATGTTCCTGGTGCTGGTGGGGGCCTCCAACGCGGTCAATCTTACCGATGGGCTGGACGGTCTGGCAATCGGCTGCACCAATTCGGTGGCCACGGCGTATCTGGTGTTGACCTATGTCGCAGGCCACTACGTGTTTGCAGACTACCTGCAGGTGCCGTTCGTCAAGGGCAGCGGCGAGCTGACCGTGTTCTGCGGCGCCCTGCTTGGTTCCGGTCTCGGTTTCCTCTGGTACAACTGCCATCCGGCCAGGATTTTCATGGGCGACACGGGCAGTCTTGCTCTGGGCGGAGCCATCGCGATGCTCGCGATCCTGATCAAACAGGAGCTCCTGCTGATCATTGTCGGGGGCGTGTTTGTAATGGAGGCGGTCAGCGTGGTCATCCAAAGCGGCTATTTCAAGTATACGCGCCGGCGCTTTGGAACCGGCCGCCGTGTTTTCAAGTGTGCTCCGCTGCATCACCATTTCGAGTTTATCGAAAAGGAACGGGCGATGGACGAGAACCGCACGCCTGAGCTGGTTGAAACCGTCATCGTAACCCGCTTCTGCATCCTGTCGATCATCTTCGCGCTCATCGGTATCGCAACTCTGAAGATCCGCTGATGGAACAATACGATACAGCACTGCTTTTGGGTTATGGCCTCAGTGGCCGGGCCGCGGAGCGACTGCTGCTGGCTGAAGGAACGGAAACGCATGTGGTCACCCGGGAAACTACGGACGATGCCGGGCTGGCAGGGGCACTGCGGGATGATCGTTTCGACGTCTGTATCGTCAGTCCCGGCTTCGGGCTGGAGCACCCGTGGCTCCAGGCCGTACGCGCGGCCGGCATTCCGCTGCGCTCCGAACTGGAACTGGGATGGTCGCGCCATCGGGGCAGGACGGTGGCGGTCACCGGATCCAACGGCAAGAGTACGGCCGTGAAATGGATCTGTGAATCGCTGCAGGAAGCGGGGTTGAGCGCGGCCATCGGCGGAAACTACGGGCGTCCGGCCAGCGAAGTGGTTTGCAGGCAGCCGGTACTGGATTGGCTCGTACTCGAGGTCAGTTCGTTCCAGTTGGAAACCGTTTCCGCTTTCCGTGCCGATGTCGCCGTCGTACTGAATATCCTGCCCAACCACCTCGACCGGCACGGCACCATGGATGTTTACTGGCGCACCAAGGCACGCATCTTCGGTTCCATCTCCTCTCCCGATGATGCGTGCCTGGTACCCGTTGAATGGCTGGAGCGTTTCCGCACCGCGATCGGCGGCGACCGTAAATGGATTACGTTCGGCGGTTCGGAGGATGCCGACTACCGCTACTCCCATGGTGCAGTTCGCCGCGGGCAGGAGATGGTGCTCGACCTGGCCGGGACTCCGTTCGACAACCCGGTTATCGGACGCTGCACCGGTGCGGCCGTGGCGGCCGTGGCGGATGCCGCCGCCATACCCCGGGCAATGTTCGAAACCGCAGCCCGGAGTTTTGTCCCGCTGCCCCACAGAATGCAAAAACTGGGTGAAATCGGGGGGGTGGAATATATAAACGACTCGAAAGCCACTAATCTGGCGGCCATGGCGGCGGCGATCGAATCCGTCGGCAATGGCGTTCACCTCGTTGCAGGAGGGCTTCCGAAGGAGTCCGACTATACTTTTGTCAAAGAAATACTGGCGGAACGGATAAGGAGGATATACC
>JBNLDM010000056.1:0-18277 GCA_050304335.1 Pontiella sp.
GAACGCGGCTGGCTGGGCCGTCCGACACAGGACCATGGGCTGCGTTTCACACGCTCGCTCAGGGGGGTTGAAGAGGTCCGTACACTCGATGGCCAGATCCTTCGGTCGGGTGAGGCGCGGCGACTTGCCACCCATACGCAAGCACTGCAGGAAGTCTATGGCGGCATCGCCAGGCTCGTTCGCAAGGATCGCGAGCAACTGATTCACGGTCCGACCGAATTGCTGGCCGCGATTCTGAGTGAAGGAGAGAAGGGCCTGTCCCTGCAACGTTACAAGGGACTGGGCGAAATGAATCCCGACCAGCTTTGGGAAACCACGCTCGATCCGGAAAACCGCCGCATGACCAAGGTGGTCCTGGAAGACGCCGTCAAGGCCGACGAAATGTTCACCATTCTGATGGGGGACGAAGTCGAGCCGCGCCGCGAGTTCATTCAGGACAACGCCCTCAACGTAACCAATCTCGATATCTAGTTTCCGCCACAAAGGGCACAAAGAACTCAAATGAGTGATATTCTAAAAACATGTGACGCTATACGAGAGACTGCATATGCGATTCATCGATATTTCGGGCGTGGGCATCTTGGGAAGGTTTATGAGAATGCGTTGGTTAGCCGCCTAAACAGGCCAGGCATCAGGGGCGAGCAGCAAGTTCCTGTCACGTTGAGGGACGAAGATGGAACCGTAGTTGGTGAATATGTGGCTGACCTGGTGGTAAACAGCGAGCTGCTGATAGAACTGAAGGCGGTCGATACAATTTGCGAGGCGCACACGGCGCAGGTCCCGGGCTATCTGCGAGCTGCGGGACTAAGACATGCATTGCTCATCAGTTTCGGCGGGCCGCATTTCCAAATCAAGAAATACGTTTTGTGACTTCTTGTGCCTTTTGTGGCTATTTCGCAGGAGATGGAAGATGAAAGTTGAACTAGGGAAAGAGAAGGACGGCTATCACGCAAAGATCTCAGGCCGGAAACACCTCGTCGCGTTTGGCTTCACGAAGCGCGAAGCCCTGGAGGATCTGCTGGGCGCGGCGGCGGAGGAATTCAGCAATGAAGCGGATTACCGGGAAGCCGGAAAAAAGATCCGCGAACAACTCAAGAAACTTGACGACGCATAATACGAAAGACGGAATATGGAAAACAGCAACGAACGCATTGATCTGATCAATATTGAAGACGAGATGCAGCGGGCCTACATCGACTACTCGATGTCGGTGATCGTAGGCCGTGCGCTTCCCGATGCCCGCGACGGGCTGAAGCCGGGGAACCGCCGCATCCTCTACGCCATGAAAGAACGCGGCTGGACGCATAACAAGGCCTATGTAAAGTGCGCCAAGGTGGTCGGTGAAGTGATCGGTAACTACCATCCGCACGGCGACACCGCGGTCTACGACACGATGGTCCGCATGGCGCAGGACTTTGCGATGCGCGGCATGCTGATCGATGGGCAGGGAAACTTCGGTTCGATCGACGGCGACCGGGCCGCGGCCTACCGGTACACCGAGTGCCGTCTGCGTCCGCTGGCCGAGGAGATGCTGGCCGACATCGACAAGGAAACAGTCGATATGCGTCCCAACTTCGACGAGTCGCTGATGGAGCCATCCGTATTGCCGGCACGTGTGCCGAACCTGCTGGTCAATGGCTCGACCGGTATCGCCGTCGGCATGGCCACCAATATTCCGCCGCACAACCTCGGCGAAGTAATCGACGGTACGATCTGCTTGATTGATAATCCCGACGCAACCATCGACGAGCTGCATGAACTGATCAAGGGGCCCGACTTTCCGACCGGCGGCACCGTCTACGGCCTGAACGCCGTGCGCGAGTTCTACCAGACCGGCCGCGGCAAGATAAAGGTGCGCGGCAAGGCTGAGATCGAAGAAGACGACAGCGGCAAGGCGCGCATCATCATTACTGAAATCCCGTATGCGCTCAACAAGACGCTGCTGATCCAGAAGATGGTGCATCTCGTGCGCGACAAGAAGCTCGAAGGCATTTCCGATATCCGCGATGAATCGGGCAAGGAAGGCATTCGGCTCGTTATTGAGCTGAAGCGCAACGCCGTGCCGAATGTCCTGCTCAATAACATCTATAAACACACGCAGATGGAGTCGACTTTCGGCGGCATCATGCTCGCCATCGACAAGGGTAAGCCGCGCGTGATGAACCTGAAGGAAACCCTGCAGTGCTTTATCGACCACCGGTTTGATGTCATTACCCGCCGCACCGAGTTTGATCTGGAAAAGGCCCGGGCCCGCGCCCACATTCTCGAGGGCTATCTGCTCGCCATGGACAACATGGATGAGGTGGTCCGTATCATCCGCGACTCCAAAAACCGCGAAGAGGCGCAGGACCGCCTGATGGCCAAGTTTGGATTTTCCGAAATCCAGGCCAAGGCAATTCTGGACATGCGTCTCTATCAGTTGACCGGCCTCGAGCGCGACAAGATCGAAGCCGAATATGCCGAGCTGAAAAAGTTAATGGAGTATCTCGAAGATCTGCTGGCGCATCCGGAAAAAATCTATGGTGTCATCAAGGAGGATCTGGAGCAGATCCGCGCCAAATATGGCGATGTTCGCCGGACCGACCTATCGATCGATGAAGGTGAAATCGACATCGAGGATCTCATCGCCGATGAGCCGTGTGTCATCACGCTTTCCAATACCGGCTACATCAAACGCGTACCGACCGACACGTATCGCCAGCAGCGGCGCGGCGGCAAGGGCGTCGTCGGGATGAGCACCAAGGACGAGGATTTCGTCGAGCACGTCTTCTCGGCCTCCACGCACGACTATCTGCTCTGCTTCACCGAGGCGGGCCGCATGTACTGGCTCAAGGCCTACTATGTTCCCGAAGGTACGCGCCAGAGCCGCGGCCGTTCGCTCGCCAACGTGCTGCAGATGGCGCAGGACGAAAAACTCGCAGCCATTCTGTGTGTCCGCGAGCTGGACGACGATACCCACAACCTCATCATGGCCACCAAGAAGGGCGTCGTTAAGAAAACGATTCTTTCGGCCTACAAGAATGTCCGGGTGGCCGGCATCAATGCGATCAATATCGACGAGGACGATCAGCTGATCGGCGTCAAGCTGACCAATGGCGAGGATGAAATCATTCTCAGCATGCGCAACGGCAAAGCCATCCGCTTCAAGGAGCAGGATGCCCGTCCGATGGGTCGTGTAGCCCGCGGGGTGCGCGGAGTGCGGCTTGAGGGCGACGACGAAGTCGTCACCGTGGAAATCGTCGATACCGCCGCAACCATGATGGCCATCACCGAAAACGGCTACGGCAAGCGCACGAGCTTCGATGAATACCGCACACAGAGCCGCGGCGGCAAGGGGATCATCAGCATCCAGACCACGGAGCGCAATGGCAAGGTGGTCAGTGCCCACGCCGTCACCGACGAGCATCGCATCATGCTGATCTCCGAGGGCGGGCAGATGATTTGCATCGGCGCCAGCGATCTGCGCATCATCGGCCGCAACACCCAGGGTGTGCGCCTGTTCAACCTCAAGGAAGGCGACAAGCTCGTCTCCGCTGCGATTCTCGAGCCGGAAGAGGAGGATGAAGGCGATAGTGCAGATGGCGAAACCCCGGTTGCAGTGCCCGGTGCTGAAGAGCCGGCGGATGAGACGTCTGAATAGTGAAGGGCCGGGCTATGTCCCGGCCCTATTCCTGGACGAAACGGTGGTCGTCCCTCCAAATCATGAAAACCACGGCTAAACAGATTGGAATCATCCTGCTGGCTAGCGCAGCCCTGGCGGTAGCGGTCAACATAGTGCATCCGCGCCGTCTGCCTTGGGTGCAGGACTGGTCGCATCAGGTTGAGTCCAAAGCGGCGGAGCTGAATATCCGGCTGGTTTCCCTGTCGATCGCACTTGAAAGCTGCCGGTCGGGCGATGCGGTTTTCATCGATGCCCGGTCAACGAGCGAGTATCGCAAAGGGCATATTCCGGGTGCGGTATCCATTCCCTTCGAGCAGCTGGATGATCATTTTCCGCAGTTACTGGAACTCATGGCGGCCAGCGCCGACATGGTCGTTTATTGCAGCGGCCGCGAATGCGACGATGCGCTTCTGCTGGCCACGGAGATCAAGGCCATGGGCGGCGATGCGGCGCTTTTCGTCGACGGCTACGAGAGCTGGGAAGCGCATGGGGGCGAGGTGGAGCGATGAACAGCGCCGCCAGGCTGTACCGGATTGCCTACTGGATTTCTGCAGGAATCATTGGTCTGATTCTGCTGTCGGGGTATCACAAGATCCTCTACCCGGAGGACTTTGCACTGTCAGTATACCGCTTTCATATCGTGCCCGGATTCCTGATTAATCCTGTTGCTCTTTTTGTGCCGTGGCTTGAACTGGTCTGTGTCGCGTGCCTGTTGTTTGTTCCACGCTATCGCGTGGCTGCGCTTGGCATCATTCTCGCCTTGCTGTCGGTCTTCACCGTGGCCATATGCGTCAACCTGTGGCGCGGTTCCGTGTTCGGGTGCGGGTGTTTCGGCCGCGGTGCAACAGATGACCCGCTGAGCTGGCTGCATGTGGTTCGCAACCTCGGGCTGATTCTGCTGGCCGTGCTGGCGCTGGTTGCGCGAAAGAAAACAGCAGGCAGCACGGCGGACTAACCGTACTGTTCGGTATAGTCTTCGAGTGCTGCTTCGATGACGGCCAGCGCGTGCTCCCGGTTGTAGATCTTCTCGATGTGCACATCCGATGGCTGTCCGGGAACAAGCTTATAGGTGGCAAAATAGTGACGGAGGCGTTCGAGCAGAGCGGGCGGAACGTCATCGATATCGGTGGCGGTCTGCCAGAACTGGTCGTTATCGAGGATCGCTATGATTTTATCATCCGCTTCGCCGTTGTCGACCATCTGGATCCCGCCGATCACACGGGCCCGTAGAATCACTTCGCCGCGATTGATGGCGCGCTCGGTAATTACGCAGATGTCGAGCGGGTCTCCGTCACCCCGCTTAGATGTGGGGGAGAGCTCCTGAACACGCACCGAGCAATAGGTCTGCGGAATGAAACCATACAGGGTAGGCGTCATGGATGAAGTCAGCTGGGGCCGGTCGACGCGGAGATAGCCGGTGGTCTTGTCTACTTCGTATTTAACCGCATCGAAGGGCGTCATCTCGATATAGGCATTTACAACATCTTCCTTGCCGTCGGTAGGTTCCAGACCATGCCACGGATGCGGACGCCAGCGATAAAATGTCTTCGGGAATGCCATCGTATGTTTCCTTCCTGATCGTATTCCTAATCAGTGCGCACAATATCCGCACCCAATGCGGCAAGTCGATCTTCAATTGCTTCGTATCCACGGTCGATCACCTGGGCGTTGTTGATGATGCTTTCGCCCTCGGCGCAGCAGGCGGCAATCAGCATGGCCATGCCGGCGCGGATGTCGGGGCTGGTGAGTCTGCTGCCGCGCAGCCGGGTGGGCCCGACGACCACGACGCGATGGGGATCGCACTGGATGATGTTGGCGCCCATCGTCATCAGATGGTCGACGAAATACATGCGGCTTTCGAACATCTTTTCAAAAAACAGCGCGGTTCCGCGGGTTTGGGTGGCCAGTACGATGCACACACTCATCAGGTCGGACGGGAAGGCGGGCCAGATGCCGTCTTCGATCTTGGGGGTGGCGTTGCCCTCGTCCGGCCGGATGCTGCGCTCCGGTTGCTGCGGAACCACCACGTCGCGTCCATCACGGGTCCATTCCACGCCCAGTTTTGAAAAAGCACGCTGCATGACCTGCAGGGTCCGCGGTTCTCCCGCATCGGGAATGTTCAGCTGTCCGCCGGTCACCACGGATGCGGTGATGTAACTGCCCACTTCGATATAATCCGGCTGCACGGTGTAGTCGGTGCCATGCAGTTGTTCCACACCGCGGATGGTCAGGTTGTTGGTGCCTATGCCGGAGATATCCGCGCCCATGCTGTTCAGCAGATGTGCCAGATCCTGCACATGGGGTTCGCAGGCTGCGTTGTAGATAGTGGAAACCCCCCTGGCAAGTGTGGCGGCCATCATCACGTTTTCCGTCGCGGTGACGCTGGCTTCGTCGAACACCATGGGCCATGCATGCAGCGGCCCGGCTTTGAACCGATAGGCCCGGTCGGTAGTGATTTCCGTGCCCAGCGAACGCAGGCCGTAAAAATGGGTATCCAGGCGGCGGCGTCCGATCACATCCCCGCCCGGCGGGTAGATGGTGGCACCGCCATGGCGGGCGGACATGGGGCCGGCAAGCAGGATCGAGGTGCGCACCCGGGCGCACAGATCCCGGTCCAGTTCGGTGGTAGACAGACGCCGGGCGCACAGGGTGGCGGTATGGCCATCAAGCGAAACCTCCACACCGATGCTCTCGAGCAGTTCAAGCATCACCTTGACGTCGTTGATCAGCGGAACATTGTGCAGCACCAGCGGTTCGTCGGTTAGAACGCAGGCGGCAAGCATGGGCAGGACGGCATTCTTGTTGCCCCGCGGGTGAAAGGTTCCGCCGATCGGCTGTCCGCCCTGTATAATGAATCTTGCCACGCTTACCGCCCCCTGGAATGCAATCAAATCAATTTCCCAGACCGCAGCGGGAATGGGAAGCTCTTTCAGCGTTGAGCGAATAAAAAGCCCGCCGAATTGGCGGGCCTGTGAGGAAAATCAGTAGCCTGGGCCGGACAGGCCCGGAATAGAGGGCCCGGCTTCCCATTTTTCGGGGGTTGCCCACGGCATGCTGGAATATTCCTCTTCGTCTTCGTAGGCGCTGTTGTTCGAGGCGCACCCGTAGAGGGTCAGCATGACGACAACGGCGAACGGATAGATTATTTTCTTCATCCCAAAAAAACAACCGTCCTGCAGTGCAGGACGGTTCGTGGAAGTCCAAATATCGATTAAAGTACAGCGTCCTTCGCGGCCTTGGCGATGCGGAACTTGAGAACGGTCTTGGCCGGAATCTGGATGGTTTCACCCGTGGCCGGATTGCGGCCCATGCGTGCTGCACGGTTGACCTTAACGAGCTTGCCGATACCAGGAATGGTGAATCCGTCTGCTGCGCCATCATAGGCGAGTTCAGCCAGTCCTTCGAGCGCGTCCTTGGCCTGCGCCTTGGAGATATCAGCCTTCTCGGCAACTGCTGCGATGATCTGCGATTTGGTCATAGGTTTTCCCATTGTATTACTCCTCGGTGTTTCCTGGTTAATTCCAACAACAGCCGTCCGACTCCGCATCGGATCAGCACTTGATGATTTCTAGGAGATATAAGGTAAGATGGCAAATGTAAAAACTGAATAAAAACCAATGTTTACAGGGGTTCAATAAGGGTTTTAGCCACCGCCGAGCTGAAGTTGCGACTGCCGTTCATGATATGGGCGCATATATCACCTAACATCTTGCACGACTAAATCTAATCTGTTTCCATTCCGCTGACCGGCGGCAATATGGCTGACGCGCAAAAACACAGGGCCCGCTCAGGGTTGCCTGAAGCCCAAGGGGGTAACGCGCAAATCATAAGTATAGAAGGCATAAGACAAACGTAATCAATATGTTGCAATATTTAGAATGGATCTGTATTAGCCGGTGGCGGAGTATTGAATCGTGATGCTTTTGCTGGTTTCTATCTGTTTGGCTGCTGCCCTGCTTGCGCCTCTGGTTTATCGCCTGGCCCCCCGCTGCACGGGCATGCTGCTGCTGCCGGCTCCGCTGGCGATGGTTTTCTGGTTGTTTCGCCAGGCGCCGGAGGTGATGCATGGCCATGCGGTTGTACAATGTTACGAATGGGTGGGCGGACTGGGTCTCGAAGCCGCATTTCGACTCGACGGGCTCTCCCTGTTGTTTGCGCTGCTGATCAGCGGCATCGGTTCGTTGATCGTCCTGTATACCCAGGGTTACTTCAAGGGGCATCCGCAGCAGGGCCGTTTCATGATGTACATCCTCGCATTCATGGCCTCGATGCTCGGCGTCGTGCTGGCGGATAATATCCTGCTCGTGTTCATCTTCTGGGAACTGACCAGTTTCACCTCCTACCTGCTGATCGGCTTCAATCACGAAAGCGAGGAGGCGCGGGGCGCCGCCTTGCAGTCCATGCTGGTGACGGTTCTTGGCGGGCTCTTTCTTCTGGCCGGTTTTATTCTCATGGCTCAGGCCGCCGGTACGTGGCGGCTGTCGGAACTGGTCCGGCAGGGCGACGCCTTGCGGGCGCATCCCGGCTATCTGCCGGTTCTGGTATTGATCTGCATCGGTGCGTTTACTAAATCGGCACAGTTCCCGTTCCACTTCTGGCTGCCCAATGCCATGCAGGCGCCGACGCCGGCCAGCGCCTATCTGCATTCCTCCACCATGGTCAAGGCCGGCGTTTATCTGCTGGCGCGGCTGCACCCGGCGCTCGGTGGTACGGAAGCGTGGGGAACGATTTTAACCGTCGTTGGAACAACGACCTTTCTGGTTGGCGCAATCATGGCGCTGGGACAGCATGTGTTAAAACGCCTGCTGGCCTACACGACAGTGTCGGCGCTTGGCGCGATGATCATGCTGCTGGGTATCGGCACGGATGAAACCATCAAAGCGATGGCGACGTTTATCCTGGCACACGCTTTTTATAAGGCGGCGCTGTTCCTGGTTGCGGGGGGAATCACCCACGAAACCGGCGGCGAGACGTCGGTCGATCGGTTGGGTGGGCTGCGCAGGGCGATGCCTGTTACGTTCATCTGTGCACTGCTGGCCGGTTTATCGATGGGCGGCTTCCCGCCATTCTTCGGATTTGTGGCGAAGGAAAGCTGGCTGCACGCGCTGGGCCACTATCCGCTCCTGATCGTGGCTACGGTGATCGGCGGAGCGGCCTATGTGCTGGTCGGCTTTTCAGTCGGCATCAAGCCGTTTTCCGGCACCATGCCGGCCGGGTTGCGCGCCCATGAAATGCCGTGGTCGATGCGAATCGGACCGCTGGTGCTGGGAATAGGCTCCCTGCTGCTGGCCCTGTCATGCGGCAGCGTGGGCCATGCCCTTGTCGAACCGGCGGCCGCGGCGGTCGCGGCGGAAAAGCTGCATGTGCACCTGCATCTATGGGCGGGTTTCAATAAATATCTGGTCATCAGCCTCGCCACGCTCACCATCGGTGCGGTCTGCTATATCTGCCGGGTGCAGTTCCTGAAGGCGGCGCACGCTCTTGCTGGACTGCGATGCCTCGGCCCGGATGCGGCATATCAAACGCTGCTCTCTTTAACGCTCAGGTTCGCAGCATGGCAAACCCGCAGCATTCAAACGGGTACCTTGCGACACTATATACGCTATGCGGTCATAACCGCCACGGTGCTGGTAGCCGCGGCCTTTGTACGGGGCGGCGGCCTGCAGGGGCTTGAAGGGCTGTCGCCCCTCTCGGTTCCCGTGGTCATGGTTGCCCTGCTTATGATTGCCGCGGCCCTTGCGGCTGTTCACTCCAGATCGCGACTGCGTTCCATCCTTTGCATGGGCGTGGTGGGCTTCGGAATGGCGCTGCTGTTTACATTCTACGGCGCGCCGGACCTGGCCATGACCCAGCTCGTGATCGAAACCCTGACCGTGATTCTGCTGGCCCTGGCGTTCTACCACCTGCCGCAATTTTCCAACAGCTCCACACGGCGGACCCGTACCATCGACATTGCGGTGGCCGCATCCGCCGGCGTGGTAGTGACGCTGCTGGTGCTGGCGGCCCTGGATGTGCAAAGTACCACGCCGGTTTCCGACTACTATCTGGAACACAGCTACACGAAAGCCCATGGTCGGAATATAGTGAACGTCATTCTGGTTGATTTCCGCGGCTTCGACACACTGGGCGAGATCACCGTGCTGACCATTGCCGCCATGGGGGCCTATGCCCTGCTGAAACTGCGGCCCGGAAAGAAGGAGGAGAGCCCATGAGTTCGACCATCCTCCGCACGGCCACGCGCTACATGTTTCCGCCACTGGTCGTCGTATCCGTCTATTTCCTGCTGCGCGGCCATCACTATCCCGGAGGCGGCTTCGTCGGCGGGCTTATAGCCGGTTCGGCCTTTTCGCTCTATGCGCTTGCCGACGGCGTGGCCTCCGCGCGCAGGCTGCTGCGTGCCGATCCGCGGGACCTGACGGCTGTTGGGCTGGCCCTGGCGCTCTGCAGCGGAATCCCCGCCTTGCTGATGGGCGATGCATATCTCACCGGCGAGTGGTGGGATCTCCACCTGCTCGGAGCCGAAATACACATCGGTACACCGACCTTTTTTGATGTCGGCGTATATCTTGTCGTGCTCGGGGTACTGCTGACACTGGTCTTCGGGTTGGGAGAGGAGGAATAATGGAAGTGCTCCTCGCCATTGTGATCGGGGTTCTCTACGCGGGCGGTCTCTACATGATGATGCGCCGGAACCTCGTGCAGCTGATCATAGGCCTCGCCCTGTTGAGTCATGGTGCCAACCTGTTGATCTTTACGTCGAGCGGTCTGCGCAAGGGCGGGGCACCGATTATTCCCGAAGGGGAAAAAATGCTTACAGGCGTATCCTCCGATCCGCTGCCGCAGGCGCTCATCCTGACGGCGATTGTCATCAGCTTTGCCGTTACGGCCTTTGCACTGGTTCTGTTCCTCCGCACCTATCAGTCGGTCGGCGCGGACGATGTGGATGAACTGAAGGAGGATTACGAATGAATATCCTGCCGGTGCTGCCCATTCTGTTGCCGCTGGCCGGCAGCATCCTGTGCATGCTGTTCCGTCGCAGTCTGCTGCTTCAGCGGATCCTGGGGACCGCAACCAGCTTCATGATGCTGGCCGTTGCCTTCGTCCTGCTGGCTGAAGCCGGCACCGGCCGGGTGGCGGTCATGAACCTCGGCGATTGGCCGGCGCCATTCGGCATTACCATGGCGGTCGATACCCTTTCGGGCATCATGCTGGTTCTGGGCGGTCTGATGGCGTCTGCGGTGTCGGTCTATGCATGGTTTGATCTCGACCAGCCCCGTATCCGGTTCGGATTCTATCCGCTCTGTCTGATCATGATGATGGGGGTTAACGGCGCCTTTGTGACCGGGGACCTCTTCAACATGTATGTGTGGTTCGAGGTGCTGCTGACCGCTTCGTTCATTCTGCTGGCACTGGGCGGTGAAAAGGCGCAGATGGCGGGATCGATCAAGTATGTGAGTCTCAACCTGTTGTCGTCGGCCCTCTTTCTGGCCGGCGTCGGCATTCTCTACGGCATGGCCGGCACGCTGAACATGGCCCATCTGGCGGTTGTGGTCCGCCAGAGCCAGCACGGCGGGCTGCTGACCATGGTGGCGGTGATGTTCATGATGGCATTCGGGATCAAGGCCGGACTGTTCCCGCTCTTTTCCTGGCTGCCGGCCAGCTACCCGTCGCCGCCGGCCGCGGTATCGGCCCTGTTTGCAGGGTTGCTTACGAAAGTGGGGGTCTATGCCCTGATCCGCGTCTTTACGTTGATCTTCTGCAACGACCCGGCATTCCTGCATGAACTTATCCTGATCGGCGCCGGCCTGACCATGCTTTGCGGGGTGCTGGGCGCGGCTTCCCAGCATGAGATGCGGCGCATCCTCTCTTTTCATATTGTAAGCCAGATCGGCTACATGGTCATGGGCCTGGGGCTGTTCACCTCGCTGGCGCTGACCGGAACAATCTTCTACCTGATCCACCACATCGTCGTGAAAACAAACCTGTTTCTGGTCGCCGGCGCGGTAAAGCGTCTGAAGGGCAGTTACGATCTCGAGATCCTTGGCGGTCTCTACAAGGAGCGCCCGGGGTTGGCGATCCTGTTCATGATACCGGCCATGTCGCTGGCCGGTGTTCCGCCGCTTTCCGGTTTCTTTGCCAAGCTGATTCTGGTAATTGCCGGCTTGAAGGTCCATGCATGGGTGATCGTATCCGTCGCCCTCGTGGTCAGTTTACTGACGCTCTTCTCGATGACGAAGATCTGGGCCAACGCCTTCTGGAAGGCGGCGTCGCCGGCGCTGCCGGACCGGGATGGCATGACGGCGAACCAATGGCGCGGGTTCCTCTCACCCATGATTGTGCTGGCCGCCATAACGGTCGGGATCGGCTTCCTGGCCGGAGTCGTGTTTGATGTATCCGCGGTTGCCGCCGAACAGCTCATGCACCCGGCAGGGTACATTGAGGCGGTTTTGGGAGAGTATCAGCCGTGAGCATGTTCCTGTACAATATTATCATCTCGCTCTTCTGGGCACTGCTTACCGGACAGGTGACGGTGGGCAATCTCGCGATCGGGTTTGCTTTGGGCTATGCGACACTCTCGCTGCTCTATCCGGCCACGGAACTCAAGACGTCCTATTTCCAGAAGACGCTTCAGTTCGTCCGCTTTGCACTCGTGTTCATCAGGGAACTGCTCGTTTCGACCTGGCGGGTCGCGCAGGATGTGGTCAAGCCCCTGCCACAGATGCGGCCGGGGGTTATCGGTATTCCGCTCGATGCCCGGACCGATCTGGAGATCACCATGCTGGCCAACATCATCTCGCTGACGCCGGGCACATTGAGCCTGGATGTTTCCGAAGACCGCAAGACGCTCTACATCCATGCGATGTATGTCGTCAATCCCGACGATCTGCGCCGGGAAATCAAGGAAGGGCTGGAACGCCGACTGCTGGAACTGTTGAGGTAACCATGGTTGAAATCGTTTGTCATATCATCACGCTGGCGATGCTCGCTGCCCTGGCCGTAACGTTCATCCGCGTGGTGCTCGGTCCGACATTGCCCGACCGCGTGATTGCACTCGACATGGCCGGTACGATTGTCGTGGCGCTGATCCTGACCCACTGTGTTGAGTCGGGAAGCTACTACTATATCCCTGCCGCCATCAGCATCGCACTGCTGTCTTTCATCGGGACGGTTTCGCTGGCTATTTACATCCAGAAGGGAGGCGCATCGTGATCCGGGAGATCATCGTTTCCGCGTTCCTGCTGCTGGGCGGCATCCTCACCCTGATCGCCGCCGCCGGCGTCCTGCGCATGCCGGACCTGTTCACCCGCATGCATGCCGCCACCAAGACCGGCACCGTCGGCGTGAGCGCCGTCACGATCGGAATGATGATCCATTTCAATACGATTACGGTGACATCGAAGGGCGTGCTGGTAATTGCTTTTTTCCTGCTCACGGCTCCCGTGGCGGCGCATATGATTGCCCGTGCCGCATATCGATCCGGCGTTTCCCTGTGGATCCTGACCCGCATCGATGAATGGAAATCGCACGGGTCGATCACAAAGGACCAGGAACCCTAGCGGGCCCGAAACATCTAAACCCGCCCTCAGCAAGGCAGAAAACTGTTGACCTTGCGTATAATAGTCTCACAATCGAACCCTGTATTTTCCGACTAGGGGGCATGGGGCGATGAATCTGAAGAAAGTACTTTCGCCGGAAACGGTCTGGGTGGATCTAAAGGCCGATACCAAGGAGGGGATCATCGAGGAGATGGTCGATCGACTCGTTGCGGCCGGAAAGATCAAGGACCGCGCCGCGGTGTTGAAGGCAATCCTGGAGCGTGAGGACAAGATGTCCACCGGTATGCAGAACGGTGTGGCAATACCGCACGGCAAGACGGATGCCGTCAGGGAGCTCGTGGCTGCCGTGGGTCTTCAGAAGGCGGGCGTCAATTTCGATTCGATGGACGGATCTTTGTGCAAGATATTCATCCTGACGCTGTCACCCGTCAAGCGGGCCGGCCCGCACATGCAGTTTCTGGCCGAGGTAAGCCGTCTGATCAGCCAGCCTTCGGAGCGCGAAAAGCTGCTGAACGCCATCACGCATGCGGAGATTTATGAGCTCCTAACCGGGAAATAGATCCATGACTAACCTTGCCCACGCCGTCACCAATGTGGTTGTTAAGACCGGAGCCTCTGCCGATCATCTGACCGGGGAAACGGGGCACGGCATTACGCACCTGATGATGCTGCTGATCCTACAGCTGGCCATCATCATAATCGCCGCCAAGGTCGGAGGTTTCCTGTTTCAGCGGTTTCTCAAGCTTCCTTCGGTTCTGGGCGAACTGTCCTCCGGCATGCTGATCGGCCCCTATGCTTTGGGAGGCATGATTAATTTTCCAGCGATCGGTATCCTGTTTGCCGAACATGACGGTCTGGCGGCCTCATCCGAACTGTACGGCATTGCAACGCTGGCATCGATCATCCTCCTGTTTCTGGCGGGGTTGGAAACCGATCTCGCAGCGTTCCTGCGGTATTCTGTGGTGGGGTCGGTGGTGGGGCTGGGCGGTCTGGTCTTTTCCTTTATTCTCGGGGATCTGTGTGCGGTGCTCTGGCCGGGGAACGGAATCACCTCGTTCATGGATCCGGCCGCCCTGTTTCTGGGTGTGATCTCGGTTGCGACATCCGTGGGCATCACTGCCCGTATTCTGGCGGAAAAGCGCAAGATGGCGTCACCCGAAGGCGTCACCATTCTGGCTGGTGCCGTTTTCGACGATGTGCTGGGTATCGTAACGCTGGCAATCGTCATGGGCATGGCGAAGGTGGAAATGGAAGGCGGCGGCGTAAACTGGGGCAAGATCGGATTCATTGCCCTCAAAGCGGTGGGCTTCTTCGTGGTGGTTACGGCGCTCGGACTGGCATTTGCCCGTAAAATCACGGCGGCCATCAAGCAGTTTCATTCCCGTGAAGTCATGGTTGCCACCTGCTTTGGGATGGCCCTGCTGCTGGCCGGGCTGGCCGAACTGGCCGGACTGGCGATGATCATCGGCGCGTATATCATGGGGCTGGCGCTTTCCCGTACCGATCTTGCCTATGAAATCGAGAACAACCTCGAGGGGGTGTACAATATCCTGGTCCCGATCTTTTTCTGCGTCATGGGCATGATGGTCGATTTCACCGCCATGAAGCCGGTCCTTGTGTTCGGCAGCGTCTACTCGCTGCTGGCCGTTTTTGCCAAGGTCGTCGGCTGCGGATTGCCCGCCTGGCTGATGCGCTTCAACGTGCGCGGTTCGCTGCGCATCGGTCTCGGGATGCTGCCGCGCGGCGAAGTGGCGCTGATCGTGGCGGGTATCGGGCTCGCCGCCGGTATCATCGATCAGGGCGTCTTTGGCGTCGCCATCATGATGACGGTAATCACCACCATGCTGGCCCCGCCGCTGCTGGTCAAATCCTTCGAGGGCGGCAAGGGTGTGCGCAAGGAGATGGTGGGGGTCGGCGAAAACATCGAGACCATCGAACTGGAATTTCCGTCGCACGACATCGCCGAATTCCTGCTCAACCGTTTCGTCCGTGCCTTGCAGGGCGAGGAATTCTTTGTGCACAACCTGCATACCGAGCAGCCGACCTACCGGGTACTCAAGGATGATATCGCCTTTACACTGGTGCAGGACATGAACCGCCTGCAGATCAACGTTCCCGAATCGAGCCAGCACGTGGCACGCATGATCCTTTTTGAAGAACTGCTCTCGCTCTCCGACCTGCTCGAATCATCGCAGCATATGAAAGGGATTGATGAGATGGGAACCGATCTCGTCTCAGGCCTGTTTGCCTGATGCCATTGCGTCAGTCGAAGATGACAGAATGAATCTCTACGGCAGGGAATCGGTTGGTAGGCATGATCGGTTTTTTTTATTGATGCTGTTCCTTCAGCTCAATCCAGCTTCTTGAAGATGAGCGGCTCTTCAAAGTCTATCGCGGCCTGATTGGTGGCGATCAGCTCCAGGATTTCAGCCGGCGGTGTGGAAAGCTTCACCTCCGTTGCGCGGCCCTCCTCCTTAACCGTTCCTTTCAGTTTATCGGTTTCAACCTGGCTCTTGAAGAAGTCCACATCCGGCCCCCATAGTACAAGTTCCTGTCCTCTTGATTTGCATGCAGCAAACAGATATTCCGTTGTCTCCTGTACCGGATCGGAGAGCATCGAGATGTAGAACAGTTCGTTTCTTTTGGCAATGTGCAGGTCGTGCCGGAGCAGTGAGAATCGATCGTCCTTCCACTCTACGGTCGCCATGCGGGGTGCGCCATTCGTGGTGAAATTCAAATAAACCACGGTGTTTTCCAGCTGCCACGTCCCTCGCAGGGATTCCATATCCTCATGGGTCAGCTTGGAATCGGGGAACGGACCCTTCATCATGACGCTCGAGCAGCCCGAAAGTACCAGTGCCAGCAGCGCGCATATCATCGATTTCATACAATGCCTCCCCTCGGTTGCTTCCAGAATAGTTCCACCCGCTGGGCAACGTCAATGCTTAACCTTGAAGCGACTAGTGAGCCGCAAAAGGTGCCGACAGCAGGGCGGCACATCCGCTCAGGCCCACGCCGAAAATCATGAAAATCGGAATCATGATCAGATAGAACAGCAGCACGGCCGGGATGGATGCGAGCATGAACTTGAGAATGATCATGATCAGGCGCCCAAACGGTATATCGATATCGGTTACGGTAGTTTGGTTTTCACTCATTGCGTTCTCCTTGCTTATCGTTCAAATCATCCATGGACGGGTATGGTCCCGCTATTATAAGTCGCGGGTTTGATTGGAAGCCGCCGCACTGAATTCCTTGTTTTTGAGACGCGCGCAGTAGCTCCTGGTTTCGCGGACCACGATGCCGGAGAGCAGGATGAGGCCGATCAGGTTGGGAATGGCCATTAACGCATTAAAAATATCGGCGATGGTCCAGATTACCTTCAAACCACCGACCGCACCGATGGTGATACATGCAACGTAGATCCAGCGGTAGACCGGTATGGCCCTTTCACCAAACAGGTATTCCGCGCAGCGGTCACCGTAATAGGACCAGACGATCAGGGTGGAGTAGGCGAAGAACATCAACCCGAAGCCGACGAGGTACTGGCCATAGCCGAACAGCCCCTTCTCGAAGGCGTATGCGGTGAGTGCGCCGCCATCAAACTCGCTTTCATGTGCGCCGGTGACCAGGATGACCAGCGCGGTCATGGTGCAGATGATGATGGTATCGATGAACGGGCCCAGCATGGCGACGGTGCCTTCACGCACCGGTTCGCTGGTCTTGGCTGCGGCATGGGCGATCGGCGCCGAACCCAGTCCGGATTCGTTGGAAAAGACACCGCGGGCCACGCCGTAGCGAATCGTCTCGCGGATAGCGATGCCTGCCGCTCCGCCGCCAACGGCATAGGGAGTAAAGGCATGCTTCACAATGAGCGCCAGCGCGCCCGGTATGGCCGGGGCATGCAGGACGAGGATCACCACCGCGCCAAGGATGTAGAAGGCGCACATGAAAGGAACAATGATGCCGGCGACATTAGCTATGCGTTTGATTCCGCCAAGGATAACGATGCCCGTCAGGAAGGAGAGCGTCAGGCCGGTTATAAGACTCATCCATGTGATTTGGAATCCGGTCCAGAACGTGAAGCCGCCGGTCTGCAGCGATGCGGGCATCAGGTAGCTGAGCCCGCCGACGACGGAGTTGGCCTGCACCATGTTGCCGATACCAAAGGAAGCCACCATTCCGAAGAGGGCGAAAGCGCCGCCGAGCAAGGTTCCCAGAACCTTGTTCCGGAGGCCCAGGGAGAGGAAATGCATCGGACCGCCACTGGCCGAGCCGTCTTCGTGGATGCGGCGGTATTTGACCGCCAGTGTGCAGGAGGTAAATTTGGTGGCCATCCCGACCAGTGCTGTCACCCACATCCAGAAAACGGCACCCGGCCCGCCGGCGGCAATAGCGGTGGCAACGCCGGCAATGTTGCCCGTGCCGATGGTGGCCGAGAGGGCAGTGGAGAGCGCCTTGAAGTGGGAGATGTCGCCGCTTTCCTCCGGCTGGTCGTACCGGCCGAGCACACAGGCGATGGCGTGTCCGAGATGGCGGACCTGAATGAACAGGAGCCTGGCCGTGAGAAACAGTCCGGTACCCACCAGCAGGATGATCGTGGTCCAGCCCCACATAAACCCATCTATGGTATTCAGCAGTTCATTCAATCGTTCCATGTGCGCTCCCGAGTATTGGCGAAGGAGGCTACGCGAAACGGGGAATGATTGGAAACCAAAAGGAAAGACTCATCGGCTTTGACCGCATATCCGGTGCAGATGCCGGTGGTGGCTTGCATATCCGATGCGAGACTTCGGTCGTAGCTTGCATATCCGATGCGAGTGTTCGGTCGTGGCTCGCATATCCGATGCGAGTGTTCCGCACGCCAGGAACGCGGATCGGATATCCGCGCCACATCCAGTCTGACCGCCAATGCGAATCTTCGGTCGTAGCTCGCATATCCGATGCGAGTGTTCCGCACGCCAGGAACGCGGATCAGATATCCGCGCCACATCCAGTCCGCCCGCCAATGCGAATCTTCGGTCGTAGCTCGCATATCCGATGCGAGTGTTCCGCACGC
>JBNLDM010000057.1:0-19942 GCA_050304335.1 Pontiella sp.
TGTGAAACATTCGGCCGGAACAGGGCCTGCGTAACCGGTCGCGATGGATCGGTTTCGTGACAGACGTCCACCAGACCGCGCAGGATTTTTTTCGCCAGGCTTTCGTTGGGCGTATCGTGGATTTCGTTGCCGACGCTGTAAAGGATCACACTGGGATGGTTGCGGTCGCGCAGGATTCCATCACGCAGATCAGTGTGCGCCCATTCGTCGAAAAACTGATGGTAGTCATATTTGTTCTTTCCCACAGTCCAGCAGTCAAAGAATTCGTCCATCACAAGGAAACCCATGCGGTCGCACAGATCGAGGAATTCGGGTGCCGGCGGATTATGGGCGGTACGGATCGCATTCACACCCAGGCTGCGCAGAATAGTCAGGCGTCGTTTCCAGATATCCAGCGGCACGGCCGCCCCTACGGCGCCGCCGCAATGATGCAGGCAGACGCCCTTGATCTTAAAGTTCTTTCCATTGAGCCAGAAACCGGTCTCCGATTTAAATTCCGCCGACCGGATGCCGAACGGGACACGGACCTCGTCGACGACCTGATCGCCGTTCATTACCTGTGCAACCAGCGTATACAGGATCGGCGTTTCCAAACTCCACCGCTCCGGATTCGGGACCTTAATCTGCAACGCGGTGCGGGCGCTATCCCCGGCCTTGAGTGCCGCTTCGGATGCAACCGTTGCGACAACGTCGCCTCCGGGATCTTCAAGATTGGCGCGTACAACGGCCGAACCCGATTTGGCGGTGGCATTCTCTACATCAATTTGTACATCAATATCGGCGGAAGCGGCTGAAACGGAAGGCGTGGTCACATACACGCCCCAGGGCTTGATGCAGACCGGATCGGCAATCACCATACGCACATGCCGGTAGATCCCTGCGCCCGTGTACCAGCGAGATGCCGGCTGCTCCGAGGTATCGCAGCGCACCACCAGCACATTGTCCCCGCCCGGCGTGACAAGATCGGATATATCATAATGGAAGCTGACATACCCGTTTGGCCGTTCGCCCAGTGACTCGCCGTTGAACCACACTTCGCTGTTGGCCATTACTCCATCAAACTCCACCCACACCCGCCTGCCCTTGATATCGTCCGGCAGATCGATTTTTTTTCGGTACCACGCCACTCCGGACGGCAGCCATCCTCCGGATCCGGTGGTGGCCGCATCCTCGTCAAATGGCCCCGCAATGCTCCAGTCGTGGGGAACGTCAACGTGCGCCCACTTTGAATCGTCGAAGGAAACCGACTTTGCACTGGGTTTGCTGCCCTGAAAGAACCGCCAGTCCGCATCGAGGGGAACCACGGTTCGCGCGTGTGCGACGGATATGAACGAAATGACGATGCAAACGGCAAGAGCCTTATAGACGTTTTCCTTATCCATCATGCAATATTTCCTGTTGAAACGATACGACTTCCCCTACAACGGATTATTCATGGTGCCACAGAAGTGCGCTTAGATACATATGCGACAACGAACAAAATATGTGCATTTGCAAACCCAAACCGGGGACGACTCGAAGATCCGCCCGCCATGCGGACCGGCCACGACTGACGGCGCGTTCATCGGACACGCCCTACCTGCTTACGCAGGACAGTCATGAGCTAACTGCAAAAAAAAAGGAGGCCCTGGAGGCCTCCTTCGCAAACGTTTATGCTCGCACTATTTCTTCGGCGGGATGACTGCATCCTTGGCTGCCTTTGCGATGCGGAACTTGAGAACCGTCTTGGCGGCGATCTTGATCTGTTCGCCGGTAGCCGGGTTGCGGCCCATGCGGGCTTTGCGCTTAACCTTGATCAGCTTGCCAATACCCGGGATGGTGAACCCGGTTGCCGATTTCGCACCCTTGTATGCCTGTTCAACCAGGGACTCCAGAGCAGCCTTGGCCTGGGCCTTGGTAATGCCGGCGTCGTCGGCGATTTTGGCGATGATTGAGGTCTTGGTAGCAGCTTTTGCCATACGTGTTCTCCTATTGAATTGACTTGTTATACGGGACTCCCCCTACCAGCCACATGCCGGCTTGGGTCCACGCTGGAGGAGTATTTACTTAAACCGAAAAAAGGCCGCAAGCTGTAAAACGAAAAAGTCGTTAAAAAAAGGTCCATGTCCTATCCGCTGGGAGCGGCAGTGTAACCGGGACACCGCTTCAACGAGGTGGGTTTCCGGTCGTGGCTCGCATGTCCGATGCGAGTATCCCGCACGCGAGAGCGCGGATCGGACATCCGCGCCACGCCGCAGCAACGGAGGGTCTTTCCCGGAAATGGACCATGAACCAAAAAAAAGCGCCTAATCCTGGTTTTTGCAGCCGCAGGACGGTGATCCGCAGCCGCCGGAACTTTTGGCGGCAAGCTCCCGGATAGTCGAATACGGGAAAAAGCCCGTGTTGTGGCCATCGGACCAATCGACCATGATGGCATAATTACCGATGATGCCGACTTTTTCGGCATGGATGTCCATCGGAATGGACTTGGGATCGAGCAGCGGTTTGCGGGTCATTTCATCGACGCACAGCGCGCAGCTGCACGCGCGCCGCAACGCGGCATTCGAGACCGTGGCGGTTTCTCCGTCGGGCCAGGTGAGCGTAATGGTTTTGGCATCAAAGTCGATCTGCGGTTTGGTTGGCTTTTCCATGACTTTCTTGCCAAGCGCACGTATGACGATGTCTGTTGTTTCGTTGGCAATATCGGTACCGGCCAGCGCGTCAAGCGAGCCACTGAGGTTTCCGGTGATCGGCAGCTCGGCAATGGTTTCAAGACCGAAGCGCTCCTCGAGCGACTTGCCGCCGGCCTCGCCGAAGATGTAATGCTTCTTGTCGCAGTTGTCGCAAACGAAGTAGGCCATGTTTTCAACGACACCCAGCACAGGCACATTCACCCGGTCGAACATCATGATTCCCTTGCGCACGTCGGTCAGCGATAGCTGATGCGGCGTGGATACGATAATGGAGGCGTCGATCTGGATCGATTGCGAGATGGTCAGCTGGATATCACCGGTACCCGGAGGCATGTCGATGATGAGATAATCGAGATCGCCCCACACCACCCCGTGCAGCAGCTGCTGCATGTACTGGGCAACCATCGGTCCGCGCAGTACGGCGGGGCCGTCACCCATCAGAAAGCCGAACGACATCAGCTTAAGGCCGTCGACTTCGTTGGGAAGAAACTGCTGTTCGGGCGTGGCGCGCACCCCGGGCTCATGAAGATTGAACAGGGTCGGAATGGAGGGTCCGTAGATGTCCGCATCGAGCAGTCCGACCTTGGCACCTCGCGCACCGAGCGTCTTGGCCAGCAGCGCGGCGACCGTCGACTTGCCCACCCCGCCCTTGCAGGAACTGACAGCCAGAATAAACTTCACCTGCTTCAGCCCACTGTTCTCGGCGGAGACCTGCCGGCCTTCGCGTTTCCGTGCCGTCATGTTGACCAGCACCTTTTCGACGCCGTCAATATCCCCGACCAGATCAACCGCCTGCTTCTGGAAGACCGGACTCAGCGGACAGGCCGGTGTGGTCAGTTCGATCGTGAACGAGACCGTTCCACCATCGATTTTCATGTCCTGCACAAATCCCAGCGAGACAATGTCGCGATGAAAGTCGGGATCGATAATCTTGCTTAGTTCCTTTAGTACTACTTCTTCAGTAATCATGATTCCCTCTCGAAAACGGTATGTTGGTGCTCAAATTTTTTTGACCGGATGAACAGGATGGAATGGATTCTTCTCGTTCGCGCATCCTGATGATCCTGTTATCCCGTCTAGATTAATCCCAGCGCCAGCAGTGCGGCGGTGGACATGTTTTCGCGCGTCCAGGGCGGATCGAAGGTCAGTTCGATATCCACCTCGTTTACGCCTTCGGTATCCCGGACCGCCTTGTAGATGTAGCCGGGAATATATTCGGCCTCGGGACAGTTCGGCGCGGTGAGCGTCATCTGCACGTAGACCTTCTTGTCTTCGTCGATCTCCAGCTTGTAGATCAGCCCCAGGTCGTAGACATTGACCGGGATCTCCGGATCGAAGACCATCCGCAGCGAGCGAACCACCTCGAGAAAGAGCTCCTCGTCGGCTTCCTTCAGCGGTTTCAGTTCCTTTTTCTTTCCAAACAATCCCATAGGGTACTCCGTAGTGCGTACTGCTTATTCTTATCGCTTATTGAACGAGTCTTTCGTCGCTCCTGCACAGGTCAAAATGGAATACGCAGCAAGTAATACTGAATCATTCCGTCGAAACCTCGCCCTGGAACTTGCGAAGCGCCGCATCGAAGGTATGCCAGGCCAGCGTGGCGCATTTTACGCGCACCGGATAATCCTTCACACCCTTCAGTACCTCCAGCTTCCCGAGCGGCACATCCTCGGGATGTTTCTCGTCCTCGGTCAGGGCATGATGAAAACTCTCAAAGATCGCCTGAGCCTCCCGCTCCGTTTTTCCCTTCAGCACGGTTGTCATCATCGATGCCGAGGAGGTGCAGATGGCACAGCCGTGCCCGTCGAAGGAGACATCCTCAACGATCCCGTCCTTCAGCTTCAGGTAGACATCGATCTGGTCGCCGCACAGCGGATTGTTGCCGTGGGCGAAGCCGTCCGGACGCTCCATTTTGCGGTAGTTCCGGGGATTCTTGTTATGATCCAGAATAACCTGCTGGTATAGCTCTCGTAGATTTTCCATTTCCAATTCCTGACTTCATTTTTCCTCGCAGAGCCGCAGAGGCTGCCAAGAAAAACTCCGCGCTCTTTGCGTCTTAGCGCGAGATATTCATCTAAACATATGTATGGTTTTGACGATGGCCTCGGCCAGTGCGTCGATTTCCTGAAACGTATTGTACATCGCAAACGACGCCCTTGCGGTTGCCGGCACCCCGTAACGCTCCATGACCGGCTGCGCGCAGTGGTGTCCCGTCCGTATGGCCACGCCGTCTGCATCCAGGAATGTTCCTATGTCGTGAGGGTGCACCGCATCAAGCACAAACGAAACCAAACCCGCCTTCTGGTCGGCTTCGCCGACGATTCGCAGCCCGTCTATCTGCCGCAGCCGGGCCGTGGCATACTCGAGCAGACCGTGCTCATGGGCGGCGATGGCACCCAGACCGATCTTCTGAACATATTCAATGGCCGCGCCAAGCCCAACCACACCGGCGATATTGGGCGTGCCTGCCTCAAACTTGAAGGGGAGTGCGTTATATTCCGTCTTTTCAAAGGTCACGGAGAGAATCATGTCGCCGCCCCCCTGGTAAGGCGGCATGGCTTTGAGCAGCTTCTCCTTGCCGTACAGAACACCGACACCTGTCGGACCATACAGCTTGTGGGCGGAGAAGGCGTAGAAATCCGCATCGAGCTTCTGCACGTCCACCTTGATGTGCGGCACGCCCTGCGCACCATCCACCATCACCAGCGCACCCCGCGCATGCGCCATATCGATGATCGACTTGATCGGGTTTACCGTGCCCAGAGCATTCGAAACGTGACCGACCGACACCAGCCGGGTTTTGTCCGTGATCATGTCGGCGAAGCGCTCCATCTCCAACTCGCCCTGATCGGTAATCGGCACCACCTTGAGCTCGGCACCGGTCTGCTGGCAGACGATCTGCCACGGAACAATGTTCGAGTGGTGTTCCATGTGGGTAATCAGGATTTCATCACCCTTTTTCAGAAGAGGCCGGGCATAGCTTTGCGCCACCAGATTGATCGACTCCGTGGTACCGCGGGTAAAAACCACTTCGTGCACACAGGCGGCATTAATGAAGCCGCGGACAGCGACACGGGCATCTTCATACAGCCTCGATGCATCCTGGCTTAACTGGTGCACGCCGCGATGAACGTTGGAATAATGCGATTCGTAGAGATCCCTGACCGCATTGATCACCTGGGCCGGTCGCTGGGCCGACGCTGCGTTGTCGAGGTAGACAAGCGGTTTTCCGTGTACCAGCTTGGACAGGATGGGAAAATCGCCGCGGATCGACTCCACATCGTACTGGGCAACATTGCTCATGCAGATACCTTGTCCATCCAGTCGTGCACCAGCTGTTCGATGTATTCCTTCGCGGGCTTGCACTTCACTTCATCAAGCACCTCGTTGGCGAACGCAAACGTAAGCATGGCATGCCCGGTAACCGGATCGATACCCCGGGTCTGGAGATAGTACAGCGCCTGCTCGTCGAGTTCACCCACCGTGGCCCCATGGGTGCACTTGACATCGTCGGCATAGATTTCCAACTGAGGCAAAGCATTAACCTTGGCGGTGCGGGAGAGCAGCAGGTTCTTGTTCGACTGGATTGCATCGGTCTGCTGTGCGTCCTGCTGAACCAGAATCCGTCCGCAGAAGACGGCACGCGCCTTGTTGTCCAGAATGCCCTTGTAGAGTTCGTGGCTGTTGCACTTCGGTACGGCGTGATCCATGAACATGTGGGTATCGAACAACTGCCGGTCCTTGAGCAGATAGAGTCCGTTGCAGATGGCTTCCCCGCCTTCGCCGGTCAGTTTGCCGCGGATGTCGTTGCGACCCAGCCTGGAACCGAGTGTAACCGCGTGGTTGCTGAACACGGCATCCGCCCCGACATGCGCTTCGAGCGTCTGGAAGTGGAATGATGCTTCGCTCTCGCGCTGGATCTTGTAGTGATCTACCGAACCTTCGTCGGCAACAAACACCTCGGTGACGGCATTCGTCCAGTAGCTTTTTTCCGGTTCGCCGATGTATTCCTCGACAATCGTCGCCCGGGCACCCTTGCCGCAGGATACGAGATTGCGCAGATGGAGCGCCGATCCGTCGGCATCGGCCAGATAGACCAGATGAATCGGCTCGTCGAGTTCAACGCCGTCAACCAGCTCGATGAATGCACCGTCGGAAAAGTATGCCGTGTTGGCCGAGACGAATGCGCTCTGGGAATCGGCCAGCGTTCCCAGCCGTTCGTCGACACGGTCCATGATGGAACCGATGCAGACGCCCTCGGGCAGTTGCTCGAAACTGGATTTATCGCGCGACAGCTTTCCGTTCTCGAAAACGACGACGATGGCGCCCAGCGCCTTGAAACCGATCTCGGCAGGTTTCCATTGGGTGGTGAATTCCGCCTGGGCAACCGGTGAGACGTCGGTAAAGCGCCAAAGCTCCTCACGGGTGGTCGGGAAGCCGCGCTGCTTGAACGAGGCTTCGGCCCTTTCGCGTAGCGATTTCAAATCCATGGTTACGCCCTCTCTTCAGCAGCCCACGAGGCATACCCGTCGCTCTCGAGTTCGAGCGCCAGTTCCTTGCCGCCGGATTTCACGATCTGTCCGTTGACCAGGACATGCACAAAGTCGGGCACAATGTATTCCAGCAGCCGCTGGTAGTGCGTAATGACCAGAAACCCGCGCTCGGAACTGCGAAGCGCATTCACGCCGTCGGCCACAATCCGGAGCGCATCGATATCGAGACCGGAATCGGTTTCATCGAGAATGCCGAGTTTCGGTTCCAGCATGGCCATCTGGAAGATTTCGTTGCGTTTTTTCTCCCCGCCGGAAAAACCGGAATTAACGGCGCGTTCCAGCAGGTCGCCGCGGATCTTTACGAGCTGCTTCTTGTCCTCGACCAGATCGAGGAAATCCATGGCATCCAGTTCTTCCCGGCCCTGGGCTTTGCGCACCGCGTTCACCGCCGCCTTCAGGAAATACATGTTGCTGATGCCGGGAATCTCCACCGGATACTGGAAGGCGAGAAACATGCCGTCACGTGCACGCTCGTGGGCGGCCAGATCATCGACATCCTTGCCGTTGAACAGCACCTGCCCCGAGGTCTTCTCATAGGCTTCATTGCCCGCCAGTACATTTGAGAGCGTGCTTTTGCCGGAGCCGTTCGGGCCCATGATGGCGTGCACTTCGCCGGGGTTGATCGTCAGATTGATCCCCTTGAGGATCGGCTTGTCCGCCACGCTGGCGTGCAGTTCCTTGATTTCCAATAATGCCATTTCAATTCTCCATCGATGTAACCGCAAGATGCACAGAAATCACTGATTTTCTATTCTTCGACCATCTTGTGGGTTTTACGTATGTTGTGGTTAAAAGAATTATCCTACGGATCCTTCCAAACTGATACCGAGCAGTTTCTGGGCTTCCACCGCGAATTCCATCGGCAGCTCGCGGAAGACCTCCTTGCAGAAGCCGTTCACAATCATGCTGACTGCTTCCTCCGTGTCGAGGCCGCGCTGGTTGCAGTAGAAAATCTGATCTTCACCGATCTTGGTGGTGGTCGCCTCATGCTCCACCTGTGCGGTCGGATTGTTGACGTCGATGTACGGGAACGTATGAGCCCCGCACCGGTCCCCGATCAGCATAGAATCGCACTGCGAGAAGTTGCGCGCGTTTTCAGCCGTCTCCTGGATCCGCACCAGCCCGCGGTAGCTGTTCTGCGCCTTGCCGGCCGAAATGCCCTTGCTCACGATCGTGCTCCGGGTATTCTTGCCGATATGGATCATCTTGGTGCCGGTATCGGCCTGCTGCATGTTGTTCGTGACGGCAACGGAATAGAATTCACCGACCGAGTTGTCGCCCTTCAGCACGCAGCTTGGATATTTCCACGTGATCGCCGAGCCGGTTTCCACCTGTGTCCATGAAATCTTGGAGTTATCGCCGCGACAGTGTCCGCGCTTGGTTACGAAGTTATAGATGCCGCCCTTGCCGTCCTTGTCGCCGGGGTACCAGTTCTGGACCGTGGAATACTTGATCTGCGCGTCCTTGTGGGCGATCAGTTCTACCACGGCGGCGTGCAGCTGGTTTTCGTCGCGCTGTGGTGCGGTACATCCTTCCAGGTAGCTGACATATGCGCCTTCGTCGGCGATCAGCAGCGTCCGTTCGAACTGACCGGTATTGGCGGCGTTGATACGGAAGTAGGTCGAAAGCTCCATGGGACACCGCACGCCCGGCGGCACGTAGCAGAACGAGCCGTCGGAAAACACCGCCGAGTTCAATGTGGCAAAATAGTTGTCCTTGTAGGGCACGACCGTGCCCAGGTATTTCTTCACCAGTTCCGGATGATCCTTCACGGCCTCGGAGAAAGAGCAGAAAATGATGCCCATATCGTTGAGCTTACCCTTGAAGGTGGTGGCCACCGAAACGGAATCGAATACCGCATCAACCGCCACAACGCCGGCCAGTACTTCCTGCTCGCGCAGGGGGATGCCGAGCTTTTCGTAGGTTTCAAGCAGCTCGGGATCGACTTCATCGAGGCTCTTTGGACCCTCGATCTTCTGCTTCGGTGCGGAGTAGTAGCTGACCGCCTGGTAATCGATCGGCGGGAATTCCACCTTGGCCCAGTGCGGCTGCTCCAGGGTCGTCCAGTGATGGTACGCCTTGACACGCCATTCCGTCAGCCATTCGGGTTCGTTCTTGCGCTTGGAGATCGCGCGGACAATCTCCTCGTTCAGCCCCGGCGGCAGACTGTCGGCTTCAATGTCGGTGACGAAGCCGTACTTGTATTCCTTCTCTGCAATCTCATCGAATGATTTTTCGTCTTCAATTTTCATGGTAAATTCCCGTGTTTATCCGCGCGTCGCGGATGCGTGGTTCCGGCATTGTCCCGATACTAGCCGTTGCACATATCTGCCAATGTTAGCTGGGACAGCGCGCCGATCACCGCGCCATTGACCTTTTGCCAACTGGTGCTGACCTGGCAATTCCGATCGCACCCGTCGGCACCGGAGCATTCAGTAATGGCTACCGGTCCCTCTATGGCTTCAATAATTTCCGCGGCGGAAACCTGATCCGCCGGTTTGGCAAGCGAGTAGCCGCCCTTGCTGCCCTGGTGGGATTTGAGGATGCCGCCCTGCGTCAGAATCTTGAGCACCTTGCTGACCGTGGGAAGCGGTATGCCGATCTTGGCAGACAGGTCCTTGGCATTATGCAGCAATCCTTCTCCGTTATTGGCCATATGCGCCAGCAGGATGAAACCATAGTCCGTTATTTTCGTGATTCTAAGCATTCAAAGCAACCTCGGATACAAGACCTATTTGGTCTAAATTCAAGAAAACCGTATCAGAAGGTTGCAGACGGGCAAGCCTTTAATAACAGATTTAGTCCTATTTGGTGCATCGTTGACACAGGACCCGGCCTTAGAACGGAATGAAGTTTGTCTTGGGGGTTATTTTTTCCACCGTTTTGGCGATGAGCCTGGCACACTGTTCCAGGTCCTTGAGGCTGATCAGCTCGCACGGCGAGTGCATGTAGCGCAGCGGTATGCCAACCAGCGCCGTGGCGACGCCGGCGCGACTCAACTGCAGTGCATTGGCATCAGTTCCCGTTCCGCGCGGTTCGGCATTGATCTGTACCCCTATCTTTTCCGCCTTGGCTGTTTTAACGAGCAGATCGAAAAGCTTGGGATTGATGTTCGGCCCGCGCGTCAATACAGGCCCCTTGCCCAGCTCGATCAGGTTTTCGCGCTTCATGGCATCGGCCATGTTCGGGTGGTCGGTGGCAAAGGTCACATCGACGGCGATGCCGATATCGGGCTCGATCCCGAAGGCGGCCGTCGTGGCGCCGCGCAGACCGATCTCCTCCTGCACGGTTGCCACGGCATGGATCTCGGCTTGCGGATTCAGCTTAGTGAGCTGCCGCGCGGCTTCAAGCACCACGAAGGCGCCGGACCGGTTGTCGAACGCCCTTCCGGCAACAAGCCCGTTCACCAGTTCCTCAAACCCGTAGGCCACCACGAGCGGATCGCCGATCTCCACCATCTTCTCGGCGTCCTTCTTGTCCTTCGCTCCGATATCGATCCAGATATCCTTCACTTCGGTCACCTGCTTGCGCTGCTCCGGTGTCTGCATGTGAATCGCCATCTTGCCGACCACGCCGCGGACAATCCCCTTGCGGGTCATGATCTGCACACGCTGTCCCTGCGCGATCTGCGGATCCCATCCGCCCAGCGGCTGAATCCACAGGAAACCCTTGTCATCGATATAGGAAACCTGAAAACCGATTTCGTCGTAGTGGCCCGCAAACATCACACGCGGTGATCCGCCGGGATTGACGATGGCGTGGGAATTGCCGTGCGTGTCGGTCCAGACTTTCGCGGCAAACGTATTCGCTTCGGCTTTCCATACCTTGGCTGCGGGCTCTTCGTAGCCGGAGGGGCTGATGCTGTTAATCATGTCCGCGAGAAATTGCCTGGATTGCTTGTTCATAAAAATCTCCGTTATTCGAACTGCTGATTGATTATTGCGTATCGCCGACAATTCGTATGATACTCGACCTGCTAAATCAATACGCAATACGCAGTACACAGTAGATAACCATGGAAAACCTGAGCGTCATCATAACCTTTGCCGCCTACCTCGTGTTCATGCTGGCAATCGGCTCGCACTTCTACAAACGCAACGAGTCGCTTTCCGACTATCTCATCGGCGACCGCCAGTTGAACAAATGGGTCGTATCCATGAGTGCACAGGCTTCGGACATGAGCGGCTGGCTGCTGCTGGGGCTGCCGGGTTACGCCTACCTGCAGGGCATGGAGTCCATCTGGATCGCGCTTGGGCTGGCGCTCGGCACCTACCTGAACTGGCGCTTCGTTGCCAGACGGCTCCGGCGGTATACCGAGATTGCTGATAATGCCATCACCCTGCCCGACTATTTCGCCAACCGTTTCCACGACCACAACCGCCTGCTACGCGTGCTATCAGCGGTGTTTATCCTCATCTTCTTCCTGATCTACACGGCTTCCGGTTTTGTGGCCGGTGCCAAGCTCTTTGAATCCGTATTCGGACTGCCGTATTACAGTGCACTCGTCATTGGTGTATTCGTCATCATCTCCTACACCGCCCTGGGCGGATTCATGGCGGTAAGCTGGACCGACTTTTTCCAGGGTATCATCATGTTTCTGGCCATCGTGACCCTGCCCGTGCTTGCGCTTCAGGCATCCGGCGGCATGGAGGTATCGCTGCACAAACTGGAAGGTGTGGGTGCCGGCTTCCTCGGCCCGCTCACGACTACGACGGGCAAGCCGCTGGCGCTGACCGCCATCGTATCGCTGATGGCGTGGGGGCTGGGATATTTCGGCCAGCCGCATATCCTGACCCGTTTCATGGCCATCCGTTCGGCTGACGACCTGAAGCCGGCGAGGCGAATCGCCATGACCTGGGTTCTGGTCAGCCTGGCCTGCGCCGTCGCAGTCGGACTGGCCGGGCGGGCGCTCCTGCCCGATATGCTTGAAGGCCCGGAGTCGGAAAAAATATTCATGGTCCTGGTCGACAAACTCACCCATCCGCTGCCAGGAGGCATCCTGCTCGCAGCGGTGCTGGCCGCCATCATGAGCACGGCCGATTCGCAGCTGCTGGTGACGTCGTCCGCGCTCACCGAGGATCTCTACCGGGTCATCATCCGGCCACGCGCCACCGACCGGGAGCTGGTCTGGGTAAGCCGGTCTACCGTGATCGGCGTGGCCGTGGTCGCCTGCATCATCGCATTGAAACCGGACAGCAGCGTCCTGGATCTCGTGGCCTATGCCTGGGCCGGATTCGGAGCCACCTTCGGCCCCCTGATCCTGATGTCACTGTACTGGAAACGGATGACGCGTAACGGAGCCATCGCCGGCATCATTGGAGGGGGCGCGACCGTGCTGGTGTGGAAGCAGCTCCATGGCGGTTTATTCGATCTGTATGAAATCGTGCCCGGATTCGTGGTTTCAGTCGGCTGCATTCTTCTGTTCAGCCTGCTCGACAAAAAACCCGCCGAGGAAATACGGAGCCAGTTCGAAAAAGCACAAGGCTAGTCTGCCTCAGACCATGCCCCGCACCTGCTGCCGGCTGTAACGTTCCCTGGTCCGCGAGAACGCGGGCGATGCCCCCACCAGACTTATCAAAAGAAACAGCCCCATAGCGGTCCCGATGGGAAAAAGAATCAGATTGATGATCGCTGTTAGATAGCCGAGCGACAATCCCCAGCCTTTTCTAGTGAAAATGCCGATGGCTGCAACAACAGCCACCATCACAAAAACCGAGCTCATGGTGGGAATAATCCATTGTTCATCCGGCGTTCCAGTGCTGTTCACATACAGCATTGAAAAGAGGACGACATTTACGCACGGAATCAGCAGGCAGACGACCCTCAGCATGACCAACCAGGTCTCCGCCAGGTTTCGCGCGGGTCGCCTGTTTCGGGTACGAACGCCCGACACCCGGCGCGCAGGCCACTCATCGACTGACTTCCGCGATGAATAGATACAGGCCGTCTTAGGGGGTTCATCATCCGCAGGATCATCAGTGTATCGCCTTTCACCATACCGGCGAACAGCGCTCTCTTTTTTCAGTCGCCCAACCTCGAATGCAGAAAGGAACAACAAGGCGATCATGGAGGTTCCAAACAGCGTAATACTGGATTTCCTCTGACTGTTGTAGCGCTCGAAAAGTTGACCGGTTTCTTGCATTTTGCGCAGAGAATGGGCTGAAAAGCCAAATAAAAGCGCAAACACAAGTATAGCAATTATCCTCAGCATCCTCATCTTATTGCTCTCCCCCTTAGCACCCGGCGTCCCAGGACAGAACCCCGATCTAATTAGTCACATAATACATTTTAGCAAGAGCAAGTCAATCTAAGGCTAGTATATTTTACTAGTTCCACTGCTGAATTAGATGAAGATTAGATCACCATCGTTCACGGTTACTCCGACGGATGATCCTTCCGGCAGCTTGCCGGCTATAATCATTCTGGAGATGGGTGTTTCCAGGTGCTGCTGGATGAAACGCTTGAGCGGACGCGCACCATAGACTGGATCATAGCCTTCCCGAGCAATGTATTCCCCGGCATCTTTCCCGATCTCCAACGTAATGGATTGTTCCGCCAGCCGATTACGCAGATCTTTCAACAACAGTTCCACCACCTCTGTGATTTCGGTGATGGTCAGCGGCTTGAATAATACCGTTTCATCGACACGATTCAGGAACTCCGGACGAAAATGGCTGCGAAGCATTTTTATGACATTTTCACGGGCTTCTTCACTGATGTGGCCTTCTCCATCAATTCCCTCCAGCAGATGGGTCGAGCCGAGATTGCTGGTCATGATGACAATGGTATTCTTGAAATTTACGGTGCGTCCATGTGAATCGGTCAGGCGGCCATCCTCGAGGATCTGCAGCAGCACAGTGAACACATCGTGATGCGCCTTTTCGATCTCGTCCAGCAGCACCACCGAGTAGGGCTTGCGCCGTACCGCTTCGGTCAGCTGGCCACCCTCTTCGAATCCGATATAACCGGGAGGCGCCCCGACCAGGCGGGATACCGTGTGCTTCTCCATGTATTCACTCATGTCGATGCGAACCATATTGCTTTCGGAATCGAAGAGCTCCCACGCCAGCGTTCGGGCCAGCTCGGTCTTGCCGACACCGGTCGGCCCCAGGAACAGGAACGATCCGATCGGCCGGTTCGGATTCTGAATACCCGCCCGCGAGCGCAGCACAGCGTCCGCCACGGCCTGCACAGCCTCATCCTGTCCGATCACGCGCTCGTGCAGTACCTCATCGAGTTTGAGCAGTTTTTCACGTTCCCCTTCGAGCAGCTTGGTCAGCGGAATGCCGGCCCAGCGGGAAATCACTTCCGCAATCTCCTCGGTGGTAACCTCTTCACGCAGCATCGTGCCGGTTTCGCGGCCGGCCATGGCCGCTTCGGCTTCGGTCAGCTTCTTCGTGATTTCCGGAATGGTTCCGTGACGCAGCTTGGCCACGCGTTCGAGGTCATAATCGCGTTCCGCTTTTTCCGCTTCAGCCTTGGCCAGTTCCAGGCCCTCGCGCAGTTCGCGGATCTTCTCGATCCCGTCTTTTTCATTCTCCCACTGCACTTTCATGGCATCCGCGTCGGCACGCAGATCAGCCAGCTCTTTCCGCAGATCCTCAAGCCGGTCCCTGCTGGCCTTGTCCTTTTCCTTTTTAAGCGCCGTTTCCTCAATCTCCAGACGCATCACCTTGCGCGTGATCTCGTCCAGCTCAGCCGGCATCGAATCGATCTCCGTCCGTATCGTCGCGCAGGCTTCATCCATCAGGTCGATGGCCTTGTCCGGCAGAAAGCGGTCGGAGATGTAGCGATCCGACAGTACAGCCGCCGACACCAGCGCATTGTCCTGGATGCGCACGCCATGGTGCACCTCGAAGCGTTCCTTCAGGCCCCGGAGGATTGAAATGGTATCCTCAACGCTCGGAACATCCACCATGACCGGCTGGAAACGCCGTTCCAGCGCCGAATCCTTTTCGATGTATTTACGGTGCTCGTCCAGCGTCGTGGCACCGATGCAGTGCAGCTCGCCGCGAGCCAGCATCGGCTTCAGCATGTTGCCGGCATCGGATGACCCTTCCGTTTTGCCGGCGCCAACGATCGTGTGCAGCTCGTCGATAAACAGGATAATCCGGCCATCGGACGCCTTGATTTCGTGAAGCACCGCCTTCAGGCGCTCCTCGAATTCACCGCGGTATTTCGCACCGGCCATCAGCGCCGTCATGTCCAGCGCCCAGATCGATTTCTCTTTAAGCCCCTCCGGCACATCCCCACGCACAATACGTTGCGCCAGCCCTTCCACAATGGCCGTCTTGCCGACACCGGGCTCGCCGATCAGCACCGGGTTGTTCTTGGTCTTGCGCGACAGGATACGGACCACCGAACGAATCTCGGCGTCGCGACCGATCACCGGATCGAGCTTGCCCGAGCGGGCGGCATCGACCAGATCCATGCCGTATTTCTGCAGGGCCTCATACTGCCCTTCCGGATTGTCGGAGGTGACACGCTGGTTGCCGCGAATCTTTTTCAGGGATTCCAGCACTGCCTTGCGCTCCACTCCGTTTTCCTTGAGGAATTTTATTTCATCGGCAAACACAAGCAGCAGGTGTTCGACCGAGACAAATTCGTCCTTGAGGCGTTTGGCCTCGTCACCCGCCTTCACCAGACACTGGTTGAGCCGCTGGGTGATGTACACCTTGCCGGCTTCCGTCGCCCCTTCCACCCGGGGCCGCTTTTCGAGTTCCTGTTCGACACGGGCGCGAACGACCGGCACCGAAGCACCGATGCTTTCGATGAGCCGCGGCACCAGTCCGCCCTCCTGATCCAGCAGCGCGAACAACACATGCTCGGCATCCACTTCCTGGTGACCATAGCGTAAGGCCTTCACCTGTGCCTGCTGCAGCGCTTCCTGCACCTTCTGGGTTGTCTTAGATAAATCCATTGTGATCTCCTATCAATCGAATCTTCGTCCACCTATTGCACGGATGTGTTGGATAGACCATGCAGCGAATCAGCGTAATCCGTACAATCAGTGCATCTACTCCGTCTGCCCCAATGCACCGAGTATGCCAATGTAAAACCCACGGTTTTCAAGGGTTGAGAAACAACGTCTGTATCAAACAGACTCGGGCTGGCCCCATCGATGCGACAGATTGTCCCGCCCGCAGATCCCACTGATGGACGTAGATCATACGCGCTGGCTTTCGCTTCCATCTGTGTGATCTGCGGATGATTATTCGGCGGAACCTGCGGGCCGCAAAAAAAGATGTTCGGCGATACGCCACTCATGTACAAAGTCTCCATGCAATTTATTGAACAACTTATCGGCACGCAGACAGGGTTGGTTATTGCTTTCATCGCGATGGCAGCCATTGTGGTGCTTTCCGGCATCCGCCTCAGCATCTACGGCGATGCGCTCGGCGACCGGACCGGACTCGGCAGCGGACTCGTCGGACTCGTCTTTCTGGCGGCCGTGACCAGCCTGCCGGAACTGGTCGTATCCCTGACCTCCGTGATCTATAACATGGACGATCTGGCGAAGGGTGCCGACCTGGCCACCGGCAACATGCTGGGCTCGAATGTATTCAACCTGCTGATTCTCGCCCTGATGGCCCTGATCTTTGCACGCCGGTTCCAGCCCCGGACCATGGAAAGTACGCACACAGCCTCCACGGTCTACGGATTGATAATGCTTGGCATCTTCTCCCTCGCCTTCCTGACCACCAACATGACCGCCATGCGCGTACCCCTGATAGGCTGCAGCTGGCCGGTGCTGGCATTACCGGTAGCATACGCCTTCATGATCAAACGGGAACACGATCAGCTTGAAGTGAAGGAGCACGAACATCTGCCTTCCGAAAGCAAACTCGCTCAGCTCCCGCCCAGCCGATTCTACAGCGCCCTCGCCATGCTTTCCGCATGTATCATTGGCGGCGGCATCCTGCTCTCCTTCCTCGGCGGACGCATGTCGCTGCCTCCGGAACAGGGAGGCTTCGGACTGGAGGCCAGCCTGATCGGCACCGTCTTCCTGGCCATATCCACCAGCCTGCCGGAACTGGTCATTTCCTTCACAAGCATTCGCATGGGCTTTCTGGATATGTCCGTCGGCAACGTGCTCGGCAGCAACATGTTCAATCTGCTGATCATTTTCTGCGCCGATGTGGCCATGCGCGGAGGAAGCATGCTGCGCCACGCCTCGCCCCGGCACTGGGCCAGCGTCGGCCTGATCCTGGTTCTCACCTTGCTGTCGGCCGCGCTGCTGCGCGCCCGCAGCACACGTGAATCCGTCACCGTCGCCTTCGTCATGATTCTGCTCTACATCGCCGCCATGTCGATATTCGCCTAGCAGGGAAAGATGCAGCCGGTACGGTGCGTATAGCAACGGAAGGTGTTGATATGAAACGAGGCGCGATCACTCGAATATTCTGGATGATGTTTTTCCTGCAGGCGTTCTGCGGCAAACTCCAAGCGGAAGACCGCCCTGTTCTGACATACACCTGGTCCGGGGGCTTTTCGCCCTATCAGGAGATCAGGATCACCATTCGGCAATCGCATTCCGTCCTGGTGCAGTGGCAGAAGTACAACGAGCCTCCCAACGTCTATGAAACCAGACTGAGGGGAGAGGAATTCGACGCCTTGCTGGCTGCGTTAGAAGCCTCCGACTTTTTCAATCAGCCCCTGAAGGACGACCCGTCGGTATGGGTCACCGATGTTGGCGAGACACAGATCAGCATCAATCTGAACGGACGCAGCAGATCGCTTACCTATCGCTACCGGCCCGGGATGCATCTCCTCGCTGAATATCTTGGGAGACTGCGCTGCCAGGCCATCGCTCTGGATGCCATCCGGAACGATGATGATATCTATTCGGCTGTTGGAGCGGTCAACATTCACCATGCCGGCCTCAAAGCACTGCAGCCGTATTGCTTCAAAGAGCCTTTGAAGGATTATATACTAACACACGCTGACCGGCAGCGGATCACATGGACCCTCGAGGCCCTGGCCTTTGTAACTTCATCCACGGAGTTCAGTGGATTTGTTGAATCGGCTCTCCACGACCATGCACAGCGTGAAAAACTTCTCGGCATCATCGGCACCCATCCGTTCTACGGCAACATTCCCGTTTCACACCTTCAGGGGCTATGTCCGATCTATAGCAGGATTGCAGAACGCGTGATCGATCCCATGCTTGAAGCCTCGGCCGTCGAGACAGAGGTCTGCGACTCCTTTATCCGGGTGATGGGCATCGCGCGTTACAGGCCATCCATACCCATGCTCATAAAGGACTTTGAAAACCACCGCAAGCGCGGCATGTGCGCCTCCTCATTAGCGCTGTCAAGGATGGGCGTCGACGGGCTGAACGTCCTCCTACCTTATCTGGAGAGTCCCGAGAGCTGCTACCGGGTAAATGCGATCGAACTGTTCACCTATGCATCTGAAACCGGCCCGCACTGCGGTTTTTCCAACCCCCTTCCACAGATAGAATATGACCGCATGATTCCTGTACTCAACGACACCATCATCCCGAAACTGATGGCGCTGTCACAAGACGATCCCGACGAAGCCGTACGCAGCAAAGCGGCATATGCCATCAGCTGGATTCAGAAATGGATCGCGAAGGAAGTATCCGCATCCAACGAAGGGAACTAAAGAAAAAGCTGCCGGCGATGTGCCGACAGCTTTTCAAAATGGCGGAGAGAGAGGGTCTTGATCGAATCCCTGATTTCATTGACTAAAATCCATTTCTAATGCATTGGTTGAAGTTTCTCGACAATTTGAACGCTATTCAACTGCTCAAACTATTTTATATCCTGCCAATATGATGTCAATAAACAGTCGCAGGAGTCAGGTCCGGTCCAACCACCCATTCTGCAAATTCGGAAAATCCTGAGCCCCTGGAGTCGGCGTCCATCGGATTGCTTCATCCTTCAATGCAAATCCAGGGATGCAGGATGACCACATGGTTCTTTAGAATTCATATTTCGTCATTAGCTGTATGCGCTTCGCCGTGCCCGTGGCATCGTTCTGTGTGCGCTGCCGGCCCCACATGAATTCGATACCCGTCGAGACATGTTTCACCGGCTTCCAGATCAGGTTCACGTGCGCGATACCGCCGCGCTTCAATGCCAGTGGCGCCCTGGAATCGGGGGTGTCGAGGAACCCGTAGGCAACGGAGGCGTTGGAAGACCATTTCTCGCACCATTCGTGCCCTGCACCCAACACCAGCGACAGCGCTTCCATCGTATCGAGATTGCCGTTGGCATCCAGCACCGCGTTGGCATCACTGCCGGCAAAGGCCATGATGTTTTCGCCAGAACCCTTTCCGTAAGCCACATTCCAGGTCCCGTAGCTTTTCTCGCCAATGGCCTGGCGGCCCGCGACGACAAAATCGTACTGCAGCGCTGAGTCACTGGGCCCCGTTGAACCGCCGTCCCAATGCAGCTGCGCGGCACTCGTTCCCAGAAAGAGGACGCCACTCTTCCATCGGTAGTCTGCACGGGTGGCCAGCAGCGGCCATTGTGTCGTCGCCCGCCCCGGCAGGGCATTGGGATTTTCAATCCCAAGCAGGTCCAGCGCCTCCGCGCCGACCGCCCAGGTCCACTCGTCATTGAGTGTTCTCGTATAACGGATCTGCGTGGTTCGCCCGCCGAACAGGGCATCACCGGCGGCAAAATCGATCATGAACGGGAGGGATTCCAGAAACGTCAACGTCGTCCAGGTCTGGCCGATCAGCACATC
>JBNLDM010000058.1:0-13669 GCA_050304335.1 Pontiella sp.
GGCCTGACGGACAGTCACAGTATGCAAACTACATACTCGCCAAGCCCGTTCTTTTTGTAAAACATCGCATAGAAGCTAGGCCATGTTACCGTATCATGACCACCGAAGCAACCGTCTCCGCGCAAGGAGACACGCTCTAGAGCGAGGAGGAAGCCTTCAGCCGCAGGAAGACGGTGTCCAGCGGCCCAGGATCCTTTTGCTCGTATTCCAGATTCAAGTACAGGCAGATTACGGGCGGAACAGGCGTTGCACAAAATAATACAGGTTGTTGGCCCACTCGGTATCATCGTGGCCATAGCCATCCACGTGCCATACGTGCGGTACGTCCCGTTCCTGAAGAAAACGGTGTGCGCCCTGGACGCCACTAAAAAATCCATCCTGGCTGCCGCAGGCGAGCCACAGCACCTTCAGCTGTTCCCTTGCGGCCGCCGGATCCGGAATCATATCATCGTCGGGAGGCTCGCCGATGCGATGGATGTTCGGGGCTGCGGAAAACCCGCCGACATAGGCAAAGGCATCGATATGGCCCAGACCGATGTCCAAGGCCTGGCCACCACCCATGGAAAGCCCCGCCAACGCACGATGTTCGCGGTCGGTATATACGGAATAATGGGACTCGATGTAGGGTATGATTTCTTTCAAAAAGTCGTTCTCGAAGGGGGCCCCGTATCCCTCGATCCTATTCTCCTTTTTGCTGTCGAAGCCCTCGGACTCGGGATGGTCCACCGTCATGTTTGCATCCCCGTTAGGAAACACCATTACCATCGGCAAAACCTTGCCCTCGGCAATCAGATTGTCGACGATCCAGTTTGCGTTGCACCAGTAGGGCCACTGCCCCGCATCGCAGCCGAAGCCGTGCAGCAGATAGAGCACCGGATACTTTTGTTCGGTCGAATAGCCGGGAGGCGTATAGACCAGCATCTGCCGACGCGTTTCCAGCGTTTTGGAGTCATACTGGATCATCTTTACTTCGCCGTGCGCGACATCCTTGCGTTCGGCTCTGAACCCGTCGGGCGGATCGCCAAAGACCGACACTGAATCTTTTGCTTCAGCCGGCGGGTTCGTCTGCGCGAAACAGGTTGTCGACGACGCGTAAACAAGCGTCGCACAAAAAAAGAATCGAAGTGTCTTCATGATCTATTCCTCAATTTTAATTTTTGGGGGTGCGCCCATTAACGGACTTCCCCGCGTCGCCTTCGTTGGCGACCGATTTTTTCAGCCAAAAGGCGCTTGGGTTTCTCACGCGCTGCGTATCCGGATCCGGCTGCTCGGGCCGGGATCCGGACACGCACGGCCATCACGGATAGACCAGCCGATAGAAGACCGAACCATTGGTTAATGATCCCCCGTTGAGCATGTTCGTCGCATCCGAGCTGGGGACGAGAGTCCAACCGTTCGTATCCATCAGATTCGTCGTGTATTCCAACATCCATCCCGTGTGGTCGGCCGGCCAACTGATCTCGAGCTGGCTGTTCGTCAAGGTCATGCCGAGCTGAACCGGAGCAGACGAAACCGGACGAACACTGATTTCTGCCGAGTCAGCGCTTTCCCCTACGCCGTTCATCGCACTGACCACATAGTAGTAGAGCGTGCCGTTGGCCAGGCCGCTGTCTGCAAGGGCCAGGCTGTTGGTGGTCGCGATGGCCGCGTACCCACTGCCGCTCGTGGTCGAACGCTTGATCTTGTAGCCCGTCGCGCCGCTGGCGGCGGACCAGCTCAGGTCAACGCTTCCGTCGCCGGCCACGGTAGCCAGGCCGGTGGGCGTGGCGGGCGGTTGCGGCGGTGATTCCACGTCGACAGAATCGATGTAGCAGGTACCGGTCCAGGCACCGCTCGTGAAAATCTGAACGCCGAGAGTATTCAATGGCGAAACGGCGTTCGCCGGCACGGTCAGCGTCAGCGTGTTCCAGGCGTTGGCGGTTAAACTATCATACCAGCTTCCATTCCAATTATTGTTCGGATCCTGGGTGTAGGGCTGGAGCGCCCAGATCGGGCTGCCAGCGGGAATCCAGACATGGAAGGTAATCGTCGAACCCGGGACGGCGGCCACGTTGCTCACGTACGCGGATGCGGTGCCCGACGCCGAACCGTTGATGTTCACGGCCAGCGACTGGTTGCCGGAATAGGACTGCGCAGTCGAAGTCGCTACACCGGAAACAATGCCCCCTGCTCCAACCCAGCCTTGTACACCGGATTCAAAGTTGAATGGCACACGCGAGGCGCTGACTTCGCTCGAGTTGGCACTCTCGACACCGGACTGCACCGCCGACACGACATAATAGTAGGTTGTGCCGGGGGACACATCGGTATCGGTGTAGCTGGTTGAAACCACATTCGTTATAACGCTTTCGTAGGGTGCACCGCTGATCGTCGAACGCTTCACGATATAGCTGTCCGCGCCCGCGGACGCATTCCAGGACAAAGACACCTGCACGTCGTTGGCTACTGCGGAAAGGCCGGTTGGAACCGGCACCGCGATCGACCCGGGGGTGGCGTAGGCTTCGGGCGAGTCTGCACCTGCGCTACTGGCGTTCACCGCCTCAACGACATAGTAGTAGGTCGTGCCGTTGGTGAGACCCGTGTCCTGGTAGTTCAAATCGGTTACGCCGGTCGCGATCGGCGTGTAGGGCCCGCCACTGCCGGTGGCCCGTTTAACGGTGTAGCTATCCGCGGCGGAAACCCAGCCCCAGTACAACGACACGGCCGAGTTGGTCGGAGCGGCCACCAGTCCCAGAGGCGCGGGAAGCGCGGGAGTTTCCCAGGTGATGGAGTCGATATAGCAGGTGTCCGTCCAAGCGGCGCTGGTCGTAAACTGCAGGCCGAAGTGCTGGAAAGGTGCCGTGAGGGTTTCCGGAGCCGTCACGGTCACCGTGTTCCAGGCGTTGGGCGTCAGGCTGACCCCGGACCCGGTCCAATAGTTCCAGTTGTAGTCCTGAATCGACGGCACGACAGAGGAGATCTTGTGTCCGCTCGGAGCCCAGATCCGAAAGGTAATCGTCGCACCGGCGGGTACGACCAGATTGTCCCGCGACACCGTCGACGTGCCGCCAGCCGTGCCGTTGAAGTTGACGGCCAGTGACTGGTTGCCCGTGTAGGATTTCGCGGAGGAAACGGCGACGCCCGAAATCTCGTTGCCACCGGCTTCCCAGCGCTGCGTGCCGGTCTCGAAGTGAAATTGCGATGGGTCCGGGTTGGTTCCAGGAGTCGACGCATGGGCCTCGACCGTGAAGCCCGACGGTCCGTTGCCGTTGACGGCGACCACCTGGTAATAGTAGGTCGTGCCGTCGTTGAGTCCGGTATCGGTGTAGGTCGTACCGGTGACGCCGGTGGCGAACGGGACCGCTTCGCATTCATGGCCGGAGTCCCCCGCCCGGTAGAGGGAGTAGCTGGTGGCTCCGCTGACGGCGTTCCAGGAGAGGTCGATCTGACCGCTAGCGGTGTTCGTTGCGGTCAAACCGGTCACCGCGGAAGGGGCGCCATTCGGTGGCGGCGGGGCGGCTCCGCCCGTCAGCACGTCGACCACATCCTGGTCAAGGACCGCGCCGGTGCTCCAATCGAACACATCGTATTGAATCGTCCAGAAGAAGGGGTGGAGTCCGCGGGCGCGGGCGGCCTCCGCAACGTAGTGGTCCCAGTAGAGCGTAGAGGTCCGGTTGTAGTTCGCCTCCGTCCCGGATAGGGTCTTCGTCGGATACGCCCCGAATTCGCCGATTACGACCGGAATGCCCTTGTTGACATACTCGTCGGCCAGGGTCTGCAGTTCCGAGTCGATGTAGCCTTCCCCGTACCAGGTGTTGTTGCGCAACGGGTCTCCGGTATATCCGGGATAGTGGTAGGCCGATCCCCAGAAGTAGATCGAAGTGCCCCACGACGGATCGTCGTGGATGAGCGTGAACAGGGTCGGCATGTAGGAGTGGTATTCGGCCATCATGCGGTTAGGGGTCGGGTCCACCGGCAGAACGTCCATCCACGACGGGTCCTTGACGTTCGCCACTATCAGCCAGCGGTTGGTGTTGTTGCCGCCGGTGCCGCGCACCGTGTCGACAAAGGTCTGGTAGTAGGCCAGCAGCGTTCTCGTCGCAGCCGGACCGGAGGGGCTGGGCTCGTTGGACCCGGCGAAAAGCAAATGGTTGTCGTAGCCGGCGAACTCGGTGGCGACCTGCGACCATAAGGCAGCCACCTTCTCGTTGATGCTCGCATCGAACGTGGCCGTCACGTTGTTGTCCAGCCAGCCGCCGTCCCAGTGGCTGTTGATCACGACATACATGCCCGCGGCGATGCTCCAGTCGACCACCTGCTTGACCCGCGCCATGTAGACCGGATCGATCTCATGGGTGGTTGGGTCGGCGTTGCTGTTCCACGAGCACGGGATGCGAATGGAGTTGAAGCCCTCGGCGGCAAAGCTGTCGATCAACGCCTTGGTGGCCGCAGGCCCCCAGGTGCCCTCACCGTTGGGCGGCTCCAGCGTGTTGCCCAGGTTGATCCCGTAGGTTGGCACCGGGAGCGGCTGGTCTTCCGGGATGGCGGCATGGGCTGCCAGCGTGGACCAGAGCAAAACGACTCCTATTTGAAAACATCTCATTATCTTCATTTCGTTCCTCTTTTTTTGATTCATCAAACGTCACATTCGAAACCAACGTGGGTGCAACCCCAAATGATCGTCCCGGCCCATCATTCAGGGACTTAGAGGAAAATGTGCACCGAAAGACACAACCGTGAATTTACGATTCCTGATACGTATTTAACATAATATGTATAACCACATTTTCAAAAAACCTGAACATACATTGAATTTGCGAGGCCTGTTACAGTACCATCAAACATTGCTTTATCGCCGTCATTGCATGGGTCTGAGAGGGTAGCGGGAGCCGTAGCCGCATTCCAAGCACCCCGAAAACAGGATTTCGAAGTCCTCACGGCCTATCCCCATTTGAGCGCATCGCGGAACTCTGTTGTGGCATCGTTCGCCATCTTCCCGCAATGCGCTGTGCCGGATAGGAATCAGGATAGATTAGACGGAATAAAAATTCGTTGCCGTTGGTGGGTGCTCATCTGCAAGCGCCACCCCGTGTGGCCCGCCGGCCAGCTAAACTCGAACTGGCCATCGCCGAGATTGAACGAAAGATTCGCCGACTCCGAAGAAACCGGTTGCACCGACACCTGCGCCGAATTCGCACTGGCACCGACGGCATTGGTGGCTTTCACGATATAGTAATACTTTGTCCCGTTGATCAATCCGGTGTCGGTGTCATCGGACGCCGCCACGGTGGCGACCAATTCTATCAGGCAAAAGGCGCTTGGGTTTCTCACGCGCTGCGTATCCGGATCCGGCTGTTCGGGCCGGGATCCGGACACACACGGCCATCACGGATACACCAGCCGGTAGAAGACCGAACCGTTGGTTAACGATCCCCCATTGAGCGTGTTCGTCGCGTCCGAGCTGGGGACGAGAGTCCAACCATTGGTATCCATCAGGTTCGTCGTGCATTCCAACCTCCATCCCGTGTGGTCAGCGGGCCAACTGATCTCGACCTGGCTGTTCGTTATGACCACGTCCAGAGGAGCCGGCACGGTAGCGAGCGGGCGCACGCCGACTTCGGCCGAGTCGGCACTTTCCCCTACGTCGTTCATCGCACTGACCACATAGTAGTAGAGCGTGCCGTTGGCCAGGCCGCTGTCGGCCAGGGCTAAGCTGTTAGTGGTCGCGATGGTCGTGTATCCGCTGCCACTCGTGATCGAACGCTTGATCTTGTAGCCCGTTGCACCGCTCGCGGCGGACCAGTCCAAGTCGATGCTGCCGTCGCCGGCCACGGCAGCCAGGCCGGTGGGTCTGGCAGGCGGCTGCGGCGATTCCACGTCGACGGAATCGATGTAGCAGGTGCCGGTCCAGGCACCGCCTGTGATGAATTGAACACCAACAGCACTCAATGGCGAAACGGCATTCGCCGGCACGGTCAAGGTAAGCGTGTTCCAGGCATTGGCGTTGAAGCTCCCGTACCAGCTACTGGTCCAGACATAGTTCTTATCCATGACGAAGGGCTGGAGCGCGGTGATCTGGCTGCCAGCGGGAATCCAGACATGGAAGGTAACCGTCGATCCCGGAACGACAGGCACGTTGCCCACGTTCGGGGATGCGGTGCCCGCCGCCGTGCCGTTGAAGTTTACGGCCAGCGACTGGCTGCCGGAATAGGATTGCGCAGTGGAAGTCGCTACGCCGGAAACGATACCCCCGCCTCCAACCCAGCCTTGCACACCGGATTCAAAGTGGAAGGGCACAAGCGCGGCGACGATTTCGCTCGAGTTGGCACTCTCGAAACCGGACTGCACCGCCGACACCACATAGTAGTAGGTTGCGTCGGCGGACACATTGGTATCGATATAGCTGTTTGAAACGATGTTCGACACGACGGTCTCGTAGGGTGCGCCGCTGGTCGTTGAACGCTTCACGACATAGCTGTCCGCGCCAGCGGATGTATTCCATGACAAGGACACCTGCGCATCGCCGGAAACCGCGGCAACCCCGGTTGGAGCCATCAGTATGATTTCGTTGGGCGTGGCGCTGGCTTCGGTCGTTGTTGCGATTACGCCGGTGGTGTTTACCGCCTCGACGACATAGTAGTAGGTTGTTCCGTTGACCAGGCCCGTGTCCTCGTAGCTCAAACCGGTTATGCCGGTCGTCACCGTCGCATAGCCGCTTCCGCTGGTGGTACTGCGCTTGACGGTGTAGCTGTCCGCGTCGGCAACCATGCTCCAGGCCAGCGATACGGTCGAGTTCGACGGGCTTGCGGTCAGCCCCGGCGATCCAGAGCCCCAATTGGTCCCCATGATGTTGTCGAACTCCGGGATGAATGTATTCGCAATCTTGGTCTGTCCCGATACGTTCGGATGCCAGTCCGCTCCCAGATCGTCCGGATTGATGAGCGAGTAGTTGACAAGGGCATAGTGCACCTTGCTGTCGCCCGAGTTGTTCGCCACGTTCTGGATGTAGGTGCTGGCGCTACCACCCATGCTCGTGAAGTAGGTACAGATGATGTCGGCGTCCGGATAGTACCCACGGATTGTCTGGACGAAGTTGCTGTATCCGTCCTCGTACTGGGCTTGCGACGGGTTGGGCGCGGTGGAGAAGTCGTTGATCCCCAGGGCGATCACGACCACATCCGGCTGCCAGGCAAAGTCGTAGTCGTCGACGGCCACGCTTCCGCAGGTTCTCCCGTAAGTGGTTGGGAAGGGCTCCGCGGAGGTCTGGTTGGGGTCGCCGTAGTTCCGGACCATGCCCCTGCCGGACCATGAGGTGATCATGACGTCCGCGTTGTAGTGGCGCGCCATCTGGGCGGCGTAGGTGGCGTCTGAATTCTCGGTGGCGGAGGAATAGCTGGAGCCGAACACATCCTCGACGCCGTATCCACAGGTATAGGAGTCGCCAATGAACGCCATCTTCCGGGTCGGGCGGGGATCCGGCGCGACTAGAGTTTTCCCGGCATCAAGGACAAAGCCCTTGAACTCGTTTTTACCCTCGCTGGCTTCGTTCCGCCGGTACAACGTGATGGTGTGCTCGCCGTCGGGGAGCCCAGAAGCCGCAACCAGTGTTTCCAGTCCGGAGTTGCCGCTTTTAATGCTTCCCGTCTGCACGCCGTCCACATACACCTCAAAGTATTTTCTGGCGCCGTCCATCTTGACCGCGCAGGAGGTTCCCTGGAATTTTGCGCGGATGCCGGAATGCGACCAGTCGAATGCGGGTGCTGTCGGAGGCGACAGGTCGAAACGGCCGATATACTGGATATTCGGGTTGTCCGCGCCGATGGTGGTTTGCGCGTTCAAGGTGGTTGCCGACGCGTAAGCAAGCGTCGCACAAAGAAAGAATGGAAGTGGCTTCATAATCTATTCCTCATTTTTTGTTTTTGGGAGCGCCCATTAACGGCCCCCCGCGTCGCCCCCGTTGGCGACCAATTTTATCAGCCAAAAGGCGTTTGGGTTTTCTTAATCGCTGCATATCCGGATCCGGCTGTTCGAGCCGGGATCCGGATGCGCACGGCCATCACGGATAAACCAGCCGGTAGTAGATCGAACCATTGGTTAACGATCCCCAGTTGAGCATGTTCGTCGCATCCGAGCTGGGGACGAGAGTCCAACCGTTGGTATCCATCAAATTCGTCGTATATTCCAATCCCCATCCCGTGTGGTCGGCCGGCCAACTGATCTCGATCTGGTTGTTCGTCATGACCACGTTCAGAGGAGCCGGCTCGGAAGCGAGCGGGCGCACGCTGACTTCGGCCGAGTCGGCGCTTTCCCCTACGCCGTTCGTCGCACTGACCACATAGTAGTAGAGCGTGCCATTGGCCAGGCCGCTGTCGGCAAGGGCCAGGCTGTTGATGGTCGCGATGGCCGCGTACCCACTGCCGCTCGTGGTCGAACGTTTGATCTTGTAGCCCGTCGCGCCGCTGGCGGCGGACCAGCTCAGGTCCACGCTTCCGTCGCCGGCCACGGCCGCCAGGCCGGTGGGCGAGGCGGGAGCTTGCGGCGGTGATTCCACGTAGACGGAATCGATATAGCAGGTACCGGTCCAGGCACCGCCCGTGATGACTTGAACTCCAAGAACACTCAACGGCGAAACGGCATTCGCCGGCACGGTCAGCGACAGCGTGTTCCAGGCGTCGGCGGTGAAGCTCCCGTACCAGCTACTGGTCCAGGCATAGTTCTTATCCTGGATGAAGGGCTGGAGCGCGGTTATCTGGCTACCGCCAGGAATCCAGACATGGAAGGTAATCGTCGATCCCGGGACGACAGCCACGTTGTTCACGTGCGGCGATGCGGTGCCCGACGCCGTGCCGTTGAAGTTCACGGCCAGCGACTGGTTGCCGGCATAGGCCTGCGCAGTGGAAGTCGCTACACCGGAAACGATGCCCCCTCCTCCGACCCAGCCTTGCACTCCGGATTCAAAGTGGAATGGCACAGGCGTGGTGTGGACTTCGAGCGAGTTGGCACTCTCGACCGCGGACTGCACCGCCGACACCACATAGTAGTAGGTTGTGCCGTTGGTCACATCGGTATCGGTATAGTTGGTTGAAACGATGTTCGATACGACGGTCTCGTAGGGTGCGCCGCTGGCCGTTGAACGCTTCACGACATAGCTGTCCGCTCCCGCGGACGTATCCCAGGACAATGATACCTGCGCGTCGACGGGAACCGCGGCAAGGCCGGTTGGGGCCGGCACCACGATCGTACCTCCCGTGGCGGAGGCTTCGGGCGAGTTTGCACTGGCGCCACTGGCGTTCACCGCCTCAACGACATAGTAGTAGGTCGTGCCGTTGACGAGACCCGTGTCCTGGTAGTTCAAACCGGTTACGCCGGTCGCAACCGTCGCATAGCCGCTTCCGCTGGTGGTGCTGCGCTTGACGGTGTAGCTGTCCGCGGCGGAAACCCAGCCCCATGACAACGATGCCGTCGATCCCGACGAAGTTGCAACCAGCCCCGTCGGCGCTACAGGCGTCGGGATGTTCCAGGAGATGGAATCGATGTAGCAGGTGCCGGTCCAGCCACCGCTCGTCGAAAACTCCAGGCCAAAATGGAGGAAAGGCGCCGAGAGGTTTGCTGGAACCGTCATGGTCACCGCGTTCCAGGCGTTGGCCGTCAGGCTGTACCCGGACCCGGTCCACGAGCTCCAATTCGCGTCCTGAATCCACGGCACGACACTTGAGATCTTGTGTCCGCTCGGAGCCCAGACCCGGAAGGTGACCGTCGCCCAGGCAGGTACGACCGCACCGGCCAAGCTCACCGTTGACGTGCCTCTTTTAGTGCCGTTGAAGTTGACGGCCAGCGACTGGTTGCCCGCGTAGGACTGCGCGGCCGAGGCTGCTACTCCGGAGATTGGACTGCCGCCTGCCTCCCAACCCTGAGTGTCGGTTTCGAAGTTGTATTGCGCCGGATCCGGGTTGGTGCCGGGGGTCGTTGCATGGGCCTCGGCCGTGAAGCCCGACGACCCGGAGCCGTTGACGGCGACCACCTGGTAGTAATAGGTCGTGCCGTCGTTGAGGCCGGTATCGGTGTAGGACGTGCCGGTGATGCCGGTGACGACCGGCGCAAGGGCGCACTCGTCCCCGGATACCCCCGCCCGGTAGAGTGAGTAGCTGGTGGCGCCAATGGCGGCATTCCAGGAGAGGCCGATCTGGCCGGTGCCTGCGGTCGTAGCTGTCAGGCCGGTCACCGCATACGGGGCGCCGTTCGGCGGCGGCGGTGCGGCACCATCGGTCAATACGTTAACCACGTCCGGATCCAGGACCGCGCCGGTGGTCCAATCGAATACATCGCTTTGAATGGTCCAGAAAAAGGGGCTGATCCCGTGGGCGCGGGCGGATTCCGCGGCATACTTGTTCCAGTAGAGCGTGGAATTACGGTTCCAAGTCGCCGCCGTCCCGCTAAGGGACGCTGTCCACGCCCCGAATTCGCCGATCATGACCGGAATGTCCTTGCTGATATACTGGTCATGCAACTGTTGGTAGAACGCGTCGATCTCGTCTTCCTCGCCCCAGGTGGCGTTGCGGGTTGGATCTGCGGAATAATGATACGCCGCCCCCCAGTAGTACATCGCATTGCCCCACGTTTGATCGGTGTGGATGATCGTGAACAGCGAAGGCGTGTACTGATGGTATTCGACCATCATGCGGTTGGGGGTCGGGTCCGCTGGCAGGGTATCCATCCACGATGGTTCCGATACGCTTTGCAGCACCAGCCAGCGGTTGGTGTTGTTGCCGCCGACGCCGCGCACTGCGTCGACAAAGGTCTGGTAGTAGACCTGCAACGTGTTCATCACCTCGGGACTGGCCACGCTGGGTTCGTTGGCTGCGGCAAAGACCAGATGGTTGTCGTAGCCAGCGAACTCGGTGGCGATCTGCGTCCAGTAGGACTGCATCTTTGCGTTGATCACCGAATCCACGCTGGTCGTAAGGTTGTTTTCCATCCAGCCGCCGTCCCAGTGGTCGTTGACCACGACATACAGGCCCGCGGCGATGGCCCAGTCAACCACCTCTTTGACGCGTGCCATGAAGACCGGATCGATCTGGTAGGTGGATTGGTTGGCATGACTGTCCCATGCGCACGGAATTCGAAGGGCATTGAATCCCGAAGCCGCCATCGTATCGATCACCGACTGGGTGGCGGCAGGCCCCCAGGAGCCCTCGCCATTCGGCGGCTCGAGCGTGTTGCCCAGGTTGACTCCGTAGGTCGGAGTCGGCAGCGGCTGGTCAGCCGGAATGGCGGCATGGGCTGCCAGCGTGGACCAGAGCAAAACGACTCCAATTTGAAAACATCTCATTACCTTCATTCCGTTCCTCTTTTCTTTGACTCATCAAACGTCACATTCGAAACCAGCGTGGGAGCAACCCCAAACGATCGTCCCGGCCCATCATTCTGGGGCCTGGAGAAAATGCGCAACCGAAAGACACAACCGTGGAATTACGACCTATGATACGCATTTAACAACATATATATAACCGCATTTGCCAAAAACCTGAACATACATTGCCTTTGCGCGACCTGTTACAGTACCATCAAGTATCGTTTTACCGGCCTCGAACCGTCATACGCAGTATGCGACGTTGTCGCCGCTTTCGATGCTGAACGGGTCATTGACTGAGAATGTTTAGCCACGAAGGTCCGCATAGATCCCACAGGAAAACATCATTTCATAGGACTGACCCCATCCCTGATGGTATATGACCAAAAAACTAACATTTACTTATTGTAAATGAATATTTGGATAAATATACGTAGTTGGCGTCGTTTTTAATCTTAAATATAAGAGAAGGAGTTTCATTGAAAAAGCAAGTTTTAGCACTATTGGCGATCACATTATTGGCAGGAACTAGTATGGGGGCGGACCGTTATGTGTCTCTGTCGGGGTCACATACATCCCCTTTTGACTCATGGGCAACGGCGGCGACCAACATTCAGGATGCGGTGGATGTGGCGGTTGCCGGTGAAACGGTTTTGGTCGCTGACGGCAGATACACTCTGACTAACCAAATTCTGATTGCGAATGCCATAACTCTGGAAAGTCAGAATAACCTGGGGGCGACAATTGACGGCAATGGCAGTGTTCGCTGCCTTCGCATAACCGGCTCCGGCGTAACCGTTGATGGCTTTCGCATCCAGAACGGATATCTTAGTGGCAGTGCTTATAATGAAACATTATACGGAGCAAATGTTTACTGCAGCAATGATGATTCAACGATACAAAACTGCATTATTTCCGGTGGCACGGCCCTGACGACAAGATACGCAAAGGCGCGCGGTGGCGGTGCCTATAATGGCACCTACGTCAACTGTACTTTTTCCAATAATATAGCCCGATATACTGGGACCGGCTACGGTAGCAACACTGAAGTTAAGGGCGGAGCGGTCTACAGTGGCATACTGGAGAATTGCGTTGTTGTTAACAACAGCGCGACCCGTCCAAACAACTTTGGCCCTCCTACTTATGGTGGGGGACTTTTCGGCGGCGAAGCAACAGGGTGTATCCTTCAGGGAAACTACGCCCGAGCGGGTGGCGGCGCCTATACCAGTACGCTGAAGAACTGTCTTGTTGTGGAAAACGAAACGCTCAGCGGGGCCGCAGGGGCAGGCGTGCTAAACTCAACAATTGAGAGTTGCACGGTCGCGGACAATATCGGGCAGGGAATCTATGGCGGCTCGGCGACCAACTGCATCATATATGGCAACACAGTAACCAACTGGGCCGGAACCGTCAGCATGGGATATTCATGCACGACTCCTGATCCTGGAGGAACGGGCAATATCACCCAGTTCTCCGGGTTCGGAAACGATTATCTTCCTCTCTTGGATTCCGAGACTGTTGATGCAGGTCTCAATGAGGCTTGGATGACCGGTGATACAGATTTGCGCGGAGCTCCGCGCATCTTAGACGGCACGGTTGATATGGGTTGCTATGAACAGGGGGTTGCCCATTACGTTTCTCCAAACGGCTCGGCGGCTTCTCCTTATGCAACATGGACCACAGCGGCCACAGATATTCAGTCTGCCATCGATGCGTGTAGCCCATGGGACATGGTCATTGTGACGGACAGTGTCTATACGGTAACTCAGCAACTACTCATTGCTTCCAATAATGTGACTGTGCAGAGCGTCAATGGACCTTGGAATACCACGATCGCGGGTGACGGCTCCATTCGTTGTATCAGAATTACCGGCTCTGATGTGAATATTGAAGGTTTCCGCATACAGGGCGGGTACCTCGCGGGCTCCTCCAGCGCGGAATTCAGGGGGGCCAATGTGTACTGCAGCGATGACAGTGTTACGTTTCAGAACTGTATCATAACCGGAGGGGTGATACGTGTGAGCATCCACGCGAGGGCGTATGGTGCCGGTGCCTATAACGGTACGTATATCAACTGTGATTTCGTGGACAACCACGCTTTGTACTACGGAAGCAGCTGGGGCGCGACTCTGACGCGCGGCGGAGCTGCTTACAGCTGCATTCTTGAAAACTGCTATGTGGCGGAAAATACAAGCAAACGCGCGTCAGGCGCGATTGGTAATCCATCCACTCTGGCGGGGGGAGGCCTTTACGCTCCATTTTTTAGCTGAACATAAACACATTTGTTGTGCTTTTCGGAGGAGTCTCTTTGCATGCTAGCTACCCTATCTTCCCCGGCCA
>JBNLDM010000059.1:0-52271 GCA_050304335.1 Pontiella sp.
AGCCGCCAGGATGCAGATGCCTATCGCCACTTTCGTCCATGTACGTCCTGAAGGTTTCGTAAACATCGTGGAAAAAGGTAGATGTTTTCAGCCTGGGATTAAACCAGAAAAAAAGCGGGGGCGGCCCATTGCGGGCCTCCCCCTTGGGGTGGGGTGTGTTAACTAACCAGGGGAAGTTAGATCTTACCTACGAGGTCGAGACCCGGCTTGAGGGTTTCGGCTCCCGGCGTCCAGTTTGCGGGGCAAACTTCGTCGCCGTGTTCGTGTACAAATTTTGCGGCCTCCAGCTTGCGCAGGGCTTCGGCGGCACTGCGACCGATGCCGAGGTCATGCACCTCCGCGGTCTTGAGCACACCGTTGGGATCAATGATGAAGGTGCCGCGCAGGGCCAGGCCTTCATTTTCGATGTATACATCAAAGAGCTTGCTGACATCGCCCGTCGGATCGGCACCCATGGGGTATTTAACCTTCGATATGGCCGGCGAGTTGTCATGCCACGCCTTGTGGACAAACGCGGTATCGGTGCTGATGCTGATTACTTCGGCACCGGCTTGCTGGAACTGCGGATAGAGATCGGCCACTTCTTCAAGCTCGGTCGGGCATACGAATGTAAAATCGGCAGGATAGAATACCAGTACGACCCACTTGCCCTTGTAGTCTGAAAGCCTTGCTTCCGAGATTTCGTCGTTATGGTAGATATTCATCGCGAAATCGGGAATTTCCTGTCCAACCTTGATCATTTACATCTCCTGCGGGAATCGTGTTTGTTCCTCAAAACGCCGATACAGTACTACTTCCGTACGGAATGTAAATAGGAATGTGGATACTTTTTTAACCTTTTTATTACCTTCTGCAGCCGTTGTATTTATATTGTTTTCATTATCGTTTATATATTATTCAGATATACAAAACCTGGCATTTCGGGCAGATATGCGTACCGCGCTGGGCAATAATGATCTTCTGGATGGAGGTCCCGCATCGCCCGCACGGAAGCCCGGTCCGTCCGTACGCCTTCACCACGGCCCGATGCCCGCCGGACGCGCCCTCCACGTCACGATAGTTGGTCTTGCCACCGCCCAGTGAAGTGCCGCGGTTCCTGACTCCGACCCGCAGAACGTGTCTGATGGCCTTGTAGAGTGCAGCGATCTCTGCCGCATTCAGTGAATCGGACGCGCGTTGGGGATGGATGCGGGACTCCCATAATGCCTCGTCGACATAGATGTTCCCCAGCCCCGCGATGAATGTCTGGTCGAGCAGCAGTGGTTTGATCACGCGCTTATGCGATTGCAGCTTGCCGGAGAAGTAGCGCAGCGAAAACGCTCGCGAAAGTGCGTCCGGTCCCAGCGATCCGAGGATTTCAGCGGGATCGTCCACCAGCTTCCATCGTCCGAATTTTCGTGTGTCGCGATAATGCAGCACGACTCCACCGGAAAGCTTCACGACAATCCGGTCATGCGAGCCGGGCACCATGGAAAAGCTGCCGGACATCCGGAGATGGATCAGGAGCGTCTTGCCGGAGTCCAGCGTGAAGACCATCCACTTCCCCACCCTTGAAATGCGCGCGATCACAGTGCCCGCGAGCGCATTCGAAAATGATGCGACCGACAACGGTTCGATGGTGCGGGCCCAGTTGACCCGTACTGCTTCGACCCGGCGCCCCTCAACACCGTGCGACTGCAACTGCCTTACAATGGTTTCCACTTCCGGTAGCTCAGGCATCACCGCTCCCCAATCACCGCATGACAGAAAAAACGCCGGAAGCCACAAGGCATATCCGGCGTTCAACGACTGCGTACAGCCGCTCTATTTTTCTTCGAACAGCCAGGTTGAGAGATAACGCTCGCCGGTATCGCAGATCACCGTCACGATAAGTTTACCTTCATTTTCGGGCTTCTTTGCCAGCTCAACAGCGGCGTGCACGTTGCCGCCGGCGGAGATGCCGCAGAGGATCCCCTCCTCTTTTGCAAGACGGCGGGACATGGCACCGGCGTCGTCGCCGTCGATCTGTATGATGTCGTCAATCAGGCTGGTGTCCAGATTGTTGGGAATGAATCCGGCCCCGATACCCTGAATCTTGTGAGGCCCCGGCTTTCCGCCTGAAATAACCGGCGACTGGATCGGCTCGACCGCCACAACCTGGAGACCGGGCTTGCGCGGCTTCAGAGCGGAACCGACACCGGTCAGGGTGCCACCGGTGCCCACCCCGGCTACGAAAATATCGATCTTGCCGTCGGTATCTTTCCAGATTTCCTCAGCGGTCGTCGTGCGGTGGATCTCGGGGTTTGCAGGGTTGTTGAACTGCTGAAGCATGATCGCGTTGGGATTTTCTTCGGTCAGCTTTTCGGCCGCGGCAATGGCTCCGGGCATCCCCTTTTCGGCGGGCGTCAGTACCAGTTCGGCTCCAAGCACCTGCAGGAGGCGACGCCGTTCAAGACTCATGCTTTCAGGCATCGTCAGAACCAGTTTGTAGCCTTTGGCGGCGGCCACGAACGCCAGCGCGATGCCGGTGTTGCCGCTGGTCGGCTCGACGATCATCGTGTTCTCTTTGATGAGGCCGTCCTTCTCCGCAGCTTCGATCATCGCAACGCCGATGCGATCCTTCACGCTGTAAAGGGGATTGCGGGATTCAAGCTTGACGGCGACAGTGCCGGGCAGGCCTTCGGTAATGCGGTTCAGCCTGACAAGATGGGTGTTACCAACTGTTTTCGTTATGTCTTCATATATGGGCATGATCTACCTCCTGATTTTAAATATTAAACATGATCGGTTCCTGCGCCACGCGCTTGAGATAATCGTCGTGCAGTTCCCGCAGCGTGATCCTGGAAAAATATTCCCGCAGTACGTCGCTGGCTCCCTGCCATACGCGCTGTACGACACAGGTATCGGAACGGCTGCACCCCTCGGACAGGCAGCCGACCAGGTTGATATCGCCTTCGGAGGCTGCCAGGATATCGTATACGGTAATCTCATTCGGTTTCTTCGCCAGACGGAAACCGCCACGCAATCCGCGCACGCTGGTCACCAGCCCGGCATTCTTGAGCGGAACAATAATCTGCTCGATATAATCGGTGGAAATGCCTTCCTGTTCAGATATTCTTTTTTTCGGCACAGGCTGATCCCCTTCCAGACGGGAGATACAAAGCAGTATCCGTGTAGCGTAACGGCCTTTTGTGGATAATTTCATTTGGTTGCTCCTTAAACGGACATTTTGTTATGATTTTCATCACGTATAAATGGTGACTACTTTATCCGTCAAGTGTATTCAGTAATAAACAGTAAGCTTTTTAGGCTTTGATAGCAAAAAGAAGCGTTTTCTAATAATCATACTTCCAGTTCAGACCGATACCGGGCCGCAGCTTGGGTCCTGCGCTGGTTTCGACCGATATATGGCGGGTGATTTCATATTCTGCGGTCATGTCCGTTTGCGCTTCAGCGCCGAACGTGCTGCTCACCTCGACATACAGGTCCGGAGTCAGGTACTTGCCCGCGGCAACGGATGATCCCGCATCCTCCGATTCAGGCTCGCGCCATTCCAGCGTGTCCACCCCTACCGCCTGCCGGAACTCATACATGAAACCGGGCCCGCTCAGTCCGCCCGACAACTGCTTGGCCGCCAGGGCAATCTGTACGGCCTGATACGGAGAGATAGTGCTCGCATCGCGTTTGAACAGCACCTGCGAGAGGATTTCATCCTCCGGCAATGCCGGCGTCGATTCCAACCGGAACAGCGGATTGACAACACTGCCGTTGAGTACCAGCCGCGCGGTGATGTCGCTTCTGGAATACTCCGCCGTCAGGTTGTTCATCACCGGAACGGAGTGCACTGCACTATCCATCTCGAGCGAGCCATCCAGCAGCCGGAACTGCTTGCCGATAAAATTCACATACCCGCGGCGAGGCTCGATCCCGCCCTTTATCCACAATCCATCCGGCGAGTCGCGCAGCCAGAGAGCTCCCCCCCAAACCGAGTTAATGAGCGACGCGTTAATGTAGACCTGGTCGGGCATATCAAGCTTCACGTCCATGCCGATCGGGAATGCCCTGCGTCGCTTGGTGGAGGCCTTCGAGACGGGTTGCTGTTCAATGTCGAAATCCTCCAGCACCGCCGGTGCGGATGAGACAATGCTGTCCGGAAGCAGATCGGCGCGATCTACAACCAAACGGCCTTTCAATGCCGGATGGGAATAGGGACCGGACAAACCAAGCCGGCCGGAAATGACGGCTTCGATTTCAGGGCGCTGGATGATCCGGGCCTGCTTCAGCTCGACGGAGACATCCAGCATGTCCTTCGACATGCCTCCGGACAGAACGACCTCCCCATCCCCCCCATCCGTTGCATGGGCATTGCGCACGATGAGTCCCTCGGGAGTGACTTCCAATCTGCCGTTGAATTCCTTGAACAGGATGCCCCACGCAAAGTGCTCATAGGTGCCGTTCTCGATGTATGCGAAACCTGAAGGGATGCTCTCGCTTACATTCAGTTCCGCCGTCAGCAGCCCCTTGACATACTGATTCTCCAGCATGGCCAGACCGTTGAATGCATCCAGATCAAGAAACGCATCCAGCGCCCCGTCGATCCTCCCATAATCCGCTTCGAAGCGAAGCGGGACAAGGGATGCACTGCAAGGCAGCGAAGCGGCAGCTTCCAGATAACCACTGACGCGATTTGTAAGCGATACCGAAGCGGACAGCCTCCCGTCGGAAATGCCTCCCGCGATGAGGAAATCCAGTTTCGGGAGCTCATCGAGCGCCTTGGAAGAACTGGTGAAACCGCTCACCTTCACGGAAGACGTGACCTGTGGGGATTCAGGGATTCCACGGACCGACAGGGCTCCGCTGACCCGCCCCGTGAGATTGGATGCAACGGAATACGGAAGCGCGCCCAGCTCGAATTCAGCCAGTCGTGCGGTCAGGTCAATCTTCCGAGGTGTGACATTGCCTGCAACGGACAGTTCTATCGTATCCCAGGCACGGAATGACAGCGATGGAACGCTTACCGTCCAGGTCCTGTTGCTTGTGCCCACGGTGGCCGCGCCAGCCAGCGAGTAACGATGCTGTCCGCGGTCCGTCAGGCGTGCATCGACATCCAGGTCGACCCGATCCCTGGCGAATGATAGATCGATGTTTCCTTCCGTCGATATGCCATTGCCTTCGAACTTGAAATCCCCGAGATGGAGTTTTCCCGCTGCATAATGTAAACGTGATGCGACATGCCCGGCGATTCCGTCCTTCGCTATCTCGGCTGAGATGACGGCGGCGATGCCCTGCGCAGTGATGGTCGCGTCCACTCCACCGGAAAGACGATCGAGTCCGAAGTTCGGTTTACGCATATCTTCCAGCCTGGCACGAAGGACCAGGCTGCGGTTGGTGGTGTTCGCAAAGTCCGTTGTGACTGTAACCGACCCATCGGCATCTCCGCTGATTGCCAGATCTCCGGTCAGCGCGCCATCGATCAAGGTGATGCCGCCCGAGCTAACGGCATATTCCAGCGGCATCCCGACGAGCGCAGGCCCCAGTTTCAATCGGTCAACGGACCAGCCCTCCAGCACGATTTCCATGTCGCTGATCCACCCGGTATCGCGGGATTTGCCCTTCTTCCCATTTCCCGGCGCGGGAAGCCGGCTCAGCTCGACTTCGTCTGCTCCCAGATTCGCGAGGCGTATGCGTCCCGCAAAAAGATCCTTCATCATCCATCGTCCGCGCAGGTTATCCAGGGTCAGCCACGTGCCTTCTGCATCGCCGATCTCTACCTGTTCCACGCGCAGGCTTACGGGAATCCAGCCGTTTATCCTGCCGATATGCACCTCGACATTTTCAGACCGGCTTGCGGCTGCTGACAGCAGTGATGCGGCAAGTTCCTTGCCCTTGGGCGTCTGCAACAGCACCATGAACACGAGCAGCAGCAAAACGAGTATGCCCGCAATCCTGAACACAATATGGATGATCCGTTTCATTAAAACGCCTGCCCCAGGCTTATATAGAACTGCAGCCGCTCAACCTGACCCTCCGAGGGATTCAACGGATAGGCAATATCCGCGCGCAGCGGTCCGATGCCGGTAAACCAGCGCAGGCCCAGACCTGCACCATAGCGCAGCGCATGGTTGAGGGCTATGGATGAATCGCTGTATACCGTGCCGCCGTCGAGAAATGCCGCATATCCAAACCGCCGGCCGGGTTGCAGTCGCAGCTCGGCCGAAAACTCGACCAGCTTGTCTCCACCGACCGGCTCGCCGGCGATCCGCGGACCCACCTGCTGGTATTCGTACCCACGGATCGATCCGCCACCTCCGGCATAAAAACGTTCATCGGCCGGAACCGAGTCGACCGAAGTGGCATCGATACTGCCCAGCATCATGCGCAGCGCACTCGACAAGCGATAGCGATCCCATAACATCAGATAGTGACGGCTCTCCAGTCTGCTTTTCAGGAATGACGGCGACCCGAGGGTGTCGCTGTAGAATGCAGTATGGCCGAACACCTGCATGCCGCGAACGGGGTTCAATCGATCGTTGCGACTGTCGTATATCGCCTGCACCGGGAAGAATACATGGGCATAGGACTCGGCGTCGATGAGCTGCTGCACCCGTGAATACTTATGGCCGATTCCGACCCCGCCCTGCAGGCGCGAGGTGAAGTCTCGCAGCACCATGGCGCTGCCGGCGATTTTATCCGCCTCGTACGCATCCGTCCGCTCCTGGGAACCTTCAAGCTGGAGCACCAGATACTGGTTGGCGTCCAGGAAACCCGGTCGTGTCAGCAAGGCGGTGCCGTTGAGCTTGACCGGGTTCCATGTAAGTGCTGTTTCGAGTTTTTCGCCTCCGCCGAACAGGCTGCGATGCTCCCAGAACGCCTTGCCCCCCGGCCCTACATCCGAATAGTTCACGCCCAGCCGAATGGTCCGCTTGCTTCGTTCACTTACCCGGACCACGACAGGAACGGTGCCGGATGCCCCGGACGGTTCAGCCAGCCCCACGTAAACGGATGAGAAGAGTCCCGTACCCAGCAGCTTCCGCTCAAAGTCCTCCATGTCCTTGGAGCTGAACCGGTCGCCCTCCTTCCATGGCACCTGGCGCCGGATATAACTGTCCTTCAGTGTTTCAAGCCCCTCAACCCTGACATCACCGAAAGAGGTTGCCGGACCGGGATCGAAGATGATTGTCAGGTCGACCCTGCGGGCCTCGTGATCGACTTCAACTACACGACGGACCAGTCTGGGGAACGGATGCCCCCGGCGTTTTATCAAATCCAGGATGCGTTTTTCCTCTTCGAACACTTCAGATGCCACCACATGCTGTCTTTTGCGCACCCGCGGCCTGATCCGTTCGAGCGCCTCGTCATGCTCACCGGAAAACTGCACACTAACCTGCCGAAATCGATACTGCCTGCCCCGCCACACCTTTATTTCCACCCGTACCGGCTGGCGCGTTGCATCGAGATACATCTTGACCGTTCCGTCATAGTAGCCGTTCGCTTTTAGAATGGCTTCAATCGTATCCTGATCCTTTTCCATGCGATAGCGCAGCTGCCCGACTGTCGATGGAGGTTGGTTCTCGAACTTGCAGATGGACGTGGATTGCTTGATCGCCTTCCCGAGCGCCCAGCCGGCACCGTCAATCTCGACTTCGTAAGCCAGACCACCGGTGCGCGATTTCATGGTGGAGCAACCGGCGCATGCCAGTATGCAGACTGCCAGGAATGTTTTAGTATGTGAAAACGCCACCATCGTTGGATAGAGCGTAGGCCATTCCCCAAAAAACGTCAAAGTCGATAATCGTCGGCTGCAGGCTGCGCGGGTCCATCCAGGGCGGGGTCCGTCGATTTCTTCTTCAGGCTTTTCCCCATCGACTTGCTGCGCAGCTGTCCGCAGGCGGCGTTCACGTCGATGCCCTTCGACCAGCGCACCGTGGTATTGATCCCTGCCTTTTCCAGACGGGCAATGAACTTTTCAACGGACTCGCGTTTCGAGGTCCTGCCCTCGTACTCGTCGATTTCGCTCAGCGGGATCAGGTTGACCCGGCAGGGAAAGCGGGTCAGCAGTTCGATCAGATCGTCGAGATCCCGATCGGTGTCGTTCACGCCGCGGATCATGGTATACTCGAAGGTGATGAGGCGTTTCGTCCGCTGGGTGTACAGCCGGCAGGTTTCCATCAGTTCCTCAATCGACCACGATACGTTGACCGGCATCAGCTCGTCGCGCGTCGTATCGTTCGGGGCATGCAGCGAGACCGACAGTTCGACCTGCAGGCCCTCGTCTTCCAGACGCTGGATTCCCGGCACAACTCCGCAGGTGCTGATGGTGATGCGCCGCGCACCGAGGCAGAAACCGTCGGGATCGTTCAGGATGCGGACGGCGCGCATCACTTCGTCATAGTTGTCGAACGGTTCGCCGATTCCCATGAAAACCACATTGGTGATTCGATCGCCGTAAGCGCGCTGGGCGGCCAGGATCTCGCCCACGATTTCACCCGCCTTCAGGTTGCGCTTAACGCCCAGCTGGCCGCTGGCGCAGAACGCGCAGCCAAACATGCAGCCCACCTGGCTCGATACGCACACCGTCCTGCGGTCGTCCGCCGGGATCAGCACTTCCTCGATCAATTCGCCGTCGACGAGACGGCAGAGAATCTTTCGCGTACCGGTGTCCGACTCCTGCACCTTGAGCGGTTCCAGCGAATGGAAGATGAAATCGGCGGCCAGCTTCTCGCGCAGTGCCTTCGGAATGTTGTTCATCCCTTCCCAGTCCTGCACCTGGTGATGGTAGAGCCATTCCCAGATCTGTTTGGCGCGGAACTTCTTCTCGCCCGCCTGCTCGATCCATGCCTGCAGCTCGGAGAGAAAGATTCCATGTATGAATTGTCGTTCGCCGTGTTCCATATCGCGCGGGAGTTAGACACAGGCACCGGGTCGTGGCAAGTGGCAATAGCAGGCATTATGCGGTGCCGAGCCGTTGATTCTATGCAGAACGGCCGCCCTGCCCGTTCAGTTCACTGATGATACCGAGCCCCTTGAGCGTCAGCTTTGGATCGATGACCGCCTCGACATCCCATCCCTTGAAGATCCATCCCGCATATCCCCCGGTACAGCACACCGGCAGATCGGGTGCAGCGAGTTCTATCCGCAGCGTATCGAGGATCTCGCGAACCATGCCGCGATACCCAAGCCGTGCACCGATCTGCATGGCCTGCTCGGTGTTGCGCCCCACGACCGCCCGGGTCTTCGACGGAGCAACATGCGGAAGCAGCGCCGTCTTTTCGGCAAGGTAGTCGAACATGAGCGGCAGACCGGGGCAGATAATGCCTCCGATATATCCCCGGCGGGAGCAGAGAATGTCAAACGTCAGTGCCGTACCGAAATCGCATACCACCGACGGCGTACCGAACAGCCTGGCGGCTGCGGCGGCGTTAGCCAGGCGGTCGGCCCCGATCCGTTCGCGGTTCGGATAATCGATGGGTATCCCCAGTTCAAGCGTGTGGTTGACGAAGAGCGGCGGCGGCAGACCCGCCGATTTAACCGCCCTCTTCCATCGGGCATTCAGGACCGGGACCACCGAGGCGACAACTACCTGATCAACGGGCCGTTTTGTCATCAGGGCGGTTACTTCATCCGCTGTCTTGAAACGCGATGCGCAGCGCCCGGTCCCGCTTACCTTTCCGTTGCGAAAGTAACCGATGGAGGTGCTGGTATTACCGATGTCTATGACGAGTGCGGTCATACGAAATCGAGCGCGAGGTCGATGGAGGGTGCGGAGTGGGTCAGCGCACCGACGGACAGAGCATCAACACCCGAGTGGGCAATGTCGTAGATTGTGTCGAGGTTGATGCCACCCGAAGCCTCGGTCTGGCAGATGCCCTTGCAAAGGGCCACGCATTCGCGCAGCACATGCGGCGGCATATTGTCGAGCAATACCCAATCGGGTTTGGTTTCCAGCGCATCCTTGAGCTGCTCGATAGTATCGACTTCAACCTCGATCTTGAGGTCGGGATAGCGTGCACGCGCGGCGGCCACGGCTTCGCCCACGCCAATGCCGTGCGTGTGCTCCCACGAAGCCAGATGGTTGTCCTTGATCAGGACGGCATCGAACAATCCGTAGCGGTGATTCACCCCCCCGCCGCACCGCACGGCATATTTCTCGAACAGACGGAGCAGCGGTGTGGTCTTGCGGGTGCAGAGAATTTCCACATCGGGGTTGTCGGCAGCCCTGACATACCGATCCGTGATGGTGGCCACGCCGCACATGCGCTGGATAAAATTAAGCGCCGTGCGCTCCGCCATCAGGATGCTCTTGGCCGAACCGCGGATGGTCATCACGTTGGTACCGGCATCCACGGTCGTGCCGTCTTCCACATGCATCTCTACCACCAGGCTGTCATTGACCTGGAGAAAAACCTCCTTTGCCACACCCACCCCGGCAATTACGCAGTGCTGGCGCGCCACCATGTGTGCTTCGGCCATCGCTTCATCGGACACGAGCGATTCGGAGGTGACATCGACCCCCACATCGCCGAGGTCCTCCTTCAGTGCGAGAATGATGGATTCACGGAGTTCCGGTCGTTCAGAAATGTTCAACAAATGCATGGCTATTCCCCCTGAGATTCAGGATCACCTTTCATGAAACGCTTGCCCGATCCCATCAGGATGCTGATAGGCTTGAGGGCTTCGATGTTTTCGCAGCAAATCTTGATCGCCGCCGCAATCGGTACCGAAAGCAGCGCACCCACGATCCCCCAGAGCCAGCCGAAGAATACGAGGGAGAGCAGGATGACCACCGGGCTGAGATTCAGGCTGTCGCCCATGATCTTCGGTTCAATGACGTTGCCCATCGTCATCTGGATCAACAGCAGGATGACGGCCACTACGATCGGCATCCAGACCGACGGGTAGAACTGGACGATGGCGAGCAGGATCGGCGGAACCGAGGCGATGATCGACCCGATGCTCGGGATAAAGTTCAGGAAAAACGCCAGCGCGCCCCACGTGAGAGCGAACTCGACGTGCATCATCGTAAGCCCCAGCCAGACCAGAACCCCGGTGGTACCGCTGATCGCCACCTTGACAATGAGGTACTGTCCGATCTGATTGGAGATGGATGCGGTGATGCTTGAAAATGTGGAGGCGCGATCCGGCGGGAAGGCCCGTTCGACCTTGTAGCGGAAATAGGGTTTGCCCAGCAGCATGAACACGAGGAAGATCAGTACCAGCAGCAGTTTACTGAGGAAGTTGCCCATCCAGAGGGCAATCGAGGTCGATAGCTGGGCCAGTTTCGGCCCCAGTTTTTCGGTCCAGTTGATGCCCGCGAGATACTCCTCGGACAGGTTGAGATTGTACACCGTATCGCTGTAGATGGTGTTTAGCTTGGCCAGATACTTGGGCGAAACCTCCAGAACATCGCGCACCCGGCCGTAGAGGAACGTGCCGCAGAAATAGACGATCACGAGCACCAGAATGAGCACGGCAAAGACCGCCAGCCCCAGCGGCACCTTCTTGTGAACCAGATAGTTGACCACCGGCCCGCAGATATAGGACAGAAGCCAGGCGATCATCAATGGGATGACCACGTTGTAGGCAGCCTTGAATGCCGCAGCCACGGCAAAGAGCACCAGCACGCTCAGCAGGCCAACCATCAGATTCGATCTTTTCATCAAAACCCCCGTAAACGTGCGTATTGATAAACCACATTGCCAGGCATTGAAACCCTAAACGTCATGCGCGTGGATATCCCGCAGTTCCCAATGTTCAGCGGGCACGCTTAACGAGCGTGAAATAGCCCAGGATTCCGTTCGCGATGCCCCGCGCCACGTTTTCGCGGTAACTGGAGCTGTTCAGGAGGGCCTCTTCGGTGGGATTGGTGAGGAAGCCGCATTCGACCAGCGCGGCCGGGCATGGCGCGTTCCTGAGTACGGAGTAGCGGGCACGGCGCAAACCCCGGTCGCTGCGCTTCGAGGCCCTGACATGGTTGCTCTGCAGCGAGAAGCCCAGCACCGCATTGGCGGCGTCGTACTGGTTGTTCTTGACGGCAAAGATATCACCGCCCTGTCCATAATGGTTGCTCGACTCCCCGCCTTCGACCGACGTGATGAAGGTTTCTACACCGGCGGCACTGGAATCGCCTGCACCGTCGGCGTGTATGCTGACAAACACATCGGCGGAAACCTTGTAGGCAAAGTCCGACCGCTGATCCAGCGTAGGATAGGTATCGCCGGTGCGCGTCATCCGTACCGCGATCTTACGCGATTCGAGATGTTTCCGTACGCGATGGGAGATATCCAGCACGACATCCTTTTCGCGGACCTTGTTCGCGCCGCTGGCGCCGTTGTCCTTTCCGCCATGCCCGGGATCAAGCACCACCAGCCTGGGCATTTGCCGCGGCACGTAGGCATAGGCGCGCAGGATGGGATCGATGCCCTTCTTGAAATCGGATTCCGCAATGGAGTAGTTGTTGCCGGATCCGCGGCAGGGATGGTGGAGCCAAACCATGACACCGTTGATCCAGGCCCGGCGGCTGTTTGTTTCGAACTCAAGATTGTTCCACTTGTTCTCGAGCCGCATCTTGTTGCCCGATTTCGACAGGCGCATGGAATAGAGCCGGGCGATGTAGGAAATGGAAACGGTACCACCCGACGACGACTTGGCCTCAACCGGTGTGGAACGGCATCCCGCAAGCAGCACGATCTGGTAGAGAAAAAGCTTTCTGGTAATTGAATGCATAATACCTCGATCGCCAACGTATATAACTCGCCGGACTTTGAAAAGAGCCGATCTGCTAAAAACCCGCCGGCGGGGCGTATCAGCCTTTTCGCGCGATAAATCGCGCAATATCCTCGAGATGAACAAAGCCGACCGGATGGTTTCGAGCATCGACCACCACAGCGCTGTGGCGGGGATTGCGACGGAGACGGTAGAAGGCCGACTTCAGATTCCTGTTTTCCGCCAGCGTCAGCATATCCTCCGCATAGGGCTTCAGGAAATCATCGTCACCCAGCTTGCGTGCGACCAGGGCAAACATGGATACCAGCCCAATCGTCGCATGCCTGTGCATCATGACGGCATACGTGGTTTCCCGCCGGTCGATCAGGCGTTTGAAGTCGGCCACGGTTGCGTTGTCGGGCAGCCGTGGTATCTCTTTGAACGGCGTCATCACCTCGCGGACGGGTATGCGATGCATCGAGGTAACGTTGTCGAGCATGCGGTTCTGATGCGACGTAATCACCCCCTCCTTTTCCCCGGCCGAGAAGTACTCCCGCAGCGCTTCGGGTGACAGGCGGTGCAGATCCCGTCCGGCCGCGCTGTCCGCGCCATGGGTCAGGAAACGGAACAACTGCTTGAGCGGCCAGGTCACAGGGAGCAGGATGAGCACAATCAGGCGCAGCAGGCCGGCGAGCCGGTACATGAGCGTGTCCGCCTTCTTGCGGAACAGGTTCTTTGGCCAGAGCTCGGCCAGCAGAAAGAGCGGGAACATCAGGGTCAGGGTCGCCGCCATTTCCGCGGTCCACGGAATGAAACCCAGCAGCATCCGGCCGTCTGCCATGCCCGAAGCCAGATAGAAATCGGTGACCTCGCGGGTGGTGACGAACACGGCTATGTTGTTGCCGATGAGCATGGTGTAGACGAAGATATAGGGATATTTCAGCAAACGTGCCAGCGACTGGGCAGAATGATGCCGTTCCCGTTGTCGGTGACGAAGCCGGATGCGGTTCACCATATAGCTGCCGGTTTCGGCTCCCGAAAACAGGAAGCTGAAAACGAATCCAAGCACAACGGCCACCATGCTCCCTGTCATGGCTGGCCCCCTTCTCCCTCGCTGTCCAGTTCCAGGCGCACCAGCTCGATGCGGTTCGAACGAACCTGCTCGACCGTGAAGCGCAGGTTCCCGACCTGGGCCACGTCACCCGGTTTGGGCAGGCGCTTCAGCAGCGATACTACCAAACCGCTGACGGTATCCAGCGCCAGCCCCTGCATCATTTCGCGGGGCAGGAACCCGACGAACAGGCTGCGCCATTCGCGAATCCCCAGGCTGCCCTGGAGCCGGTACGTGGTTTCACCCAGCTGTTCGACCGGCGGGGTTTCCATTACGTCAAACTCGCCCACCACCTCTTCCAGCAGATCCTCCAGGCAAACGGTTCCCGCCAGTCCGCCGTATTCGTTGACCACGCAAACCAGCCGCAGATCCTCGTCGAGGAATTCCTGCAGCATCTGGTCGGCCCGCTTGGTCTCCGGAACGAACAGGACCGGCAAGGCAAAGTCGGACAGCGGCCGATCCGGATCCCCGTCTACAAACAGGGCCCGGGTTTCGACCACCCCGACAATGTTATCCTCCTCGCTCTCGTAGATGGGAATCAGTTCGATCTGCTGCTCGGCGGCCTCCTTCAAGGCCTCTCCCGCCGGCGCATCCGCCCGGCGGAACAACTGGCTGACCCGGGGAACCATCAGTTCGCGCACTCGGATCTCGGGAAGGTTGACAATGTCTTCGACAATCGCCTTTTCCTGCTTGCCGAACGTAGGGTCGTGGTGCGTGGCATCGATCAGCATCTTCAATTCGCCGGCCCCGACCCGGTGCTCGTGTTCCTGCTGGTCGGGTGGCTCCATCCGGTTGGCAATCATTTCCAGTGCACGGCGGACGGGCCCCATGGCATGGAACCAGCCCATCAACGGCATGGCATTGAGCCGGGCAATCCGTTCCGGGAAAGAGATGCCCACGGCTTTCGGGAGTATTTCCCCGGCCAGGATGACCATCAGGAGAACCAAGGCGCCGATGGCGGCCTGCCACCAGTCGCCATAGAGTTCCGCAACCTCCATGCTCATCACCGCGCTGATGGAAAAGAAAAGGATATTGACGACCAGATTACCGAACAGAATGGCCACCAGCAGGCCGGAAGGATTCTCTGCAAGGAGCGTCAGCAGTTTTTCCACGTGGTGTCCGTCGCTTCGCAGGCGGCGTATCTGACTGCGGCTCAGCGAAAAGAGTGCCGACTCCGTGCCGGAAAAGAAGCCCGAGCAGAAGAGCAGCAAGGCCATGGTGACAAAGGTTAGAATGTGATCCGCCACAAACCGCAAAACGAGGACTCCTCTATAAAAATCGTTGCTATTCTATGCTTTGATTTCGGGGGAATGGAAGCCTCTCTCGACTTTTTTCAGCCCGCCGGAAACTTTCCGCTTCAAAATCCGCAGGGTTCGGATAAGGTGTCGTCACATGAGAAGGTTCAGCATACAAACCCGATCCAGAACGGACTTCATCAAGATCGACCGGCAGGTGGCCGAATCGGTCCATGAAAGCGGTATTTCCGAGGGTGTTGTAACGGTTTTCATCCCCCATACCACGGCCGGCGTGACCATCAATGAAAACGCCGATCCGGACGTTACGGCGGACATGGAGATGGTGCTGGACCGGGTCGTGCCCTGGGAAGGCGGCTACCGCCACTTTGAAGGCAATACGGCTGCGCATGTGAAGGCCAGCATGATGGGCTCGTCCGCCCAGGTCATCGTATCCGGCGGACAGCTGCAGCTGGGCACATGGCAAAGCCTCTATTTTTGTGAATTTGACGGGCCGCGCACCCGCGAGGTGTGGGTCAAGGGAATCGCTGAACAATGATGAAAAACAGGATATTGATGATCGGGGCCGGTTTTGCCCTCGTACTGGTAATGTTTGTTGGTTGTGGCGGGCGCTCCGGCGAAAAAGAGTTCAATAAGGCCGTCAAGGCCTGGGACAAGGGCAACCTTGTCCAGGCACGGGCTCTGTTCGAGAAAGCGACGGCCCGGCTCTCCGGCAATGCCAGAAAATCGACGGCATTCAACAAGCTGGGTCTGGTACTGTGGCAACTGGACGAACCGCAGGCTGCGGCGACGGCTTTCAGCGATGCATGCGCATTGTCCGAAACTATTACCGATGCACAGTTGAACCTGGCCATAGCCCAGTTCTATTCGGACGACCTTGAAGGTGCAGCCAGGTCGATCAACATGTATCTCGGCGAAAACCCGAACAACCCTGCCGCCCTGGCACTGAAAAGCCTGATGGCCGCCAAGAAGCGCGACTGGGCCCAGTCCGCACGCCTGATGGCCGAAGCGGCATCTGATAATCCGAACGATCCCGCGGCACAGAATGCGCTGGCCCTCGCTGAGCTAAACCATGGCCAGGGCAGCACGGCGGCGATCTCCCGCCTCAAGAAGATCACTGCCGCCTATCCCGATTATGCACCGGCCCAGTACAATCTGGGCGTCATCTACGAACAATGGCTGCAGGACAAGGCTTCCGCGCTCGCCTACTTCAGAACCTATCTCGAACAAGCCGGCGATGGCGGAAGCCATAGCGATGCAGCCCGGCAGGCCATCGCGCGGTTAAGCGGCCAACCCGCCCTGCCGAAAGCCGTCGACACGGCCGCTGCCCTGGAGCACATGAAGGAAGGCGCGCGGCTGCACAGCGAGGGCAGGCATGCCGATGCGGTTGAACAGTTCCGGAAAGCCGTCGAAGCCGATCCCGGCCAGAAAAACGCCTTCTACAACATGGGCCTGTCCTACTATTCCCTCAAGCAATACGATGAGGCGGCGCAGGCCTGCCGGAGTGCCCTGGGCATTGATTCCGGTTTCGCTGATGCGCGCTACATGCTTGCCTTGAGCTACGTGCAGCAGAAAAACTGGGATGACGCCGAACGAGAAGCGAGGGAACTTTCCAAAATTGATTCGAAGCGCGGCAAAGAGCTGCTCACGTTCATTTCCAGCGCACGCTAGAAGGCTTTAAAAAGTATCTCCACCTTTCATGGAGGGGCGGCGGTCCCGCCGACCGGGCATCGAGGCTGATGCCCCTCCAGCGATTTGCCTGCCCGGTCTAGCCGCAGCTATTGCTGCGGCGGGAAATCTTCCAGGATCCGGGCGACGGACTTGTTGATGATCTCCGTGACCTTTTTCGGCTTTGCATCCTCGTAGGTAGCCCGGATGCCGACTCCTCGCCAAATGGTCTTATCGCGCTTGCGGTCGATCACATCAATAGTAAGACATCCTTCGTCATAGTCCGATATGGAGGTATTGTAGCCCACGCCTCCATACCCGTCGTAATATCCTGAACCAATCCCGAAACTCCACGTATTGCCGCTGATCCTGCGCTTGTATTCGAGGTAGTAGGCTACCAGAAAATCGGCCGCTGCCGCCTCCCCTTTGGCAAAACCCTTGGCGGCAAGCTCGGCATCGACCGCTTCCCGAATGCGCTGATCCACCAGATCATTGTCGACGCGCGCACTGCCCGTCTTCGGCTGGACCGCATGCTTCCAGGCATAGGTCTTCAGCGCTGAAAAATCGACTGCGGGATCAAAGTCCCGATTAACGGTGATCGACGAGCAGCCGGCAAGAAGCGCTGTGGCTGCGACGAGTAGGCATAGGAATTTCATCGGCAGAATCCTTCGTTTGGAATGGAACGAGTATACCGGAGAAGCGTTTCGATCCAAGTCTGCGCTCAGCCAAAGCGTTTCTGCACATGCCGGATCATCATACGATCGATCATGCGGGCAGGCAGAAACCGCGCGGCCCAGCTGCCCAGATACGCCGGCAGGGTCACGCAATAGCGTTCCTTCGGTCGCGATGATTCCAGCGCATGCAGTATTTTTCCGGCTACCGCTTCGGGAGGAAGCCGGAACCGGTCTTCGGACATCCCACCGTTGCGTCGCTTCTGGAAATAGTCCTTGTAGGCCTTTCCATAACGCGAATGATCGGCATCCAGCGCCTGCTCTCCCTCGCCCGCGCAGTTGGCGGAAAAACGCGTCTGGATCGGGCCGGGCTCAATGATGGAGACACTGATGGCATCGGCGGACAGCTCCACGCGCTGCACATCGCTGATCGCCTCCAGGGCAAACTTGGATGCCGAATAGATGCCCATGAACGGGAGTGCCAGCCGCCCCACCACGGAACTGATGTTCACGATGCGACCATAGCCTTGCTCCCGGAAAACAGGAATCACCCGGTTGGTCAGTTCCTGCAATCCGAATAGATTGACCTCGAACTGATGGCGCATCGCATCGCGCGACAGATCCTGGATGGCGCCCGGCATGCCGAAGCCGGCATTGTTTACCACCGCTCCCAGCCGGCCGCCGTTGGCGAACAAAAGCTCGTCAACCGTCGCATGGATCGAGACACTTGACGACACGTCCAGCTGCATGGCTGGAAATCCCTTGGCTTCCAGCATGTCCATATCCTCAACCTTGCGTGCTGTCGGAAACACCTTCCATCCCTTCTCGCGCAGCAGTTCCGCCGTCGCCAGCCCGATGCCGGAGGAGCACCCCGTCACCAGCACGGATTTTTCCTCTACCGGCACGGCTTTCATTCGTACAGCTCCGACAGTTTATGGAAGGTGTAGCCCTGGTTCAGCAGCGTCTGGTAGCTGTCACGGATGGCCGCGGCCGTTTCCGTCGACCACGCATGGCCGATGACGATCACATAGCCGTTGTCGCGCGCCTTTGCCACAGACTTTGACCACATCCGCCGTATGTATTCACGGTCGCGCTGAATATCGAGAAAGACGTCGCGCTGCTCAAGATGGATCTGCTCCCGGGCGGCGATTCGGGGCACCACGGAGTTGTATGCGGTCTTGCTGTCGAGGAAATCCAGCCCGTTGACCTTGCAGTAGCGCAACACCTCGCTTATCAGCGCCTGGTTTTCCGTAATCCGGGAGCCCATGTGGTTGTTCATGCCTACCGCGCCGCGTACCGACGACAGATTCCAGTCCAGAATGGCCTTAACCTGGGCCGGAGAGGTCGTGCTCAGAATGGCCCCCTGTCCCGGATTCAGCTGCGCATCATAGGCCTCCATCGGTTGGTGCAGAATGATCTCCTTGTTGCCGTGACGACGAATGGCGGCACAGACCTGGGTCGTCTCCTTCAAATGGGGCAGCACCGCGATCGTCATGGGAATGGGAATGTCCAGATACTGCTGCGCTTCCGACAGCGAAAGTCCCGCGTCGTCGATCACGACGTACAACTGTTTCGTGCGCGGCCCCGCCGGCTTTACGGTGTGGCGCGCAGGCTCGGCGGACCGGCATCCGAACAGAGCCAACAGACTGACCAGACTGACAATAAGAAAACGCATCATCTATCCGTTCAGGTTGAGGCGGTAGTCCTGCCCGCCGCCGAATTCCAGAATGCGCTGGACATGCTTGCCGAGAATGTCGGCTTCGAGATTTACCTTCGTGCCGACCTTGAATTCCGACATATCGGTCTCCTGCATCGTGTGCGGAATGATGTGCACGATGAAACCGTCGTCCTTGAGTTCAGCTACCGTCAGAGAAATGCCATCGATCGCGATCGAGCCCTTGTAGACCATCAGCATCAGCATATCGCGGGAACACGTGATCGTAAACTTGAAGTCCCGGCCTACCGACTCAATGTTCGCCACCGTACCGGTGTTGTCGACGTGCCCGGTCACGATGTGGCCGCCAAGGGTATCGCCCAGCGCCAATGCCTGCTCAAGGTTGACCAGATCGCCCGGGGTCTTGTCGCCCAGGTTGGTCTTATCAAACGTTTCGCCCAGCACATCGAACATCAGTTTGTCGCCATCCATGCCGGCCACGGTCAGACAGGTTCCGTTGACGGCGATACTGTCGCCGAGGCTCACCGGGCGGTCGAAGGGCCGGTTGGGTACCATGGTAATCCGGCCTGCCGTCCCTTCCATCCTGACATCAACAATATTCCCCAAACGCTGAACAATTCCTGTAAACATCCCTACTCCTTTCGTACTGCTTAGTTCGTATTGCGTATCCAGCTCGAACAACTGGCGTACGTAATACGCAGTATGCAATATGCAAGCCTGCTGTCCCTTTGCTCTCCAGATTCAGTCCTTCGGCTTTGCCATCAACAACACATCCTCACCGATCTGCTCGACCGATGTGAACCTTAAATTTGCAACATTACCGATCAGCCCGCCCACTCGGCCGAAATTCGGCAGTCCGTCGGCACCCATCAGCTTCGGTGCAATGAAGAAGGCATAGGCATCGACCAATCCTGCCTCCACCAGCGAAGCCGCCAGCTTGCTTCCGCCTTCGCAAAGCACATGCATCACGCCATGTTCTTCAGCGAGATCGTGAAGCATGGACTCGAGGTTGCCATGATAGATCAGAGTCCGCTCGCGCGCCTCATCCGTCAGCAACTTCGCTGATGAAGGTACATTATCCCCCACAACGACGCGCCAGGGCCGCCGTCCTTGATCCGGTCGCGGCAGCAGCGACGGATCGTCGGCGCGCACGGTTCCGGCCCCGATCATGATGGCGTCCGCCCTTCGTCGCATCGCCTGCACCCGTTCACGCGCCGCCGCACCGGTGATCCATTTCGAATCGCCGGCGCTGTCGGCAATCATTCCGTCCAGTGTCGATGCAAGCTTCAGGGTGACATACGGCATGCCCGTCGTGATGAACTTTTCAAACGGAGCGATCAGTTCCCGGCCCGCCTCTTCGCAGATGCCGGAATCCACCTCGACACCCGCTTTGCGCAGGATATCCAATCCGCGGCCGGCATGCTGGGGATTCATATCCTTCACGGAGACCACGACGCGGCCGATCCCCTGCTCCAGGATCAGGTCGGTACACGGCGGCGTGCGCCCATGGGTTGAACAGGGCTCGAGCGTCACGTAAAGCGTTGCGGCCTCCAGATTTTGGGAAGCAGGCGTCAGATTCTTCAAGCATGCGCGTTCTGCATGATCGCTTCCGGCTTTTTCATGCCAGCCCTCGGCGATGATTTCACCATCGCGCACCAGCACGGCGCCCACCGGCGGATTGGGCCGGGTCAGCCCTTCGCCCCGCCTTGCCAGCTCAATCGCCCGCAGCATATGTTTTTCATCAGCAGTCATCTTTTTCACCACGAAGGCACGAAGATCACGAAGAAGCTACAGCATCAGTCTTTTGATTCCATCACGCAACAAGACGCTGTTAAAGTTAATCAACAAACCAACAGCGTTCGCTGAGAGCTTCACATAAGTCAAAAGTTGAGCTTCGTGTATGCGTTGCAATGCATCAACACTCTTAAGCTCAATAATCAATCGTTCTTCCACCAGAGTATCGATGCGATAGCCACAATTGATGATTACATCCCCGTACTTGATCGGAAGTTCCTTTTGCCGTTCGAATTTCAACCCGGCTTGAGCGGGTTCATAGCAAAGACATTCTTCGTAGGTAGATTCGAGCCGTCCAGGACCAGGCGCTTTATGAACCTTCAATGCACATCCGATGACCACATTCGATAACTCATCAAATTTCATCCAAACTCCCTTCGTGTCTTCGTGGTGCATACAATGCATTTCCATGCAATCCGCGGATCCTATTCCTCTCCCAAAAGGGCATCGACGAACTGGCCGGCATCGAAGGGGACGAGGTCGTTCTCCCCTTCACCGAGACCGGCGAAAAGTATCGGTACATCGAGCTCGGACTTCATGGAAAAGAGAAAACCGGCCTTTGATGAACCGTCGAGCTTGGTCACGATAATACCCGTCAGCGGCACCACGGCGTTGAACTGCCTGGCCTGTATGATGGCATTCTGGCCGAGGGAGGCGTCGAGCACCATCCAGACCGCATGCGGCGCACCGGGCAGGCGCTTGCTTATGGACCGGCACATCTTTGGCAGCTCGTCCATCAGCGGGGCCTTCGTATGCATGCGGCCGGCGGTATCGACCAGCACGACATCGCAGTTTTTTTCGAGGGCGGCATCGACGGCATTGAAAGCCACACCGGCGGCATCATGCCCCATCTCGCCACCCACAAAGGGGCATCCGACCCGTTCGCTCCAGAGTTTCAGCTGGGATGAGCCTGCGGCCCGGAACGTATCCGATCCGCACAGCAGCGGCGTGCGGCCATCGTCCATGGCTTTTCTGGCCAGCTTGGCCGCCGTGGTGGTCTTGCCGGAACCGTTGACACCCAGCAGCATGACAACACAGGGATCCTTGCCGAATGACCAGCGAAAGATCGGGTTCTCGCCCAGTGCGTCCAGGAGCAGGTCACGAAGCCGATCCCGGCGCGAACGTTTCCTCGAAGTGGATGCGAGCTCCTCGGTGATTTCCATCGCCAGCCGGGCCGGCACATCCGAACGAAGCAGAATCTCCTCCACTTCCTCTACATCGATCTCCTCCGCGGAAGGACCGGATGCAAAAACCTTCTGGAAGAGGTTCCGCGTTTTGGATAGCGCGCCGAACCAGCCTGCCATTATTCCTGCTCCCGCGGTTTGTAGGTGGTTCGGGCGGGGCGGTCGATATCCTGGCGAATGCGATCAAGCACACCGTTTACGAAGCGGCCGGACTGAAAGCTGCTGAAGTCCTTGGCGAAGTGGACCGCCTCGTTGATCGATACGACCGGCGGTATATCCTCGCGGTACAGCATCTCGAACAGGGCCACCCGCATGACAGTGCGGTCGACTGCCCCCATGCGGTCGGAGTTCCATCGTTTGGCATACTTCGACAGACGCTCGTCCAGTTCCACCTTGTGCTGTACGACGCCCTTGATGATTTCCTCGGCATATTTTTGTTCTCGCTCGCTGGGATTCTTCTCCTCCCAGAAATCCTTCAGGGCACTGTCGATCGGCTCCGGGTTGAAATCGAGCTGAAACAGGAACTGCATGATCCATTCACGTGTTTCGCGCCGGCCATTGACTTTTTTCTTCTGCATAAAACCTCTTGTAAAAATCTGATCTTTCACTGAAAGCACAGAAACCACTGACGGATAACGAGCACTATCAGTAACATCACCGGGCAGTCAGTGTATTCTGTGGTTCGACATCAAATCTGTTTGTAAACGCGGGCGGTTTCGATGGCCGCTTCGGCGGCATACCATCCGCGTGTATTTTCCCCGCCCAGGCACCGCGCCTCGGCCTGGGCCCAGTTGCGTACCCCGACGATTTCGTTAATGACCGGAATCTGATAACGGCAGGCAATATCCAGTATGGTCTGTCCGGTGGTATCGATGATCATCTGGGCATGCTGCGTTTCGCCTTCTACCACCACCCCCAGGACAATCAGCGCATCATACCGTCCGCTTGCTGCCATCTTTTCCGCGACCACCGGGATTTCATAGGCACCGGGCACCCGCGCCAGATCAATGGTGTCGGCCGTGGCCCCATACTTCTCCAGACATTGGTAGGCACTCATGGCAAGCATGTTGGTCAGTTCGTCGTTAAAGCGGCTTACAACAATACCGAACCGAAGACCCGACGCATCCATCGTGCCCACGATCTGCCGCGCACCAATGCCGCCGATCTTCCCAATTTCGTTTGAAATCCCTTTTCCCATAACTTGTTCCTCGTGTGACCAGTGATAGGCAGAACCCTGGCCGTTCGCAGTGATTCACGTTTCAAGTTTCACATTTCATGTTTCAGATAATGTGCCCGAGCTTGTCCCGCTTTGTTTCCAGGTAGGTTGCATTGTGTTCGGACGGAGGCAGCACGAGCGGGACGCGTTCGCTGATATCGATCCCATACCGGTCGAGGCCTTCGATCTTGGCCGGATTGTTCGTCAGCAGCTTGACCTTGTTCATACCGAGGTCTTCAAGAATCTGGGCACCGACTCCGTAGTCGCGCAGATCGGCCCCGAAGCCCAGGTGCACATTGGCCTCCACGGTATCCATGCCCTTTTCCTGCAGCTCGTAGGCGTGCAGTTTCTTGGCTAGACCGATCCCCCGCCCTTCCTGCCGCATGTAGACAATCGCGCCGTAGCCGTGCTTCTGGACGGCTTTCATGGCGGCGTGCAGCTGCGCTCCACAGTCGCAGCGCATCGAATGGAAAACATCGCCCGTCAGGCATTCACTGTGCACACGCACCAGCGGCAGCTTGCCGGAGGACGCATCGCCGCAGACAAGTGCCAGATGATCCTTTTGATCCACCTTTGAGCTGTACAGCTTCAACTTAAACGGGCCGGCATCAGTCGGCATATTGATCTCACGCTCCATGTGGACGAGCTTCTCATGCGTATAACGGTATTTGGCGACTTCCGACACGGCGGTCATTTTCAACCCATGTTTGTCCGCAAAATCACGCAGTTCCAGCAACCGCATCATATCGCCGTCATCGCGCAGCACCTCGCAAATCACTCCCGCCGGTTTCAGGCCGCAGATGATCGCCAGATCGACTGTCCCCTCCGTGTGACCGGCACGCTCCAGCACACCACCCGACACGGCCTTCAGAGGAAAGACGTGGCCGGGCTTGATGAAATCCGCCGCCTGGCTGGTTTCCGAAACCAGCGCCTGCACCGTCCTTGCCCGATCGGCGGCGCTGATACCGGTCGTCGTACCGGCACGGACATCGACGGAATCCATGAAAGCCGTGTGATACTTGTCCGACGCAAATGCCGGCGACATACGCGAGAGGCCGAGCCGGCGCAGTTGATCCTCCTGCATGGGTACGCAAACGAGTCCGCGGGCATGGGTCACCATAAAGTTGATGGTTTCGGGGGTGGTTTTTTCCGCGGCGCAAATAAGGTCGCCCTCGTTTTCACGGCCTTCGTCATCGGTCATTACGATGATTTCGCCGTTGCGGAATGCTTCGATCACATCCTCGATCGGATCGAATAGTTTTTCACTCATGACTGCTCCTGCAAAACAAAAACCCTGAAGTACATACGTCTTCAGGGCCGTTCGCAAAAATAGCAATGCATCAGGCTGCACGCCTATTCACACGTCATCTTCTCCCATCCAGACTGTACTGTCGGTCGCAGAATTTCACTGCATCGTGTTCGTTCCATTCGGAAAAAACTCGCGGACTTTCACCGCCGGTCGGGAATTTCACCCTGCCCTGAAGATACGACGAATATGCTTCAACCCGTGCAGGCGCGCAAGTGAATTTATGTACCAATCGCCCGCCATTTGATGGTTTCCTTTTTGATCTTCATAGGGTTTGTCATCATACAGGCGTTTTGGCAGGCTCCATGCGCTTTACTACGATTTCACAGGGGTGCAATGGCGAAACAGAACTATTCAGTCGAACTATGCAAGGAGCTGGAACAGAAGGCGCAGGATTCGCAGCTGCTTGTCAGCCATCGACCCACCCGCTATGAGAACGGTACGGTGCTGCCGGTCGACATCACCGGGGTTTACCCCGCGATCCATGGCAAGGCCGAACTGACGGTCGACAAGTTCCTCGGCGGCGGATTTGCCGGACAGGTTTACCGCTGCAGACTGACGGGGCTCGAGCTGCCGGATCAGACGTTCATACCCGGCCTCGAAACCGGAAAACTCTACGCCGTCAAAATCGTCATACCCCCCAGTGCCTTTTCGCGCTGGTTCCGCAACACCACCTACTGGCTGGCCTTCCAGGGGCCGTTCAGCTCGCAGGTCAACCATGGGGCCTGCCGCGCCGGGCTCCTCTGGCAGAAGCTCGTCCGCCGCGCCGGACTCGTTAAGTTCGGCCGCGAAACCGCTGTCAAGGATGCCTACGCCTCTTTCTGGGATCCCAACCTGAACGCCTACGGCGAAATCACCGAATGGGTCGAGGGGCGCATGTGGAAGCTCGAGGCCGACCGCGACATCACGACGCGCCGCGACTGGAAGAACGTCGGAATAGAGGATACCGAGAGTCTCGAGTTTATTGAAAAGCGGCGGTTCATGGCGGACATGGTCAATCTGATGCACGAAATGGGTGCCCCCGAATTCGCGCGCCAGTACGAGTGGTCGACCATGAAGAGCCAGCCCAACTGCATGAAGCGGACGGATACCGAGGATGGCGGCCTTTGCGCGATCGACTTCCGTGCCGGCCTCGCCCTCCTGCCCTGGCTGCCCATGAGCCCCGGCGACTTTAAGCTGATCATCGACGGTCTCAAACGCGGGGCACTTGTTCAGTTCGACCGCTGCGATCTCTCGATGATGGAAGCCTATGTGGCTGCGCATCCCGATATATTCGCCGATGTCCAGCCAATGATCGAGGAACTCAAGATCCAGGACCGGGCCTACCGCCGTTCATTGCTCGACATCACCCACCACGGCCTGCATCCCACCTTCGACAAGGCACTGCAGACGGATATCATCGCCGGTCTGGTGGAAGGCTACCTGGCCGACGAGCTCGTCGACGAGGCCTTTGCGGAAAAACTGCGCAAGGGCGGCCTGCGCTTCGCCCTTTTCCATCTGCTGGGCGCGATCCCCCTGCTCGGGAAGCTGATCCGCAAGCGCTGGGGAAATACCGCCTACCGCAGGCATGTCATCCGGCTAATCACCCAACCGGCTTACTTCAAGGCCGCCCTTCAGGCGCGCGCAGCGAATGATCTAATCGGCTGGCACCGTATCGGGCGCACCGATGAAGCCCGCACCCGGCGACTGGCGGAACGACCAGGCCTGTTCTTTCTGGAACGTTTTACCGTCGGCCTGCTGCCCATCGGCCTGCACCGTTTTTGCATCCGGCCGCGTATCGCATGGGACGCCACGGCCGCCTTCTTCAAATTCATCTATAAGTTTGCCGCCGACGAAGCCTTCCGCGAACAGTGGTTCCTCGATCAGATCCACGAAGGGGAGAAGGAGGGTATGCTCACGAAAGAGGAGCACGATCATATTGTCTCCATCATCAAGGAACCCTATATCGTAAAATATCTCAAAAGCATGGCCGTGCACTTCTGCACCCTGCCCGTGACGCAGATCGTCAGCGTCATTACCGGGGTGTTCGTCTATGCCTACTTTATCGGGAAGGGTGAATCGCATACCGTGGCGGCCGGCTGGTTCGCAGCTACGCTGGTGGCCTTCCAGGTCACACCGATTTCCCCCGGCTCCCTCTGCCGCGGGCTTTATGTCGTCGGACTCATGATCTACGAACGCAACTGGCGCGACTATCTGGTGGCGGCCCCGCTCTCTTTCGTGAAATATATCGGCTACCTCGCCTTTCCGCTCCAGATGACCACCACCTATCCGCACCTGGCACGCTTCCTCGTCAGCCGCCGTGCCACCACTTTCGTGCATATCATTCCAGTGTTCGGCGAACACGGCGCCCTGCTGGAGCACTGGGTCTTCGACCTCTTTTTCAACGTGCCGCAGATCATGGGCCGCCACGTCAAGGGACTGCTGACCGGCTGGCTCGTTCTGGGTGCGGTGGTGATCGTACCGTTCCTGCTGAAGGCGGAAACTTCCAAGGCCATCGTCGGTCTGTCGATCGCGCTCGTCGCCGTCTTTATCTGCCCCCGCGTCGTCTTCTATCCCATCCTCAGCCGGAAGAAATAAGGTTTCCTGGAGGACATTCATGCCGGCAGGATCGGCCCGGCGAGCCGTCAGCTCACTGGTTTTGTGCGGGACGGACGGCGCTTTCAACGATTCCGCCCTGTGGATCAGATGCGAGAAGAAATTGATTTTACCGGCAGATTGGCTATACTGCCTGCATATCAAGGAGGCATTATGAAATCAATTGTTGCAGCTTTAGCCCTGATTCCCTTTATCGGTTACGGAGCGATTGAACCGATTATCATTGGTTTTGCTGATATAGACGCTGACTACACCGTTCCTGCCGGAAAGGTTCTGGTCATTCAAAGTGTCGGGAGTTCTTATCTATACATAGCCGATTTTCAGCTTATCTTCATAGATACTGTATCCACCAATGTGGTTACCCTGACTCAAGCGACCGGCATACGGGTTAATCCCATACCCTTGAATCCAACAATCAAGGTTCCGGCAGGTACAAACGTGAAAGCGCGTAATCTGTCAAACAGCAGTTCAACCACCACCGTTATGGGACTTCTGGTTGATCCTTCCGACCTCTACGTTACGATGAACAGTACGACAGACAACATCATGGTCGCAGATGGACGCTTTTCGTTCGATGTCCTGACAGCCTCGGCCAGACCTGCGCGCATTTCCGTAATTGGCTCGTCTGATCTTGAAACATGGAGTCCGGCGGATGCCGTGGTGGAAAAGAAAAGCACGGACACCTATGCTGTCAGCCTGCTGGCTGACCAGGAGCAATATTTCGCAAATCACGCTGCAATCATTGCCGTTGAGTAACGGCACATCGAAAGCGCCCTGCCTCATCCTGCCCAGCACTGTTTGAAAATGGTGCCCCGGACAGGATTCGAACCTGTGACCTACGGATTAGAAGTCCGTTGCTCTATCCAGCTGAGCTACCGGGGCGCTAAGAGGTGCGGAAATATAGGTCAGTCCGGTGAAACGAGGCAAGCCGTTTTGAATTGGATTGCCTGCAGGGGGAGCCACACCCGGACGTAGAGGTTTCATCAATGCGGCGGCGTTCCGGAGCGGATATCCTTGGGCGACGTGGGATGGACGCGCGTGCAGGTATTGTCCAGCCAAGCCCCGAGCGGCAGTTTTTCGAGCTTGTCGAAGTTGTCGTAGAGCCAGTTCTTGGTCGTGTTGTGGGCAATGACTTCGCCCCGCTCATCGCGCACGATGACCAGGCATTCGGCATATTGCTCGCCGCGGGATTCCCGCCAGGCAAGGAAATCCACGTTTATTTCATACTTGAGCAGCTTGACCCGAGTCTCCGGCATGAATTCATATTTCCGGTCTTTCTGTTCCGACAGTATATGGGGGTTGCTCTTGTTCATGGCAATCAGGTGATATTTGTCCGGATCATAGCGCTGCTGTGAAAACGCGTAGACCTCGATGGTCACTGGGTAGGGATAGTCCTGCGTGTCCATCTGCTTAACGCGGGCGCCAAACTGGTAATACAAAACCATCGGGGGAAGCCTGCGCAGGAACGGAGATATGTCAATGTGTTCCTGCTTTGAACTGCGCATGAAATCAATGCTTAATTCCGGCGGATTGGCAAGTGCGATGAATTTCCGGTCTTCTGCCGAGAGCTCCTTGATCGGAACCCTGAGCTCGGCGCCATTTGTATCCTTCAGAACGACATCATCGAACAGCTTGCGCGCATATTCGGCCTCGATTGTTTTCCCGTTTGAAGCAGTCCAAACCCGTACTTCGCCATGGACGGACGTGACCAGCAAAACAGCTATTGCGATTCGAGCGATTGATTTCATGCGTTACGAGCCTCGATTGGATTAATTTCCCATTGCGTTCAATAATCCCGGAAGAATGTCGTGACATTGGTTACGTTGGCATCGCCTTCTACCATGTTCACCAGGATCCTGTCCTGCAGCGCCCATGACAGCGGTTCCATCGCAAAAACGGGCAACAGCTTTGACCCCCGCCGATTCAGTGGATATTTCTCCCCCTTAACCTCCACCAGCAGCTGGGCATGGAACTGTCCGCCCGGCGACTCCCCGACGATCGCCTTTAAATCACGCGCCTCGCCGGGCTTCAAGGTGATCCAGTCACCCCCGACGCGGTACTGGTTTCCGAGATAATCCGTGAGGTTGATCGGCGCCTTACTGGTCCATTTGCTGTACCGGGTCAGTTGACTCGAGGGCCAGCTTGCCTGGAGCACGATTTCGCCATCGACCGCAACCACCAGCACATCGTCCGACGCCCCCCAGAAGCGGAATGTGATCTCGTCCTTGTAGACCAGCTTCCCTTCATAGAGCGCCGCCCAGCAATAGCCGTAATTCATATCCTCCCCAAACGCATCCGGACCGACGGCCGAATTAACCAGCGGAATCATAATCGTCGTCGCATACAGCGTTTTAGGTGAGCGGTAGAATTTGTCGAGGATCGATTTGTCCCAGCCGGACTCGAGAAACTTGGTGATGACCGCCTCATACGCCTGCGGATTCATTGAGGCTGTCGTGCCGCGGCGCGTCAGGTTCATGTTGTAATAGCTCACCTTCAGGTCGTTGCCAGCGCTCTGCCCGTCGCCGAACAGGGTGGTTTGCCCGATCTCCGGCAGATCAAGGAAATCCCCCCCACCGGCTCCTACGCCCCCCATCAGCCCTTCGCCCGTACCTACCAGGTCCGGCAGCTGGATCTCGGGCATCTGCTTGGTCTGCACCTTGGCAACAATGCGCGAGGAGGGCTTGGGCTGGGAGCTCTTCTGGACCTTCACCTTCGGCTTCTTGAGCTGCATCTTCGGACGCTGAATCGGCGGTGGCGGGGTGAACTCGGGTTCGGGCTTGTTCACAACCGTAAACACCACGAACAGACCGGCGATGAAGAATACAGCCGCATGGAAGATGAGACTGATCATAAAACCGCTGGGAGCCCCCTTTGAGACTTTCCCCGATCTGTTGAATAGGTTCTTCATTCCCTGGACCATTCCTTTTCAGCAAACTCGTCGCCTGCTGGTTCTCACAGTATACGATCTAACGGTATGCCTTCTTTGACATCAATATATTTAATTTACTTTAGATCACTCGAGAATAAAAGCTAGCCATTTGGATAGTTATATACTCTCAGCACCGGAACCTGGCCGTCGCCACAAGTCAACCCATGGGCCGGGCATTAATGAACCGGGAGACCATTACCCCGCCGGAATCTTCCGGCGGGGTTAGATAGAACTTTTAGAACGACCTGCTGTTACCACCTTATTGGGTGGAGACCTGGTAGAATGCCTCCGAGGCACTCACCGTCGAAGTAGCCGATATGCTGCCGCCCGTTCCGGCGATGCCCGAAAGCTCAGTCGTCCAGGAACCGGATGTCAGATCGGTCTTGTATTCCACATCGTACGTCTGTCCGCCGACACTCGTCCACGTCAGCAGCATACCGCCCGATATGGGCGTGATTGCCAGGTCAGCCACACCGACGATCGGAGCGGCACCTTCGGCTTCGATCACGAGATCCTTATAGTTGGCCCCGTCATCACCGGCAATATAGATACTTGACGGCCAAACGCCGAAGTCAGGTGCCGAAACCGGACCCACAGTAACATTTTCATCAAACGTTACGCCGTCGTAGTCCAGGTCGATAATAAATGTACCGTTTGAGGTTGCGGCATCATACACGATCCTGAGACCCACAGTAGCGCCTGCAGTTATGATAGCAGATCCGTCAGAAGCAGTGGCGCTGTTATTGTTGGTTGTGTTGGCGCTCTGTGACCATACATTGGCGGCCGGCACTTCCGGATTAAACTCGCAGATGAACGATGCTTGTGGAAATGTTCCCTGCGTACCATCACCCTGCCAGTCCGGTACACCATATGCACCCAATTGGCCGGATCCGAATCCAATGAAGTAATTCTGTCCCGGCTGCCAGTTTACTGCAGTGACAGTAGCCGTGAAAGACCCACTGGCATATTCATTGGCCAGTGTGCGCATGACGTTTCTGCCGGCGTCTCCGTCCGCGAATCCGCCAAACGTGGCGCCAGCAACGTCAAAACCGATACGTCGGTTTAGGTCATCATAGTTGGCAAATTCAAAGGTGGCCTTCAGTATTTCATGGACGAGTTCATCCTGGTTGCTGTTGCCCGTGTATCCTGTAAGCGAATCCGAAACAGCGACGGATGCCGGATAAGCCAGGGTGGTGACCCCAAGAGGATCGGACCACGCTGTTGTGTTGGTGGCTGCGTCCAGGTCGCGCGCCCGCACCGTGAATGGATAGTCCGAGCTGGAAGCCAGACTGGTTACGATGTAAACGGGACTGCTTTGCCATGCGCTGGCAACACCACTGACGGTGTTGCTGAACTGATATTCAATGAGACCGCCCAGGGCATCTGCAGCCGTGGTAGCCGTCAGCTTGACCGACTGCGAGCTCGCATCCGATGAAGCGAATGTCATCGGACTTGGATCGGGCAGAGCTGTGCTGGTCGCCAGGGTGCTGTTAGTTGCCGGGGCAGACCAGGCTGTTTCGTTTAACGCGGCGGACGTATCGCGCGCTTTCACCACATAAGAGTATGGAGTGGAAGCACTCAACCCATCGTCCAGCCAGTTGGTATCGCTCTGCCATCCGCTGACCGCACCATTGACGGTGTTGCTGAAGAAATACTGAACGTATGTCAGATCATCGGTCACGGTGGTGGACGATATGAACAGCTTGTTATCGCTGGCAGCTACAACTGCATTAATTTCAGGCTGATCCGGTGGTGTTTGATCGCCGCTGTCAATTATAACCTCCTGGAAGGTAACGGTTGCTGATCCGTAGCTCGCCACATTAGTCGGATTGGCATTGAGTCCGCCCATGACAAAAACAACCTGGACTCTTTTGTTCGGTGCGATACCAGCGGGATACGAAGCTGCCAGTTCCAGCGTGCCATTCGTTATGTCGTTGGCGGTAAGCCAGGGGCCAATTGCCGCCTGGGCAAATCCCGAATAATCCGCGTTGAATGTTCTGATCTCAGCTCTCGCTGCCCATCGTGGATCAAGGTCAAAGGCATCTACGGTGTATTGCAGAACAATATTTGTTTCGCTGCCGGTGGTAACATCCGGCGCTTCAAAAACTGTAACAGCCTCAATCGCCTTGTTACCGGTCCATGGCACTGAATTTGTGTTGATCCAGTAAGGGTCGGGCGGGCTTGCATTCTCCGTAAAGGTGCTGGTGTTTGGCAGCAATTCAAACTGACGGTTATCGGTGGTTAGCGCCTGAAGATCCGCCACACTACCGGGTGCAAAATAGAACTGATATCCATCGAACGTGTAGTTGTTGGTGTTCCACGTGTTCCATACATTGATGGCCGCTGACGGACCGACAAACTGCTCAAACGCAGCATTTGCACTCACGCCTGCAAATCCCGCCATCAGGACTAATGCTATAAGTTTCTGCTTCATTTAGTTACCTCTCTTGTTAGTAGACCATTCCTTCTCACATCTGCTGAAGAAGACCTCTCTCATGTTCGGAACAGGGTTTATATGAAAGCGCTTACATTGTAAAGTGGTTTTTTTTATAAAATGATCATTACCCCGTTTTTACTATAGTTTTTACCCATTATTTCTCTTACCATCCGTTCCAGTTCTGCATTCATCAAAGCCTCTATTATGTATTCGCTTTCATTCCGAGATCCTTACACCCGCATAGCGTTCAATTGTTCTGGTGAACGTATTAAAAACAAGTGCCTCCCTCTCTGGATAATCGCCGTCTCAAAAATCACGACTCGTGGCAGCCTGCTGGCTTTTAGGGACCAACGGCAGCGATTTAGTGCGCCAAACAGCAGCATTATTGACTGCCTGATTGGGCTTGACCAAAACCGTGATGCAACATCTTATAGAAAGCCCTTACATACTAGATTACGGAAAAAAGATAAATTATGGCTACGCTTTACGATGTTTGCAAAAAAACCGGCCTCTCCACCGCGACGGTCTCGCGGGTGATTAACGGCAGCGGGCTGGTTAAGGAAGAGACCCGCGAACGTGTGCTCGCGGCTATGCGGGAGCTGGACTACCGCCCCAGCCATGCGGCGCGTATGCTGGCCGGCAGAAAAACGGACACCATCGGCATCATCCTGCCCCTGCTTGACAACGGTTACTATGTGCAGGTGCTGCGCGGTGTCGACGAGGTGTCGACGAAGGAAAACCTGAAGCTGATGATCTCCTTCTACCACTCAAAATCCGACATGCTGGAGATCCTCGCCTCCCTCGGACGCGAAGGGCGCACGGATGCCATCATTCTTATGAACAACCCCTATTTCGGTCCTGAGAAAGTCAGGGAACTGGCCGGAACCGACATTCCCATCGCGCTGATTGGACAGGATCATGGCTCCGTCAAGGCCATCGACTCCGTCCTGATCGACAACTTCAAGGGGGCCTATTCCGCAGTCGAACACCTGCTCAAGAATAAACCCGAATCGCTGCTGCTGATAACCGGTCCCAAGGATAACCATGACAGCGACGAGCGCCTCAAGGGTGCGCAGAATGCCATCCAGGACGCGCCGTACGATGTGGATGTCACCATCCTGGAGGGCGATTACTACCATGAAGGGGGTCGGCAGGTATTTGATGAATACATCGCCGGACGAGGCGCGTTTCCCGCTGCGGTATTCGCCTTCAACGATGCGATGGCGCTCGGGGTGCTCGACGTGCTCAACAAGTACGGCAAGCGAATCCCCGACGAGATTCAGTTGATCGGTTTCGACAACAATGAAATCGCACAGTATATCGGCCTCAGCACGGTCGGATTCCCCATGATGCAGATCGGCGAGGAAGCCGCTCAGCTGGTTTCGAAGCGCATCAAGAACAAGGATGCCCGGCCGATTAGGCTCACTATGGCTACCGAACTCATTGCCCGCAAGACAACGGCATAGCCATCTCTCCTTGATCAGGGCGAGAAAACCCTGAAAAAGCTGTTGATATACGTCATTGCGTACAAGACCGAATTCGTAGTGCCATCTCCTATGACGGTTTCAACGGGAATCCACAGCGAGTTGGTCAGGCTGCTCTTGTAAACCACCTGGTAACTTACGCCGTTCTGCGTCGGAAAACTGATTCGGAAATTTCCTCCGTCAAGCGATGCACGCAATACGGGAGGGATCACGGGAATACTTGCGACCTTGATGTTCAATGTGGCGGTATCATAGGCCAGCGCTTTGTCCTCCACCCTGACGGTGAATGAATTGGTCCCCGCATTGCCCATGGTGGGCATGCCCGAAAGTATGCCGTTGGTGGCCACATTCAGCCACGAGGGACCAGACACCTTGTAATAGCTCAATGCATCACCCGCATCCGCGTCCGTAGCCGAGCCGGCGATCGTGTCGCTGTACGCACTGTTAGCAACAGCGTTCGTCCGAACAATCGGATCGACCGTGAAGACCGGAGGCGAGTTCGTTGGCGGAAGCAGTTCAAATGCCAGATAGTTTATGTTTACATCACCCGCTTCAATGACGATCTTGACGACCTGTTCGCCGCTGGCGAGCGTCACACTCGATCTTTTATCGACCCAGTTCTGCCAGCCTCCGGTATCCTCGACCGGAATGGATCCGGTGACGTCGACATCGTCGATCTCGATGTGAAAAGCCCCGACACCGGCGGTCCCCCTGGCCACTCGCGACGTAATCGCATAATCGCCGCCTGCATCGACATCCACCGTGTATTTGAGCCACTCGCCGGCAACGGTCCACCCGAGATTGTAACCGCCCTCGCTGCAGTTTTCGAGGTCGACTCCTTCGGCAGGCCGATAGGCGCCGCCGTTATTGGAAGCGTCGCTGTCGTGATAGGCAACGGCTTCCCCTCCGTGATCATAATCCTCCGCTTCAATGACGCCGGGGATGGTCTGCGGCGATCCGTAATAGGGCGTTGACGTCGTACTCGAGGAGCCCCCGATCTCCGTGTATCCGTTATCGTAGAGGCGGATCCAGTCAACCCGGTATTCCGCCGGAAAGGGTGCGGTGATATTTGCGGGATCCCAAATTCCGGGGTAGTTCCCTCCGACTGCTAGATTGATGATGAAAAAGTGCGGCTCATGGAACTCTTCGAGATCCGATCCCGCCCCGCCGGCGATATCCATGGTCCAGATCCAGTTGTTGTCGATGTAGGTGGAGATCGCGGTAGGCGTCCATTCCATTCGATAGACCACGAAGGTTCCATCAATGCCGGAAGGCCGATCATTGTCCAATCCATAGTAGACGTGTCCGCCATTGTATTCCCAGTGGGCGGTTGACCCCACCCTGCGGTTGACCACCCCGGCAGCGATGGCGCCGGCGCTGCCCATCTCCATGACATCAATCTCGCCGCAGGCCGGCCAGCCGATGCTGGAAATATTGTTGCCCAGGGTCCAGAAGGCGGGCCACAGGCCATCCCCCAGATCGGGGATCTGGATACGCGCCTCGACGGTGCCGTACTTGAAGATGAACTTGTCCTGCGTCTTGACCCGGGCCGAGGTAATATTGTTTCCCTGTTTCTGAGCGGTTATGACGAGATTGCTGCCATCGACCCAGACGTTGGCCGGATCGCTGGTATAGTTCTGCAGCTCGTTGTTGCCCCACCCCGACGCGCCGAGGTCGTAGGACCAGACCGTGCTGTTCGGCGCGGAAGTATAGTTGAATTCCTCGCTCCAGAGTTGCGCCTGCGCACAATCCAGCAGGCCCGTGAACAAGGATAGCGTTACCATGCATATAGCTGATCGGTGCGGAATCCTTCGGGAATGCTCAGTGTTTCTGCCCTGCATGTCATTCATCCTTCATGCTGCTGTTGGAAGGCTCTTCGATCCTGGTGAAACCGTTGTCAAAAACACGAATGTAGTCGACCCTGTATTCTGCCGGGAACCGTGCCGTGATACCGCCCGGATCGATGATCCCCGTATGCCTGCCGCCAACGGCCATATTGAGCAGCAGAAAGTGGGGCTTGTGGAACTGGGGGATGTTTAAAATATCCAGGGTCCAGATCTGCAGATCATCGATATAGGTCCTGATCTCGGTCAGCGTCCAATCCATGCGGAAAGTGTGAAATTTACCATCAAGCTGGTGCGGATGGTCCAGCTTAGCCGCAGCGGTTTCGTGGATACCGCCCTTTTGCCAATGGGCGGCCGATATAATCCGCCGATTGGCCAGGCCTTCCTCAACGGCCCCTTCGACGCCCATCTCCATAACGATGATTTCACCGCTGGCGGGCCAGCCGATCTCAGAAAAGCTGCCGCCCAGAGCCCAGACGGCAGGCCACAATCCGTTCGCAAGATCCGGGATCTGAACACGGGCTTCAACCGTGCCGTATGTAAATTCAAAGCTGCCCTCGGTTTTGATACGGGCCGATGTGAAGCGGTTTTCCTCGCGCAAAGCCGTAATAATCAACTGGCTGTCTTCAATTCTTATGTTGGCCGGGTCACAGGTGTACGTCTGCAACTCGCTGTTTCCCCAGCCCCCGTCACCCAGATCATGAGTCCATGTCTGTTCATCCGGTCCAGGGCCGGCATCAAACTCCTCGCTCCAAACGGGTATGTTCTCCGGTGCTCGCCCAATGACTTCATGCGCTCCAATAGCCGACTTCTTAACTGTACCCTGACTCATCGCTCACCTTCAGAAATATGGGTTATGTATTGCCGCGAGTTACCAAGCAGGTCCCCGTCTATTGCGTCAAGATATAGATGAAAGCGCTTACACTGTCTATCTTTTTTCCCATCGAATAATTATTAATGACAAAAGGATTGATTTTGTAAGCGCTTTCAATCAGTCTCTCACCTCACTTGGACGTTTCACGCTGCATTGGGCAGCATTACCAAAGGTTACATCATGTCTATGAACAAACTTCCACTTGTCTTCGCATTGTTGATCTCTTCCTGCGCAGCTTCTAACGCTGCCATTGTATGGTCGGATGAATTCAACGATCCCAAAATCGATACCGACACGTGGATCTGGGATGTCGGCGGATGGGGCTTCGGCAACGGACAGTTTGAATATAACACTTCCCGGTCAAAAAACTCGTTTATCGATGCCGGCGACCTTGTGATTAAAGCGTACCGGGAAGACTATTTCGGCAATGAGTTTACATCTGCACGGCTCCAGACGCAGGGTCGGTTCGCTTTTAAATACGGGACGTTGGAAGCCCGGATTAAAATGCCGGATACCGCCGATGGGCTGTGGCCGGCCTTCTGGATGCTGGGCAACAATTTTCCCGGCATTGCCTGGCCGGCCTGCGGCGAGGTCGACATCGTCGAAATGGGTTCGTCAGGAGGCATCGCCGACGGCAAGCAGCAAGAGCGCCTCAACAGCGCGATACACTATTCCAATAGTACCGACGACTATGAATATGCTGCTGAGTGGATCGATGCACCCGTTGATCTGAGCCTCGACTACCATACCTACAAGGTGGAGTGGACTCCAACCGACCTGACCTTCTACCTCGATAATATACCTTTTGCTACAAACGATATTACGGCGGCTCATTTCGCCGAGTTTCATCAGCCTCACTTCATAATCCTGAACCTCGCCATTGGCGGTTGGGACCCGTCCTATACGGGGGTCTACAGCCCGGCCGGTGTGACGGCATTGCCCATCGCGGGATCCAGCGCCGAAATGCGTGTGGACTGGGTCCGCCTGGAAGACAACGCCTACACGGAAATCTATTCGGGCGCGGATACAGCGGAAACCGGCAACTTCGGGATCTTCACCGAAACCACGCCGGTCAACGACGCACTTGTATATGGGGATGATACCTCCACAAACTGGCCGTATAGCGACGAGGCTGCGTTGTATATCTGGGAGGGAACGATGACGCCTGCGGCGGTGCCTGCGGAGCCTTCAGAGGGAACCGAGGTCTGGTCGTTCGATATCGGCAACGTTGGATGGTTTGGAGCAGGCGTTTTTCTGCCGAACTTCCGCAATATGAAAAACTATTCGGACGGGTTCCTACACTTTGACATCAACACGACCATGTCCGAGGACATCAGCATTGGGATCCAGAGTTCCCGCGGCGGCTTATCCTGGGTGGTCATCGGGGATGAAACTTCCGACCTCGGATTTTTGCGTGATGGCAACTGGCACACGGTGAGCATTCCGCTGAACCGCTATTCGAATTGTGATTTCAATACTGCTCAGCAAATCTTTACGATAACAGGAACCGGTGGTTCCGGTGCGACGCTGTCGCTTGACAATATATGGTATGAGCCGAGTGTAACCAGGCCGAAACCTTCGAGCGGAAGCTTCGGCGTCTTCACTGAAACAGCCACGAACAAGACCGGCGGCGAATTCATGCAGGGCGTTGACGGGGAATTCTACGTGTGGGGCAATCCTCAAACGCTTAATCCGATAGCACAAACCCCGTACGAGGGCACGAACAGCCTGAGTTTTACATCAGCAGGCCAGGGCTGGTTTGGTGCGGCTTTTACCCCCGCCGTCAAGTACGACCTCTCGGCCTTCGACAATCCGAATGGAAAACTAAATTTTGCCATGAAAACCAGTGCTTCCACGACGTTCTATGTTGGGATGAAAAGCGGCAATGTCATCGGTCCCGACTCTCCGTGGGGGGCCAATACCGGCCCGGCCGGTGTCGGTCAGGTATGGATCAAGTTTACTCCGGGCAGCGACCCTTATGGATTTACCCGGAACGGCAGCTGGCACACCATCGAGATCCCGATCTCCGATATTGCCGGCGACACGGACCTGTCCCAGGTCAGCCAGCTCTTCCAGATCCTGGGAGTCGATGGCGAGATTTCGGATATCGAGCTGGACAATATCTACTACTCGGGCGGTGCAGCACCCCAAACCAATGTGGTTGCGGCTGTCATCCAGGACGGCTTCGGCATCAGCTGGCCATCGACCGATGGTTCGATCTACACCGTGCAATGGAAAGAGAGCCTCACCAACACCGTTTGGAACAGCTTCAGCCCGGATGTCGCGGGCGATTGGACCACTATAACCGTCTTTGATCCCGCCGGGGAGCACTCGAACAGGTTCTACCGCATCCTCGAAATGCCGTGAACATGATGAATCAACTTTTTAAGCATAAAGGTGAAACAATGAATATTCGACCATCCCTTTCGAACCGGTCTTTTACATTCCGGCATGTAAGCTCGGCTTGCCGTGTGTCCAGGATGATTGGCCTGTCATGTTGCCTGACGCTGCTCGCAACAACGGGTATTGGCCATGCCGCCCCAACCGCATACGAACCTTTTGACTATGCTCTTGGAGGTCTGGTCGACGGAACCGCTGCAACAGGCGCCGGACTATCCGGTGTCTGGACCTGCGGAAGTCCCGGCACAATTGTTTCAGGCCTGACCTATACCGACCTTCCTTCAGCCAATAACGCACTTCAATCGGCGGGCGCCCGGCAATACGTGAGCTTCTCAAGCCCGCTCTCCGGTGGCACCAAATGGATCAGCTTTCTATTTAAGTCAAGTCCCGGCGATCCCGGAGCAAACAAGAACGGTGTCTACTTCCCCAATGGCGGTTCCGGACTCTTCTTCGGCTTTGGACTGCAGCCCTACTCCAGCACGCAGGGCCAACTGGGAATCGGATCCATGGACACCACGGGAACTTCCGCACAGGGCACTGCAACACTGCAACTCCTGGGCTTGGGCACCTATGGCGAAACCTATCTCGTCGCAATGGAAATTCAATTCAATACATCCGGTAACAACGACACCGTCACGGTCTACCTCAATCCGGTCGCCAACCAGGCCACCCCCGGCGTTGCGGCTGCAGGAACGTATGCGACATTCGACGTCGGAGCCATCACCGGAGCCGGACTGAATATCAGCGGCGCGGGAGAGATCATCATCGACGAGATTCGGGTGGGCGACACCTATGCCGACAGCGTGGATGCCGTCACCGTTGCGCCGGATGCCCCGACCGGGCTGAACGCCACACCGGGTCCAAACTCGGTGTCATTGAGCTGGACCGCCGCCACCGGCACCCCGACCAGCTACAACGTGAAGCGATCCACCAGTTCAGGCGGGCCGTTTACCAATGTGATCGGCACCACTACCGCCCCGACTGTGACGTACAATGATTCCGTCCTGGGAGGCCAGACCTACTACTATGTGGTCTCGGCTGAGAATGGAAACGGCGAAAGCAGCGATAGCATCCAGGCGGCGGCTACGCCCATTCTTGCGGCCCCGGATGCACCCACGAACCTGTCGGCCACCCCGGGCGATGCACAGGTGTCGCTGAGCTGGAATGCCAGTGCCTTTGCGACCGGCTATACGGTAAGGCGGGCCACGGACATTGCCGGCCCTTACAATACCATTGGCGGCACGACCGCCCCCACGGTGATGTACAACGACACCGCCGGCCTCGCCAATGGAACGACCTATTTCTACACGGTTTCGGCGACGGGCGAAGGTGGTTCGGGTCCTGACACTTCTCCGGTGAGCGCCAAACCCTTCGGCCCATTACCCTTAGTGGCCAGCATTGTCCCGGGTGCTGGCATCACCTGGTTTGCCAGCAACGGTGTTACTTACTATGTCCAATGGGCCAGTGAGAACCTCGGCACCAACACCGTCTGGAACAGTTTGGGCGAATCTATCCCAGGTAACGGCGAAACGAACACGGTGTTTGACCCCGTCGGAGAGCCGCACAATTATTACCGGGTTCTCTCGATCCAGTAATCAGACGAGATCATTAATGAAAAGAGTGATCCGGATTCTGGCCGTTTTTCTGTACGCATCACTGCCCGTCGCCAGGGGACAGTCAACGGTACCGGGAACCATACAGGCGGAGGATTATGACCTGGGCGGTGAAGGCGTCGCCTATCATGACCTTACGCCCGGCAACACCGGAGGAGCCTACCGGAGCGATGACGTCGACATCGAAGGCGGCACAGGTGCCAACGGTCACAATGTCGGATGGGTCGACGAGGGAGAATGGCTGAACTTCACCGTCAACGTCACATCTACGGCTGTCTATGAAGTGCGCTACTCGGTCGCCAGTCTGCAGCCCGGCCCGTTCTCAATCCAATTATCAGTGGACGGGGAACCTAGGGACCAGGTCACGTTCAACGGAACAGGCGGCTGGCAGAACTGGATCGATGTCACATCGCCGACACAGCTTTCACTAAGCAACGGAACGCACATTGTGCGCCTGGATTTCCGCAGCACGGAACTCAATATCGATGAATTCGAGTTCACCTTCGCCGGAGCCGTAGACACCAACTCACCGCCCTACCTGAATCCCACCAATCCGGTGACGGTGCGGGTGGATGACCTGATGTCGCGAATTAGTCTGGATGAAAAAATCGGCCAGATGTGTCAGGCTGAAAAAGGCTCCGTTACACCCGCAGGAGTGGCGGTATCTTACATGGGCTCCGTGCTCAGCGGTGGTGGCGGAAGGCCGTTTAATAATGCAACGGCTGCAGATTGGGCGGATATGATAGATGCGTATCAGGTACAGGCACTCACCACTCCGCTCAAGATTCCCATCCTCTATGGCATTGATGCAGTGCACGGACACAACAATGTCTCCGGTGCGGTTATCTTCCCGCATAACATCGGCCTGGGCGCCACACGCAATCCCGCGCTGATCCGGAGAGCTGCGGAAGTGACGGCGGCCGAGGTTGCTGCCACCGGTGCCCATTGGACCTTTGCACCCTGCATTGCGGTCGCGCGCAATGAGGCATGGGGCCGCACCTACGAGAGCTTCAGCGAGGACACCGATCTGGTTTCTGAACTCGGTGCGGCTGCAATTATGGGCTATCAGGGCACCAATCTCACTTCGTCATCCAATATTCTCGCTACCGCCAAGCACTTTGCCGGGGACGGGGGTACGGACGGCGGCGATGATCAGGGCAACACGATTCTCGATGAAGCGACCTTCCGCGCAATCCATATCGCGCCGTACGAAGATGCCATCGCGGCGGGTGCGAAAATCATCATGGCTTCCTATTCCAGCTGGAACGGCGTGAAAATGCATGGACATGCCTACATGTTGAACGACGTCCTGAAAGAGGAACTCGGTTTCGATGGATTCCTGATCTCCGACTGGGCCGGTGTGGACCAGGTAGACCCGGACTACTACACAGCTGTAATTCAGTCGGTCAATGCCGGCATGGACATGGTCATGGTGCCTTATGACTACGCAAACTTCCTGAACACCCTGAAGACGGCCGTTATCAATGGCGATGTTTCCACCAACCGTATCAATGATGCCGTGCGGCGCATCCTGACCGTCAAGTTCGAGGCGGGTCTTTTCGAAAATCCCTACGCACAGCGGGATCTGCTGGCTGACATTGGCAGTGCGGCTCACCGGACCGTGGCGCGCCAGGCGGTGGCCGAATCCATGGTGGTGCTCAAGGATAATTCCGGTCTACTTCCTCTGGCAAAGAACCTGACCCGCATCCATGTAGCCGGCAAGAATGCTGATAACCTTGAAAACCAGTGCGGAGGATGGAGCCTCGGCTGGCAGAATTTCGACGGCCAGACCACCACCGGAACAACCATTCGGGAAGCGATTGAAAACACCGTATCCGCAGGCACGATTGTAACTTATTCCCTCGATGGCACCGGTGCTGCCGGTGCGGATGTGGGCATTGTGGTGGTGGGTGAAACACCATACGCCGAGGGTGTGGGTGATACCTCGAATCTCTTTCTTCCGGCCTCCGACATTTCTGCCATCAACAATGTGCGTGCAGCAGGGATTCCGGTTATCGTGATTCTGGTATCCGGACGCCCGATGTTCGTGGAAAGCGAACTGTCCAACTGGGATGTCCTCATGGCCGCCTGGCTTCCCGGAACGGAGGGCCAGGGCGTGGCGGACGTGCTTTTCGGCGGCACGTTCCCCGTCGGCATTCTTCCCTTCTCCTGGCCGCGAGACAACCAGATCCCGGTTAATGTGGGCGATCCCGGCTACAATCCCCTGTTCCCATACGGATTCAGCATCCATGTTGACGGTGATATCGACAGTGACGGGCTGACCGACCGTTGGGAGGCGCTTCACGGTCTCGATCCCTATGATGACGGATCGATCAACCCCGATTACGGTGCAAACGGAAATCCCGACGGGGATGAAGGCAACAATCTGTATGAATTCAACACCGGAACCCATCCCCAGCTGGCGGATTCGATCTTCCGGATCATGGACATAGAAACCTTGACGGTCAGCAATCAGTCCTCGGTTCACATCACGTCATACACTGTTCCGGGATACCAGTATGGAATATATTATGCGGATGTGCTGGGAACTTCAACACTATGGAATGCGTTTGCCAACCCGTCCAATGGTGCCGGCACGTGGATCGAGAGTTCGGGAGAGGAAACCAACCATACGTTTGTGGACGACTTTACGCCCTTGAGCAGCGGCGGTGTTCCTGCAGCAGGACAGCGTTACTATCGCATCCGCAGCACGGCGCCATGACATCGCGCACGCTTGCTTCCAATTGGAGGGTGGCACATAGCATCCCTCAACAGTGCGTCATGTCATTTACCTGGAGCAACTCACAAATGAGAGGCACTGATTGCAGGGCGTGAACGGTTAAAGACCTTCGCGCTGCGGTTGGGAGGGCGCTGCCAATTCCAGCCCTAAAAATGAATATGGCATTTCATTCGTGAAGTGCTCTAATGTTTCGGCACCATCTGTCGCAATCAAAGCGGAATAAACTCAAAGCGGCTGATGACAACCTCCATCCCCTCTCCATCCGAAGGAGCCCTGCCCTCATTCAGCCATAGGTTCATGCGGAAGTTTTCATCGCCGGCCTGCGGTACACTCGAGCCGGAGAACGACCAGGAATCGCATTTCTTGTTTCCGGTGCGATCATCTACGTAATGGTTCCCGTAGCTGACGAACCTGATCCTCTTGGGTTTCCATTCGAAGCAATGCGTGGTATTGGGCTCATCCTCCGGAACCTTGTAGCGTTCCAGGTTACCCGGTGTTGTCCAGGGCTGCACCACGAACTGAGCATTGTCGGAATCCTCGGGATCGCTCCATTTTGAAATCTCCACGTCGATTTCACGATGTGTGTATTCGGGCGAATCACTCCATGTAAAAAGACCCAGAATGGCGTTTAGATCGACTACCTCCGCCGGGGTATCCACATACACACGGTAGGTTCCGTAACCGAAGCTGCGAAGAGAGACGATTTCCGCGCAGTGCCACTGATCGCCCACCCTGGTGATCCGCAAATGCAGCCGGCCCTGGTCATCCACCCTCACGTTGTCCGTACTGCCCGAAAACCAGTTGGGACCGGGTCCCGCCTTGCTTTCATGCGTCTCCTTTACCCACCATCGGTAGCCGGAAAACTCTATCTCACGACCTGCCGGGCGGGATCGGGCTATGTGGGCAACCGCTGCAGTGTAGAGATCTTCAGGCAGCTTCGATGTACCCATGCATGTAGGCGGAGAATAGTCTGAAGGAATCAGGAACGCAGCATAGCGCGTTGCCCGCCGGTCGCCTTCCGATGCCGAAACCTCGCACGCCCATGACCCATCACTGGATATTTTCGTTAATGGTACATCCGAAGCTGGTTTCGTCCACCACCCCGACACATAGATGTAGACGGCTACAGAATAATCGTCATCTTTGAGATCGGCGACGTTTCCCTTCAGCGTGCCCTCTGATCCATACCGGGGAATGTCCGTAAAGTCGATCGAGGGATCAGCAGCGTTAACCCAGCAACAGTTTGCACTGATTGCCAGTATGTTCACATGCCGAAGTGTGTACTTCCATATGTTCATTGCACTCGTCCTTACCTAAACGCGTGAGGGAAACCAGAGCGCTTCTTGCGCAAACCCGAGCTGTTCCCGGTGCCGCTACAGACTTCATACACCGGCTGCTCATTAATGTTTGAGCATGACCACAAAAAAAACCTCCACCAAAAGATAGCGCCTCATGGCTGTCTGAAAACTCACTTCATGGCTTTGTCCAGGAACTCAATGACCAGATTCCTGTACTGCGGACTGAAGAATGAGTCTCCGCCATGCCCTGCGCCCTCAATCATAATCAATTGTGAATCAACACCGTTGTCCAGGCAGGCCAGATGCAGCCGATAGCTTTGATCCGGCAGTACGACGTTGTCGGATGTGCCGTGAAAAATCAGATATGGCGGATCAGTGGGATCCAGATGCGTGACCGTGGATGCCAGTTTCGCCAATGCCAAACGGTCTTTTACCGGGCCTCCAAAAAGGTTGTAACAAACCGAGCCTGCATCGTTGGCTCGGCCGGGCTGGGTTTTTGATCTGAGGACAAAGTCGCTGCATCCATAATAATCAATTACCGCATTTACTTCGGTTCCCTGATCAAGATGATTTCCTATATTGCCTTCTGCAAGGGCAACACCGTAACTGCTCCCGATCAATGCAGCCAGTTGACCGCCGGCACTCGATCCTGCAACAGCTACTTTACTACCATCGAATCCATATTCTGAAGCATTTGCTCTCAGGAAACGCAAAGCAGCTTTGCAGTCATGAATCTGGGCAGGAAAGACGGCTTCCTGCGAAAAGCGATAATCGATACTTGCCAGCGCATAACCATGATCCAGAATGAATTTCATCGGGCACGAATCCTTACTTCCACTATGCCAGGCTCCTCCGTGTATCCATATCAGAATAGGTGGATTGCGGGTATTGTCCGGCAGGAACAGATCAAGCTTGAGAGATCGTTCTCCAACGACCGCGTATTCGATATCTCTGAGTACAGTACCCTTTGAGTTTGCGGTACCGATGTCTGTTGAGGTTGAAATCTCATTCTCGGATTCCGCGTGTGATGTACAGCACACGGCCACCCCAAGGACCGAGACAACAATCATTAATGCGGTTGTTTCTTTCTTCAAGTTCATCGCCGTTGATTGACCTCCTGTTTTCTGATGCAGACGGTCTGTATAGCCTGTCCCTTGATTTCGACCGGGATGGATTTGCCGCCCGACTTCACCGCATAGCTCACATCCTCTTCACCCGGATTGAAGACCACGATCGCAATCGAGTCATCGGGATTCCGGAATGCCGTGGCCATTAACGTATCGTCGTGCCCGGAGAGCCCAATGCGCTGCGCACCCGGCCGAATGAACTTGCTGAAATGGGCAATGGCGTAATAAAGCGGCGTGAAATAGGCACGATCATGGCCGGAGTCAATCAGAACGGGAGCAAGGCAGAAGTTGCGCGCGTGGTTGGGACCGCCGCGGGTATTGAGCGCCATGTTCCAGTCGATCCAGCCGACCAGATTGTGGTTCAGCCCGCCGATCAGGTCGCGTACATAGCGGTAGAACGGACGGTATGCCGGATGGTTCTGTTTATCCTCCTCGGCGGCCCAGAACTTACCCCAGTCGGTTGCTTCGGGCCGCCAGTACCAGTCGTCCTCCAGCCAGGAACCGATCGGTTCATCGTCACCCAGCGCATCGATGCAGCCCTCGGAATGAAGGATCTCCTTTTCCGGATATTTTTCATGCACCTTGTCGAGCCATTCGCTGCCGACATCAATGGTGCTCTGATACCAGTGCACCGCCATGCCACGGACGAAGGCAGACGCCTTTGCATCGCCGTAGATGGTGTCGGCCCAATCCATCATAATATCCTCGCGGTTCTGGTCGTAGATCCAGATTGGAACATCGAGACCCGCGCTCTTCAACGCAGGCCCCAGATCGTCGGCTATGTATTTCCGCATCTGCTCCGGGCTGAAATGGGTACTTTCCCAGTTGGCATCGTTACCCAAAGGTTCGTTTTCCGGTGTCAGGCCCCAGATTGGAATGCCCTCCCCTTCATAGGCCTTGATATACTTCACGATGTATCTGGCAAAGGCCGAATAGTATTCGGGCTTGAGCTGCCCACCGTTCCAGGTGTTGTTGTCCTTCATCCATGGCGGTGCGGTCCACGGGGACGCCAGGATCTTGAAGTCGGCCCCGTCGACCGCCTCGGCGGCCTTGATCATCGGCAGGAGATAGGTGCGGTCCGGCTCGATGGAAAAGTGCTCCAACTCCACGTCGCCCGGAACGGGCGCATACGTATAGTTCCGCAGGGAAAAATCGCAGCTGCCAATATGCGTGCGGGTCAGCGAGATGTGCGCCCCTTCCGGCGAGAAATAGGCCTTCATAACCTCGGCCCGTTTTTTCTGCGACAGTTCGGACAATACATAGGCGCTGGATTCGGTGAACGAGCTGCCGATCCCCACAAGCGTCTGGTAGGTCTGCGATGGATCCAGCGTCAGCGTTCGCGATGGAAGCTGATCGATGCCGCCCACGACATCAACCGGTTCCAGACGGTCTCCCTGCCGGCTGGTTTGAAAAACAGTGACCGCGCCCGCAGACGAAGTCGCGGCCTGTTTGTCATCCGCCGCAATACACATGACCGGTACGAGAAGGAGCGCCAGAACAGGTTTTAATCGAAGCATCATCACGGTTTTGTCTTACTGGTTCTTGAAGTGCGCCGGCGCCTTCAGTTGTTCCATCACGATTGTTGCATCCCCATCATGGGTTTTGGCGACGGGATGTCCGCCGCGGCGGAGACCTTCAAAGGCCCCTGCGTCCACCTGATCCCAGATCGCATACTTGGCCTGGCCATCGACAGTAAACAGGCCGAAGTGCCCTTCCGAACCATCGGTTCCCTCACTTTTCCAGGGTTCATCAAACGCCTCGAAATAGAAGCAGGTCATATGGTTTTCAAGGGTCCACTTACGGACGGCGTCGTGAAACATTTTTTCGATGTATTCGCCGGCTGCACAGGTTCCTTCCGACCCGTAATGCGAGTTGTCCAGACTGGCCCAGCCCGTCTCACCGATATGGATCTCCTTGTCGACGCCGAGCGACTCGAGATAATCCTTTACCGCCAGATACTGTTTATTCTGTAACTCAATAGACCGTTTCATGGAATGGGCAACCTGCTCGACAATCGGCAAACCGGTCTCATACGGCAGCGGCCCCCACTGCAGCGCAGGATTGTAAAAGGTGTCGTGGAAGGCATAGGTGTGCATTGAAACATAATCGATCTGCCGCATGAGCTCGCCCAGGTCCGGATTACGGTACCGCTCCTCCCCGCCCAGGGCGGCCCAGTTGTCCGATGTGGTGATCATGACAGTCTCCGGAATCCGCCCGTCGGCACGGGCCTCCTTGAGCTCCTTGACATATTTGAGGATGGCGGCGGCCGGCACGAAATGTGCCTGCCAGTCAACCATGGTTTCGTTGCCGACGGCGATGATCCGGACGATGTCCGGATATTCTTTCGCCAGCCGTATGGCGGCCTTGATTTCCCGCTGATTCAGGACCTCGTCTTCAACCGAGTGATCGGTCCCTTCCCTGTAGGCGTTTTTGCATTGGATCCAGGCACCCATCATCACATACATCTCAAAATCCGGATCTGCATTCTTCAGTTCCCGAATCGATTGGAGAATGCGCTCGGTATGGGGATAGAGTGTCGTGTTGTAGGTTCGAACGATTTTAATGCCCATGGCAGAGAGAATCTTCAGATCCTCCTTGGTTTCCGCGATGCTAGGAGTGTTCTCGACCGACCGGGGGATTTTCCGGTGGCCCGAATAGCAGATCGCCGGATAGTTGGTGTTGCCGAGCAGCTTCTGTCCGTTGTCGAGAAACCCGATGGGCATGGGCGATGGTTCGACCGGAACGGTTGCCGAGCAGGAACACAGGAAGCCAGCCATAGCGACAAATGATGCGGGAATGATGTATCTTGCTTTTTCAAACATGCTCGCCTCTGATTTTGCTATTGTTCGATAGTGGCTGTTTTCCCGCGGCGGCGTTCCAGCTCGGACCGGATCTCATGGGCCCGCTCCTCGGTGATGCTGTAGCTCGCAATGATCCACAGCGCGATGAAGGATGTGATGATCGGAATCCCTACGTCAAACACCCTTAAGAGGAGCAGGGTCCGCTCCGACTGCCCGGCCTCCAACGCCACATCAAAACCGGACACCTTGAGCAGTACGCCGGTCAGCAGCCCGGCCAGCGCCATGCCGACCTTGACCATCCACCAGTAGATCGCTCCAAACACCCCTTCGCGCCGCTGATGGGTCTCCAGTTCGTCATAATCACACACATCCGAAATCATCGAGCCCATCAGTGTAAACAGCGAACCCGTTCCGAATGCCACTAAAGGGGACGCGAAAAGCAGCCAATAGGGATAAGCCGGATTATACCCGAACCATTTAAGCGCATACCCCACGATCGACAGGGAAATGGTAATCAGGAAGGTCTTTCGTTTACCGAGATGGGTCGCGATGAAGCCGGTCAGCGGGATGACGCACAGCGTGGCGATCGAGGTCAGCATGCCGAACCAGCCCATCAGCTTTCCAGCAGCCGCGTCGTTTCCGTGGAACAGATAGTAGATCATGACATAGATCGAAAACGACATGCCTAGCTGGAAGCCGTTGAAAACGAGGAAGGTAGCTCCGCAGATCTTGACGAACGGACTGCATCGGAAGGTGGTTCCGATGCCTTTGAAGAACTGGCTCATGTTTTTCAGGAAGCCCTCGGCAGCCTTGGGCGCCATGACCTTCCTTTCCCGGCAGAAGATCGCCGGCACAATACCCAGAACGGCCACGATGACACCCACCCAGATTGCCAGCACCCGAGCCCCATGCACGGTATCCCGGAAAAGGTTGCTGGCCATCAGGGCGTAGAACCATGGGACGCCCAGCCAGGCGAGCTGCCCAACCGTGTTGGCAAAGGCATGCAGCCGCGTGCGCTCGTGGTAGTCCGCCGTCATTTCATAGCCGAAGGCCACGAAGGGGGTTGCATAGACTGTATAGGCCAGGAAGAACAGGATCGAAGCGGCCATGAAGGTCCAGAAATAGAACGTCTGGGTGTGCCCTGGCGGAAGCTGCCACATCAGGGCAAAGATGAGCCCCGCCGTGAGCGCCCCGACAAAGATGAACGGCCTGCGGCGACCCCACCGGGTTCGTGTATTGTCGGAGATATACCCCAGCATGGGATCGGAGACGGCATCGAATATCCGCGGTATCGCACCCAGCAGACCGACCAGCAAAGGATCCATGCCCAGCCCGAGATTGAGAATCACAACCATTGCCGGCAGCGCAGCCGCCTGCAGGTTGTTCACCAGCATGCCGATCGCGTAGGCAGACTTCTGCTTGAGTGATATGCGGTCTTCCGGCGCGGTCTTGTAATGCGTCACTGTACTCATGCAGGAAACTCCCTTGGCTGCCACGTCATATTGTAGATTGAATGATTAAAACTCGCCTTGAGGTGATGAGGGGACTCCTGCCGCGCATTCTTCCTCGAGCGCATCTGGAATGGATCGTGCCTGCAAAGAGTCGTTATACTTTGCCTTGACCACCTGGAAGGCGCGCTTCGGCTTCCGGTCAATGTCCACGATGCCCCAGTATTCTTCATTCGGTGCGCCATCATACGGCACCCCACTGCTGTTCGGGGCCGATCCACCGGTATCGTGGGCACCCGGATTCCCCGCTTTCCACCATTCATCGCAAAAAGCATACAGCGCTACGCCGGAACAGACATCCCTGTTATTGAAAACGTCACCCAGGATGTTCCGGGTCGCATCCGCCTGCGCCTGCTGGTTGGCCCCCTTGTTGTAACCATGCCCCTCCACGGTCATGTAGCTGTCGGCGCCGGCCTCGGACAGATACATGGGCTTGGTGCTGACGGCGGCCCATTCTGAAAAAATGGCGTCGGGATTGTCCCAGCGGTAGACATTCATTCCCCAGACATCGACATTGGGACAGGACGACAGGGCCAGCGCATCCGGCAGCTCGCCGTGTGCGGTTGATACCGGATGCGATGGATCGTTTTGGTGGACCAGATCCGCCGCCTGGTTGAGCGCCGTGTACCAGGTTTTGATATCGCCTCCGAACCATTCCGGGTGGTAGTTGTACTCGTTACCCAGCTCCCACATCAGAATCGCCTCGTGATCCTTGTATTTGTTGATGTAATCGATGAAGGAGCCTGTAAGGATATCGTAGTGACCCTCCTGGTTGTAACCGAACCCAACAATGATCTTCAATCCTGCTTTCTGTATCGTATCCAGTATAGCTGTGTCATCGATCGGGGCATACACACGAATAGTGTTGATGCCGGCCTCTTTCATGAGCGCCAGGTCTTCCGCAAGGTTGCTGAAATCCCGCACGCTACTGCCTTTCGGCACCGGATGGTAGCAAACTCCTTTGATGAAAAACGGGGCACCGTTAAACGTAATACGACGCGCTGCGTCGTTTTCAACGCGGGGCTTTTCCTCTGTACAGCACATCGCTGCATTGGTCGCCGTTGCAGAACGGGCATTCACCCCCGCAAGGAGCACAATAGTAAAGCTTATCTGAATGACCTTCATGCGCATCTCATAATCTATTGATTTAGATTCCATGGATCAGGAATTAATTGCATGAAAGCGCTTACAATGTAAAGCGGTTTCTGCTATGCATATCGAAATCCGGTGAAGCGGCATGGCCGTTGCCCAGAAAGAGCGCTTCAGTCGCCTAAACAACGATGAGCGGTTTCCAAAAAACGCGGTCACGTTCTGCCTTCAACACGCCGGCCAGAACGGCTCCGAACTCGATGCGGTCGTCTTATACGACACACCGATCACCAAGTTTGCCCGTTTGCTCGAATCCTACCTCGCCGTGGCGCTCCACGGCTGGACCACTTTTCCAAGGGCGCTGCCACCCTGGCTCGGGGAGAGGCTAAATATAAGGAGCACCATCCGCTACGTGATGCCCGGGCTGCCGGAGGAGACGCCTATTCTGTTTGCAGCACATCATCAATCACATGTCGCCAGTTCTTTTTTTCCTTCCCCCGTTCGCTCGGCCTGCTCTATTCGGCGTTTACGGCATACTGCAAAGAGCAGCCGGGATTTTGACCGGATGTTCTGACGCCCCACCCCGACATGAAACTGCGCGCACGTTCACGGCAGCAGCCCGACCTTCGTCAGCAACGCGGCGCAGGAACCATATGGTAGCGCTTTCTTTTTACGGAGCTATTGGTTTTTTTAGCCATCCCGAGCAACTATATATTTGTTGTATATTCTTTTTTTTCATTTACTTATAGAATTTCCTAATCACTCTGCAGTTCCCGAATCCATCCGCAATGAATGCATCCGCTTCCGACACAAAATGAATGTATGCGTGAGAACAAGACGGCATATGTCCCAGATATGCGCTCGTTATGAGTATATATAAACCAATGGGGAGGAGATTTTAATGCTGATTATTTTTCACGTGCGTGCATTTTATTAAAAAACACCTTTACATTGTAAGCGCTATCATTTAGAC
>JBNLDM010000060.1:0-21103 GCA_050304335.1 Pontiella sp.
TGCTCAATGAAGGCCTGTTGCATTTTCTCATCCTCATACGCCATGGCATCGGAGAAAATTTCGTAGGCTCGCATTGAAGCGATTGCCGCGTTCTGATCGTCGTTATTCATTATGTTTTACAATAAATATTTTTCGGAGAGCAGTATGGACAATTTATTGTTCCGTCCTCTCGCTTTATATAATAAAGCGATAAAACCGGGCTGTTTCCCCTCAAGAAAATCGAAAATCTTTCGACAAACGTACTTTTTAGTCAATAACCGGGGAGCATGACCACCGGTATTCATCTCATAGATCTGGTGTGCACTTGCGGGTAATTTACATCGTCTCCGGTCTAAGCGCGCTCCAACGCGGCACCCACAACCAGCGATGCGCCCGACATTGTACCGACCGTGCATTTCCCGGCGTATGAGGTGGAATCGCGTTGAGGTTGAAAGGAGATGGACCAGCACCCGCCATGATCACGGTCCGGTGCCGTCAGGAGCCATGAGTGTCTCAGCCTCCCGAAGCAGGATGCGGGCAAAGAGCCAGTCATACCAGAAGCCATACAAGCCGTCGCCCATCTTCAAGCCTCCGGCAAATCCTGCGTCGATCATCTCTCGCCCCAGTGCGAGTTCCGTTTTGGCCGATTCCTCTTCATCCAATCGCTGCAGCGCCATGGCTTTTATGATATGAGCCGTAGCAATCCGGGCCGGATTGTCCAGGTTACAGGTAAGGCTCCTTTGGCTCCAAGCCACGGCCGTGGGGTAGAAACCCTGCCTGTAGGCCATGAGAGCAAGGGATATGGAACGCCATGCCGACATGATGTCGTTTCTCATTACCGGTCCCTGCGTAGCAGTCGCTGCGACATCGTACAACGTTTGCAGTTGCTCCATCTCCTGCTCTTCCGCAGGCAGGAGCAGGCTGATTTTAAGGGTACGTTCTGCAAAAACCGGATCCGTTGTGCCACGGTACCTGGCCATTGCTGCTTCACGGAATTGTCTATAACCCTGGAGATCCCCTCGTTCGATCAGGATTGGACCGGCCATCAGCAGGTCTTCAGTGATGGCCCATGAGTCGTCCCTGATGTCTACTTGCAGCAATAGGTTGAAGCGCGCTGCTGCCTCATCCCATCGTCCTTGCAGGGTCCTCCATTCACCGAGCTTTCGCAGCACGGTTTCCGTCTCCAGGGAGGGTGTGAGGCCCGACGTGATTTCGCCAACCACTTGATCCGCCTCTTCCAGCTTGTCCTGACTGATGAGAAACGCGGCGTGTGCAATACGCTCCCGGTCCTCGGCTTCCATGCGCAGTTGCGATTGCTGCTGTTCTGCAATGACGGCGCGTTGTCTGGCCCGGTGCTCCTTGACAAGGAACCAGCTGGACATGCCAAATCCGAAGACCAGCGCCAGGCAGATGGTGGTGGCTGTGGCGAAAATCCGCTTGTTGCGGCGTACCAGTTTCCGGAAGCGGTACAGTCGGCTCGGCGGGCAGGCCAGTACCGGTTCATTGCGGATGAAATGCTCGATGTCCACCGCCAAAGCATGCGCGGTTTCGTAGCGCTTTGCCCGGTCCTTATCGAGTGCCATCATTACAATCCAATCCAGATCACCGGACAGCAATGCGTAAAGCTTCTTCGGATCCACATGCCGGTTTTTCGCGGTTTTCCATTTATCGGCAGAGCTCCGTTCGTCGAATTTCACTGATGGCCGGGGCGGTTCTGTCGTCCGCACAATCCGGCACATTTCATCGATGCTGGTCTTGAGCAGTTCCTTTTGATCGAAGGGCGTCTGACCCGTGAGCAACTCGTAAAGCAGTACGCCGAGACTGTAGATATCGCTGCGCGTATCGATGTCCGATCCGGTCAGGTTGGTCTGTTCCGGACTCATGTAGGCGGGGGTGCCGATGATCGGCCCCATGGAGGTGTTGACCGTTTTATCGGTCAGCAGTTCGCCGGAGGTGGCCTTTGCTATGCCGAAATCGATCACGATGGGGCTTGGTATTCCATCTCGCAGGCTTATCAAGACGTTTGATGGCTTAATGTCGCGGTGAATAATCCCTTTCTGGTGGGCATGCTGGATGGCATGGCAGACCTGTATGAACAGTCCGAGGCGCTGTCTGATGCCAAGCTGTTGTTCGTCGCAGTAGATGGTAATCCGTTTTCCATGCACCAGTTCCATCACAAAATACGGGCGACCGGTTTCGGTTTCGCCGGCATTGAGCACATGGGCAATGTTCGGGTGGTCCATCATGGCCAGCGCCTGGCGCTCGGCCTCGAAGCGGGCGATGACGCTTTTGGTGTCCATGCCCGCCTTGATGATCTTGAGGGCGACCTGACGGCGGACGGGCTTCAGCTGTTCCGCCAGATAGACATTGCCGACCCCGCCTTCACCGATCTTCTGCAGCAGCTTGTAGTTCCCGATCTGCTTGCCCACCTCGTCGTCATCGGGCAGAGAGGAAATCATGGTTGCATTGAATTCTGGGATCTCGGCCAGGTTATTTGCAATCTCGACGGCAGAGATGCGGGTAGGGCTGCGCGCCTCGAAGATCTGCGCGGCTTTGTCCTGAAGACCAAAGAGGTTCTGCACGTTCCGCAGGATGGTATCGTTACCGGCACACTCCGACTCTATAAACGCGTTGCGTTCGTGTTCATCTTCGATGTCGATTGCCACAAAATAGATCTGTTCCGCACGCTTTACCGGGTCATTTTCGATGAATGGGGATTCTTCTCTCATGCTGGTCGTTACCGGGGAAACCGGAGTCTCCTGCTATGGAATCAGGGCAGGGAGTTGATCTCGTTCAGCAGCCATGCCTTTGCACCCGCCCAATATCGTTCAACCGAACTTTCGCTTATTTCCATCGCGTCGGCGACTTCCTTGTTGGTCATGCCGCCGTAGTATTTCAGAACGACAAGGCTCGCCCATTTCGGATTTACCTGCTCAAGGCGCTGGAGTGCCTCTTCGACCATCAGGATGAACTCATCCATTTCCGGCAGGGCAGGATCCAGTCGATCCAGGTCCACTCGAATCTGGTCGCCCCCCCGTTTCACTCGCGATTTCTTTCTGGCGTGATCGATCAGAATGTTGCGCATGGCCATTGCGGCGGCGGCAAAGAAGTGGTTGCGGTTCTGCCAGGTACGGTCCTCAACACCAACCATGCGCAACCAAGCCTCATGGACGAGTGCCGTAGGTTGGAGGGTATGATTCGGCGACTGGCGGGCCATATGCGTGTAGGCCAGTCTGCGAAGCTCATCGTAGACCAGGGGTAGCAGGTCGTCGGCGGATTTGCTGTCACCCCGGGCTGCCGAGTGAAGCATGGTTGTAAAATCTTCCATATCAACTCACATATATAAGTAGCACCTCCGGATGGTGCAATGCGAAAACCAAGCATCCTGCCCCTTCTTTTGACAATTCCTCAAGCATACCTGCAATCCATCCGAATTCACTACGTTGGTTCCAGAAATGGACGGATGTCATAACTATCTTGTTACAAGCAGAATGCAAATCATGTGGAGGTTTCGTTCGGGATGTAATGTCACGGACCTCGATAAATCGAGGATTTTTTAACATCCCCTGAGGGAGGTCTCTGTTTTTTGTCGTTTATGTAGATAGGCGGCTATGTGCCTGATGCTGGCTGCAAACCGGTTTGCGGGACTGTTCCCATGGATGCCTGGTCGTTTCGCGAGAATCGAGAGGTGCACATCTTGGGAGATAGGTCTTTGTATGCATCATACCTAAATATGTGTAAGAAAAAATACTAGAAAATGCGCTGTTGCAGAGGTTTTAACGCTGATGGAGAATTTTGTATTTAAACGCATTATAGCAGAAATGGTCCAAGCAGATGAAAAGAAGTGGTGTAAACGATTCATGTGTGGAGATGTTTGAAAATGTAAAAAATACGTTCGGTGCGGTGTCTTTTGTAAACTCGTTATAATTGTTATACACCAATATTGTATAAGTCGGGGAAGCATGTGCCAACGGTGTTGAGGGAGAATGAGAAGGAGCGCAAACCAATATCATGTCGAGCGGCCTTCTGGAAACAGGTTGGAATACGGAACCGCAAGGAACGGACGGCGTGTTTCAATACTTATAGAGCTTTGATATTTAAGTGCGTTGTGATGGTTGCTCAAGAGAAGGTTAATAGAGACCGGATTGCGTGCAGCCGGATTCAGTAGGAGAGAGAATACAAGAGGAGAGAACTATGAAACGTGGAATAATGACAGTACTAATGGCGGGAGCGCTGGTATCGACCTCGCTGGCCCAGTACACCAATTCGGATACGGTGGCATTCTGGGATTTTGAGAATTCAACCGAGTCTTCAAACAATATCCCGACCGACGGGCAACCCTTTTATTCTGGCGGAAGCGGTGGCGCTGAGGGAACGCTCGATGCCGTGAACGCTGTATTAATGCGTGGTTGGTCTGCGGGTAGTGGCCCCAGTTTTTCGGAAGGGGTAAGCCCCTTCGGCGGATTCTGCATGCATGCGGCCAATCAGGATGGCTACGTCAATAATGACGGCAACGCGTTAGTTCCGTGGACCGCGGACAACTGGACGCTTGAAGCGCATGTCTACATCGATGAAGCATCACCTACCTGGGAGACCTTCATTGCCAAGATGGGCGCATCCTTCGGGGGCAATGAAGGCGACCTCTACTTCCAGCGGAAGGGCATCGACAACAACGAACTGCGGATCAACTACCTGCCGAGGGATTCGGCAAGCGGTGCGGACCGTATCATTGTTGACGGGACGAAGACCCTGGATCCCGGTCATTGGTATGGCATTGCTGTTGTAGCCGACACCACGAACGGCACCGTTTCGTTGTATGTTGACGACGGCAGCGGCTATGCGCTTGATGGTCAGACGACAGGACTGACCAACAACCTGGGGGTCAAATCCACGACCTATGACTGGGCCTTCTTCCGCGACTACTGGGGCGGCGGCTCTGATACGACGGTAGGTGACATGGACAACGTTCGCTTCAGCGACAAGGCACTGAGCATGTCCGAGCTGATCACTTCACCGTTCCGGTTCAGCGGCTTCAGTCCGACCGGGCAGAGCTCCGATCCCAATCCGAGCATCCAGGCAACGATCGCCAATCACGATTCGGATTATGTATCAGCTGAACTCTTCCTTGATGGCGCTTCGGTGGCAACGGACAACACGCCTGATCCGAGCGGAACCAATACCATCAGCTATGCAGCATCCGGTCTGTCACTCACTACGCACACGGCGAAAGTCGTGGTCGTCGGTTCCAGTCCCGCTGTAACGGTTACAAATATCTGGACCTTCGAGCTCACCCAGCCGCCGTTCGACTCCTTTGAAATCACTGCACCGGCAGATGGATACTGGACAATCGGCACCGATGTGGACGTGGAGGCTGTCGTGGTTGAAAACTTCGAGACCGTCGCCAGTGCAACTATTTCCCTGAACGGGGGCACGCCGGTGGCAATGGCCAGCAGCTCCGACGGTAATACAAACACCCTAACGTATTCCTACACCGGCCTGGCGCACGGCGCGTATACCGCCGCGGTGGTCGTTGTGGGCAGTGGAACGGAAGTGCAAACCAACGAGGTGACATTCGATGTCGTCCAAGAAGGGGTTGCTGCGACCAACCTGGTGCACCACTACAATTTCGAGGAAGTGAGTGGTACCACGGTTCATGATATCGTCGGCGGCGCCCTCTATGACGGAACAATTATTGGTACCAATCACTCCTGGTCGACCTTTAGCGGCGCACTCGACCTGTTCGGAGGAAATGGTTCTGCCTCCTGGAATCAGTTCGGAGATCCTACAGGGTCGGGAAGCTACGTCGACCTTCCCAATGGTATGATTTCCGAGTTGGGCACAGGCCCGATCACGATCGAAGTGACCTATGCTGCGGATGATGAAGACGCCTGGTGGCAGCGTGTGTATGACTTCGGCAGCTCCAGTGCAGGCGAAGATCAGTCGGAAGATGGTGACAGCTACGCCTTCCTGACCATTCATTCATTTGGAGGCGGCCCGCGTCTTGGATACGCCACGAACTGGGCGACAGGCGAAAACTTCGCACTGGATGCCCCGACCGTGGTCTCCGGCCAGCTGACGCATGTCGTCTGGGTATACGACCCTGCAGGAACCATGAGCAAGCTGTACCAGGACGGTGTGCTCACTGAAGGTGAAGTCGTTAAGAACGATCCGGTTTCCCTCCTGAACGACAACAACAACTGGCTGGGTCGTGCGCAGTTCAACGACGGCCTGCTGAACGGCCAGCTCTATGACCTGCGGATCTACACAGGCATCATGACCGCCGCTGAAGTAGCCGAGCGCGCTGCTGCCGAGCTTGGTACCGGTGGGCCGACAGTTACGCCCAACATCACGTCGTTCGCTATATCCAGTGGTACGGGCACCCTGATCTGGGATTCCGAGGATGGTATCACCTACAACATCCTCGGCCGGTCGGCCCTTTCGGATCCGTGGGGCACCAACTCGTCCGGCATTGCCTCGGGCGGGTCCTCCACCACAGGGTCGGTATCGGCGGCTGCCAGTGCCGGGTTCTTCACGATTGAAGCTGAATAAGTACGGTTTTGTCCCGCCGCGGGTTAATCGAATCCGCGGCGGGGCATAAATAAAAAGGAGAAAGAAAACATGAAGAGACTGATAACAATGGGGCTGGTAACCGCCTTCGCTGTGGCTTCTCAGGCCGGTACAGTCGAGTACTGGAACTTTGAAGATGGTGCGGATGGTCAAACCTTCGCGAATGGTGCCGGTAGCGGAGCCAACGGCTCTATCGGTGTGAACGGTACCCTGATGCGCGGGTGGGACGATACCTTCGGCCCGTCATATACCAGCGCTACGTCGCCGAATGGCGGCAGTCTGGGTATGCGTTCGGTTAACCAGGATGGCTATGTCAACAACGATGGCAATTCACTCGTAGGTTGGACCTCATCCGACTGGACGCTCGAACTGCATGCCTACCTGGACGAAGGTGCTGGTTGGGAGACCCTCGTTGCCCGGATGGGTGCCACCTTCGGGGGAAATGAAGGCGACTTCTATTTTCAGCGGAAGGGCATCGACAATGGCGAACTGCGGATCAACTTCCTTCCGTCAGGCGCGGCAAGTGTTGCGGATCGTATCATAGTTGACGGTGTGACTCCCCTGGTTGCAAGCAACTGGTATGGCCTTGCGGTTGTAGCCGATAGCACGGCGGGCACCCTTTCGTTGTATGTCGACGATGGCAGCGGCTATGCCCTGGATGGTCAGGCGACTGGTCTGACCAATGACCTCGGGGTCCTCTCCACGACATTTGACTGGGCCTTTTTCCGCGACTACTGGGGCGGTGGCAGTGATCCGACGGTAGGCACCATGGACAACGTCAGGTTCAGCGACACGGCCTTGACCGCCGGCGAGCTGATGCCGGTTATTCCGGAACCGGCCACGATCGGTCTGGTTGGCCTGGCTGGCGCAGGACTGCTGTTCTTCCGTCGCCATTTCAAGGTCTAATTCAGGTTGTGGTCTATAAGGACGGCGGTGTACTCGCCGCCGTTCCTGGTTGCATAGCCCATTACCCTGCGGGGGATGGGCTATCTTTTTTTAACAACGATAGGGCGGACTTGGTCCTATGAAAATGACAACAGGCACAACGTGAGAACAAAATGAACAAATTCCTGACCCTATTGATGCTGGCGGGCCTCGTGCGTTGTGCCCATGGCGCCACGGTGGCCTACTGGGACTTCGAGGATGGAGTGGATGGTCAGGCGTTTAATCCTGGAATCTATGCCAACGGCTCCACGGGCTCGGTCGATACCGTCAGCGGAACCCTGATGCGGGGCTACGACGAAATTACCGGTCCGTCCTTCACCGGCAATACACACGCCTTCGGTGGTGCCCTGGCGATGAATCTGCTGAACAACAGCCAGGATGCCTACGTCACTGAAGGGCCGCTGCACAACTGGTCGCCAACCAACTGGACTATTGAATGCCAGGTCTATCTCGAAGAATTCTCGGGGTGGGAGACGATGATCGGTCGCGATGGTACGACACAGGGCAGCGCCGAGTCCGATTTTTATCTTTCTAACAATGGTATTGATGACCGCTTTCGCATCAACATCGCAACCGAAGGGGGACAGCGCTGGATTCTGGACGGCGACTATACGGTTGAGCTTTACCACTGGTATGGATTGGCCGCGATGAGTGATGGGGCAGAACTTTCGCTTTGGCTGGACGACGGGACCGGTTACCAGAAGATAGGCTCCACCAACATTACGGCGCAGAGCGTCGCAGACAACGCGCTGCCGGGATCTACGCTTACCTGGACATTTGGCCGCGGTTGGTACAGCGGAAGCAACGTCGATAGAATCGACGGCAAGATGGACAACGTGCGTTTCAGCGACTCAGTACTTTCATCCGGGGAACTGCTTCCCGTCCCCTTGCAAACCAACGCGCCGCCGCAGGAACCCGATCTTGCCAATGTGACGAACGAGACGGTCTACCTGATGTGCTATCACGAGGGGCCGTATCCTTCCGGTGGAAGCAGCGGCGTATTCCTCAGCTGGAGCACCAACGGATACGACTTCTATTCCGTGAACGATGGTCATCCCGTTTTTGTGCCGCCGGAATTTCCGGGCGATGACAGTGAGGATGCAAACCCGAATCTTGTGCGCGATCCATCCATCGTCTACGGGCCGGATGGCCTCTACCATCTGGTGTTTACCTCGGCCATATCGTCGCGATCCTTCGGGTATGCCGAATCGCCGGATCTGGTCCATTGGTCCAACGTCAAACTGGTTCAGATATGGCAGAATGAGCCGGAGTCGATCGATCATACCTGGGCGCCGGAGATTTTTTACGACGCGGTTCTTGATCAGTACATGATCGCTTTCTCCTCGGGTGTCGGGGGTAATTCGATCCGGATCTGGTATACCACAACGACGGATTTCGAGAATTTTACCGACCCGGCCGTCATGTACTGGAATGCAGCGAATCCGACGGGCGAACAGATCGATGGATTTGTGGCCGGGGTCGCTACGAACCACTATATCATGGCCTACAAGGACAATGCCCAGATATGGGTATTGGATGGCAGCTCGCCGACCGGCCCCTGGGTCAATGGGCGCCAGGCAACGGCCGGGGGCGACGAGGGTCCGGCTCTGCTTAAGATCGGCGATACGTGGCACCTCTACTACGACAACTACGGTCAGACCGATGACGTTTTCGGCATGGCCGTATCCACGGATACCACCAACTGGACCGATGTAACCGGCTTGACGGATTTGCCGGCAAAAGCCGATGTGCCAGACTACAATTCGTCTGACCGCCCGCCGCACCATTGCACCGTATTTGAAGCACCGCTCTCCACACTGGGTGCTTTTACAACACCCCTGCAGGATAACGTGACCAACCTGACCTACCTGATCCACCGCTGGTCGTTCAACGATACGGCTGGATCGGTCATGGACGGTGCCGTGATCACGGATTCGGTTTCAGGCGCCGTGGCTGAAATGGTCGGCAACCGCGCGGTCTTTTCCGGCACCGGCCTGCAACTGCCGGGCGATACGACGGGAACCGGCGATGCCGCCTATCTCGATCTCCCCAACGGAACCATCTCCTCTCTGACCAACCTGACCGTTGAAATCTGGGCTACGCCGGTATCTTCGAAATCCTGGCAGCGGCTCTTTTCGTTCGGCAGAACGGTGGAAACAGGCGATGGGGGCGGGGAATGGACCGGGCCTGCACCAGGGGGCACCTCCGCTGATGATGTCCTGTTCTGGTCCATCAACCAGGGTTCGGTGATCAACCAGCAACGGTTGGCGATGCTGCTGGATGGGGGGGCTACGTCGCAATCGGACACGGGTATGGATACGACGACGGGTACGCAATACCACTATGTATTCACATTCGAGGATGGCATCGGATTCTTCGGTGCGTCGGGCGGGCGCATGACCTTTTACCGCGACGGTCTGCAGATCGGCTGGCGCGATGTGTCGTTCCGGTTGCAGGATATCGAGGATGTCAACAACTGGCTGGGCCGCTCGCAGTGGAGCGGGGATTCGAATTCCAATGTGGAGTACAACGAGGTGCGCATCTTTTCCGAGGCGTTAGGCTGGTACGACATCTACGGCGACTATCTTGCAGGCCCGGATGTGACGATGAACCAGAATCCCGGTCTGTATCTCGATGTAGGGGATGGAATGAGCACGCTGACGTGGCCGGGCAACGTGGTGGGGCTAACCCTGGAACACACGGATGAACTTTCCAACACATGGACCAAGGTGACCAATACCATGGTAAATTCGACCAGCGGATTGCAGGTTGTATTGCCGCTATCCAACGGCAGTGAATTCTATCGTCTGGGGGAATAAGGCTTCAAATATATCGGCATGTTGCTACTATCGAGTCATTTCCAGAGGACGTTTTATCCATAACCGATGTGGAAGGGATTATGCAGGTATTTCGTTTCCGTACGCTCGCGTATTTGATGGTGCTGATCGGTCTTGCCGCTAACACAGATGCTGCGGGTCGGGCAACGGTCACTATCGACCTGAATGACTCCAAGCCAATCAGCCCGCTTCTCACGGGCGGTTCTTTTGAGGATCTGAGTTATGCAGCCGATGGAGGCCTCTACACTGAACTGATCGAAAACCCTTCGTTCGACTACTCGGCAGCAGATGACCACGGATGGAATGCACTCTCTTTCTGGGACCTGGAAAAGCGTGATGGGGAGAGCGAGCTGATCAGCGATGCCGCCGATTCTATCCATTCGAACAACCCGCTCGATCTCGTGCTGGGTGTTAAGCATCCGGGCGAAGGGGTCGGCATCATCAATTACGGATTCGGCGGCATTAATCGATTATGATAAGACGCGACCTACTGTTGAATGTAATCCCTTTTCTCTTCGTGCCTCTGGCGCTTGCGGGACTGGAGTGGAAGGCGACGTCGAAGCAGGTTGAGGTGCATCCACTCCAAATACTGGCTTCGTTATCATTCGGGTTCACAAACACCGGCGACAAGCCTGTTTCGATCCTGAACATCCAGCCGGAGTGCGGCTGTATCTCGGGTATCGCTGACAAGACAACCGTCCAGCCCGGTGAGTCCGGTGTGGTTGAGGTGCGGTTTAACCTGCGCGGGCGAACCGGACCCCAGGAAAAGGGAGTGTCCGTTATTACGGATGATCCAGACGCCAGTCCCACCCGCCTGACTCTTAATACTACCATCCCCGTTGCCTATGAGATTTCTCCCCGGCAGCGCACGTGGCAAAAAGGGGAGGAGCATACGTCGAAGTCCTGTATTATGAATAACGTCGGCAAGATACCCATTCGACTTGTGAACGCGGAATCGCCTGTAGAAGGTGTGGCCGTGGAGTTAAAGACCATTCGCGTAGGCTTTGAATACGAACTGGTCATTACGCCGGCGGCGGGGCACGAAAAGGTCTTTGCTCCTATTGTCATCCATCCGGAAAAACCACCCGGAATGGACGCGGTCAAGTCCTTCACCGTATACGCCGCGGTCTGGTAGCGCTGCCACCAGATTAACCAAATGTTGGATTGCTTTTGCGTTTGCGTGTGGTATACATATGAAACATTACTCCAAAATAAAGAAACGGATATCATGCGGACTCATTCATCTCCTGTAAATTGCTCGGAAACAATAATATGCGGCCTCTGCGTCAGGCTGGGGATAGTGGCTTTACTCGCATGGGGGCTGACGGTCGCAATACCAGTTGCGCGGGGGGATATTACCTACACCCTGCATCTGGGTTCTTCAACCGAAGAAAACCAGGTAGCGGCATCGGTTGCGGAAGGCGCCCAGATATACAACACATACGGCTCGTTCAACAAGCATTGGGATGTTTATTACAACTCCGGCATCCCGACGGCCGAAGCGAACTATGCCGGTTACATGGGCTATGGCAGCCAGCGCACCACGCGAACCGTTTTGCATGAAGGGGCGCACACCCTGGGCATGGGACAATATAACGGCGACACCGGGCCAAGCTACTTCGCCCTGATAGATTCCGGCTGGGATGGCGAGTATGGACAGCAGGCGGTGCAGGACACCTATGGAGGCGCGCTGGCGGGCGACTATCATGCGATCTGGCCCGGTGGAATGAACTACGAAAACGAGTTCACGGACAACTGGATCCACCGCGTCTGGATGGTACGGGTCCAGGCCGGCATGCGGTGTGACGAGGGCATCATGGCCTACAACCGGGAGGCCGAGAACGAGCTGGTGCATCCCGGCGAGACGGCCGTCTTCCACGTCGCGTCGCCTGTGGCCACCAGCTATCAGTGGTACAAGGGTGGGATCGCCCTTGCGAACGGCGGCGACATTTCAGGGGCGGACACCGATACACTGTTGATTGCCAATGCCGAGGCGGCTGATGAAGGCAGTTACTATTGCGCGGCGACCGGCGCTAACGAAACCCTCAACAGCCGGGCTCGGCTGTTGTTCATTGATCCAGCCCAGCCATTGGGGCAATGGGACATGGAAGGCAATGTCAGTGACAGCGTGAACACCAACCACGGAACCGCCTACGGCTCGCCGGCCTACACAGACGGCAAAGTCGGGTTGGCGATCGACCTGGATGGAGTAAACGACTATGTGGCCCTGCCGCCCGCCATCGGATTCGCCAAGGACATCACCGTTGCAGCCTGGGTCAACTGGGACGGCGGAAGCAACTGGCAGCGCATCTTCGATTTCGGAACAGGCACGTACCAGAACATGTTCCTGACGCCGAACAACGGCAGTGAAATGCGTCTGGCATTCAAGGACGCCGTTAACGGTGTAAGTACCGAACAACAGATTGATACCACGGCTTTGCCCACGGGCACATGGGTGCATCTGGCGGCCGTCCTGCACGGTGGGTATGCCACGCTCTACGTCAACGGACAGGCTGCGGGGTCGACCGCTGTTCCCGTCACGGATCCCATCGACTTCCTGCCCTCGCAGAACTATATCGGCAAAAGCCAATGGCCCGACGCGCTGTTCAACGGCCGTATCGACGACTTCCGGGTCTACAACTATGCGCTCGATGGATCCGATGTATGGAATCTCTGGGGTCAGAGCGGGAATGCGGCTCCGGTGTTCGAAACGAACACCGTAGTGTTTCCGTCCATCTGTGCCGGGTATCCCTACGCGGCGCCATCGCTCATGGACTATGTCTATGATGCGGATGACGGGGTGTCGGTGACCATCAGCAAAATTGACGGTCCGGCATGGCTGTCGGTCGCGGCCGACGGCACGCTTTCTGGAACCCCCGGGCCCGACGATGCGGGCCGCAATGTGGCTCATGTGCGCGTGGAAGATCCATCCGGGGCCAGCTCGGACATGGAGATCCAGATTGCGGTCATGATCGACTTCACACAGGGCCCCATAGCCTACTGGGATTTCAACGATGCCGGCCTGGGGGCCACCAATGGAGCTGCCGTGCCGGATTCGGATGGAAATGCGGTATGGCGCGAAGCCGCCACGGATCAATCCGGCAATGCAAATCATCTCACGACCTGGGAACATGCCTGGGCCGGATTTAACTGGTCGTCATTTAGTGACCGGGGTGATTTAAGTATTGTGGCGGCCGGATCATATCCGGCGGCCTACACCTGGTCGGAACAAAGTGCTCCAGTCGGCATTGATATGGAAACCGTGGTACTGAGCAATTTCACCGTGGAAGCGCTGACCACGACTTCCGGCAGCGGATTCCGCACGGTGGTCGGTCGCGACGCCCGGCATGTGAGCGCGTCGGACCAGTCTCTGGCCGCCTTCTATCTGGGGCTGAATCCCGATAATCATCCCCTCGCGCGCATGACCGACAACTATGGACAGACCGCCGAAGTCATTGCAACCGGCGTGACCGTGCCGAATGACGATTCCACCTGGTACCATCTAGCCGCCGTCAGGCAGGGGGATGTACTGAAACTGTATGTCAATGGGGTGGAGGAGGCTTCAACCCAGGTGGTCGGACTGGGAGCCCTGGCCAATGGCACTCTCAACCATCTGGACTGGCATAAGGGCGGCTGGTCGGTCGGTCGGGGACTCTATGCCGGAGCGCATGGGGATCGCTGGTTCGGCCATATCGATGCGGTTGCCGTATCCGGAGTGGCACTCGCTCCAGGGCAATTCGTGATAACCGGACTGTGGCCCAGCGGATACGAGTTTTACGTTACTGACTATGGAATCCCGGGCGAATCCTTTGCGGGTGACTGGAATACCAATGGCATTCCGAACGGAATGGAATATTTCCTGGGCTGGGATCCGACCGATCCATTTGCTACGAACCGGGCCATGTCCTGGGCGCCCGATTTTCAGTCGGCAACCTATCCGTTCAATAAGTATGCAAGCGGTGTTACCGGCAGCGTGGAATGGACCGGTGATCTGATGTCGAGCAACTGGTATTCCTCGGGGATCTCCTACGTAACCAATTCTTATCCATCGGAGATCGAGGCGACATTTACAACTGCGGTGTCCAATCAGATGTTCATCCGGCTCAAGGTCACTCAATGAGTGGAGGATGTGCTAAGGACGGGATGGATAGGTAATCATTGTTGGGATCGAAACCACTCGCTGAAGTCGCCGGCAGCGGGGAATGCTGACGAAGCGACCATCACCATTGGAGATATGTCCGGAAATAACATATTCAAGGTCGAGCTGCCGGCCCGTTCATTCAATACGTTGGTTGTTGCGCCGGATTCAAAGTGATGGGTGTAGGATCGTCTACGCAACGATCCTGGCCTACCAAGCTGCAGCCATGCATAGGGATGGCCGCATTGAAAGGCAGATCCCGTAGGTCTAGCCGCGATCCATGATCGCGGTCCGTGGTTGTGGTCCTCGGCTGCAGGTATCACCTGATACACGACGAGGGCGTCGCGTTGACATTACAAAGCTGCCGATGACGGCAGCCATGATCGCTTGCCGGAAGGGGAAGCTGGCTAATATAGCGTTGCTGCCTGTATGGATCTTCATCAACCGGTGAAATAATATGAGGATACAATTATACATATAATAGTTTATCATATTTACAATAATTTCCGTTTTTAATCATGGACTCATTGCACCGGACGGTACCATGATTGCTCTGTTCAAGAGACAGATGGTTGGTAAAGCAAAAAAGTGAGGTCAACCATGAAAATAAGAATAAACACAGATGTCAGCGCAGCAGGCATGACAGGCTTCGGTGCAAATACTCTGGTGCACGATAATGAAAAAGTGAGTATGCATCCACCTCTTCCTGAAAATATCGAACATGTAATGCACGATATGAGATTGAAGGAGCATAAGGAGGCACATCGCGTTGTGAGTCGTAGGCATTCCGAATACGAGACCGGAAGCGTTAAGCAAACGGGTGTAGGAGATTGCTGCTTTTCAAACAGATCAAAGTTCACACATTGTCGGTGCAAGCCAAGTGCAAAAATGTGAAATCAGAATTATCATTCGGCCTGATTCAACTGGAACTCATAACGACAGCTGAGTGCTGATCGGTCGCTGGCAGAATCGATGCATTTAAGTCGTGGCACCCGGTTTGATAACGACAACGGTCGCCTCTTTAGTGATGAATGAAAAAAGTCCCCATTTCTGAGGACTTGTTCCAAATTGGTGGAGGATATCGGGATCGAACCGACGACCTCTTGAATGCCATTCAAGCGCTCTCCCAGCTGAGCTAATCCCCCGTAAAAAGGAGGTGCTTTATACGTGCTGAGGTGGGTCGAGTCAACTCGCTTTGTACAGTTTTTGCGGCAGGAGCAGAGGGTCAGGGAACCAGTCGGTAGCGACGGCCCTCGTGGGAGACTTCCACATAGGTAGACGTGATCTTTTCCACGACGATTCCCGGAGCCGGCATGTCGCCTTCGTGAAAAAAGCTGCCATTGATCAGTGCGCCGCTTTCGCCGGTATTCTGTACAAACAAGCCTGTAACCTGCAGGGATGCCAGCTGGTTGTCGGGCTTCGCGACCGGCTCGTCGTCACCGGTGGTGATCTGGGTGGTCTCCGGAGGCGTTGAATCCGGGGCCGATTTCGCAGATCCGAGCCGCTTAGACAGTTGGTCCAGCACCTGTTGCGGCCCCAGGTATTGACGTCCCTTGAAGCTGTCGGCAAGAACCTTGCCCTGTGGGTCGAGCAGTACGAGCTGGGGTATTCCGGTGTTGCCATAACTGTCATGAACCGCCCTGGCGGCCTCCGAACGGTAGCGTACGGCCGGCCAGGGCATGCCAGCCTCCCGCATGTAGCCGTACATCTCGTTCTCGGTATGGTCGCTGCTGATGAAGAGGACGTGGAACCGGCGGCCGCCGCCGCGAGTGTTGTAGAACTGCACGAGCTGAGGCGTGAACGCCTGACAGGGCGGACACCAGTGGGCGGAGAAGTAAAGCAGCAGATAGTCGGTATCCAGCAGTGGTCCGGCCGGCAGCGGCTGCCCGTCACGATTGACCAGTGCCCCGTCTAGCTGTTTCGCCAGATCAATGTGTTTGTCCTGCAAGCCGCACCCGACGAGGAGCAGCAAGGTGGTTATCATAGGGATTGTCGTCTTGAATCTCATCTGTCAGTATCCTTCGTTCCATGGTGGAATATAGGCGGGTATCCGGGGAATTGAAACCGAAAGAATACGAAGCTTGCCGGAATTTATCTGGAACCGGTGCAGGGACTGCTTTTTAGCCGTTATTTCGGGGCGGTTTGGGGTTGACAGTCTTGGGCCGAAACCGTAGTTTCCGCCCCTTGATTTTTTGGAAATAAAGCCCTTTTCAGGGTATTGAGGTAGTTTATGGAAGCATATGCTGTAATTGAAACCGGCGGAAAACAGTATCGCGTTCAGCAGGGCGATGTTCTTGATGTGGAGTTGCTCGACGCGGAAGCTGGAGCCAGTGTTGAATTCAACGCACTGGCCGTTTCCAACGGTAGTGAGCTTTCGATTGGCACCCCCGTTGTCGACGGTGCCAAGGTGAAAGCATCGGTTGTTGAAGACCTGCGCGGCAAGAAGATCTATTCCTTCAAGAAGAAGCGCCGCAAGGGATATCGTCGTAAGATCGGTCACCGTCAGGATCTGACCAAGATCAAAGTGGAAGAAATCAGCGCATAGGTTGTAGGGAGGCTCATCATGGCTCATAAAAAAGGACAAGGTTCATCCAGCAACGGTCGCGACTCGAATGCACAGCGTCGCGGTGTAAAGCGCTTCGGCGGTGAAAAGGTGACGGCCGGCAGCATTCTGGTGCGTCAGGTTGGAACCCGTTTCCATGCGGGCGACAATGTAGGTTGCGGACGCGACTACACGCTCTTCGCTCTTAAGGACGGCGTGGTTGAATTCAACAAGCGCCAGCGCAAGGTGCATGTTCGCGAAGTATCGGCTGCGTAACGTCAAATCCAGCCAGTTATGCAAAGGCGGGTTATGCCCGCCTTTTCTTTTGGGCGGATCGTCGATCCGCAGTTTGAAGTTTTAGGTGTCAGGTTTTAAGTTCCTGAGAATGGAATCCCGGCGCACCTCCTAAAACCCAACACTTAGCGCTTAACACTTAACCACTTAACACTTAAAACTCTCTTCATGAAACACGTTGTATTCAAGGATCGCGTCAAGCTCTACGTCCGCGCCGGCAATGGCGGCAACGGATGCGTATCGTTCCGCCGGGAAAAGTTTATTCCCAAGGGCGGTCCGGATGGCGGTGACGGCGGCAACGGCGGCTCGGTCATTCTGCAGTGCGACGCCAATGAGGATTCCCTGCTTCCGCTCTACTACCAGCCGCACCAGCGCGCCAAGCATGCGCAGCACGGCATGGGATCCCAGTGCCATGGTAAAAACGGCGCGGACTGCATCGCCAAGGTTCCGTGCGGAACCATCATCACCGACGCGGAGACGGGAGAATTTGTCGGGGAACTGCTGAATGAGGGCGAAGAACTGGTCGTGGCCAAGGGCGGAAACGGCGGCATCGGCAACATCCACTTCAAGAGTTCCACCAACCAATCGCCCCGCCAGTTTACCGAAGGCACCAAGGGCGAGGAAAAGGCGCTCTGGCTTGAACTCAAGCTGGTAGCCGACGTGGGACTGGTCGGCTATCCCAATGCCGGCAAATCGACGCTCCTGAGCCGGTTGACCCACGCGCATCCGAAAATCGCACCGTATCCCTTTACGACCATTAACCCGATTATCGGAACGATGGAGTTTGAAAACTTCAGCCGGCTGCGCATTGCCGATATACCTGGACTGATCGACGGTGCGCATGACGGGGTGGGGTTGGGACACGAATTTCTGCGCCACATTGAACGTTCCCGCTTTCTGCTGTTCGTGCTGGATATGGCCGGCACGGACGACCGCAATCCCACCGACGATTTCCTGCACCTCCGCGAAGAACTGCGCCTGCATCGCGAAGAACTGAGCTGCACGCCCTATCTCGTGGTGGCCAACAAGATGGATACCCCCGGCTCGGAGGAAAAGCTCAAGGAGTTTCAGGAGCGCACGCAGGAACTGGTCTATCCCATCTCCGCCGAGCTGGGCGAGGGCCTCGATCCCGTCCGCGAACATCTCTACAAGCACTTTTTCGAAACCACCAGGGCGCAGGAATTCGAAGAGTAGATTTGAACCGCGGAATGCGCAGAAGGCCGCAGAAGAAAGAGAAATCCAGTTCCGCGTAGTTCTGCGTGGTCTGCGGTTGCCTTATATACCTGCTGCGGCTTGACTGCGTTACTGCTTCGAAGCGGTTATTCCTCTTCTTCATTCCTGTGTGCGGTGTCGTATGCGATGTAACGGGCCATGATTTTCCGGACATAACCGGTGATCTCTTCACTCCGGCAGTAGCCGTATCTGGCACTTTTTGCATATTCAGGGGATGACAACAGCGTATAGGCATAGTCGACATTGTCAGCCCAGACATTGGGATCGCGTCCAAGCTGCCCTGCCAGATTGCGCGCATCGATCAGATGTCCAAATCCGCCGTTGTAGGCGGCCAGGGCAAAGCAGGTCCGGTTGACGGGATCGATTCCCTCCGGCAGACGGTCATACTGATTTCTCAGATAATGGACACCGCCCCGGATATTCTGGGCGGGATCGAGCGGGTCGCTGACGCGCATCTCCTTTGCGGTGGCCGGCATCAGCTGCATCAACCCCTGTGCCCCGGACCAGGACTCAGCATCCTTGCGGAAGCTGCTCTCCTGAAACATCTGTGCACAGATCAGACTCCATGGAAATTCATATTCCGCGGCATACTTCTTTATCAGATCATCGTAGGGCGAGATGGGTCCCGGCTTCGATAGATTGATTTCCTCCCGTTCGGGATGGTTCAGGTCCGGGCTGAAATAACGCGTATACAGACGGTTGTAGGATGGCGTTCCCAGCTCCTGCTCAAAGAAGCTGTTCACCGCATCATACAACAGGGGCTGATCGTTCCGAACCATCCAGCCGTATGAATGTTCGCCGCCGAGTTTGAGCACCGGCTTAAGCGCTTCCCCGAGGAATATGCTTTGGTCGAGAATATTAAGGTCGGCGCAGGTCAGGTCATATTCTCCCCGGGCCACCTTTTCGAGCGTGGTGTAGGTTTCCTCGTTCTTCGGGGTGGCCACGATCTTGAAATCCATGCCGGTTTCTCTGCGCAGTTCCCGCAGACTTTCATGATAGGAGCTGCCGGGGCGGACATGCAGTGTGCGTCCGGCAAGATCATCCTGTGATTTGACTGAATCATCTTCCCGGCGGGCGACGATCACCTCATGTATGTTTCCGTAGGGGTGACAGAACCGGTTGCCGTAGCGGTTTTCAGCCCGTGATGGGGTGATGGTATAGGCCGATGCGATCAGATCGGCCCGGCCTGCCTGGAGCCACGGCTCCATTTCGAACCAGTATTCAGGGACAATGACGATCACTTCCAGTCCGTGCTGCTTGGCAAACCGCTGGATCAGTTCATATTCAAACCCAAGGAGCTGATCCCGGTGCATAAAGTAGCACTGCGGATTGTTGCGTGTCAGGACCCGGATAAAGCCCCGCGCCTTGATCTCGTCCAGATCGATTTTTTTGCCTTTAACGGGTGTGGTTTGCAGACCGCGCGGAAGTGCGTCCAGTTCGGCAATACTGCTTTGAACCAGCAGCATCAGCACGAGAAGACCGGTGAATGATCGCATAACTTTTTTCCAAGCAGGAGATCGGTCGTTCAGATCGGAAACAGGCCGTTACTCGTTGGACATGTTTACCAGTGCATCGAGTTTGGACAGGGCCGCACCGGATTCGATCGATTCGATTGCCAGGGCAATGCCGGCCTGCGGGCTGTCGGCCTTGCCGCCGGCCATGATGGCGAAGGCGGCGTTGAGCAGCACGATATCGCGCTTGGGTCCCTTTTCGCCCTTCAGCAGCGCTATCGTGGTTTTTGCATTTTCAGCAGGTTCGCCGCCCACGAGCTCCGACATCTGTGCGGTCGCAAGCCCAAGTCCGGAAGGCTGCACCTCGTAGCTCTCGACTTTACCGCGCCGTATTTCCGTCACCATGGTGGTGGTGGTCGTGGTCAGCTCGTCGAGCCCGTCGTTGCCGTGGACGACAAACTGGTAGTGCATGCCCAGCTGGGCGCAGGCATCGGAGACAATCGGTACCAGCTCCGGCTTGAAGACGCCCATGATGCCGTTCCTGACACCGGCCGGGTTGCAGAGAGGCCCCAGGATGTTGAAGATGCTCCAGATGCCCAGCTCGCGGCGCGGACCCACCACGTGCTTCATGGCGGGATGCAGGCCGGGCGCAAACAGGAAGGCTATCCCGGCTTCTGCCAGGCATTTCTCCATCTGTTGTGGAGTATACTTGATGTTGACACCCAGTTCGTCCAGGACATTAGCCGCCCCGCATTTACTGGATACGCCGTAGGAGCCGTGCTTGGCCACGGTAACACCTGCGCCGGCGATGACGAAAGCCGCCGTGGTGGAAATGTTGAAGGTGTGGGCGCCGTCGCCGCCGGTGCCGACAATGTCAACTGCATTCGGATCGTCGCACTTCACCCGGGTCATGTTGGCCCGCATTGTTTCCGCGCAGCCGGCAATGATCTCCGGGGTTTCGCCGGTCTGCCGCAATCCCATGATGAACGCACCGATCTGGGCCTCGCTGGCTTCACCCGACATGATGTCGGCCATGGCACCGGCCGCGTCCTCGCGGGACAGGGTTTCGCGGGCAACGAGTTTGGCGATCACATCCTTAATCATCATTCATCTCCAT
>JBNLDM010000061.1:0-33517 GCA_050304335.1 Pontiella sp.
ACCGCAGGTCACACCAAACGTTCTGCATGAAAGGAGAGACGATGAAAAAAAACATAATCGTTATATCGATCGTACTAGTGTCACTTCTTTTAGTGGCATCATATTCAATGTATACCACATCACCGAAAATGAAGTTTAATAAACAAAAAAACGCGACGCTTGAATCCCTGTGTCATGCACGGGAGCTGGCTCAGCAGTACCATGATAATCTTGTAAAACTAGTACAGCTCAAGGATTCTGATCCAAGTCAAATAGCACCGCCTGAAAATGTTATAAGACTCGACAAGCAAATCACGTCAGTCAAATCGTCCCACATTGATGACTACAAAATGGCGAATGTCATGAGTCTTGAAATGATGCAGATAGTGGCAGAACAAGAAGTTGCTATTTACACCCAAGAGCTTAACGAATTGCGGGAAGCAATAGAAAAGCAGAACCAGCGCGTGGACCCGACGATGTCCGGCGATTAATTTGACGGTTGGGAGTCCCGGCAAAGTCACTCTCCACCATTTAGCGAGTCACACCTAACGTTCGAATGAAAAAAGATTATATAAAAACACTGGCAATAAGCTTAGCTCTCTCTGCTTGTGCTGGCTGTAGCATGATCAAAAGTGATCCTGCCAGGCATGAGTTTACACGAACAGAAATAGTAACCATTACGATCAATAGAAATGGTGATCTATATTCAACCAGAGCAGACTGGATTTGTTTCGATTCAAACACTCCAGACAATACCATATTGATTTCATTTGCAGAGTCGACGTGTCTACCTAATAGCTGGTCGGCCATGCGTGTCGTGGAAGATTCCGAAGATTACAGATCGACTGCTAGAATCATGATTGATGGAGAAATGATTGAAACCGGATATGGATTTGGTTCTTCCCTGACTACATTTATCACCCCAAATGAAGACACTGTTCATGGAAAAGGTGTTTTCTCCGTTGCGACAGAAGAATACCATTTTGAGGTTCCATTTAATGGAGACTTCAACCTTGGGGAAGCTGAGACAATTTACGAACGGACAGAGTATTTTGGTCAAAATTCATTCCCTGAACTTGATCCAGAATACTCAGAGGACCTTTTTAAACATTAATTCGAACCAGCGGCTTCACCCTATCGCTTCGCTCAGGGTGATCCGTAACGTTAGGCAGATAAAAACATGAGACAACTCCTCGAAAACAACCCATTTGTTCTGATGGAAGCCGCAATTGTTGAGCAACTACGGCGTTCCGGGAAAGTGCATCTACATGAAACTCTCGTAAATGCCCCGTTAATATACGACCCAGCTGCCAGAAAAATTATGGGTGCGCTCTATAAAGAATATATGAACCTGGCGCTGCGCACCAATCTACCGATTCTTGTTTGCACCCCCACTTGGCGAGCCAATAAGGCCAGAGTTTGCGAATCGGATGTCAGCAATACCATCAATGTGGATGCGGTGTCTTATCTGCGGGAGCTTCGTGATTCTGAAAACGATCGAAGAGAAGTGATAAAAATCGGCGGAATGATCGGCTGTAAAAACGACTGCTATCGGCCAGATGAAGGGCTGTCAGCATTGGATGCACAACAGTTCCACTCATGGCAGATTGAACAACTGGAAAAAGGAGGAGTTGATTTTCTGATTGCGGAAACTCTTCCTAATATCCAAGAAGCACTCGGTATTGCAAAAGCAATGGAGTTAACGGAAACGCCCTACATCATCAGTTTCGTAATTTCCAGAGCCGGGTATGTGCTGGACGGAAGCAGTCTGGATGCAGCTATAGGTGTCATCGACTCCAATACGAAACGACGACCTCTCGGCTACATGATAAATTGTTCCCACCCGTCATTCTTGCAGCCGGAAAAACAGCCCGCGGAAACCCTCTCCCGACTCATCGGCTATCAGGCCAATGCATCATCGCTCGACCATTGCGATCTGGACAAAGCTGATGAGCTGAAAACCGACAGTATTTCCGAGTGGGGTCAGCTGATGCTAAACCTAAACAACAAATATGGCGTACGGATACTCGGGGGATGTTGCGGAACAGGAATAGAGCACTTGCGATACCTCATTAATAACAAGAAAGGCTAACCAGAGTGGCCATTGTTTAAGGAATTCCGAGAGACAGTAGAGTTTCAGGTTAAGTTTAAAGAAATGTCTGGCCAAGACTATGCCGAACGCGAAAGCTCAATTGAAGAAGAGTTCAACAAGCATGTTGAAGATATATACACCACTAACACCCAAATGAGCGACACGGATAATGGCACGCCAACTGAAGAACAGGAAGATTTAAACAGCGTAGCCGATAGCCTCGAGAAAAATATGACGGCAGAAATGTCCGAATAATTTGATCAGAACCAGCCATCTGAGGCTGTCCAGCTTTACATACCGCATCAGCGTGAACGCAGCATTCGATAGAGAAGGGGTACGAATTAATGAAGATTGCAAAACGATCACTCTCATTATCCCTCGCGATTATCTACATCCTTATACTGCGCCAAAAGGCGTTGGAACCAGCATGGATTCCTTACCTATTTGCAACAATTCCAGTTCTTATGATCTGGTTCAGCAGCTCGATTGCTCCATTCTGTAAAGAGAAGATCAATGGAATACCTACCGGCCGGCCAACATCCGCTTCATTCATCGCGCTTATAGGATGGATTTGCTTGATCGTGCCGGTTTTATGCTTTGCAGCAAAACATTTTCAATGGATTGAATGATAAGCGGGATCTTACGGGTACGACGCATTTTCTATCGCACTTCAGGATTGAGTCCCGCACCCGGCCACGCGTAGCATAGAAACCCACGAAAGGAGACAGCAATGGAACTGGAACAGGTAGTCATCGCATTGATCATAGGAGCGATCGCCGGCTGGCTGGCCGGAAAGCTTTACAAAGGCGGCGGATTCGGTCTGGTCGGCAACATTGTGGTGGGCTTGCTCGGCGCCCTTCTGGGCGGCTGGCTGTTTGGTCTGCTGGGTATATCCATCGGCGGGGAATGGGTCGGCCCCATTGTCACCTCGACCGTGGGCGCCATCGTCCTGCTGTTCCTTATTGGGCTCCTGAAAAAGAAATAGAACCTATCCCAAAATTGTCTTCAGCGCCCGGTCAGGGGACCGGGCCTACATCAATCTCTCTGGAAATCCAGAACCTGCAGGCCGCGTGCCCTCACGCGGCGTTTGTCTTGGGATAGGTTCCAGCCATCTGCGAGCGGTTTAGCTCGGTAATTCATCCCGACAAAAGGTAGGGACGGTTCGATGAACCGTCCGCAATCCTGCATGGCTCGTTTAACCCGGCGGCGGATTTGTCGAACCCGCCCTACCTTCGGCCCGATCCGACTGGAGAGACGGCAGCCTCGCCGTCCGTCGCAGAAGTTATGCAGGGCGGAACCCAGGACCCCGCCATGTTCCGGCGCCGCATCGCCCGCAAATTTCGAACATCTCCACCGGTTGCAGGGTCCACTGGTTGCGACGGGCATCATGCGCACAGAAAGGATTTGCCGGAGATGCCGCCGATCGGTAGTTTGTCACGTAATATTACCATGGAGACCTGAATGAAGTACTTGATGCGCCCCGGCCTGCTGCTTGTTTTTCTGCTGTTATCCACCGGCCCGCTGTCGGCCAAGGAATTCCTTTCGGTCACATCGATCGTCGCACAGGCCGCATCGGCCACCGTCGAAAAATATCCCGACGCGGACGACGTGCTGATCGACGATTTCATTCAGGTGGAATACCAGCCCGACGGCACGGCGGAAACCTGGGACGATACGGCGATCAAGGTGCTCACCGAAAAGGGCAAGCGCGACAACCGCACACTCACGCTTCATTTCAACACCTCATACGGCACCAACTATTTCACCAAGGTGGAGATCATCAAGCCGGACGGCACCGTAATTGCGATTGATCCAGAAGCGAACAGCAAGGTCATGGTCAGCCCGGGTCAGATGAGTCAGAACATCTACAATCCGAACCAGAAGATCCTCAACCTGTCGGTGCCGGGACTGGAGGTAGGTGATACCCTGCGCTACATCTCCCGCGACATTGAGACCAAGACCGTCGTACCGGACACGTGGAGCGACTACCAGGTGTTCGAGGGAACCACTCCCATCGAGCACATAACCTACCAGGTGATCGCACCGAAAGAACGGCCACTGAAACGGATTGCGCTGAAGGCCGAGGTACCCGGCACGGTCACCTTCGACAGGACGATGGACGAAGCCGACAACCGGATCGTCTATACCTGGACGGTCCGCGACGTTCCACGTATGTTCGACGAACCTAACATGCCCCAGCGCTATACGGTGGTCCAGCGCCTGCTCGTCAGCACCATCGATTCGTGGGAGGACCTGTCGTCGTGGTACTGGAACCTGTGCAAGCCGCGGCTGGATGCTGCCACGCCCGAAATGGAAACGAAGGCTCAGGAGCTGGTGGCCGGCTGCACCAACACGATGGATAAAATCAAGGCGGTCTTCAACTTTGTCTCGCAGGATATCCGCTATATGGGCATCACCCCGGAGGAGGAGGCGCCGGGCTATGAGCCGCATGATGTCAATATCACCTTCGACAATCGCTACGGCGTCTGCCGCGACAAGGCGGCCCTGCTGGCCGAAATGCTGCGGCTCATCGACATCCAGGCCTTCCCGGTCATCATTATGGCGGGTCCGAAGAAAGACGAGGAAGTGCCCCAGCCCTTCTTCAACCACGCCGTCACGGCCGCACTGGGCGATGACGGCGAATACATCCTGATGGATTCCACCGACGAAAACACCAAGGATATCTTCCCGTCGTACCTGCAGAACATGAGTTATCTCGTTGCCCGGCCTGAAGGCGAAACGCTGCTCACCTCCCCTGTCATTCCGGCCGAGGATAACCTGTTGCGGATCGACACCACCGGATCCCTCGACGCCACCGGCACCCTGAAGGCCGAGAGCACGCTGGTGTTCGAAGGTGTCAACGACACGGTCTACCGCGGCTATTTTTCCAAGATCAAGCCCGAGGAGCGGCACCGCTTCTTCGAGGGCCACCTGAAAAAGCACATGCCATCCGCCGTACTCGAATCGCTGGAGATTCTCCCGAAGGAACTGCGCGACACATCCCAGCCGCTGGTCGTCAAGCTGGCCTATACCGCCGACAACCTGCTGATCGAGGGCGAAGCCAACGAGATGTTCCAGCCGCCGCGTCTCGGCGGCTCGCTGGGCTATGCGAACTTCCTGCTGGGACAGACCGGACTGGAAGAACGCAAATATCCTCTCTACACCCGCATGACGGCCGGTATCCGCGAAACCCTGAGGCTTGCGATTCCGGACAAGCCTGGATCACTCCACATTCCCGACTACCAGCCGATCGACACTACGCCGCTAACCTGGAACATGGAGCTCGCGCAGCACGACGGCACGCTCTGCTCCACCAATACCTTCCTGCTCAACACCGTGGAATTCAGCCCGCAGGAATACCTGGAACTGAAGCAGAACCTGAAGGATATAGAATACAACCTGCGCAAGAGCCTGATTGCCGAGACCGAGCCGGAAAGCGATCTGGAACAGGCCGACGTGCGCATTCTCGACCAGCGCACCGACATCGTCCTTGAGCGCAGCGATAAATGGACGGAAACCCGGCATACCAAAATCCAGGTGCTTACCTATGCGGGACAGAAAGATCGTTCCGAAATCAAGATTCCCTACAACCCGGCCTGGCAGGAGGTCGAGCTCGCCAGCGCCACCGTCACCCTGCCCGACGGCACGGTGAAGGAAATCAACGAGGATGAAATCAACCTGATGGATTCGCCATGGGTGGCATCCGCCCCGCGCTATCCGGCCGAGCGCATCCTGGTTGCCAGCCTGCCGGGCGTGGAGCTCGGCAGCACCCTCGAATACGAGATCGTCTCGCGGGTGGATGGCAAGCCCTTCTTCTCCGCGACGCAAATCTTCAACGGCCACGAACCCATCGACCGCATAACGGTTTCCATTACCGCACCCGAATCGCTCGAACTGGAAGTCCGAAACACCGGCGTAGAGGAAACCAGGACCGTTGGCGACGGCACCATTACCTACACCTGGACCGCCACCAACCAGCCGGCGGTCAGGCAGGAGGAGGCGCTGCCGGACTGGTGGACCTTCAATCCGGTGGTATTTGTCTCGACCGGCGACTGGAACGACTACGGCGACCAGGTGCATGACCGGCTGCTCGATGCCTCCCGCAACCAGCCCGACACCGAAGCGCTCGCCAAGCAGCTGATCATGAACATCGAGGACCAGCGCGACCAGGCCATCGCGATACGCAACTGGGTGGCGGAAAACATCCGGGAGGCCGGCCCCGGGCTGACGAGCATGCCGCTGGATGCGATCACCCCGGCGGACCAAACCCTGAAGGACCGATACGGCAACAATACCGACCGCATGGTGGTGCTCCATGCGATGCTCAAGGCGGCACATTTCAAACCCTCGTTCATCCTCTCCGGCAACATCCCGCTCATCCCGGAGGCGGCCAAGCCTTTGATCGACATTCCATCGCGTCTGGCCTTCGGCACCGCCCTCATTAAAGTCGATGTAGAGGGGGAGACAGTATACCTCAATGATTCGTCGCAGTATGCCGAGCTGGGGACCTCGCCCTATGACCACCGGTTGATGCTCAACCTCGATAATGGCGACATCGAACCCATACGCGTCGCACCGGGCAAGGATGATGAGAGCCACGTCATGCATGAGATGAGCGTTTCCTCCACCGGTGAGATAGGCCTGACCGAAACCTTTTCCATACAGGGAACGCAGTTCGAGCACTTCCAGCAGACCTATGCCGAGATGACGCCCGAGAACCGTCGTCGCCACTACCTGGAACTGGTTTCGGGCATTTCCCAATCCGCACAAGCAGTCTCTGACTTGACCACCGACTATGCCACCTATCCGGGCAAGCTGGAATATTCCGTGCATGCGCCGCGCTACGGGGTGCGCGACGGCGACTATCTTTATTTCACCCTGCCCGCCGACCTCCTGGGAAGCCTGCTGAAGTACCGTTCCAATGAACGCACCCTGCCGCTCTCCTGGGAAGGCTATGTGGACAGCATCGCCGAATACATCATCGTGCTTCCGGACGGATACGAACCGGTCATCATGCCCAAAAACTTTTCATGGCAGGCGCCGGAAGGAGCCGGCCTGGTGGATGTCTCGGTGGAATACGATCCCCTCGCCAACGCCATCCGCATGGTGCAGATTGCGAATCTTGGTCCGGCGCTGATACCGGCCGACGACTTTCCGGATATTATCGAAGCGGGCCGCGAGCTCGCCCATCCCGACATGAGCACCATTCTGCTGAAGCGAAAGGATTAGCCACAAAAGACACAAAGCCTTGCTTATGCATCCTTGTGCCCTTTGTGGCCAAAAAAATGAAACTGCACTATCTCCAGCACGTCCCGTTCGAAGGAATCGGCTACATCGGGGAATGGGCCGACTTCCGAGAGATTGAAATCAGCAGCACGCGCCTGTTTGCGGGTGAGCATCCGCCTTCCCCCGATACGTTCGACTGGCTGGTGATCATGGGTGGACCCATGGGGATCCACGATCACGGGAAACATCCCTGGCTGGCGGCTGAAAAGGAATTTATTCTCGCATCGATCGAAGCAAATAAAACGGTGGTGGGCATCTGCCTTGGCGCCCAGTTGATCGCCGACGTGCTGGGTGCGCAGGTCTATCCCGGCAAACACAAGGAGATCGGCTGGTTTCCCGTGCGGCGGGCACCCGGCGCGCCCGAATGGATTCCGGAGGAGTTTACCGCCTTTCACTGGCACGGCGACACCTTTGACCTGCCCGACGGCGCCGTCCTGCTTGGTTCCAGCGATGCCTGCAGGCATCAGGGATTCATCTGCCGCGATCGCGTTTTAGCACTGCAGTTTCATCTCGAAAGCACCCACAACAGCATTGAGGAGCTGCTGGAAAACTGTTCCGATGATTTGACGGATGGACCCTACGTTCAATCCGCGCTCCGGATCCAATCCTCCTTCTCGGACCTCACGCCCATGAATGTGATTCTTTCGGAACTGCTGGATCAACTGCCGAAAGCGTAACGAATACAACTCTTGGTTTCTTGTCAGCGGATGATCGAATGCATACGCTTCGGGTATGTTTATTCTCAACAGTCTTGCTCCGATATTCCTGCTGATTGCTCTCGGCAAGCTCCTGGAGAGGACCGGCTTCCTGCCCGACAGTTTTTTCAAGGGTCTGAACCGCCTTGTTTTCTGGCTCGCCCTGCCGGCCCTGCTCATCCACGGCATCAGCGAAGCGGAGCTGGAACTGGCGGCCATCACCCGTATCGTCCTGGTCCTTACGCTCGGAACCCTGCTGGCCACGGCACTGGCGTGGTTTGTCGCCGGCAGACTGTCGCTGTCACCCCCTAAAACCGGCGCCTTCATCCAGGGAGCGTTTCGCGGCAATGGCGCATTCATCTCCCTGCCCGTCATTGTCTACTCCATGGGAGCGATCAGTCCCCATGCCGAAGTATTAGGTACGGTGGTACTGGCTCCGGTAGTCATTCTGTTCAACGTACTGGGTGTATGGGTGCTGGTTCACTATGGCCGGGACCATAATAGCGCAGGCCTGTCGATCCGCTCCCTGTTCGTCGAGATGATCCGCAACCCGCTCATCATGTCCTGCGTGGCCGGCATTGCCCTCAATGTGTTCAACATACACCTTCCGCGCTTTCTCTCCATTTCGCTCGAGGCACTCGGACGCACCTCCCTGCCGCTGGTACTGATGAGCATCGGGGCATCGCTGGAAATTGAACGCCTGCGCGGCGCAGCCTCGCCTTCGCTCATCGCATCACTCATCAAGGTGGTCGTCGCGCCCCTGTCCGGCTTCCTGCTGGCCGGTTTGTTCGGGCTTTCCCAAACCGAAGGGATGATCGCGGTGTTCTATCTGGCATCGCCGGCGGCGGTCATGTCGTACGTCATGGCGGAAGAGATGGGCAGCGACGGCCCTCTCGCAGGACGCATCGTCACACTCAGCACCTTGCTGTCCGCCGTCACCATCCCTATCATCATGGCCATTGGGTTGTAGAATGATCGCGTTCGAAAACATCACGATTTCGGTTCTGCGGCAGACGCTGCTTGAGGAAACGAGCCTTCAGATCGGCCCGGGAGACAAGGTCGTGATCCGCGGCACATCGGGCAGCGGGAAGAGCTCGCTGCTGAAAACCGCCGTCGGAGCCATCCCGCTCAGATCCGGATCCGTGCTGGTGGACGGGCTGGAACTGTCGGCCGCAACCGTGGCCACGATCCGAAGCCGTATCGCATTTATCGGTCAGGAACCGGTGCTGGGTGCCGGACAGGTTCGCGAAGCGCTGCTGCTGCCGTTCACCTTCAAGGCACATCGGCATGGAACCCCCGATGCCCAGCGCATAGCCGCCCAGTTGGATCGGCTGCATCTGGCCGGCGACATTCTCGATAAGCCGTGCGCCCGGATTTCCGGCGGCGAGAAGCAGCGCATCGCCATCGCCCGCGCCCTGCTGCTGAACAAATCCATCTTCCTGGCGGATGAAGTCACCTCGGCCCTCGACCCCGAAAGCCGAACGGCCGTGCTTACGGAACTGTTCCGTCCCGGCATCACACTGCTGTCGGTATCACACGATGCGGAATGGATTGCGGCCGGAAACCGGATCGTAGACATAACAGATCGCAAGCTGGTGGAGACCGGGGCATGAGCGTGGATCTATCCATCACATCGATGCTTTCCATGTATGCGCTCATGCTGGTGCCGCTGGCCATCTTCTTCCATCTCCGGCTGGGCATCATTCGCGAAACGCTGCTCTCCATGCTGCGGATGACGGTCCAGCTGATTCTGGTCGGCCTCTACCTGAAATATATCTTCGAACTCAACAACGGCTTCGTAAGCCTGCTGTGGGTAATGATCATGCTGGTGGTGGCCAACCTGAGCATTCTGAACAAGGCCGGCCTCAAGCGGAGCCTTTTCTTCTGGCGGGCGCTGGCGGGCGTGGCAGGAAGTACCCTGCTGGCCAGCGGGTGGTTCATCCTGATATCCATCCGCCCCGATCCCATATACGATGCCCGTTATCTGGTACCGATCACCGGCATGATCCTCGGCAACTGCCTGCGAAGCAACGTGCTGAGCCTGGAACGGTTCTATAGCGGCATCCGCAGGAACGAAAGCGAGTTCATGACCTATCTCATGCTGGGCGCCAGCCTGCGCGAAGCAGTCCGCCCCTATCTGCGCGATGCCATCAAGGCCGCCGTCAACCCGTCGGTTGCCACCATGGCTACCATGGGAATCGTCTCCCTGCCCGGCATGATGACCGGCCAGATTCTAGGCGGCGCGATGCCGATGGAAGCCATCAAGTATCAGATCGGCATCATGATCTGCATCTTCGCCTCGATGGTTGTTGCCTCGCTGGTCAACATCCAGCTCAGCCTGCCGGTCGCCTTCGACGACCACCAGCGCCTCCGTACGGAAATCTTCAGATAGGGCGCTTTCGACGAAAGCGCCGCGCGAACGTGTGGCGATGCGAGCCTTCGGCGGGGTCACGGCACCCTCCCTACATAGGTAGCCGCGATCCTTGATCGTGGAAATTCGATTATTTACAACGCCGAGCCGCGCCAGTGAAGTTTCTGCGAGAGCAGCGAGAAATAGCTGTGATCCTGCAGCTGCAGGAAGCGGGCATCGTGCGCACTCTTGTTGATTTCTATGCGGCCGCCCTTTTCCACCTTGTATTCGTCCTGCCCGTCGATCGAAAGAATCAGCTCCTTGGCGGCGTTGACAACTTCAATCTCAATACGACTGTCGTCAGGTACGACCAACGGTCGGGTACCCAGCGTATGCGGACAGATCACATTGATGCCGAAGCCGCATATGCCCGGATGAAGAATGGGACCACCTGCGGAAAGCGAATGTCCAGTACTGCCGGTCGGCGTCGACACAATGATTCCGTCGCACATGAATGAGCCTACCTGTTCATCGTCAATCGACAGTTTGACTGTTGAGATACGCGAGGAAGCGCCCCAGCCCAGGACGATGTCATTGAGCGCCGGTATCGTGCCGACCGGCGACCCGTTCTGGAAGAAACGGCATTCGGCTACGAGGCGACGGGATACCTTGTAGGTCTTGTGCGCTATAGCGTCAAGCGCAGCGGCGATATCCGTATCACCCACACTGGTAAGGAAACCGAGACTGCCGAGATTGATCCCCATGATCGGAACATCAAAACCGTTCAGGGCACGGGAGGTATAGAGCACGGTTCCGTCGCCCCCCATGGCCAGGGCCACATCGACGCTCTTCCCGAACTCCGCGACGGGGATGCATTCCGCACCCAGCGCTTCGGCCATTTCGGCATTTTCCGCGTAGAGCCTGAACCCGTGCTGCGCAGCCAGCTGCCGGAGTTCCTCCAGCACCTGCGGAGCACGCGGTCGCTTGGTGTTCACGATGACGCCAATCTTTTTCATTCCAACAGTATAGAGGCAGACCAAATGCTTTCCAAGAACACGGAAAGCCATTTTTTTGAAAGGATTCGCATTTCCATACGAACGGACAGGGAAAGGTAACTGACATGAACAAAGGGAAAAAAATTATGCTTACCGGTGCAACCGGTTATGTGGGAGGACGTCTTCTCGCCCGTCTGGAAAGGAACGGATACGAGGTGAACTGTCTGGTTAGAGATCCCGGCAGACTTTCAGCTGCTGGCGATCAGACAAACATTTTCAAGGGGGATGTCATGGAGCCTGACTCCCTTTCACGGGCGTTCGAAGGAACTTCGACCGCTTTTTATCTTGTTCATTCGCTGGGGGATGGAAGGAACTTCGAGGAGCTTGAAAAGAGAGCTGCGTACAACTTTATCGCGGCAGGCAGAAAAGCCGGAATTCAGCGTATTATCTATCTGGGCGGATTGGGGAATGAAGGGGATGGCCTGTCGCCCCACCTGAGAAGCCGACAGGCCGTAGGTCGCATATTCCGCGAATCCGGTATTCCGACCATAGAGTTGCGGGCATCGATCGTGCTGGGCGCCGGCAGCATTTCATTTGAGATGATTCGCGCTCTTACGGAGCATTTACCCTTCATGGTTACCCCGAAATGGGTGTCAGTGGAGGCCCAGCCGATCAGCATCGGCGATCTAATAGATTATCTGATTGAATCCATAGACCACCCGACTGAGGAAAGCCTGGTGGTTGAGATAGGCGGCGCTGACCGGGTATCCTACCGCGATCTCATGGTCGAGTATGCGAGGCAGCGCGGATTGAAGCGACTCATGATTCCGGTGCCGGTGCTGACCCCGTGGCTCAGCAGTCACTGGCTGGGCTTGATCACCCCGGTATATGCCGATGTAGGCCGGAAGCTGATCGAGGGCGTAAAGAACCGAACGGTGGTGGAACACCCCGACGAGGCGGCCCTGTATTCCATTGCACCCTGCAGCATGGCCCAAGCCGTTCATGATGCCCTCACGGATGAACGAAGGGATTTTAAAGAAGGAAAATGGATTCAGCATGTCGCCGAACGATACAGGACGCACGGACATCGCATCATTCACCAAAACAACCTGATCATCGATTACCGCTGCTCATATACCGAGGCCTCGCCTGGTCTCCTTTTCGATACCCTAACCGCATTCGGGGGCACCCGGGGAATGTTCGCCTGGAACGGACTGTGGCGCCTTCGTGGGTGGATTGATCGATTTCTCGGCGGTCCGGTGAAGCCGGGGAAGAGCGAACATGCCGGCAATCCGATCAGGGATGGAGATCATATGGATTTTTTTCATGTTGAAATCCTCGATGACCAAAAGCGCGTGAGGTTGAAGACCGACATGAAGCTGCCGGGCGAAGCCTGGCTTGAGTTCGGCGTCGAACGCGCCCCCGAAGGGTCCTACCTACACCATGTTGTGATTTACGAACCGAAGGGAGTGCTCGGCCGGCTCTACTGGTATGCCACCTACAGTCTTCATGCCCTCGTCTTCCGCGGGATGCACAAAGCCATCCTGCGTGAGGCCAGGGGAGCAACCTCCCACCGGCTCCTGAACCTGGTTGTTCCGAATCAGTTGCCATGAATATATTCGTGCTGGATAGCGACATACGGACGTGTGCGAGGTATCATTGCGATCAGCATGTGGTCAAAATGATCCTCGAGAGTGTACAGATGCTGTGCACGACGTTGAGCAAGCGCGGGCTGAAAACACCCTATCGCCCCACCCATGTCAACCATCCCTGCGTACTCTGGCTCGATGAATCGTACGATAACTTTCTGTGGCTTAAGGAACTGTCTCTGGAACTCAACCGCGAATACCGCTACCGCTACAAGCGCGGCAAAGACCACGCCTCACTGCAGGTTATCAGGAGCATCGAAGGGAACCGCTATCAGGCCACCGGACTGACTGAATTCGCCCAGGCCATGCCGGATCAGTACAAGGTACCCGGCGACGCGGTCCGCGCCTACCGGCGGTTCTACATCGGTGAAAAGCTCGGATTCGCCACATGGACCGGCCGCCCGAGGCCGGAATGGATAAAGTCCGTGGCTTTCAATAATTGCCAAATTCCGGAAAGAACCTAAAATGACCTCATGGACAACACATCTATTCACGATCCCGAAAAATGGCTCGGCGAGCACGGCGATTATCTTTTCCAGTATGCCTTCGTGCGTCTGCGCAACCGCGCGGCCGCGGAGGATGCGGTCCAGGAAACCTTCCTGGCCGGCATCAAGGCCTACGACCGGTATGACGGAAAGACGCCGATCCGATACTGGCTGCGCGGCATCCTGCACCACAAAGTGGTGGACTACATCCGCAAGGCCTCGCGCGAGGTGGCGGTCGAAGATACCGAGGACCATGAAATACTCGACCGTTTCAAATACAAGGCCTTCGGCATTCCGGAACAGCATCCACCCCCCTGGAAATTCGATCCCAAGCATGCCTATGAGCAGAAGGAATTCTGGGATGTTTTCTATGGCTGCATGGCCAAACTCAAGGATGCGATGGGTGTGGCATTCACGCTCCGGGAGCTGGAAGGACTCTCCACGGAAGAAATCTGTAAGGAACTAAACATCAAGCCGAACAATCTGTGGGTGCTGCTCCATCGGGCGCGAACACAGCTGAAGGCCTGTCTCGAAGCCAACTGGACCAACCCATGACGGAGATTAAATATGATCATGTGCAGACAAGTAGCCAAGGCACTGGCGGAAAAACGGTACTACGAGCTCCCGTGGCACCGGCGGATTCCAATGTTCATACACATACGGCTTTGCATTATGTGCGGAAAATATCACCAGCAGGTGGTGGATATGCAGCGAGGCGTGCATGACTACCTTGAACACGAGCAGCAGGGGGATATTTCCCCAGACGTCCATCTGTCCGACGAAGCCCGGGCCCGGATCGCACAGGAATTGCAGAAAGAAAAATGACCTCCACCTTCTCCAGCTCAGTACGCAACCGTTCATCCCTCAGCATTCCCCTGCTGTTTATGCATGCGTGCTGTGCTGGAGTCTTCTTTGTCAAGGGCGGATGGCCGGCGTGGGGTATCTTTGCGCTGATGTACCTGCTGCATGTATTTGCCCTGACGGCCGGTTTCCATCGCTATTTTTCGCATAAGAGCTTCAAAACCAGCCGGGTCTTCCAGTTTGTCCTGGCCATACTGGGAACAACGGCTGCGCAGCGGGATCCCCTCTGGTGGGCCAGCCACCATCGCGTCCACCATCAGAATGCCGATACCGATGAAGATCCCCATTCACCCGGAAGGCATGGATTCTGGTGGGCCCACATCGGCTGGATCATGCGGCGCGAACTTTCGGAAACCCGCTTCGAAAAGGTGCGCGATTTTTCCAAATACCCCGAACTGCGATGGCTCAACCGGCATCCCTACGCGCCGGCCTTCATCCTGGCTGCCGTGCTGCTGGCCGCCGGCTCACTCATCAACGCATCCCGCCCGGAATGGGGCATCACCGGACCGCAGTTTCTGTTCTATGGATTCTTCCTCAGCACCGTGGCCGTCTACCACGTCACCTTCTGCATCAACTCGGTGGCGCATCTCTATGGACGCCGGCCGTACGAGATCGAAGACGACAGCCGCAATAACTGGCTGCTCGGTCTGCTGGCCATGGGAGAAGGCTGGCACAACAACCACCACCGCTATGCCGTCTGCACCCGCCAGGGTTTCCGATGGTGGGAAGTCGACCTCACCTACCTGATCCTGCGCATGCTCCAGCTCTTCCATATCGTATGGGACATACGGGAACCACCCAGGGATGTCCTCCTGGAAAGGAGGCGGGCGTGAACACCTTGAATTTTTTCGGTCCCATGCTTATCACCGGGCTCGCCGGATCCTTCCTGCTGTTCTGCGCACTGTGGATCGTGCAGGTGATCCGGCGCGACGCCGGGGTTGTAGACATCGGCTGGACGGTCGGCGTCGGCGCCATGGCGATCTATGCTGCCGCGACGGGAGAAGGATGGCTGCCCCGACGCATTCTGCTCGCGTGCATGGGCGGCATCTGGTCCCTGCGGCTGGCGGGGTACATTTTCAGGAACCGGATCATGAACGGCGCAGAGGATGCGCGCTACCAGCGCCTCCGAGCCCATTGGAGCAGCAAGGCCAACGCGTGGTTCTTCCTTTTCTTTACGTCGCAGTCGCTGCTGGTGGCACTCTTTGCCCTGCCTTTCCTGCCGGCGGCACAAAACGGGTTGCAACAGGTGTCGGGTTTCGACTTTCTCGCACTGATCACCTGGATCACGGCGATGACCGGCGAATGGATCGCCGACCTGCAGCTGGCCCGCTTCCGGGACCAGCCGGGGAACCGCGGCAAGGTATGTCGCGAGGGGCTGTGGAACTGGTCGCGGCACCCCAACTATTTCTTCGAGTGGCTGCATTGGTTCGCCTATGTCTTCCTGGCGGCCGGAGCTCCGGGCTTCGGCTGGTCTCTAGTAGGACCGGTGGCGATGTATCTGTTCCTCATGCACATCACCGGCGTTCCGCATGTGGAGCGGGAATCGCTGGCGAAGCGCGGGGATGCCTATCGTGAATACCAGCGCACCACCCGCATGCTTATCCCGATACCCCGCAAGAGAAAGGTTTGACGATGATCGATTTCATGGAACTGGCCGAAAAGGGTCGGATGCCCGACACCGCCATACGCGCCGGCATACGGCATCTGCTGCAGGAGCGCCTCCGAAAGGAGCGCCGCGCCGGCGGTGAGCAGCAGCTAGATGCCCTCTACGAATTCATCGAATTGATGAAGGCCGGCCCGGTTGCAGTCGCCACCGACACCGCCAACGAGCAGCACTACGAGCTGCCGGCCCGGTTTTTCGAATCCTTCATGGGGCCCCACATGAAATACAGCTGTGGATTCTGGCCGGAGGAAAATACCAGTCTGCGGCAGGCCGAAGAGACCATGCTGGAACTGACGGCGCTGCGGGCCGGGCTTGAGGACGGAATGGATATCCTCGAACTCGGATGCGGCTGGGGCTCTCTATCCCTGTGGATGGCACAGCGCTTCCCCAACGCACGTATCACGGCGGTTTCGAATTCACGGACACAAAAACGGTTTATCGACGCTCGCGGTTTCCCCAATCTGGAAGTCGTCACCGCCGACATGAACGATTTCGACACCGGTCACCGATTTGACCGGGTGGTGTCGGTGGAAATGTTCGAGCATATGCGCAACTGGCCCGAACTGCTGCGACGCATACATGGCTGGCTGAAAGACGATGGACGACTCTTCATTCATATTTTCGTGCATCGTGAGCTGGCCTACCTGTTCAACGAATCCGGCTCGGTCAACTGGATGGCCGAACATTTTTTCAAGGAAGGCATGATGCCGTCGGAACAGCTGCCATTCATGCTGAACGAGCAGATGGTGGTCGAGCGGCACTGGCGCATCAACGGAAACCACTACGCCCGGACGCTGCGCGCCTGGCTCGACAACATCGACCGCAATCAAACCGGCGCCATGGAAATACTGGCGGCAATCTGCGGTCGGGAACAGGCACGCCGACAGTATGGGCGATGGCGAATTTTTTTCATGGCGTGCGAGGAACTCTTTGGATTTAAGGAGGGCGAGGAATGGTACGTGGCTCATTACCTGTTGAGAAAACGATAATCCCCGTGCTCATTGCCGGTACACTATTGATGACGGGATGTTCCACCAAGTCAAAACAAGCCGGACCGGATCTGGCCGACTACCGGCATGCGCTCGAAAGAACCGGCGCAATGGAACCGATGAAGGCGGGCAGTGAAGCTGAACGCGAGGCGATCGAGCGTTTCGAGGCGTTCTATGCCGTCTATTCGGCCGATGCGATCCGGGAACATATACGCACGGTGTACGACGAAGGGGCCTGGTTCGGCGACCCCTATCACACCGTGGAAGGCATTGACGCTATCGAGCGCTATTTTCTGGCGATGGCCGAGCCGGTGGAATCCTGCACCTTCAAGGTCGATTCTATGCAGCGGGCGGGAAGCGACTATTATGCCCGATGGACCATGACGCTTGTATCAAAGGCGGCCGGAGAGAACCCGATCACCGCCATTGGAATGTCGCATCTGCGCTACAACACGGAAGGAAAGATCGTCTTTCAGCAGGACTACTGGGACACGAGTGCGATGCTTGACCGTCTGCCGGTCGTCGGATTCTGGACCCGTCTGGTGAAGGCGCGCATCACGAAAGGAATAGACGGATGAAAATGATAACCCAAGGTGCAATGGCCATGATGATGCTGACCGCCGGATGCATGGCGCAGCAACCCAAGGAGGTCCCCGTGAAGGAATTCTACAAGATCAAAGCCAATACGATTACTGGTGAACTCGTGGCGATGGAGGCCTATAGGGGCGAGGTGCTGCTGATCGTGAATACCGCCAGCAAGTGCGGCTTTACCCCGCAATACGCCGGACTTCAGTCGCTGTATGAAACATACGCTGATAAGGGATTCGTCATTCTCGGCTTCCCTTCCAACGACTTCCTGAATCAGGATCCGGGATCGAACGAAGAAATAGCCAGCTTCTGCCAGGTCAACTACGGTGTCACTTTCCCGATGTTTGAAAAGATTTCGGTAAAGGGCCCGGGCCAGCACCCGCTCTATACCTACCTGACCTCCAAGGAGACGGACCCGGAATTCGCGGGCAAGATCACCTGGAACTTCAACAAGTTCCTGATCTCGCGCGACGGTAAAATTGTCAACCGCTTTGGAAGCCGCACCAAGCCCGACGATGCGGAACTGGTTTCCGCCATTGAAGCCGAGCTGGCCGAATGAAAACGGCCGCCCTCCAGCTTGTCGCGCTTGCATGCCTGCTGTTGAGTGGATGCCGTTCGACGGCCAACGTTCCGGTGGTGTCCGGCTTCGAGCTGGAGCGCTACCTCGGGACCTGGTACGAAGTGGCCCGCTTTCCCCACCGCTTTGAAAAGGAGCTGACGGCGGTGACGGCCCACTACAGCCTGAATCCGAATGGAACCATCAACGTGGTCAACCGGGGATATCATACGGAAAAGAAACAATGGAAGGAGGCGGAAGCCGTCGGCAAGTTCCGGGATGACCCGACCGAAGGATGGCTCAAGGTCTCCTTCTTCTGGCCTTTCTATGCAGACTACCGCATCATCCATCTCGACGAGCAGTACAGCGAAGCCATCATAACCGGACCCTCCTACAACTACCTTTGGATCCTCGCGCGCGAGCCTGTCCTGCCGGACGCGGAACTGGACCGCCTGATCAGGACGGCGCACACCTTCGGTTTTGATACCAACCGGATTGAACGCATCGACCATACCATCAACCTATGAACGATGCACCCCAGCATATCGCCGTGATCGGTTCGGGGGCGGCCGGACTTACAGCCGCGCACTTACTACAGCGGCGGCACCGCGTTACGCTGATCGAAAAGGATGACCGGCTGGGCGGCCACACCCATACGGTAATGATTCCGGACGGTCCCGATGCGGGAACCCCGGTCGATACAGGGTTCATTGTCATGAACCACAGGAACTATCCCTTGCTTACAAAACTTTTCAATCAGCTGGGCGTTGAGCTGCGCGACAGCGACATGTCGTTCGGGTACCATGATGTTCCATCCAGAATGCAATACTGCGGCAACGGGCTGAGCGGTCTGTTTGCCCAGCCGCGCAATATGCTTCGCCCGCAATTCCTCCGCATGGTCCGTGATGTACTGCGTTTCTTCAAGACGGCAGAAACGGATCTCGAATCCCGGAATCTGACCGATGAAACGCTTGGGGAATACCTGAGACGTCACCGTTTCGGAAACGCCTTCATAGACCACCACCTGATTCCGATGGGATCGGCCATCTGGTCGACCCCCTGCGACCAGATGATGGATTTTCCAGCTCAAAGCTTCCTCCAGTTTTTCCACAATCATGGATTGCTTACGCTGAATGACCGACCGCAATGGCGGACCGTGGTCGGTGGCAGCCGCGACTATATCGACCGGATGCAGAGCGAGTGGCGTTCGGTCGATGTCCGGCTCAATACCATCATCGAGGGAATCCACCGCGACGCGGAGGGGGCTGAAATCAGCTTCAAGGACAACCAGCTTGAACGCTTCGATCAGGTGGTGATAGCCACGCATGCGGACCAGGCGCTGCGGCTGCTGGGCGATCCATCCCCGGAAGAATCGACTGCGCTCGGATGCTGGCGCTATCACCGCAGCCGCACCTGGCTGCATACGGACGCTTCGGTCATGCCGCCATTGAAGAAAATCTGGAGTTCCTGGAACTTTAGCCGTCTGGACGGCAACCGGACCAGCCTCACCTATCACATGAACCGGCTGCAGGGGCTCAGCACTGCGAAACAGTATTTCGTCTCCCTCAATCTACTCCGGGAACCGCGCGGCATCATCCGGGAAATCGAATATGAGCATCCGATGTACACCCGCGAGGCCCTCACCAGGCGCTCCGCCCTGGAAGCAATGAATGGATCCAGCCGAACATGGTTTGCGGGCAGCTATTTCGGCAACGGATTTCACGAAGATGCGGTGCAGTCCGCCGTCAACGTGGCTGAGGCCTTTGGAATCGCGCTATGAACAGCAGAATCTACAGTGGAAAGGTGATGCATGCCCGCCACTATCCGGTGAACCACCGATGGGTATTCCCCTACTATTTCTACGCCATCGATCTGGATGAACTGCCGCAACTTGACCGTACCGTCCGTGGCTTCGGCTTCAACCATTGGCGCCCGGTATGCCTTCGGGAACAGGACTATCTGCGCGGCAGCGGTCATCTTCGCGAGCAACTGGCAGAATTCATCGATATACAGGAGGTCGACCGGATCATCCTCGTTACGGTTGCCCGCTTGCTGGCCCGCGTCTTCAATCCGGTCAGCTTCTATTACTGCCTGCGAGAGGACGGTTCTCCGGCCTGCGTGGCTGCCGAAGTGAACAACACCTTCGGCGAGCGTCATCTCTACATCCTGGAAGGAGGTGACGGCTTTCCGCTCCGGAGGCGGAACAACAAGCAGTTTCATGTATCCCCGTTCAACGACATGGCGGGATACTACGAATTCGATTTCACTGAACCGGGCGAGACGCTCAACATCGGGATCAGGCTCGTGCGAAACGGATCGGCGGTTATGGATGCTGCCATGTGGGGAAAGGGACGGCCGTTGACAACCGGAACGCTGTGGAGCACCGTGCTGCGTCATCCCCTGACGGCCGGACTGACCATGCCGCGAATCCTGTGGCAGGCCGCTTTGCTGCACTACAAAATGAAGCTGCCTGTGTTCCACAAGCCGACGCCGGCCAGCCCCATGACCATCAAGGAGCATGCATGACGCCGACGATCCTGGATAAGATCTGCATGAAACTGGTCGACCATCAGCTCGACCGTATCGTCAAAGGGTGTTTAACCGTGCAGCTGCCGGATGGCGGGGAGATCCGTTATGGAGACACGTCCGATCCCTGTGTCCTGAGGGTCCACCGTTATCGCTTCTTCACACGGCTCGTAACCGGCGGCAACATCGGACTGGGGGAAGCCTGGACCGACGGCGACTGGAGCAGTGACGACCTGACCGGAATCCTGCGTCTGTTCATCGACAATATGGAGTCCCTCAAAGCTGCCGGGCTCGCAACCGGAATTACCAAGCGCTTCATGCACATGTTGCAGCACGCGTTCAATCGCAACACCCTGTCGGGCAGCCGGCGTAACATCCATGCGCACTATGATCTCGGCAATGATTTCTACCGGCTCTTTCTCGATCATGAAACCATGATGTATTCATGCGCCCTCTTTTCAACCGGCAACGAATCGTTGGCTGCGGCTCAGTTGAACAAGATCCAGCGTCTGATTGATCTCGCCGATCTAAAACCCGAACATCATGTGCTCGAGATTGGATGCGGCTGGGGCGGATTCGCCATTGAGGCAGCCAAACGGACGGGATGCCGCGTGACGGGTATCACCATCTCGGAGGAGCAGTACCGATTCGCTACCGAACGGATAGCGCAGGAAGGTTTGCAGGATCGTGTTGAAATTGTGATGTGCGACTATCGCAACATGACCGGCTCGTTCGACCGGCTCGTATCCATCGAAATGCTCGAAGCCGTCGGCCACGCCTACTACGGCACCTTCTTCAACACCTGCGACCGCCTGCTTAAACCCGGCGGCCGCGTCGTGCTGCAGGTTATCACCATACCCGACCAGCGCTATGATGCGTATCGTCGCAATCCCGACTGGATTCAGAAGCACATCTTTCCGGGAGGCATGCTGCCTTCACTGACGGCGCTGTCGAACGCCATGACGCGGCATTCCGCCTTCTATGTGGATCATCTGGACAATATCGGCATCCATTATGCGGAAACGCTGCGGCGCTGGCGGCAAGCATTCGAATCGAATCCGGACGCACTGCTTGAACAGGGATTCGACAGCGTTTTTCAGCGCAAGTGGGTGTACTACCTGTGCTACTGCGAAGCCGGTTTCGAGTCACGCTTCATCAACGATCTGCACCTGACACTGGTGCGCCCCGCTGAAGGAAACCGTTAATCCCCTGCCGAGGGGGTGGCCAATGCGGCCTTGAACGCGGCATAAGGGCTGGCAATGGACGTGCCGGCGTAGGTTTGTCCATCAAACGCAGCCAGCGCCAGTTCATAGAACTGAACGAAATCACCGTAGTTGGATTTCTCCCACACGCTTCCGTCGGGATTCAGTCCGCCGATAGCAATCACCGAATCGTAGCCGGCGGGATAGATGGGCGTTCCGGTCGGCTCGTTGCCGGCGGATGCAAACAGCGTAATTCCATTGGCAGCTGCATAATCGACGGCCGTATGGATGAAGCTGCTGTCCACCTCGGATCCCCAGCTCATGCTCACGATGGAGACACCCGAATTGGCGGCATAATCGAGGGCACGGAAGATGGTGTCGGAGCTGGTCATACCGTTTTCATCGAAGGCCATGATTGAGAGTACAGGCGCACCGGTGTCGGTCGGAACGCCGCCTATCGGGGTCAGTGCACCGGATGCAATCAGCGAAGTCAGCGTTCCGTGTCCGGTCGGATCGTACATGGAATCAGACGGATCAATCGCGTTGTAGGTACCGCGGATGAACGGCATATCGGCATATTTGGGATCGAGGCCGGAATCCAGCACGGCGATCGCGGTTTGTCCGGGCTGCAGGTTCAGGTTGACGCCGTCACCGGTTCCCGTCAGGGGAATATTGGGGGCGTCCATGCGCGGGAAGGCCAGGTTGGGCTCCGCGCCATCGACCTTTTCATGGGCCTGGGCAATCGCCAGGGCGTCTTCCACCGACAGCTTGTCGTCGATCCGGATGCGGTAGAGCCCAGGGGGATTGATCACTTCGATGACGGTGCCGCCGAGCTTTTTCAGCAGGGCATTGAGATCGGCTTCCGTGGCGCCTTCCTTGAAGCCGACCATAATCTCGCCACGGATATATTTGATCCCATTCCTGCCCTCGACTACATCGAGCACCTTGTGCCCTTTGCCCAGTCTTTCAACCGATGCCTCGTTTCCATCGGAGAAAATGCGGATGGATGAGATCCGGTATAGTTCACCCAGCGGGCCGGAGACCTTTTCCCATTCCAGCAGGTAGCTGTGCGGGCTCACAAGTTGCGAGATGACCCGTTCCACCCTGGCGTTTTCCCAGGCACCTGCAACACGATCGAATTCAATCGTCGGATCGATCCGCACATCGACCCCGCACTTCTCGAACTGCTCAAGCACCTTCATCATGGACGTACCGCCGCCATCGAGCCAGACGCGGTCGCCTTCGATCCGCAACGTCGCCGACCAGGCCAGCAGCGGCAGCATCAGAAAAGCTATGGATGCCTTGAAGTTCATTCCGCAAAGATAACGTCTCGGGATAGGAAAACAATGTATACTTTACGGAGCGACACCGCTCCCGTCTTGTCATGCGGGGCGTGAGTGCATTAGATTGTCGACATGGATGCACACACCCGCGAAGCCAAGCAGATCACCATTGCAGGCATGGTGGTCAACCTGCTCCTGTCAGGAGCCAAGTTTGCATTGGGCATCCTTGGTCATTCGCAGGCGGTGGTGGCGGACGCCGTGCACAGTCTTTCCGACATGGCCACTGATCTACTGGTGCTGTTCGGCATCAAGCTCTGGTCTGCACCGGCTGACAAACGGCATCCGTACGGTCATCAGCGGATCGAGACCATTGTCACGCTCGCGATCAGCATCCTCCTGGTGCTGGTAGCGTTTGAAATCGGCTGGAAGGCCATCGAACGACTGGGGGAGCCGGTGGACACCCCTCCCCTTGCATTTGCTGTCCTGGGACCGCTGGTCTCGATTATCGCCAAGGAAATCCTATTCCGCAAAACGCGATCCGTCGGCAAGCACATCCACTCCTCGGCCCTGATTGCCAACGCATGGCATCATCGCAGCGACGCCCTCAGTTCGATTCCGGCACTGGTAACCGTCGGATTCGCCGCGCTGGATCCACGCTGGGCCTTTCTGGATGCGCTGGGCGCCGTCCTGGTAGCCGGACTCATTGTCAAGGTCGCGTGGGAAATCGCGTGGCCGGCTCTCTCCGAACTGTCGGAGCGCGGCGCAGGCGACGAGGATCTCCGGGCCATCTCCCGGCTGGCCCAGTCCGTGGATGGAGTGTTCTCGATCCATCGGTTGCGCAGCCGGCGACTAGGCACCGGATGGTTTGTAGACCTGCATGTACTCGTGGACGGCAACCTGTCGGTACGCGAAGGCCACGACATCGCCACGGTGGTTCAGAACCTCCTGCTCGAACAAGGCCCCTCTGTTGCGGACGTCACCGTCCATATCGAGCCGGATGACCACGATTGATCAGCGTTTAAGCGGAATGAACAGCAGATCCAGCTTTTGTTTCCCGTTTTCCGGATCCTTCTCATACCGGAACAGGTGCCAAAGGATCGAGAACTTGTGGTATCCGTTCCGGTAGGTATCCACGGTGATTGCCGGAAAGACATCCACGCTCGTGTCTCCATTCAGCTTCTCGCAGTGATAGAGACGCCATAGAACGCGCCGCCGGAAGTAGTCGTGCGCCTGCTCCCCGCCGGTATCCTGTTCGTGTTTCGTGTCGTAGAGGAAACCGAGCAACGACGAGGTCTCCAGGCGCGATCCGTATACCCGGTTGTCATCGATTTTATGGTACCACAACGGGAAGAACGACTGCTTCTTTGCGTAGACGCTCAGCTCCCGCGAACCATCCGCCAGGTTTTCCGCGTAGGTCCAGGACTCGGACGACTCGCCCAGGGATAAAAGATAGTGAAGCTTCCGCGATTCCTGTACCGCCTGCCTGGCGGTCGTATCCTCACCGTCCGTTTCTCCCCGCACCGTCCGGTGGTCGTAATCGTAGATACCCATGAACCCATGGTTGTTTCGATCATCGTTCTTCCCGTAGTAGCCCAGAGGGAAATAGTATCCCTTGAACGCTCCTGTGGAGACACTGTTCCGATGCCAGAAAAACGGAAATAACCAGCCACCGCTCTTGCCGCTCCCGTTCTCATAACGCCCCGCCAGCGGGGTGGCAAAGTAGCTGATATTCCGATTGCGGCCATAGATGACGGAGTAGAAATACCTTTCCTTCGACCACATGTAGAACGGTACGAGGTGCGAACCTTCTTTTCCCGACAGGCCCTGCCGCCAGTAGCCCAGACCACCCAGAAGCAGATAATCCGTTGATTCGGGCGACGCACTCCAGCCGCTCAACAGAAGCGGGATGGTGTGATGCTGCCCCGTACCGGACGCCCATGTGGCATAGGGAAGCGACAGGAATGAATTTTGCTCCGGCGCTGCGTAATAAAACGGAAAGAGGTACTGGTATGAAAACGGCGCGCCCTTCCTGTATCCGGCCAATCCTAGAGCGAAGATGCCTCCCGAGCTGTCGTCACCGCGATGCCAACCGCTCAACAGCGGAGGCACAACATAGTTCCTGCGATCCCCTTTGCACCATGTGGCATACGGCAATGATATGAAACGCTCATCCATCGGCGCCGAATAATAAAGCGGGAACACATAGTGGCAGGGATGCTCCCCGCCCGAGCGGAAGCCCGCCAGTCCGGCCGCTATAAGTCCGCGGGAAACCTCCTCGCCCGCATACCATCCGCTAAGCAGCGGCGGAATCGCATGGTACTGTCGCTCTCCGTCGTTCCAGGCGACATAGGGCAGCGACGCAAAGGTACCATCCTGCGGCGCCCGGTAATAGAACGGAAATACGTAGTGCGAGCTGCCCGTCTCGTTCCAGCGTTGCCCCGCCAGTCCCGCAAGATAGATGTTGCGCCCGGTGTCGGCATTCCTTGCTCCGCCGCTCAACAGCGGCAGGAAATACCAGTTTTGCCGGTCACCCAGCCGCCAGCGACCGCCCAGCAGGGTCATGAAATGCGCGTCATAGTCTTCATTTACATATACAAGCGGAATGAAGCAGCGCCAGGCCAGCGATTCATCAGCATGCCGCTTCCGTGCGTATAACGGCGTAATCATGACCGAGCCGTCGGCGGCTTGTGCCCCGTAGTAGACCGGAAAAGCCGCCTGCCACGCCGTATCGTCCGGATGTTGCTCCGACATCCAGACCAGCGAGTAAAAAGCGGACGAGTCGGGCGTGTAGCTGCGATAGTACAGCGGAACTGTGGTGTGCCATCCCGAACCGTCCGCACGCTTATTACTGAACCACGGCAACGAGTAGAATGATGCAGCATTCGTTGAACAGCCGCGGTAGTAGAGCGGGAACGAGGCATGCCATCCCGTTCCATCCGCGTACTGCTTACGCAGCCAGGGCAGAGAATAAAACGATGAATGCCGGTCGGAATATCCGTGGTAATAGAACGGTACCAGAGCACTGAAGCCTGATCCGTCCGCGTTCATTTTCCGCCACCACGGCAGGGTGTAAAACGACCGTGTTTCAGGATCAGTGTTGTAGTAGTACATGGGGAACATATAGTGCTGAAACCGGTCCGGCGATGACGCCAGACCTCCCAGACCGATAACAAACCAGTTTCGCGACCAGCCGTTCCCCCTGCTGCCTCCCGACAAGGCGGGAATCAGCATCCAGTTCGAATACTCCCCTTTCCAGCTGCGATACCAGAGCGGCAGCGCCAGGTCCCAGCTGTCACCACCGGGCTTCTGCGCCAGACTGCGGCTGTAGGGAAGCGATAGGAACGTTGAAGTCTCGTCTGTGCTGGCATGCGAATACGCAGGAATGAGCCAGCTGCCCGACCCGGCCGAATTGGTGTAGGTGTGACCCAGCGGCCACAACACGTCCCGCTCGAGGGAGTCTTCCGTCTGCTTCATCCCGTATAACGGCCAGAGGTGCCAGGCATTCCATGTATCGTAGCGGTGCAGCGCATAGAACGGCCATGCCAGATGGAGTGAGTTCCCGCCCGCTTCGTTCCGCCAGATCCACAGCGGGAACAGCGCGTCATGGCCGGTTCCCGCAAGCGGTTCCCCCGCGTGCCAGTAGAGCGGCAGCACATTGAAATAATCGGAGCCCCAGTAGACAGGAAAGATGCGATAGTCCCGGCTGCCGAGATCAAACCGGCTGATAGGCCACAGGACATTGTAGACCGGATGACCGGTATCGAGATCGTAGCCCGAATAGAGGGGTCGAACGGCCTGATGCTCCGGGCTGAACTCCATCAGCGGCCAGAGAACCGACAACGCGGGATCACGGTAGTAGAGCAGCGGCCAGAGATTGACACGGTCTGCGGCGGGACCTTCGCGTTGCTCGTACTCCCCGGTGTAGAACGGCGTCCCTTTCATTGACGTCGTACTGCAACCGCCCAACAGCAACACCCCGAATGAGAGCAGCAACGCCCATCTCTTCATGACATTCTCCAATCAACGCTGAGAATGCCTCCCGCTCCGTTGACTCACATCAAACTATCCGTCTGCCAAGCCATTGTGGCAATCAAAAAACCTCGGCTGTTGAATGCGTTTGACCTGCCACGGCTAAATCCGCAGAATCCCGCGCCTATATGAAACAGGAAAAAGCAACCGTACTGGAACACCACAACTTTCAAGGCGACTACCGCATCCTCAGGCTCGGCACCCCGGCAATCGGACCGCTGGTCAAACCCGGTCAATTCCTGCATCTGCAGATACCCGCACTGGGTGATCGCATCCTTCGCCGCCCCTTCAGCATCTACAAGGCCGACGCGGACGGTGTCGGTATTCTCTACAAGGCGGTGGGTCGCGGTACGGCGGCCATGGCATCGCTACAGGTCGGCCACAAGGTTGATATCATCGGCCCCCTGGGCAACGGCTATCCGCAAATGAACACCGGCAGAATCCCCGTGCTGGTAGCAGGTGGCTACGGCAACGCTGCGTTGTACATGAAGGCGCGCGAGCTTCCGGTCAAGGGCGTCGCCTTTTTCGGCGGCCGCACAGCGCAGGATATCCTCTGTGTCGATGAGTTCAAGGAGCTCGGCTGGGATGTCCGCCCCACGACCGATGATGGCTCGCTAGGCATCAAGGGCCTGGTTACCAATGCCTTCGATCCGTGGATGCATGAGCAGGATGATGTAACGAAACTCGAACTGTTCGTCTGCGGACCCAACCCCATGCTCAAGGCCATGGGTGACCGCGCAATCGATCATGGATTCACAGCCTGGCTATCGCTCGACAACAACATGGCCTGCGGCGTAGGTGCCTGCCTTACGTGCGTCCTGAAGCGCCGGACCGACGATGGCTGGGAGTGGGCGCGATGCTGCAAGGACGGGCCTGTCTTTGAATCACGGGAAATCATATGGGAAGAGTAACCGCAGGATTCCCAAAACGAACAAACAGCCATACCATTCCATTCTGCGGTCTTTGTGCTCTTTGTGGATAAAATGAAGGTTTACGGGACATGAGTGTTGATTTGAAAGTCAGAATCGGGTCGATGGAGATGAAGAATCCGGTGACGGTGGCATCGGGAACGTTTGGCTACGGTCCGGAATACGCGGATCTCGTCGACCTGAACCGGCTCGGAGCCATCACCGTTAAGGGCATCTGTCCGGACGAGCACATTGGCAACGAAACACCCCGCACCTTCGAGACCCGCGGCGGCATGCTTAACGCCATTGGTCTGCCGGGTCCGGGCGCCAAGGGATTTATCGACAAATACGTCCCCTTCCTGAAACAATACGATGTTCCCGTGATCGTAAACATCTGGGGCAGGATTATGGAGGACTACGGCCGCGTGGTCGAGCTGCTCGAAGGCGAGGATACGATTTCCGCCTACGAAATCAATCTTTCCTGCCCCAATGTCAAGGAAGGCGGCTCGGCCTTCGGCACCGATGTGGACATGTTTTCGCGTGTCATCGAACTGGTGCGCAGCAAAACGGAAAAACCGATCATCCCCAAACTTGCACCGAACGTGTCGAATATCGGATTGTTTGCCAAAGCGGCGGAAGAGGCCGGATCCGACGCACTATCGATCATGAACTCCTACCCGGCCATGGCAATCAACATCGAAACACTCAAGCCCGAACTGGCCAACCGGACCGGCGGGCTCAGCGGTCCCGCCATCAAGCCCATCGCCATCAAACTGGTATGGGACGCCGCCAAGGCCACGAAGCTCCCGATCATCGGCATGGGCGGTATATTCGAGCCGGAGGACGCCGTTGAGTTCATGCTTGCAGGGGCTTCTGCAATCGCTGTGGGAACCGCAAATTTTGTCGACCCATCCACGGTCGATCGGGTGATCGACGGCATCGAGGCCTATCTTGAGCGCAAGGGACATGCATCGGTCAACGAGATCGTGGGAACTGTTCAGGCATGACTAAACTGCACTTGAGCGGAACCATTGCCCTGGGCGCAATCTTCGTCGCCCTCGTTTTGTATTATTCCCTGTACCAACCGTTCATTCCAGGTGCCGTACGCCAGGCAATCCCTGTGGAGTCCTCGTTCGTCTACCATGCCGATTCGCTGGAAGACCTTTTGAAAAGCCCTGTCTGCGCCCAGATTGACAAGACCCTCGGCGCGGGGAACTCCCTGCGGGCCCTGCTCGACTCGAATGCATGGACCAAACTGGCGGTCCCCTCCGAGATCGCCGTAGCGGACATCCCGTTCCTGCGCGCCGGCGAAGGAAAAAGCTGGGCGGCGGTGAGCTGGGTCGGATGGCGCAGTCCCTGGCTGCGGTGGAAGCTGGAGCATGCCGCCGGCGACCAGCTCCGGTTTCTGGGCAAGCATTCGGTTTGGCCGGTCTGGCGCTATGATGCGCCGGATATCGCCCGGGGAATGAGTCTCACCTTTTCCTTGACCGACAACCTGTTCGTGGCTTGCCTTTCGGAGAGGCCCGCAGATATTGTTCTGATTCTGGATGCCTACGATCACTTCAGTCCAGCGCCTACTCCGTGAGAAAGGATACGAAACATGACCATTAGATACCTGATACCGCTTTGCGCACTAAGCCTGCTCGCCGGGTGCAGCAGCATCACGGGCAAGAATAAGCCTGAAAAAATCCTGAGCGACAACCAGATAGAAAAGGCACTTGCCTCCGCAAAGCCACCCCAGCAATTCGGCTTTGCCGTATATTCAACGGGCAGCGGCATAGCCATGCGAGGCAGCGCCCGCCTGCACCCGATGCAAGTGGCTTCCGTCGACTTTCTCTCCGGCCCTTCACCCGTCATTCGCATGGAGGGATCTGCCTCCCGAATGACGATCAATGCGCTGGTTGATCCCGCATCGGCGGATACCTGGTTTGAGTATTCAACCGCCATGGATTGCAGGGCTACCTTCCTGGGTCTGGATGGAAGAACCATCGGATACAGCGGGAATACCTATATAGGAGCCAAGGCCTATGCGGCTGTCATCCCGCAACTGCGCATCAAGCAGCTCATGATAGAAAACGCACCGGTCTACGTACGGATGGCTGTCAACTCGCTGGGGCCGCTCGGACGGGGCATCCAGAATCACAAGGTGGAGGCCGTCATCGGCTACGATACCCTCCAGAATTTTGAATTCATCCGCATCGACCTGGCCAGGGAAACGATCGTTCTGTCAGCCTCCCAATCCTTTTCTCCCAATGAAGAGAAGCTGGTCGGTACGGCCAGCATTGTCCAGGAACGGGGTGCAGGGCTCGTCGTCCAGGGGGGTGTCAATGGAAACGAAACCCCCATTATCCTCGATTTTGCGGGCCAGTTCGGTTTTGCATTGAACCAGGCCACCATGAATACAACATCTATGGTTGAAGTGGGCGAAGTGGTCTACGTGAACGCACCTACCATCCAGGTCAACACCGGCGACGGGTTGCCTCGGGTGGGAGCCGGCTTGCTCAGGAACTACATCGTGACCATCTGTCCCCGGGCGGGCGTTGTCTATTTCGAGCAGCCGGAACGATAGCGTTTTGAACGGATCAGGTGGCGCAGGGCCAGCAAGGGGTGACGCAACGGCATGCGCGGGCCCGCATAACGCATCGCCACCCTGACCTGCTCCCGCATGTCCGGCTTGTAGCAATGCACCGTGCAGTGGTTGCAGACGGGTTTTCCCGTGCCGAACGGGCATTTGTCGATACGCTGTTCCGCATAGATCAATAAATCGGCACATGCCGGACAGAGGCCGCTCCGTGAACCATGATGGGCCCGGCAATAGATGCGGATCATCGCGCGTATCGTCCGTTTCTCGAGATTCATGCCTGTTTTCTTATTGGAAGAAGCGGCCCATTCCAAGATTGAAAGCGATATAGGCAATCTCCCCCAAACGTGACGAAGGCACAATCCCGCACATTTTTTGTATTCAGGGTAACGTTGGGAATATCCGCCTCGTATACATGTATGAACCCAAACAAACCCCTTGAAGCCATGCAACCCCAGTGAACCCAAATATTGCAAGCTTCTCAAAAAACACCTGACCCCGCCTAACCAGCGGGGTTTTCTTTTGCCCGCAACGCGTGTCGGTGCTACGCTCTCCCATATATTTTCATGAATTGAGAACCGCATGGACGAATCCGAAAACAAGGATCAAAGACCAGAACCCAAACCGCGACCGCCCACCCGGCGGGAAATCGGCAATCCCAACCTTTTTGCCGACGACATTGTCTTTTCCGATACCGAAAAAATCCTTTTCGAAGAGGATTTAAAGGATAAGGCAACATCCCATGACGATCTGATGGATGGAAATCCCGCCGACCGATACACCCCGAACAAGAAATTGAATCAAGGGGGAATGAAAGCCATCTGGGAGGTGGATGATCATCGCACGGCACGCAAGGTGGCTATGGCACTGATCCAGGATTCGAAAATAGCATCCGGGGAGGATATCGATTCATTCCTCTATGAAGCCCGCCTCACTGCCAACCTGCAGCACCCGAACATCATTCCTATCTACGACATTGCGGTCGATGAGAACGGCAATCCCTATTTCACCATGAAAGCCCTCAAGGGCGAGACCCTGGGTGAAATCCTCAGCAAACTGAAAGCCGGCAACGCGGAATACGGAAAGCAATACACCCGCACCCGGCTGATCGGCATCTTTCTCAAGGTCTGCAACGCAATCGATTACGCCCATACCAAAGGCGTCATCCATTTAGACCTAAAGCCATCCAATGTCATCGTCGGCGATTTCGGAGATGTGCATGTACTGGACTGGGGTCTCTCGACCCTGATTACCCACCTCGATGAATATGACGGTGAACCTGTTTCGTGGCAGAGCATGGACGATGTTGCCCTGGAAAACGGGCAGACGCTTACACGCTATCTCGAGAGCTCGGCCAAACGCCGCCACATTGTCGGCGGGACGCCTGGCTACATGTCGCCGGAGCAGGCACAGGGGATTCCGTCCGACATTGACTTCCAGACCGACGTCTACATGCTTGGCGCCATGCTGTACGAAATCCTGACCTACCAATGCCCGATCACAGGCGACACAGTGAAGGATGTACTCCAGAAAACCGTCCGCGGCGATGTTCAGCCCCCGGCCAAACGTGCTCCTAAACAAAAAATACCTCCCGCTCTAGCCGCAATTTGCATGAAGGCGATGCACGTCGACCCGGTGGAGCGTTATGCAAATGTCGCCGCGCTGATACAGGATGTTCATCAGTATCAGGACGGTTTTGCTACCATAGCTGAAAACCCGACCTTCATTACCCACTTCGCCTTGTTGATCCGCCGGCATAAAATGGCAGTATCGCTCATTACCGGTTCGGTGCTGATCATCGGCACCGTCCTGACCAACAGCTACCTCTCCATCAAGAGCGCGCTCGCCGAGCTTCAGGAAAAAAACGACTACATCGAAACGACAGCCAAGAAGGTAGCGCCGGACTATCTGGAACTCATGCAGCGCGCAGAACGCGGATATGCCTTTGCCGATGCCGAGCAGGCGCTCGAAACCAGTCTGGCATTCGATCCTGCAGACAAAGCTGCCTGGCAGCACAAAGTGCATATGCTGCTGTGTCAGCGCAACTTTACCGAAGCGCAGCAGACACTCGAGTCACACAATCTGCAAGCCAACGGGGATATCAATCAGCTGCTGAATAAATACGCGGGCATGGACGGTGTCTCGGGCAAAGCCATTTCACAGTTGGCGATAGACTTCCAGAACCATGGGATGACGGACGGTCTCCCCCGCCTTTTCTACCATCTCAATCAACGCGCATTCGATCCGGAGGCCCATTTCCGTGCCATCAAAGCATGTCTCATGGAACTTAATCCCGGCGTGGAAGCACTGCATTTTGAATGGCAGAGCGCCCGGTCGGGCGGATGGGAAATCGATATAGGCAACAACCCGGGCCTGGATGACATTACACCGCTTTGCGGGCTGAATATCGTGCGCCTGACCGCCAACAACATTGGAACACCGGATCTCGAGCTACTCACTGAAAAAAACATGCGCGCACTCGATTTGTCAGGATCCCAGATCAACCATCTTTTCGACCTCGATCAACTGGAAGGTCTTGAAGAACTGGACATCAGCGGTACCGGTATCCGCAACATTGCCAACATCGTTAAATACCCCAGGCTTACCACGCTTGATTTGAGCGGCATCGAAGACCTTGCGATTTCCCCGCAACTGGTATGGTGCCGGAACCTGAAGCTGTTCACCGTTTCCGAAGTCTACCGCACCGATCCGACCATTCAAACGCTTGCCCGCCGCGGTGTCATCATCATCTACACCGACAACTGACATGGATACCGATCACTACAACCCAACCCGGGTG
>JBNLDM010000062.1:0-124453 GCA_050304335.1 Pontiella sp.
ACCGTCTCCACCTCCGCCGGCAAGGAAGAGATCGAAGCCATCGCACTCGCCGCCGAAAAGATCCAGCCCTGGCTCGAAGGCAAAACCGTCCGAAAAGTCATCGTCGTCCCCGGCCGGCTTGTGAACATTGCCGTTTCGTAAATTGTTCTTTTAAAGAATGGTTTCCTTTGGTAATCAGTCAAATCTGCCTGATCAACTGGAGGGAAGCATGGGCAAAATTCGGAACAGCGGGGGATACCGGAGGTTGGCGACGTTCCAGACGGCGACGATCATCTACGATGCCACGGTCTGGTTCTGTGAAAGGTTTCTCGACTCCCGATCGCGCACGGTCGACCAGATGGTGCAGGCGGCAAGGAGTGGTCGTCAGAACATTGCCGAAGGGAGTAGGGCCAGTGCGACTTCCAGCCAGACCGAGCTGCGGCTGGTTAATGTTGCGCGGGCGAGTCTTGAAGAACTACTTCTCGACTATGAGGATTTTTTGCGGCATCGGCATCTTGAGCAATGGGAGTTGAACTCGGCGGAAGCGTTGGTGGTGCGCAATGTGCCGCGAAACTTCAAGGAAGATCGGTCGGATCAGTCCGATCTGACTGATTTGACGGATCAAGAGCGTTACGCGCTCTATGCGAAGTGGCTCGAATATGAGAACCCGGCGGTTCGGGCGAACGCCCTCATTTGCCTGATCCACCAGACCAACTATCTGCTCGATCAGCAGATCGCGGCATTGGAGGAGCAGTTTGTTTCCGAAGGCGGAGACAGCGAGCAGCTTGCGGCCGAACGACTGAGAGCTCGCCAACAGCAGAAAACCGCCGATCCGGTTCCGGCCTGCCCGCAATGCGGCAAGATCATGGTGTTGCGTGCCGCCCGATCCGGCCAAAATGCGGGCCACCAATTCTGGGGCTGCTCATCCTATCCCGATTGCAAAGCTGTAGTTGAGGTTTAACAATTCAAACTACTTCGGGTATGGTTCGTCAACATAGCCAGAGGCTGATCGGTATGGCCTTCCTGATTAAGGAGATGAAATGGAAAGATTGATTGGAGAAGGGTTCTTTTCGGATAAAGACCTGAATTGTGCGGAAACCATGCTGCATGCCGCCAATGAATTGCACGGATGGAATCTATCGCATGAGGCCCTGCTTCTTTCCGCAGGATTCGGTGGAGGAGTCGGCGGGCAGGAACTGCTATGCGGCGCACTGGTTGGCGGTGTCATGGCGCTAAGCAAACTGTTCGTCCGCGACCGTGGTCATGAATCCGATCTAATCAAGACGATCGTCCAAGAATACTTCTCGTTGTTTAAAGAAGAAATGGGCCATACCGACTGCACTCCGTTAAAGAAAGTCTATCGAACGGAAACTAAAGGGTGCCGGAAGGTGATTTTGGCCAGCGCCCGTTGCTTGGACCAAGTTGTCGAAAAACATCGGCAGGAAATGGTCTAAATATTTCGTTGCGTCCAACGCAACGGGCGCCGAAAAGGTTCAGCCCTTACTCGAAGGCAAAAACATCCGAAAAGTCATCGTTGTCCCCGGCCGCCTCGTCAACATCGTCGTTTCGCAGGAAATTTCACATTTTTGGAAGCGGAAAGATCGAGTCGTTATCGCATAAATAACGTGCATGCACGTTATTTATGCATTACTCAAAGGCGAATCAAGCCTAGAAATGCAAGTTGACAAATTGTGATTTAATGTGTTAATACGTGTATACACGTATTAACACAGGATATGAACCATGTTTACAGGTCTCGAAAAAGACTCGTTGAGGGCACACTTTAAAAAGCCGCTTCGCTTGGATGCTTTGCGAGCGAATGCTCAAACGATAATGGATAAGACCAGATATAAAATTCATACGAATTTTATACGGGCGCTGTTGGATGAAGAAGTAGTGCATGCCCATGAATTTACCGCGAACAACGGGAAACGTATTAGGCTTTATTCGTCGCAGCCTCTCGAAAACCTGACTCCTTACGAGATTGCTTCCGCTATGTTTCCCGGTGGGTATTTCTGCAATCTAACTGCGGTGTACTACCACTCATTGACCAACCAAATTCCAAAAACGGTGTATGTTTGCACTGAAAGCAACGCGCAAAAAGGAACAGCGAATGATGAACTCACGGATAGTAGATTGCGGCAAGCGTTTCTAAAACCAAGTCGTCACACGAACTATGTGTTCGATGCCTATGGGTTCAATGTCGTGGTCATTGAAAGGATGAAACATACGGACCATGGTGTTGTTTCGGTGAAACCGGAAGCTGGTTTTCTGCCGTCGACATCGCGTGTTGCATGTGTAGAAAGAGCATTGATCGATGCCGTTGTATCTCCTCAATACAATGGCGGCATCTCAAGTGTTCCCGCTTATTTCCAACATGCACGCGGAAAAGTCAACGCGGTCAAGCTGATCGAGATTTATCGCAGTCTTGATTTCGTCTATCCCTATTTTCAAGCGCTTGGTTTTCTGCTGGAACGGACGGGCATGCTGGAAATGGCAGATGCCATACGTGCGGAATTCACTCCGACGAATAAATTTTATATCGATCATAGCGCGAAAGTTTCATGGAAGTACGATGAGAAATGGATGATCTATTATCCGGAAGGGATAGTTGATGAGTATTGAAGAAGTGATAACAGAAACGATCTTGGCGCTGTATCAATCTTCCGATCTGGCCAACCATCTTTTTCTAAAAGGAGGAAGCGCTTTGCGGTTGTTCGATCATCAGACTTCGCGGTTATCCATTGATGCGGATTTTTCCATTGAGTCAGAACTCGACGATCCAGAGAGATTCTTCGATACGATCAAATCGTGCGTCGAAAGTCGGTTTGAGCGCCATCAGCTGGATGTCATCGACTTCAAGTCGAAGAAAAAACCGAAGACCTCTCCGGAAAACAGGCCTGACTGGTGGGGTGGATGGTGCTGTGAATTCAAGTTGGTCGACCAAATTCACAGTGAAAAAACGCTCGAGACAAGAAGACGTCATGCTCTCAAACCTGATGGGGCAAACTCACCCAAAATTACAATCGATATCAGTGAGCATGAATATTGCGGAACACACAGGAGCAAGACCATTGGCGGAATCAAAATACAGGGGTATTCCCGCGAATTACTGGTTTTGGAGAAGCTTCGGGCAATATGTCAGCAGCATCCGGATTATAAATATCGACGAAGCAAAAACCGGTCGCGCGATTTCTACGACATTTATGAACTCACTGCTGATTTTGACGACGCCTTTGTTAAGAAATGTTCGCGGCATTTAACGAAGGTATTTGCCGCCAAAGAAGTTCCTCTGGAAATACTGAAAGCAATATGGAATGAAGAATTCATCGATGAACAACGACGAGGTTTTGAGCAGGTACGGGATACGGTACGCGGGAAGCTCTATGATTTCGACATGTACGTCGAACATATCAGGTTCCTGATTCGAGATATCTATCCCGTAATCGGCATCTAGGATAATTGTTTATGGTTCTTCCGCAGAATCTGTGGGTAGTTCTTTCCCGCAAGGAGATTGGGGCAAGCTTCTGGCAAACCGGCATGGTTGTGAAAATACAGGTGTAGAGAATGCTGAACCACGAAGTGGACAGCGTTGCCGCGCGCCACGGGCAACGTTTGCCGTTTCACTGCCGTCGCGTTGCGCCAGCCTCACTTCGTGTCACTCGCTGCACTCGCGTAAACGTTCTCTACACCCCGGTCGGTACCTCGTCGGGCAAACCATGGATAGAAGGCTTTTGATGGGAACACATAGGGCAAGTATGTGGTGCCGAGAAAATCCGAAGGCGACTACAGCGAGTTGCTCGCCGCCGAGCGCTTGAAAGAACGTCAAAAGCAAACAACCACCGATCCGGTTCCCGACTGTCCGCAATGCGGCAAGACCATGGTATTGCGTACCGCCCGCTCCGGCCAAAATGCGGGGCATCAGTTTTGGGGTTGTTCCGCCTATCCCGATTGCAAAGGTGTGGTGGAGGTTTGACGCATTAAGGAAGCATCCAACCCATGCTCGGACAGCAATACCGTCCGCAAGGGCCTCGTTGTGCAGGGGAAGACGTTTGCCCGAGGCAGGATCCTGTGCCGGGGGAAGCTGGTTAAATGCTGCTAATTTCGCTTTGCATCGGTTGCGATTCGCATTCCAATGGAGGAAACGCAGATAGGTTCCGATGACTGTTCCAACGATGAAATCCCGTTTAGAGAGCCTCTATCGTAGCGAGTCCGGAAAGGTGCTTGCGACGCTGGTGAAGCTCATTGGCGATTTCGACCTGGCGGAAGATGCGATGCAAGATGCCTTTGCCGCCGCCTTGAAGAGTTGGGAGCAAAAGGGGATTCCGGAGAAGCCGGTGGAATGGCTGATATCGACCGGTCGCTTCAAGGCGATCGATGCGATACGGCGGCGCGCACGCCTCAATGAGCTTGAGCCCGAGATGCTCCTTCGGCTTAAAGAGATCGAGGAGGCGAGAAACTCGTTCACCGAGAACGACATCAAGGATGACCGGCTTCGGTTGATCTTCACGTGCTGCCATCCGGCGATCGACCAGAAGGTGCAAATTCCACTTACACTGCGCGAAGTTTGCGGGCTCTCGACGGAGGAAATTGCGAGCGCCTTCCTTGTTTCCACTGCGACCATGGCGCAGCGAATCGTCCGCGGAAAAGCAAAAATACGGATTGCCAGGATTCCGTTTACCAATCCATCGATAGCCGATTTACCGGAGCGGCTCGATGCCGTACTTTCCGTGATCTACCTCGTGTTCAACGAAGGCTACTCTGCATCTGCCGGCGATGCGGCGATACGAGGCGAGCTATCGGGCGAAGCCATTCGCCTGGCGCGGCTGATGCTGGCTCTGATGCCGGATCCGGAGGTCATGGGACTGCTCGCGTTGATGCTGCTGCACGAATCCCGGCGGACCGCGCGGCTTGACGCGGCGGGCGATATCATATTGCTGGAGGATCAGGATCGGCGGCTTTGGGATCGTTCGCTGATCGAAGAGGGGAGCCGGCTAGTTCAGCAGTCCCTGGCCACGGGACGGCTCGGTACCTATACCTTGCAGGCGGCAATTTCGGCCACGCACGCGGCAGCGGCTACCGCGCAGGAGACGGATTGGAATCAAATCGTGTCGCTGTATTCGGTTTTGCTTCGATTGGAACCTTCGCCGGTGGTCGAGCTCAATCGAGCGGTGGCGGTGGCCATGCAGGATGGTCCGCGAGCGGGGATCCATTTGATCGACGGGATATTTTCGAACGGACATCTGCTGGACTATCACTTGGCCTATTCGGCGAAGGGTGAACTGCTGCGGCGGGCGGGCGATATGGAAGCGGCAAAAGCGACTTTCGAGCAGGCGCTGCAACTGGCCAAGCAAGAACCTGAGCGACGCTTCCTGCGCAAACGACTCGATTCCCTGATTGCCCAGAAAGCCGACTAAATACGCTTTGATCAAAAAAAGTTTTCCCCGTTTGTCGATTTGGTCTCGATCCAATCGACTAGTTGTAAAATGAGACGGCCAAGGTGATGGTCGCGAACCATGGAGAAGCCAAAATGAAATTCGTATGTTTAGGGTATATCGACGAAGAAAAGTTTTCCGCGGTATCGGCGGAAGACGGCAAGCGGATGATGGAGGAGTGCTTCGACTACGACGACGAGTTGCGGCGAGGCGGACACTTTCTGGGGGGCGAGGCGCTGGATTTTTCGCGCAATGCGGTCACGCTGCGGTACAAGAATGGCTCGGTGGAGGCCACGGATGGGCCCTATGCGGAAACGAAGGAGGCGCTCGGCGGGATTCTCCTGCTGGAGGCGCGAGACCTGGACCATGCCATCGACCTGATGTCCCGCCATCCGGGAGTCAAGGTGGGTCCGTTTGAAATCCGGCCTGCGGATGAAACCGTGAACCAGCTCATCGCCGCGCGCGACAAGGCGATCTCGGAAGCCCTGGATTGAAAATCCGTCCATGCCAAAACGGCGCAAGCCCATGGCTACGGGTCAACATCAAAAACGAAAGGGAAATCTATGAGAGTAATGGTAATTGTAAAAGCCACGGAGAGTTCGGAAAAGGGCGAAATGCCCAGCGAGCAGCTGTTGGCGGATATGGGCAGGTTCAACGAAGAGCTTGTCGCGGCCGGCATCATGAAAGCGGGCGATGGGCTCAAGCCCAGCTCCGAAGGGAAGCGGGTGCATTTTAGCGGGAATCGCCGAGACGTTACGGATGGGCCGTTTATTGAAACGAACGAACTTATCGCGGGCTTTTGGCTTTGGGAGGTCGAGTCGATGGAGCAAGCCGTCGAATGGGTGAAGCGTTGCCCGAACCCGATGCTGGAAGACTCCGATATCGACATCCGTCCATTGTACGAGCTGGAAGACTTCGGCGAACCGGACGCGAAAAACGATTGGCGGGAAAAGGAGCAGGAAATGCGCGATATGCTCCTGATGCAGGAGTCGAATCTGCATCCGTACCTGTTTTTCGGCGGTTGTTGCGAAGAAGCGCTCGAATTCTACAAGGAGGCCTTGGGAGCGCGCATCGGAATGGTTATGCGCCATGGCGAAAGCCCCGAACCCGCGCCGGAAGGCATGTTGCCCGAAGGGTTTGAAAACAAGATCATGCATGCCGAGTTCAATGTGGGCCCGGTCAAGCTACTGGCTTCGGATGGTTGCGGTGAATCCGCTCCATCGGAAGGCTTTCGGCTGACCTTGATCGTGCCGAACGAGGCGCTCGCGGATCGGGTATTCGAAGCCTTGGCGGCTGAAGGATCGATCGACATGCCGCTGGCGAAGACATTTTGGTCGCCTCGGTTCGGCATGGTCACCGACCGGTTTGGAATTGGCTGGATGATCATGGTGGAGTGTCCGGAGCGGGCCGCCCCTATGCCGAAATGAAGAAGGTATAAGGCTATACTCCTGTTGGAAGCCGCGCTGAACAACGAAAACCCTAATCTCAACGGAGAAGTGACATGACACATATTGCAAAGAACACGATCTGCCTTTGGTACGATGACGGTGCCGAGGACGCTGCGCGATTCTACGCCGAGACATTTCCCGATTCGTCAGTCGGCACGGTGCACCGCGCACCTGGGGATTATCCATCGGGGAAAGAAGGGGACGTATTGACCGTTGAGTTCACCGTCCTAGGCGTTGCGTGCCTCGGGCTGAATGGCGGACCCGCGTTCAGGCACAACGAATCGTTCTCGTTTCAGGTTGCGACCGAAGACCAGGACGAAACGGATCGCTACTGGAGCGCGATCGTTGGTAACGGAGGTGAGGAGAGCGAGTGTGGTTGGTGCAAGGACAAGTGGGGCATCTCTTGGCAAATTACACCGATCGCCCTGACGAAAGCATACGCCAGCCCCGACCGCCTTGCCGCCAAGCGAGCGTTCGATGCGATGATGACGATGAGGAAAATCGACATTGCCGCGATCGAGGCGGCGTTTCGCGGTTGAGATGCGGGCGGCCTGACAAATTGCTTCATTTGTGCTTAATGATACAAAGACTGCCACTCCAAGAAAGCAGCAGAGCAAGGCGTTGGCCAGAAATATGGAAAAGAAAACCACATAGGCAAGGTGGTCCCGATCGGACTCGTGTTTGTGAATGAACATGATGAGTTAATGAGCCATGGAGAGCTGTGAACGGAGCGCCTATACGAAAGGAGATGAGAAGACTCCCATGAAGTACATGTTGCTGATTTATGGAAAAGAGGAGGCTTGGACCGTAGCGGAACGCGAGGAGTGCATGCTCGAATCATTGGCCCTCTGCGAGGAGCTCGAAGAGGCGGGCAAGTGGATTGCCTCTTCGCCGTTGTATCCGGTATCGAGCGCCACCAGCTTGCGAATACGCGAAGGGAAAAGACAAATCATGGACGGTCCATTCGCTGAAACCACTGAACAACTTGGCGGCTACTATATCATCGACGTGGACGATCTCGACGAGGCGATCGCAATCGCCAGCCGCTTGCCCCCCGCGAAAAAGGGCACGGTAGAAATCCGACCCTTGCTTCCCTTGCCGGGCAGCAAGCCCTGACTTGCCCCGCGAACCGGATTTGAAACTATTCGATCTCAACTACGATCCGGTAATAGTTAGCGGTTCCACTCCGGGGCTCGCTGTCGATATAACTGCCGGAGGTCAAAGCGGTCGCGATGCATTTGAAGGGTTTCGCGAGATCATCGGTCCAAAGAACGGAATAGGTGCGCCCGGGCTGTTCTGTCCACAGGAGCGTAGACGCGTTGATGGAATTGACTTCGAACCGCGATGCGGCATCGGTGGGATCCGTTCCGGCAATGTACTCTTCGATATTGCGCTGGCCGTCGCCGTCTGGATCGTCTCCGGCGCCGGCGTCGATCGGATGCCTGAAGAAATCGGACTCCCAGACGTCGGGCAATCCATCACCGTCAAAATCGGTGGCGGAGGGCATATGCACTTTGACGATATAATAACCGGTGGCAGACGCTGAATGCACGGAGTCGGTGAAGCTGTTGATTGGGTAGGGGATGGCCGGTTCCAGGATCTGGAAGGGCAGCATCAGATCCGACGACCACAGTAAGTCGTACATTCGCCCGTCGACCGGATTCCAATCGACGACAAATCCATCGTTTGTCTGAGCGCCAAGCGCTACCGCAAAGCGCGACGCGGCGTTGGCTGGATCCGTGCCTGTGATATATTCATACAGGTTGTCCTGGCCATCGTGGTCGTCGTCATTCGTGGCGATGCAGCTGGAAGCATCGCCAAAATATGCGGTTTCCCATGCATCCGGCAAGCCGTCGCCATCCGCATCGGGCTTCACGGCAATGTCGAACGGACCGCTGTCTCCCGTATGGCTGCCGTCGTCTGCATGCAGCACTACGTTGGATGCGCCTTCACCGGCTGTCATCATGCCCGACCAGATTCCATCCACAAAACTACCGGTTGCTGTGGGCGAAATGGCAACGCTGTTGTCAATGATGCAGCCGAGTCGCAGGTTGGGGACCAAGGTGCTGGTATAGGGGGTTGGACTTGAAGTTCCTGACCAGTTCAACGGATTTCCATATCCGCTGTTGGAGCGGTAGTACAAGGTCCGGTTCGCATTCGCGTTGGATTCGAAACAGTATCCGTTTGAAGTTCTGCTGGTGTTGTTAAAACTGAAATCAATCATCAGATTGTCCGTTCCATTGTACTCGAACGGTGTATCAAATTCGAAAACCGTCCAGCCGTTTGATGTGATCGTGGTGGTGTGCTGGTACACCGTTGTCCACGTGGATTCCCATTTCGGCGGCAAGCCGTAGTTGCTGAGCGATGTATGGCGCATGCGGATGGTCCAGTTGCCGAGCGTCTGTCCGGGGATGGAGCTGACATTGAGTGCCAGCGAGGTGATGGTGCACGCGTATCCGATTTCGTTGTTGAGATAGATCGATTGCGTGCGGGCATCATGGTAGGAGCTTCCCAGCGGCATATACCATAGCGACGATTCGCTACCCAGATCGATTTCCGGCGGGGCGACACCCCCAACCAGCCCCGAAATCGGTATTGAATTCGTGAACGACGAAACGATGGCGTCATGTTGATCTCTGGCACTGACCGATACATCGAACGGCTGGTCGACCCATTGGTCCGTTCCGATCGGTTCCCAGGAAAAATGATCCAGTGTCTGTTCATACAGTTCCATGATGACATCAACGGATTGTGGCGAATTAAAGGCACCGGCCGCGGCAATGGTCAATTGTCCGGTATAGGTTCCCGCCGCAAGTCCGATGGCATCATAGTTCAGGGTGACGTGGTCCAGTTCGCCCGTACTCGATCCGCTTGACGGCGATATTGACAGCCACGGGACATTGCTTGTGATGGAATAGTCCAGGGTTGAGACCGCGGTGTTCCATATCTCCAAGGTGGACTCGACCGGAGCCTGTCCGATAAACGCCCGTTTGTAAATGGTTGTTTCGGGGACGGCGATGACGGGTGTAAACGGTACCTCCCAGCTCGTGAGACCGCTGCGGATGAGGGGATGGCCGCCGCCGTCGGCGCTTGCTGGCCAGGGCGCCTGGTCAAAATAGAAAAGCTCGTCCACAACCACCCATGAAACATCAAGCGGGCGGAGCGGATCGTCGGAGGCCTGCGGCCGTTCCAGCGCGACCCGTTCACCGCGGTTGGATAGTTCGCCTGTATATGGGCCGTAGACGGGGTCCGAACCGCTCAATCCGTATGTGGTGCGGAAGTGCGAAAGCAGGTCGATGTCGATGGCGGGGTCGAACGAGACCAGCCAGAGTGTTTCGCCCGCCGCCAGCGTTGTGCCTGCGGGAAAGGAGTAGGAAACTCCGCCGTCGATGCGGTAGGTACCGGTCGTATTCTCAAACGATGCGGTTGTCGTACCGACGTTTTCGATCTGAATGTATTCCATTTCATTACCGGCAGGGGGGAGTGGGTGGTACATCAGTTCGCTGATCTGCAGGGTGGCAGCCACCGGCATGTTTGAGCTCGCAGGTGTTGGAATGGTCGTGACCCAGTCGGCGTTGCCATCGGGGTATCGGCCAAGCGCCGTTCCGTTTTCCTGCCCCTTGAAGCGGATGGCATCCACCACGCGCCCGGGCGCGGAGAGGATGACCTGCTCGCCGGCCTTGTCCAGGCCGAAGCCGCTGATGCGCCCGGGATGAAAATCGTCTTCGTCAAACTCCATGAATCCATAGGCCGGGACGACGGTGCCGTTCGGGATCTGCCATTTGTGCAGCACACCAGAATCATCGCTCAGGTACCAGTCGTTGAGCGTAACGGGCGTGGCGGTCGGATTGAACAGCTCGATCCGGTCGTTCGAATCAAAAGGGGGCGCGAGGCCGGTATCGGTATGCGCCGTGATTTCGTTCAGCAGCACGGTTGGACCTGCGACGGGGTCGGCCTGACCGGGCGATCCGTTGATGTACGTGCTCGCCCGCCAGTTTCCACCGTAATCGAGAGAGCCCTGATCCTGAGTGTCCATGGCCGCATCAAGCGGCACGAGTGAATGTCCGGCTCCATCGGCCGCCTGCGGCCAGTTGCGTGCGTCTGAGTAGGTGAACGAAACCAGATCGTTGCCATGGAATTCAAGATCGACTGTTTCCCCGCCGTTGCCCAGGTCGCCGCTGTACTCTCCGGCGATGAGGATTCCGTTGGTGGGGTAGGTGGAACTGAAGGCGGCAAGATCGTCGACCACGACCATGTATTCATTCGGAGCCAGCTGGGTCAGCATGCCGTTCTTGAATTTAAATTCGATGGCATTATCCAGCTTGTAGCCGGCGAGACGCACGGTCTGGGTGGACACATTTCTGATTTCGATGAAGTCGTACGGATTGCCGGCGGGCGCGTGATACATCAACTCGGTAATTGCCAAAGGAACATCCGGTATCCAGAAGCTGGCTTCCAAGAGCGCACTCCATTCGCCGCTTGGCAGCAGGGCACGGGCCTTGATCTGTACCGGTTCATGAACTGCAATCGGATCGATGTAGCGTGATCCGCCAATCGTTCCGCCGATAGCGCGCGGGTCGCGACCGTCGGTGGTGAAGTAGATCGTGCCTTGCGAGGCCGAGAGGCTGATCACGGTACCATCCTCCACCTGTCCGCTGGAGCGATTGATTTGCGGGGGGGCGATGGACGGAAGAATACCGTCGGCATTCAGATAGCCAATGACCGCATCCACCCGTCCGGAAAAGAATGCGCGGGCCGAGGCCGTCGCGGTAAGCCAGGTATTGCGATCCAAACTGGTGCTGCCCCAGCGGGCGGCATTGGCGATGATGGCCCGGTCGATCTGCGCCTGGCGGAAGTCCAGACGCGCCTCGCAATTGGTCTGGGCCAGGGCTCCGTTGTTTTTGAAATGCTTGTAGACGTGATCGGCAAAGAGAAGGCGGTATTCGTCGTTGGCCAGCAGCTTTTCATGGAGGGTCTGCGGATTGAAATAGTTGGCCTGCTGGAATTTGGGATCGGTAAAGGGGCCGGTGCGGTCCAGCTGGGTCGACGTATCGAGCGCATGCTCGCAGTCGTGCTGGATCCACTTGAAGCCATCAGGGTTTTCGCGGTTGTATACGGCATAAAGATTATTGAGCGCATTTAGGAATGCAGTAATACCGTTATCCGAAGCTCCCGTATAGTAGATCAGGAGCAGGTAGTCGATCAGGTTGTCGACATCCAGCAGCTTTTCCTGCGTTGGATCCGGCTGGCCCGTGGCATCCAACCCCTGGATGGCAAAATAAGCGGTGTTGTCGGAAAAGCCCGCCATGGCGGCGGTGTAAAGGCGGTTGTAGGCATCGAGGGTGCCGTCGGTGGCTTCAACCTCGTACCACGGTGGAACATTAAATCCTGTCGTATCGGTCCACGAGGTGGTTTTAATCACGTCATAGTCGGCAGGATCGCCGCCGAAATAGGATGCGGCATAGCTGGCTTCCGGGCGTTCCTCCGTCATGTAGAGACCCCAGTACTGTCCGTTGAGGTAGAGATGGTAGTAGCGGCTGCGTGTGTAGGCCACGCCCATGGCACCGGCGGAATCCCGGGTAAAGACATCACGCAGAAACGTGTTCTTTTCCTGGCCGTCGACCGGTAGCGTCCAGTTGTAGTTCATGGCGGTTCGCAGATCCATGTTATCGAATGAGTCGACGCCCTCGCCTTCGAATAGAGGGAAGTTCAACTTGCCGTTGCCGTACTCCTGTTTGAAAAACAGCCGGAAGGCATGTTTTGCATATCCGTCATGCCGGCTCCAGCCTCCACGGATGCGCAGGCCGGCGTTGGCCTGGAAGCCTTGGCTGCCGTCGGGATTGAGCAGCTCCAGCGAGGCGGGCACCTCCCAGCGTTCGGCAGGATTTACATAGATACCGGATGCGACGCTGAACAGATTATTAGAGTCGGTGACCACCGACAAGGTCGGGATGTCCAGGAGTGCGTCCTTGACGGTGCAGATCTGGCCCGAAGCGTCATGATACGTATTGCTGAGAACGCCCGCATCCATGCCGGTAATGATCGGATTATTGTTGATGGTGACCTGGGTTCGGGGTTCCGAAATAATGTCATCCAGAAAGATATAGGTATGCGTGCTTGAAAAGGAGGGTCTCCAGCCATCCAGAAAGGCCTTGGTCCGCAGGCATGTGGTGGCTGCAATCGGGATGGGTCCCGCGTAGAGTGCGCTGTTGGTTGTCGGTTCCGAGCCATCGAGGGTATAGTGGATCATGGCGCCGGCGGTAAGGTTGGATACACTCACCAGGACCGGGGAATCGAAAATACCGCGTTCCGGCATAGTAACAGGCGTCTCGACATTTCCGAGATATGCGATCCCGGAATTCGTCTGTCCCGGGGTCGGCATGACAAGCAGTCCCAGGCCCGATGTATCGATTTCCCCGCCACTGAACGCGTAGCCAAAGGATGTGTCTTCCCCGAGGGCAGGGAACGTGAAGCCATCTTCGATGGAGGTACCGTCCGGTTGCACCAATGCAAGATATTCACCGGAAGCGCTCAGTTTAAAATTGGTGTGCAGTTCCGCGCCCGTCGTTGAGCGGTCTTTATCCGAGGCAAATACCAGGAGGAATCCTTTCGCGGCAATATTGGTGGCCGGCAACGTCCATTTGCTTAACTCGGCGGGATCATCCGTGAGATACCAGCCGCCGAGGGCCACCGGGGCATCCGACGGGTTATACAGTTCGATCCAGTCCGAAAAGCTTCCATCCTCATCCGGCAACGTGCTCCCGTTGTCCGCCATGACCTCGCTGATTCGGATGGTCTGGCCGTAGCTGGCTAAAGTCAGCGTGAATGCGACCAGCCCGATATTCATCAATTGCTTAATTCGATTTGTCATAGAAGCCACCCGATCCCCTTGGAAAAATCCAACCATATAACCCCTGAAATAATAATTATGCCACACTTTAGTAAGTGTTATGCAGGTATATTGCATAAAGGCAGCCTCGAAAAGCTGTTTTGAAATATTAGGCGCAAAATGTTTGAATTCTGGCACAAGAGGAAGGTCTTAATGGGTGAACACCGAGAGGGATAGCGTTATGCAGATTACAGTTACAGACAAAGCGGTAGAGCAGCTGCTGGACAGCGGATTGAACCACGACAATTTCCTGCGGCTGGCCGTTCAGCCCGGCGGATGTGCGGGGATGTCGTACGCCGCGTACATCGATGACGGCATGACCAACGTGGATGAGGTCATTTTTGAGCAAAATGAGCTCCGGATTGTTGCGGAAACGCAGTTTGTCCCGATGCTTGACGGACTCATCATCGATTTTTCCGATGACCTGATCCAGCCCGGCTTTAATCTGAAGAATCCCAATGCAAGGCAATCGTGCGGCTGTGGCTCCAGCTTCTCCACGGATATCATGGACGATTGCTCCACCTGCGGAGGTTGCGGCTGATGAGCATGAACCCAAAATCCCTGCTGGGCGGCGAATCCGTCTATTGCATCAATGAAGCGCAGCTGAGAGAAGCAACCCGGCTGATGGAAGAGGATCCCGAATCGGCACCGCGGCTACAGAAGCTGGTCGAAACGATCGAGACAGCGTGCAGCCGCAACGAGCAGGCGGCGCTGGCCTTCACACTGATCGAGCGTTTGCGGAATTCCAGAAACTGACCTTCGCCGTGAGCTCCTTCACGACGACAGACCGGATTCCGCTTTCAACCGGCATATTTACGCCAATCACCGAGATGGGTGATCTCCTCGCCGATTTGTTCCACTACCGGCTCGGCAATAAATCCGCAAATGAATTCACCGCTCCTCAAATGGAGCTTCCCGATACCGAGCGGCGATGGGATTTGACTGGTAAATCTACCGAACGCCGCATGGGACAGGCGGTAGATTTCAACATAGATGGTGCCGCCGTTTTCCGGATCCCGGATCAGGCCCGGTTTTTTTATACCGTCCGATTCAAAGGCAAAGAGGCGATATTCCGGAGCAGTCGCTGACGCGCCGACAAATACGGCATCCAGCGCATCGAGTTGATGATGCAAAGGATATCCCCGGAGATGGGCCCCGCAAACCGCAACATCCACGCTGCCTGTAATTGCGGCCGGCCGGTATGGCCCCGGCCGATGGCCGGATTTTCCTACGGTGAGTCCGGATGCCTGATGCAGACGGTCTGACAGTTGAAGCAGTTTGAAATCATGTCCGGCTCCAGCCACCAGCGTGACGCCGAAGGGCACCGGCCGGGTCATAACCGTTGGCACTGCTACCGCCGCATAATCCAACAAATTCATGTAGTTCGTATAGAATCCGAGATTGGTGTTGAGTTCAATTGGACTGGCATCGACTTCGGCATGGGTGTAGCACGTTCCTGCCGTAGGTGTAACCAGGACATCCACCTTTTCCATCACGGCATCCGCTTGCCGCTTGAGAGCCTGCAAACGATACATCGCCTCGAATACCTGCGGTCCCGGCATGGAGAGCCCGGACCGGATAATGGTTTTCGTGGTTTCCAGTACCTGGTCCGGATGTTCCTCGATAAACTGTCCGACTGCGGCGTAGCGCTCGTTCACCCACGGACCCGAATAAAGCAAACCGGCTGCGTCGATAAACGGCTGGAAATCAATTTCCAGCTTTGTGCCACCGGCTTTTTCGAGCAGGCCGATGCTCTGATCAAAGGCCGTTTCATACGCGGTGTTGCCGAAAAACTTCAACTGATCCCTTTTCGGTACGCCGAAGGTCCAGCGCTCGGCCGGGCAGGGGGCCTGCGGCAGTTCGCGTGCATAGCAGTCGGACGGATCGAAACCGGCCGCAATATCGAAAACCATCTGCGCATCGGATGCATCCAGTGCAAAGATGGAGACGCAATCAAGGCTTTTGCAGGCCGGAACCACGCCGGAGCAGCTGAGCAGACCCTTCGAGGGTTTCAGGCCGATCAGGTTGTTGAAAGCCGCCGGAACGCGCCCGGAACCGGCAGTATCCGTACCCAGCGAAAAACTGCAGCATCCTTCGGCAAGCGCCACCGCAGAACCACTGCTGGATCCGCCGGAAATATAATCCGTATCAAAGCTGTTCGGACAGGCGCCGTAGGGCGATCGCGTTCCAACCAGTCCGGTCGCAAACTGATCCAGGTTGGTCTTGCCCAGCGGAATCGCTCCGGCCTGAATCAAGCGTTCCACCACATGCGCCGAGGATGCCGGGACATACGCATAACCTGGACAGCCGGCCGTTGTTTGAATACCGGCCAGATCAATATTATCTTTGATCACAAAAGGAATGCCATACAAGGGCCTGGTGGCAGGACTCTCCCCCTTCAGCGCATCGACATATACTGCCACTTCCTCCCGCGTGAGCATCCGTATCCAGACCCCGGCCGGCATGGCCGCCGCCCGGTCAAGGCAGCGGCCGATCACTTCATCGACGGTTATGCCGCCGCGGGCATAGGCCTCCAGCAATGTGCTGATCTGCAGATTCACTTCCATCGTTATGACGTCCTGCATCCCATTAGTCTCCCGGACGGATCGTGCAGACAACCTGTCCCTGGCGGACAGTGTCTCCTGTCTTGCAGAACACCTGGGCCACTTCGCCGCTGGCAGGAGAGAGGATGGGAATCTCGGTTTTCATGCTTTCAAGGACCACCACGTCATCTCCGTCCGCCACCATGGCACCTATCTCCACATTGCACTTCCAGACACTGCCGGCTACGGCGGCGATGACCGGTGTGGTTCCTTCTTCGATCTCGGAATCGCCGATCGAGGAATCGCCGTGAGATTCTTCGAATTTCAGCAGGTTGTTTTCCACCCAATGCTGATATTCGGCATCAAACGCCTCCTGCTGCCGGCCCTTGAAGGCGTTAATGCTTTCCGCCTGCTCTTCCAGGAAGCGGTTGTAGGCATGGATATCAAAGGTTGCTGCTTCAATCCGGAGGGAGAACCGCCCCTTCAGGAAATCGCGCCGCATCTGCAGCAGTTCCTCGCCGGAAACGGGATAGAAACGAATCTGGTCGAAACAGCGCAGCAGCCAGGGTTTACCGGGTTTGAATTCCCTGGTGCAATGGAACCGGTTCCACATCTGCACCGTCCGGCCGACAAACTGGTAGCCGCCGGGTCCCTCCATGCCGTAGACGCACAAATAGGCTCCACCGATGCCCACGGCATTTTCCGGCGTCCAGGTTCTGGCCGGATTATACTTGGTGGTCACCAAGCGATGCCGCGGATCGATCGGGGTGGCCACCGGGGCCCCGAGGTAGACATCGCCCAGTCCCATGACCAGATAGCTGGCGTTGAACAGGATATCCTGAACCTGCTGAATGGAATCGAGACCGTTGATGCGGCGGATAAACTCGATATTGCTCGGGCACCACGGAGCATTCTTGCGGACCGAGGAACTGTATTTTTCGATTGCCAGCCGCGTCTGCGGATCGTCCCAGCTGAGTGGTAGATACACAATGCGCGACTCCATTTCGGTGGGGCTGTGCTCCCCGAGTTCCAGCATGAGCGAGTCCACGAGCTCGAGCAGCCGCCTGCGCGGCAGTACGGCCGGATCAAAATGGATCTGAAACGAACGGATGCCGGGCGTCAGGTCAATGATGCCGGGCAACTTCATTTCCTCGAATTTCAGGTTCCACGCATGCACCTTGAAACGGAGACGGAGGTCCAGTTGCAGCGGACCGAATTCCAATAGCAGGTACCGGTCGCCCGCCTGTCGGCAGACCACGGCTTCAAGCTCATCCTCTTCATGCCAGGCCGCAATCACGGCCGGCGTCTGTTCAAGGGAAACCGCTGTCGGAACACTCAACGGGATTCCGCGTTCGATCAACGCCGCATTTTCAGCCTCCAGCTTTCCGGCCTCCGCCAGCGTGATGGGAATGAACCGAACGGTGTCACCCGGCTTAAGCTGCCCAACTTTCCAGAGTTCTGCGTTCACGATAGTCACCGGACAGACAAAACCACCCAGACTCGGCCCGTCCGGACCCAGAATAACGGGCATGTCGCCGGTAAAGTCCACCGCGCCTACGGCATAGGCATTGTCATGAATGTTGGATGGATGAAGCCCGGCCTCGCCGCCATCGGTGCGCGCCCACTCGGGCTTTGGTCCAATCAGACGAACCCCGGTGCGCGAGGAATTAAAATGGACTTCCCATTTGTGCTCCAGAAACGTTTCGATGTCCTGCTGCGTAAAAAAATCCGGAGCACCATGAGGCCCATACATCACCCCGATGTTCCATTCGGTCGTCACCGCCGGCCGTGCGGCCGGCGGAAGCATCCGCAACGGCCAGTCGTCGGCCTGGTCCCCGCCGATATGCAGCACATCGCCGGCTACGAGTGCCCGTCCGGCATGGCCGCCAAACCGTCCTAGCGTGAAGGTTGAACGACTGCCCATATAGGCGGGAACATCCAAGCCGCCCCGCACCGCGAGATAGGCCCGTTGGCCCTTGTAGAATGCACTGATGGCGACTGTATCGCCGGTCTTGACCTCAATCGCTTCGAATAACGGAACGGTCTGCCCGTTGACCATCACCGTCAGGTCTCCGCCGGTGACCGCAATGGTCGCATCGCAATTAAACCGGTACGTACCGCCGGACATTGTCATTTCCAATGCGGCCGCCTGTTCCGTATTTCCAACCAGGCGGTTGGCCAGACGGAAATGGAGTTCGTCCATGGGGCCCGACGGCGGAACACCGACGCCCCAGTATCCGATTCGACCCGGAACATCCTGAACCGTCGTTTGCGTGCCGGGCGAAACGACCTCGATCGTACAGGCCTGGTAGGGCATCGTGTTGAGCAGTCCGGTAAACACCTCGCCGCAGTAAAATGTTTCGTTGTCCAGGACCTGCCGCATGAGTTCGATATTGGTTTCAAAACCGTCGATGCGGCACTCCTTCAGCGCCGCAACCGATTTGGCGATGGTGTCCTGGCGGTCTTCCCCTTTGACAATCACCTTAGCCAACAGCGGGTCATAATAAGCTGAAATCTCTGTGCCGGTTTCCACCCACGCGTCGCACCGGATATAATCCGGAAAGGTCGCTTGTGTAATGATTCCGCTCGAAGGCTGGTAGTCCCTGCCCGGATCTTCGGCATACACCCGGAATTCCATGGCGCAACCGTCGGGCTCGAGTTCGCCGATTCCCTGCGTTGGGTCGTTTCCTGCAGCCAGTTCCACCATCCAGCGGACGAGGTCCACCCCAAAAACCTCTTCGCTGATGCCGTGCTCCACCTGCAACCGGGTATTCACTTCCAGGAAGTAAAACTCCTTCGATTCCGTGTCATAGATGAATTCAACGGTTCCGGCTGAACGGTATGCCGTTTTTTCCGCCAACCGACGGGCGGCCAGGTGCAGCGCCGCGCGTGTCGCTTCCGAAATGTTCGGGGCGGGGGTTTCTTCAATTACCTTCTGGTTCCGGCGCTGGATAGAACAGTCGCGTTCTCCCAGAATCACGACGTCTCCCTGACCGTTGCCGAAGATCTGGACTTCGATGTGGCGGGCGGTCCGGATGTATTTTTCGAGGAAGAGCCCCTCGTCCTTGAAATAGTTTTTCCCCAGCCGCTTGATGGTCTCGTAATGGGCCTCCAGTTCATCCGAACCGTTGCAGATGCGCATGCCGATTCCGCCGCCGCCGGCCGTGCTCTTCAGCATGACCGGATACCCGATGCGGTCGGCCGCATCGAGCGCTTCCAGCTCGCTATTCAGCAACGGGGTGCCGGGGATGAGAGGTACCCCGGCCTCTTCCGCCAGAACACGGGCGCGGTGCTTAAGTCCGAATTCCAGAATATGCTTTTCTTCAGGCCCGATGAATTCCACACCGAGCTCACCGCAGGCCCGGCTGAACTCCACGTTCTCACTGAGGAAACCATAGCCCGGATGCACCGCTTCGCAGCCGCTCACCTTCAGCACCTCCAGGATCCGATCCGTATTGAGATAACTCTCCTTGGCCGGCGCAGGACCGATGTTGAACGCCTCGTCCGCCATGGCCACGTGCGCGGCATCGGCATCAGCGTCGGAATACACTGCAACCGCCTTGATCCCCATCGCATTCAGGGTTCGTATGATCCGGCAGGCAATTTCACCCCGATTGGCGACCAGTACCTTGCTGAACATTCAGGAATCCTTTCCCCAGACGGTCATCTGCACCGGCGTCGGATTGTAGGCATTGCAGGGATTGTTGAGCTGCGGGCAGTTGGATACAAACACGATGGTATCCATCTCGGCGCGGAGTTCCACATACTTGCCCGCACCGGAAATCCCGTCTGCAAAATTGGAGCCGCCTTCCGGGTTGACCGGCACATTCATGAAAAAGTTGATGTTGCAGACCTGGTCGCGCTTGTCCAGGCCGTGGCCCCAGTCGAGAATGCCCTTGAGGAACGAATCGCGACAACTGTGCATGAATCGTTTTTCAAAGGCGTAGCGGGAGGTGTTGCTTTCGCAGGAGCAGGCACTGCCGAGCGTGTCGTGCCGGCCGCAGGTGTCGGCAACAACCCGCATCATGACGTTGTTCTCGTTGGAGCGGATTTCGGTATTGAGCTGGATGTAGACGTTTTTCTGTTCTCGCAGCGTGTTGTTGGCGTGATAGCGCTCCGCTGTATTGTTCGCATTGAAAAATAGGGTATCCGCCGCCTGGTTGCCTTCCAGATCGGTAATACGCAGGGTTTCCCCTTTTTCAACCACCTTCATCCAGTAGGTCCCGGCCGGTACGGTCTCGTTAAGCCGGGCATCATCCACGCGAAGCGGACTTTCGGTCAGCATACTCATGATCGCTCTCCTAAAGATAATAGTTTCCGGAATTGATAAAGCCCCGTTCGTTTTCAGGGCAGAGCAGACGGCAGGGATCATCGGCGGCGGCGGGCTCGCTTTTATAGAGCGTGACCTTGACCGGCTTCCGCTGGTACGCGCTCGCAGGATTCAGCGGATGCATCCCTGTATCGAGTACGATCAGAGTATCCATCTCGGCGCGCAGATCGACATGGCTTCCCGCCGGAGAAGCCCCTTCTACAAAGTTCAGATTGCCGTCCGCATCGATGTCGGTTTTCGTGAAGAAATTGACCACGTTCGTGAAGTCGCGCTTGGACATGCCATGTTTGGCCAGCTCCACCATCAACGAATCGTAGCCGTTGCGGTAAAACCCGTTATGTGCATCCTGATAGGTTCTTGGCCCGAACCTTTCCAGAATATGTTCCGGATAGGTGGTTCCGCAGATCACATCGTGCCAGCCGACGGTTTCATCCGTAATGCTCATCAAAACCCGCCCCATGTCGGAGTAGATGCAGGCGTATTTGAACAGCGAGGAGATATGCTGGATCTTGAGCGTATCGCCCATGTTGTAGCGTTCCGAAAAGTTGTCGGCGTTGTAGAACAGGGCTGCAACGTTGGCACCGCCTTCCAGGTCGGTCAGACGGATGCTGCGGCCGCGGCGCACAATACGCGAAAAATTCCAGCCGCCTTCAACCACGGTTTCATAAAGTATCTTGTCGGAAGGGATCGTATTCACCTCGGGGTCCTTTCATTTACGCGGGTTTGTTGGTTCGCAGCGGCGGCAGAATGGCATCGACAAAGGTGATCTGCCCCGTCACGCCTTTCCCGCACTTGAGCGCGTTGGAAAGCAGGATATAGAGCCGGTCGACCTCGCCCTGGACCAGCCAGATCTCGAGATTCTTGCCCTCTTCGAGCATGACCTGAAACGTGGAGATGACCTCATCCAGGTATTGCCGCCGCAAAGCGATCAGCTTGCCGGCGCAATCGTCGCCGTTGACATCGTATGAAATCGTAAGTGTCCCGGCCATGACCCGGGAGCGATCCTGCCGCGTGTAGGTCAGCAGCTCGCGTTTAACGAGATCGGCAATCAGCAGCGAGCGGTTGTCCAGATCGCGGGCCGCCGCCATCTGCTCGAGCTCCTCGTAAAGCCCGGCCGGCATGGTTATGCTGAAGCGTTTGTAGTTCTGTTTCTCTTTCTGCATCCTCTCATCCTCATTCAAATCATGTATCCCCCGACACCATTTTCACTACTTTGAAGTCATCCTTCGATTCTTCAAGCGAAGGATGGATCAATTCTTCCAGATGGATTTTAGTGGCGAGGAACTGCGGGGAAAGAAACTGTTCCGCGCTGCGCGGCCGGGGCACGGGCACCTCGACCAGTTCCTGAATTTCGCCGGGATTGGCCTTCAACACGAGAATGCGGTCGGAAAGATAAACCGCTTCGTCGAGGTCGTGCGTGATGAAAATGATGGTGATATCGATTTTCTCCCAGATTTGCAGCAGATAGGCTTGCATCTTCGCGCGGGTCTGGGCATCGAGCGCACCGAAGGGCTCGTCCATCAGCAACACCTTGGGTTTGTTGGCCAGCGCGCGTGCAATAGCCACGCGCTGCTGCATACCGCCGGACAGCTGCGCCGGATAGAGCTCGGCATAGGGTTCTAGGCCGACAATGTCCAGCCACTGCAGTGCTTCGCGTGATGCATCGAACTTGCCCATGTGTCCAACTTCGAGACCAAACATGACGTTTTTCTTCACGGTCAGCCATGGGAAGAGCGTGTATTTCTGAAACACCATCCCGCGGTCGGCGCCCGGCTCGGTCACGGGATTCCCATCGAGCAGGATGGCACCGTCGGTCAGTTCCTCCAGACAGGCCATGATCCGGATGACGGTGGATTTCCCGCAGCCGGACGGACCGATGATCGACATGAATTCACGTTTGTGCACGTTGAACGACACATCGTGGAGAATGCGGCGGACGCCGTCTTCGGTGGGAAAGTCTTTCACCAGGTTCCGGACTTCGATCACCACGGGTTTGCTTTTGAGCTTGTCGAACTCCGCTTTGACTTCGGGGGACTGCTCCCTGTAGTCCGGTAGATTGAGTTTATCAGGGATTTCCATGCTCAGGCCTCCGCCGGTTTTGCGGTCGAGGTTTTGAACAGTTTGCTCAAGGAGGAGTGCTTGCCCTGCTCCCATGCAAAAAGCGTGCGGCCGAGCGCCGCAAGAAGCATGTCGGTTCCAAGTCCGATGAAACCGAGCACGAGAATGGCGGCATAGACGTTTTCGAATACGCGGTATTTTGCCTGCTGATTGATGAACCAGCTGATGCCCGTGCTCGTACCGACCACTTCGGCGACGATCAGGTAGGTCCAGGCCCAGCCCAGCAGGATGCGCATGTCCATATAGAGCTTGGGCAGGCAGGAAGGGATGACAACCCGGAACAATAGGCGGCCCGGCCTGGCGCCAAGGGTCTGCGCGGCTTCAACCAGGCTGAAGTCGACGGTGCGCGTCGTATTGGCGATGACCAGAACCTGCTGAAAAAAGGTTCCGATGAAAATGATGGCTACCTTCGGAGCATCGTTGATACCGAGAATGGCCACCGCAAGCGCCCCGAAAACCGGTGCGGGAAAATAGCGGAAAAACTCGACGAAGGGTTCGATCAGCCGCGAGCAGAAGCTGAAGACGCCGCACAGGATTCCCAGCGGAACACCGATGATGGATGAAAGGATGAACCCCCAGAAGACCACGCGGACACTATGCGCCACGCTCTGGTGGAACCAGGGCTCTTCCGCGCGCCGGGGCTCGGTAACAAAGGCGGAATAGAGGGCTTTGACTACCTGGTGGGGGGCGGGGAAATAAACGGGATTCACCCGCTTTCCAATCATCGGCTGCTGATCGCTCTCGGCGAGATTGCTGTTTTCGAGCTTGAAAGTTTCCGGGTCGATGCGGTCGTCTTTATCGAAGTAGATGCTGCCGCCGACATCCTGTATCTGGACCTCGGGCTTCCACAGGCCGGGGACATAACTGATGGCGGACCAGAGTAGAAGCGGAAGGATGAACGACGCAACGGTCAGACCACGCCTGCGCCTGCGTGACAGCTCTTTGCCAAACCGAAACCATTTAACCTGTTTAGCCATGGAAATACCGCCTCCCGTGGAATTTTCATCCGGAGAACAACAACCTTGGACAAAGCACTCCCCGCCGACCCGCGCGGCGGGGGCGTGTGTCAGGGCACAGGGACGCTATTTCACCGCTTTGGTAAACGATGGGTCGATCGTGCGTTTAATCTCGACCGCCTCGTCGTAGACCTTGTTGGCAACGAAGAAGTCGTTGACCACCTCGCTCGACCCAAACAGCGAGCCGAATCCTTCAGCGGGTTCAAGTACCTTGAGCACTTCATCCCTGGTCAGCATTTTAGTGCCGGATAGGAACGGCTTGTATTCCGCAGGGGTCAACCCGACGCGGGCGGAAAGGATCTTCAGCATCTCTTCCTCGTTGGCCGGATCAGCCATGTAGGCAATCACGTCGTACCATGCATCGACGACCTTCTGCCACTCAGCTTTGTTTTTCAGGATGCTGCCGGGAGCAACCGCAAGTGTATCATAGATAATGCCCGGGGCATCGGCCGTGGTATACACGGCCTTGGAGCCTTCCGAGGCTTTCAGCGCCATGCCCGAGTGCGGCTGCCACGCGACAATCGCATCCACATCGCCCGAGGCCAGCACCTGTGCAGCCTGGTGCGTGGGCATATTCACCAGCTCGACATCCTTTTCGGTCATGCCGTTGTCTTGAAGGGACTTGATTAACAGCTCATGGCTGAGGAATCCGATTTCAACGCCGATTTTCTTGCCCTTCAATCCCTTGACGTCGTCGATTCCGGCCCGTGCAACAATCTTGTCGTTGCCATTGCTGTAATCGTTTACCAATATCATTACATTGCGCGCGCCGGTGGCATTCAGCACCACGGAGTCACCGTTTGCCACGCACACTGCATCGGCCTTGCCCGCTGCAAACGCATCCATGGACGCGACGTAGTCGAACCAGAGCAGTTCGACCTCAACGCCATGCTTTTCGAAAAAGCCCTTATCCTTGGCTATATCCCATGCCACCCAGCCCGGCCAATCACTATAGGCAATCTTCAAGGGTTCCGCGCTTGCAATCGACAGTCCACCGATCAACGCCACTGCCATGATTACAGGTCGGGCAAAAGCAAAACGTCTAGCATTCATCTAATCCATCTCCTGAGCTGGGGTTTTTGTTGCAACAATATTATCCAATATACAATTGGTAATACTCGCGTAATCCGCAAGTAGCGTGCCACTAAGCGTGCCTATCAGCCGGACAATCCGTTATTTAAATATCATAAGTATAGAAATATCAAAAATTTATGACATTTAAAAACTTTGAACAATCCCGTTATGGGAAGGGGGCAAAGCGAGTGAAACCAAAGCAATATTAGTACATAAATGAAATATATAGGGGATCATGAGCGCAGATATGTAGGAGATCATTGCGGACAATCCTGCGCGCAGGCCCTGTATTGCGCCGGATGGAAGAGCCAATCTAAGCCCTGGGGACAAAGGGTTCGGTGTTCGTGCTTTCCCGATTCCGGTATAGCTTGGAACAACGGAGCAAGCTCGGAGGATCATCTCAATAGGAGCATCGCATGGAACGAATAGTTGGAACCGGTTTTATCGGGGCGGGTCATGTTGCCGAGACCCACATGCTCGCCTGGCAGCAGATATCTGGCACCAAGCCGGCCGCTGTCTGCCGGCGCGACTCGATATTCACGGCAGGGCGACAAGATGGTTCTGCTGCACCTGGAAGGCGAAACGCCGCAAGCAGTCACGGGAATCGCCGCGGGCGGTTCATCGGATCCATGTGCGATGGATGTGACGCCGTTTGTGCGCCGTTTGCGGATATAGTCGAAGCGATCAACACGGGACACGAACCGGTGGTCAGCTGACCGGTCGCGCGGAAACCGCAGGAACTGATCCAGGCGATCTATGAATCTTCCCGGCTCGGCCGGGAAGTCCAGGAGTGCGAAGGATAGAATACAGTTCTTTGAAATCGCTCCGGGCCGGAATAGCTATCCCGAGCGTACTTGCGGCTGTTATTTGAAAAACTGCTGGAGAGCCGCTGAGACCACGTTGCCTATGACCTGCCGACGCTCCGCTTCCGGAAGATCGGCCACGGCCCCGGTCACCGCGTAATCCCGATAGACGAGCTTGTAGGTGCCGGCGTCGATCAAGTCTATCACCACGATCCGTTTCTGGATGTTTTCAGGATAGCTCTTCTTTGCCCGTTCCTTGAACGCCGTGTTTACGATGGGCATGAAATCCTGGGAGCCGTAGTACTGGTTGCTGTAGAACGTCTTGACATTGTCCTGTAGTACGACCAGATAGGCAACGATCAGATCGGCGTCGTGATCAACCACCTGCAGGCCGTGCTGCTGCATCTGATCCACGACGGATTCCTTGATCATGCGGTGGGCTTCGATGAACTGGGGCAGGTTATCCTCTGCCAGCGGCTCGTTCGGTTTGATAAAGCGGACCGTGGCATACCCCTTACTGGTGCCTTTTGGCATTGGAACCGAGGTGCAGCCTGCAATGATAAAGGCGGCCATGCAAAGCAATACAAGGTGAGCTGATCGAGACATCATTCTGCGCATAGTCTAATCCTTCCTTCCATGAAGCGGTTCGTATGAAATATCGTTCTTTTGTATAACGCAATGAAAGCGGCTTAAGCAATCTCTCCCAGAGACATTATATTGTACGATTTGATAATTGGACGGATTGGTTTTTGCCCTTATCGCGATTCCGGTATAGGTTGGAGCAAAGCAGGAGGCCCCGACTACAGAAATTCCGCTGGTCTTCCCGGGCACCGGCTCGTTTGAAACGAAGCAATGGACCGACGGCGATCATGCTCGAGCGCAGCCGGACGAGATCCGTAAAACGATGCAGTCGGTCAATAATACCGCCTTGATAAAGATCAAGCTTGCGGAAAACGGAAGGTTTGTCGCAATGGCCAAGCCCCTTACGGAGGAATAGCATGAAACGATTGATAGTCGTCGCACTTACGGTGATCGCAGCAGGTTCGACCTTCGCGGAAACCACCAAAACCATAAAATTCGACACCAGCCAAAAAGGGGAGAGCAAGCCGATTCGCGAATGGGGAATCGACGCCACCTGGGCGAGCTGGAACAACACACAGGAGTCGGTCAGGAACGCGGGCGATGAGATCGATTTCGTGCGCGTCGGTTTCTATATGCACGAGCCCTACAACGAAGATGGCAGCCTTAGCAGCGATCAGATCAAGAAGCTGGACGAAGCCCTGAATTGCGCGAATATAGTCGATGAGAAAATCCCTGTTATGATCAGCCCCCATAATGAACAGGGGATCATTGATTGGTACAAGGATGCCGGCTTTGATCGCTGGTACCACGTAATGGAGAAAACCAGGGACTATATAGAATCGAAAGGACACAAGGTGGTCTATGTTGAGGCTTTCAATGAACCCGACTATGGCGAATGGAACATGGGAGACAAAGGCGACCTCGACAAGTTGCTCGAGCGGTTGGGGAAATGGAAGGTTCTGCGAGTCGGCCCCAGTGTGATGAACTGCGACGGGGCTGAATCATGGTACGATGAAATTAACCGGAACGTCGACGCCGGCAGTACGCACACGCTGTACGGGGCAATGGACCAGTTCATCGATTTCATTGAGGAAGTGAAGGGCGACCGGAAGAAGTTTTTCTGTCCCGAATCGCATTCGATTGCGGAGGCGATGGCGGCCGCGGACGCGGGAGCTGATTATTGCGCATGGTGGGGGCCGATCAACGAAGCACGCGCCAACTTCATGCGCGCCTGCCAGGGAACGCGTCTGGCGTATGTGGCGGTGGAGCGGAACTGGAGCGCGGCCTGTGTCTATCGCGCACCCGATAAGACGCTGCACGGTTTTGTCGGCGCCAATGAGCGCGAAAACGGCATTACGACGACCTACCGGTTTGTTTGCACCAACGAGGATGTTACCTACTATCCTGACGGCGATATGAAAAACGGCCAGTTCAGAAAACGGGGCGAGGCCTTCGAGATCCAGGCAAAGCCCCCGCAGGGGGAGCGGTCGCAGTGGATCAGGATTGTTCCCGGACGTCGAAAGTGAGCGCCATCATGAAAGAAGATGTGATTGATTGCATTCGTTCTATTCCGAAAGGGAGGGTCGCGACTTATGGAGGGATTGCGGCAATGGCCGGAAATCCTCGAGGGGCCCGTCAGGTGGTGCGTATTCTGCACTCCTGTTCCGCGAAGGAAGGATTGCCATGGCACCGGGTGGTCAATCGGGAGGGAAAAATTGCGCTTAAAGAGGAATGGGACCGTGATGAACAGGAACAGTGTCTGTTGCGGGAGGGCATTGTCTTCGATCAATCCGGCAGAATCGATCTGATGCGGTATGGATGGCCCGAAGACGCCTATCAGGAACCGAATTCCCGCCCTGTGAACTTAAACAAACGGAGCCTCTAATAATGAACCTGACATCGACCATGATTACCCTGTGCCTGGCGACCTGTAGTGCCGCCTCTGCCGAGGGAATGTACTCGGTAGTAGTTGATGAAGTTTTCAACGGGACGCTAAAAATCGAACCGGCTATTCCGGCCGATGGTAAAGTGGCCGCAGGCACGGTACTGACCGTGACCGCTACAGCCGACAGCGGTTATGTGCTTGATTCCGTCTATTACTCGGCGCAGGAAATGTGGCTCATGTACCACGAATCGATGCGTTCGCCCTTTCAGGTGACTGTTGATGCAGATAAGCACATCGGCGCGTCCTTCATTGAAGCCGCAGCGCTGGAAAACATTAAAGTTACGCAGGATGTGGTCTATGCCAAACCCGGCGTAAAAACTCTTAAGTATGATGTGTTTTCACCGGACGGGGCCAGAAACCTGCCCTGCATTGTAATCATCCATGGCGGTGGCTGGATCGCAAACACCGAGGATATCATGCGGGGTATGGCCCGCGAGCTTGCGCGCGACGGAAAGTACGTGGTGTTCAGTATCGATTATCGCTGGGCCGGGAAACGGGATGGCGACGAATCAGGGAATACCATGGCTGATATCATCGGTGATGTATTTGGCGCTATAGCGCACATCATGGAGCATGCGGGCGAATACGGTGGTGATCCGTCGCGCATCGCTGTGACGGGCGACAGTGCCGGTGGACACCTGTCAGCGGTGGCAGGAACCATGCCCGGCATGATCGGAAGCGGTGGTTTCGGCAAAACACCGGGTGTGTTTGAATTCATGCCTTCCTACCTGCCCAAGGACACAAGCGTTGAGCAGGTTCGCAAGCAGATGATCGCGGCCATTCAGGCTGTTGCACCCAGCTACGGGGTTTTTGGCGGCGAAAGGCTGAATCATTATTCCGACGATCCCAAAGCGGACCAAAGCTGGAATGATGCGGTGGCCCCCCTATACCACATACCCAGTGCTTCAAAAAGGGCCATACCGCATTACCTGATTCGCGGCAGCATGGATTCCCTGATCAAGGATGAGATGGTCAGGGAATACATGGATGCGCTGGTGAAGGCCGGGCAACGGGTGCAATACGTGCAGGTCGGAGGTGCCGGCCACGCCTTTTTCGACTGGAAACCCGACCCGCAGACCAAGGCAACCTTTTATAAATACGGGGTATACTACATCCGAGAGATGGAAGCCTTCTTCAACTCCGTCTTCTATCCCGATAGCTGATATCCATCCTCGATGGGAGCAGAGCGGTTGATGAGCCTCTCATTCTGGTGGCAGGTATTCGGATTGGATCAAACGATCCGCGTCCCTTGAAAACAGTCGGGAAGTGTTTCATACGTAGAAAGCGCGCCGGCAACTGATTTTATATGCGTTGTCATAAACAACGTCGTTGTTATCTGTCCTAAAAACGTATTTCGCTTCATTTTCTGCCTCGTTTGGCGCATCTGCCATTGCCGGGCAACCCCGGATGGCGGATGCGCACGGAGGAATCCTATTTCAAATGCGAACCATCGCAATAAGGTTTCCCATCGGAATTTCCGCAATTGCATAGATAGACGGTTTCTTTTTGCGTTAGTTTAAAAGGCATCGGACCCAGACCGGTTCCCGCGTGGGAACCATCGCAGAACGGATAGTTTGCGGACTGTCCGCACTGGCATCGATAATAAGTCCCGGCATCCAGGGTCATGGCGATGGGTTCGGTATGCTTGTAGTCCCTGCTTTTCATCTTATTCTCCTTTCACTTTGTCTGCGATGACGGTGTCAACGGCAAATCGTCCGCCGCCCTTGATGATCAGGGCCAGCGCCATGCCGAGAACCAGCAGATGGTACTCGAATCCCTCACCGGCCTGTGCGCCGTACCAGTTCATGAAGAACCCGTTGGCTGCGTGGACCATCCCGATTGCCCCCACCATGGAGGCCGCTATTCCAAAGGCTGACAGCCGCGTGAGAAAGCCGGCGATCAATGCCAGTGAACCGAGTGATTCGGCAAGAATCACGAGAAACGCCAGCAGGGCGGGGACACCCAGTTGGTCGGTAAAAAAGCCCATGGTTCCACCGAAACCATAGCCGCCAAACCAGCCCAGCAGTTTCTGCGCGCCGTGCGGGAACATAATGAGCCCCAGCGTTACGCGGATAATGAGCGAACCGATATCCCGGTCCGACGCAAACACTATTCCAGTCCATTTCTTCGTCTTCATCTTCGTTGTGCTCCTTTGATTTCAACTCTAACGATTCGATATCAAACTATAAGGCCAAAAAATTATGCCTGACCCAGGCCCAGCTTTTTAACGATGCGGCCCAGATCCTGTCGCTCGTCGGCTGTCAGTACGGAAAAACAGTGCACCAGACGCTGCATATGGGCAGGGAAAAAGCGTTCAATCAGCTCCGTGCCCTCGTCCGTAATATACAGCTGTACATAGCGCCGGTCCTCCGTGCTGCGCCGGCGCTCAACCAGGTTGCGCTTTTCGAGATTGTCGATCACCGTCGTCATGTTGCCCGTGCTTTTAAGCACTTTGCCGGCCACCGTTTTCTGACACATAGGCCCCAGATGGTAGACCGCCTCGAGTACGCTGAATTGGCTGGGCGTCAAACCGACATCACCCAGATAGCAAAGCGTCTTGCGCTCCACAGCATCCAGTGCACGGTTCATTTTCGTAATCAGCCCGAGGGCTTCCTTCTCCTCTGCGTTCACTTGAAAATTTGCGGCCATATAGTTCGATCTCCTAACTATTTGATATCGAACTAATATTTTGGCGGAATGTCAATGCGTTTATTTTAAAATAGTGAAGGCACACTGGTTTCAGCCACGACAGGCGGCTTGCTTAAAACGGTCGGCGACCCTTGGTGGCACGGACACGCTGCTGCTTGGGGAGCGGCGGATTTTCAAGGTAGAGACCGTACCATTGCTCGCCCAGGCCTTCGTTGGAAAAGCTTTTGATCTTGTCGTTGGAAAGCCGTTCCCAGTTGTAGGTCAGCGTCTCGTCGCCGGTGTTGTCCATGCCTTTCTGCAGCAGCTGGCGCGCTTCCTCGGCTTTGCCTTCCTTTACCAGGATCCATGACATCAATCCGTAGAGGAGGGTGCCGCGATCTCCGCGAAACCATTTGATCTTCCGCTTGAATGTCTTTTCTGCTCCGGCCGCATCGCCGTTTTTGTACTGGCGCGCCATTTTCATTGCTACGGCGACGGGCTCCATCATCATCGGGCTTTTAAACAGGCCCTTGGCTGCAAACAGCTCGTCAACCTGATCGAATTCCTTCAGCTGGTAGAGGAACTGGAGACGCATGGTTGCGATCTGACGGCCCATCAACAGGTTCCATTTCCTGAACGGCTCCATGCGCTCGGTGAACCTGAGAGCCTCCTTCATGACGAGCTTCTGGTCGCCTTCGATCTGCCGCTGCAGCAGTTTGACGTTGGCACCGGGTTTCATCTGAGCCTGCTGCACCTTCCTGCTGATGCGCTGCTGTCCGGCCTGCATGATCTCCTGCAGCTCGTTCTGCACCGACTTGATCTTTTTGCGGACCAGAAGCCCGGTCAATACGTACGCCGCTACGAATCCGAGAATCCCGAAAAAGACCGTTGTTCCCGTCTTAACCTGTACAGCCAGACAGGAGACGACGATTACAATCGAAACCATCGCTGGTATTATTAGTGAAAGCATGTTCCGTATTCCTTTTGTTAAATTGGTTGAATCGCTATGCAGACATAAAAATGAATGGCCCGCACGAAAAAAAACACATTACGAAAATCTCCGGTAAATGCCAGTACGGAGAAGATCTTGTTTGGCGGGTTCTCTGCGAGGCGCTGAGCTGCATGGTCAAGCCCCGGGTAAGGATTACAAAGGAGTGTATGCGTATAGAACCCGGGAGGGCGGTTTCGCTTCTGAAGACGGGGATTTCCTCTTAGCCCTGAAAGACCCCTGTGCAAGGCTGGGCGATTATGCTTCATGGAGATAACTATTGAAATTTCTGACAGGAAGTTTATGAACCTGGTGATTGTGGCGCACGGTTTCAGATGATTCGTTGTAAATAGTGTTCCGGTATACCGGCAATAATTACCGATGAAGAATTCAATCCGTATTTCAACCATATTGCTAATCCTGATTTATATGCTGGCCGGCATCTTTGGGCATGATCCCTGGAAGCAGGATGAAACCTACACGTTCGGCATTATCCGTCATTTTTACACCACACATAGCTGGCTGGTGCCTGTAGACGCAGGTATTCCATTCATGGAAAAGCCGCCGATCTACTACTGGACGGCTGTGATTCTCTGCAAACTTCTGGGGGGAGTTTTCGCATTGCACGATGCGGCGCGTGTAACCAGCTTTGTCTATACGCTCATAGCGATTGCCTTTCTATGGAAGACATCGCGTATCGTGTTCCGAAATGATGAAAACTATCGGGATATGTGTTGGACGACGCTGTTGCTGTTTTTAGGGACGATCGGCATTGTCCGCCATTCTCACGATATGTTTACGGATGTGGCCTTGCTGGCCGGTGCATCCATCATGCTGTACGGCATAACGTTGCTGTCATGTGATGATGAGCGTTGGAAAGCGGCTGGATTTTGGCTGGGTGTGGGGGGAGGTATCGCGTTTCTGTCAAAAGGGTTGCTGGTGCCAGGCATTTTTGGCGTCAGTTTTGTCGTGCTGCTGGTATTCATACCATCGCTGCGCACGCTGAGGGCACTTAAGGCGCTGCTGTTGGCCGGCATCGTGACGTTTCCATTTTGGGTCATCTGGCCGCTGTTGCTCTATCGGCATTCCCACGAATTGTTTATGCAATGGTTCATGCAGAATAATATTGGGCGGTTTCTGGGATTTTCTGTGCCGTTACTGGGAGCCGGCAGCAAGCCCTGGATCGTCTTTTATACCGTACCCTGGTTTGCATTTCCGGTCTTTCCGCTGGCGGTAGCAGCATGCTGGCGGGCCCGCAGGAAGCTGATCGCTCCGGAATACCTGATTCCGTTTTCGGTATCGTTGGTGGGTTTGTTGTTACTGCAGGCCGCAGCCTCTTCAAGGGCACTGTATCTGTTGCCGCTGGTACCGGCCATGAGCCTGCTGGCCGCAAGAGAGGTACATGCACTGCCCCGTAACATCACACGGTATTGGAATCATACGGTCCGGCTGCTCTTTTTGTTACTGGTAATCGGTGGCTGGCTGGTATGGGCGGGATTGAGCACCGGCCATAACCTGCTCTTCATCGACCGTGTACTGCCCATGGACTTCAGTCCCCGAAACAGCCAGTGGCTGGCCGTGACGACGGCTCTGGCGGGAACCGCCTTTTTGCTCGCCACGTTCCGTCTGGATGCCGCGCAAGCCGCCCATACCGCCCGCATCTGGTTCGCCGGTATGGCCGCCGCCTGGATTGCCGGCACCAGCATATTACTACCCTGGATCAATGAAACCAAAAGCTACCGAACAATCCTTCAGCAAATGGAGGCGTGTATCGAGGATTCGCCCTACCGAGGCGCTGTAATTGATCAATACAATGTGGGGGAGAGCATCCGGCCTATGTTCGAATATTTCTGCCCCGGCCATGGGGTGGTAATCGTGGACAGCCTGGAGCAGGCGCATAATCCGTTGCTGTTTACCGTCCTGCCGAAGTCCACGTCCGACTTTGTCGGTTGGCGGTTGCTATGGAAGGGAACGCGTGTGCTTGATGCCAAGGATGAAGAGTTGCGGCTGTATGCACGGGAATGACGACGAGGTGCTTTTCCGGATCAGGCTGTGCCCGATTATAATCCGTCATGCACGCTATCTCACACTATTCGTGAGGCATGTTGAGATTATCAAACCCGGGATAAACCGCATCGGCACCGGCGGCGAGCAGCTCCTGGGCGCTGAAGGACGAGGTAATGCCGATGCAGCGGGCGCGGGCCGCCTTGGCGGCCTGGACGCCGTTGATCGCATCCTCGAAAACCACGCACACCGCCGGATCGATACCGAGCCGCCGGGCGGCTTCCAGAAAGATATCGGGAGCCGGTTTCTTGTGTTCGATGTCGAGACCGTTGACCAGTGCGTCGAATAAATGCGCATCCAGTCCCATCTCGTGCAGGTTGACATGCAGCTTGAACGCATCGGCACTCGTGGCAATAGCCAGCTTTATTCCCGCCTGCTTCGCCCCTTGAATGAATGCTTTCACGCCGGGTAGCGGCTGAAGCTTTCCCTTGGCGCACTCCGCATAGAGGCGGTAGGTCTCGTTCTTGTCGTCCGGCATCGTGAGCTGGATGCCGTATGCTGAAGCGACACCGCCCAGGTAGCGGTCTTCCCCTGCGCCGACAAAGGGGATGAAGTCCTCCTCGTGCACCGTAATGCCATACCGCTCACGGAACATGCGGATGGCGGCTTCCGCAATAAACGCTTCGGAATCGCATAGCACGCCGTCCATATCGAATATGTATCCTTTGATCATGTTTGTATCCTAGCGCTCCCCGATAACCAATGGAATCATGTTTTCTCTATCCTGTGCATGTTCGAAAATGTAGATATCATGGTTGTCGCCGGCTGTTGTCATCTGCCCAGAAAACCGTCAACCTATGTAGCTCTGATGGAGAGGGGATTGCGCCGGTTATTCAGCAACCGGCAGCACGAGATTAATTGCGGAAGTTACCCTTTCCAAGGGGAGATAATGAGAAGACCAATGAGCAATATCGGTTTCTATTTCGATGAGCAGTTGAGCATGGCCCATCAGGCGGGGGATCAGGTGGATAAGACGCTATCCGTGATAGCGCATCACTATATGAATTTGAATCCGCGCGGTCCCGTGACCTACCGTGCCTATTCGAAGCGGGGCATTCAGCGGGCCGGCGACTACCGCTACGATGTCGATTTCAACACCTTTTTTCCGGATGCAAAGGATGAAGAGCGTGTCTATGCCTGGTCCAGGATGTGGTCCGACGACGACGCGGAGCTGATTTTCGACATCAACTGCTACGGCCCGCTGCTCGTATATCTCAACGGCGAGGAAGTCTGGCGATCAAACATTTTCACGGAGCGCGATCCCGAACAGTACAACCGGATCACGCTGTCGCTGCAGGCAGGCTGGAATCATTTTGTCATCCGGGCCAAGAAAACCTGCGGCGGATTCGGCTGGAAGTTCGGTTCATGGATCGGAAAGCACCCCTATGTTTTCATGATGCCTTCGCCCGAACGGGAGGGGCAGGAGGGGTGGCTCTTCTCCAATCCGCTTCCGCCCGGCAAGGTCCTGAGCCCGCGCGCAGGGCAGCGTGAACAGGATGCCGGCATACCATGGAACCCCTCGACAGGGTGGCCGGAGGAGGAGCTGGCATCGGGCAACTGCACGCGTATCTACGGCCGGCAGGCCGGAAAAACAGTCATTGGCTGGACCAGAGTCGAAAATGATACGGAAGGCCCGGCTGCAGCTTCCCTTTCAGGAAACCATGTCGGCGGTATCCGGGTGTTGTGCGACGGATCAGAAATCTTCGCCGCGGAGGGAGCCGGCGATCTCGAGCAGCGGATTGAACTTTCGGCCGGATCGCATGATCTGATGGTAATTTCAACCGGCACCGCTGACGGCTGGGGGTTCGAACTCTCGGTGGACGGCGCTAAAACCAGATGTCCGTGCGACCTGCAGGGGAGCGATGCTGTCTGGCTTTTCGCGGGGCCGTTTGATCCGGACGGACTGCCGGATCCGGAATCGGTCACCGATTTCTTCACGATCCATGAAACCGCGGACGGCGCCGGGTATTGGCGCATTGACGCGCCGGATACCTACCTGCGCCTCTACAATGAAAACCCGCTTTTCGGACACTGGAACTATCCGCTGGGCGTGACGCTCTACGGACTGCTCCACGCGGCCATAGCCCTGGGTTCGGATGAAATCAGGCACTATGTCCGCGACCATGTACAGTTCTGCTGCACAACCTATCCCTATTCCAAATGGGACCGCGACACGTTCGGCGGTGCCACGCATATCCACAACCTGCTTTCGAGCATCGACAGTCTCGACGATTGCGGCTCCTTCGGTTCCTGCATGCTGGAAGTGGCCCAACACTGTCAGATCGAAGGGTTCAGGCCGATCGCCGACCTGGTGGGCGACTATATCGCCAATCAGCAGGATCGCTTCGATGACGGCGCCTTCCAGCGCCGTGAGATGATGCATGCATTCCACAACAACACCATGTGGGCGGACGATCTCTACATGAGCGTACCGTTTCTCTGCCGCTACTACCAGCTGACCGGCGACGCCCGCTACATCGATGATGCCGCCAATCAGTTTTTCGGGTTCAAGAAGCGGCTTTACATGCCGCAACAGCGAATCATGTCGCATGTATACGACATCCGGCGTGAAATGGCGACGGGCGTTCCCTGGAGCCGTGGAAATGGCTGGACGCTGTTTTCGCTGTCCGAACTGCTTGCCGTGCTTCCCGGGGATCATAAGCAGCGCGACGAGCTCATCGCGTTCTTCCGCGACATGTGCGCAGGAATCCTTGCGCTGCAGGATGAAGAGGGCATGTGGCACCAGGTGCTGACGCACCGTGAATCCTATCCGGAAACCTCCTGCACTTCGATGTTCATCTACGCCTTCTCGCGCGGAATCCGTTTCGGCTGGCTCGAGGATACCGCTGCGTATGCCGCTGCCGCGGAACGAGCCTGGGATGCGATGAACCGGATCGCGATCGACAAGGACGGTAACGTGCACGGCGTCTGTCGCGGATCGGAATTCTCGTTCTCGCCCGACTACTATATCAATGATTTGCTCTGGCGACTCAATGATACACATGGTATCGGCATCGTGCTGCTGGCCGGTGTGGAATTGAAGAAGCTGATCGAGTTCCGCAAGATAGCCGGAAAGGAGCTGCAGCAGGCATGATGAAGCGAATCGGAGCGCGTGCACACGACTACGGAACCCTGCCGGCAAACGACCTGGCGGCCAGGCTGGCCGCAAATAATCTCTGTTGCGCTCAGCTGGCATTGAATGCCGCTATCGAAGGGCTATCCCTGAAGCCGGGGCAGCTCAATCCGGGGCTGGCCTGGGACATCGGGCAGGCCTTCCAGCGAAACGGCGTGCAGATTGCCGTACTGGGCTGCTACATTAATCCCATCCATCCCGATCTGTCGGTTCGTGCCGGCCTGATCGGGTTTTTCAAAGACCACCTCCGGTACGTACGTGAACTCGGCGGCAGCCTGGTGGGCCTCGAAACCGGAACGCCGAATGCCGACTATTCAGCGCATCCGGATACCGGGAGTGAAGAACACTTCCAGGCGATGCTGCGCACCATGGAACAACTGGTCGCAGAAGCCGAAAAACATGGTGTGAAAGTCGCTGTGGAAGCGGTCTCGCACCATACGACGTCCACTCCGCAAAAGATGAAGCGCCTGCTCGATGAAATCCAGTCGACCAACCTTGTAGTGATTCATGATCCGGTCAACCTGATCAACGCCGATAATGCGGACGACCAGGCCCGGATGATTGAAGAGCCGTTCCAGCTCTATGGCGATAAGATCAAGATAATCCATGCCAAGGACTTCTCGATGGATGCCGGCGTCTACAAGCAGATTCCCGCGGGCTTCGGCATGCTGGACTATGGGCGCCTCTGCCGTCTGATTGACGCCGCCGGGCCGGGCATGAGCATCCTGCTTGAAGAATCCGGCGTCGATACGGTCGAACACTGCATCGCCCACATAAACAAGCACTGGCCGTCATAGTACGTCAGCTTACATCACTTCCTTCAAAGCTTTTCTTCAGCCGCATGCCAGATCGATCCAGGTCCCTGCGCGAATTAATTGGTCACAAATTTCGCCAATTCACCGAATAGATGAATGAAGACAGGAAATCCGCAGTTCAAGGAGGCGAACTTCAGGACCTGCGGATCAGCCGCTCGTAACGATGCGGAAGTTCATTCAAAAAGAAAGGCGAGAAGATGAAAACGAAACTCATGCTAATGACCATAGCTGCAACCGCCATGGCCTGGTCGGCTTCGGCCGGACCGGGTGCCCCCAACTTTGGCCCGGGTCTGTGGGCCGACGGAAAAACGTGGGGATCAAAGGGGACGACAGCACTGCCTGCCCCCACCGAGCACACCATCCAGGCATACGACCCGCTGTTTGTAATCATCAACAGCAACAACCCCGATGGACAGCTTCCAGTGGCGGAAGCCGCGCCGGGTAATGTGGCCTTTAACGGCGGACGATGGTTGACCTACACCGCCTGGTGGACGGATGAAGGCTTCGCGATGTACGGGACCGTGCCCGTGGTTCATTCCTACGCGGAATTGCTGGTGTACCATATGCACGGCTACCTCGACTTTGAAATCGGATCGCCGGAAGGTGGACCGCCTCCGTATTTCCAGTGCCCGCTTCTGCCCGTGAAGGAGTAAACGGCATGTATAAAACGCGGGGGAGAGCCGTTGAAGGGCGGGTCTTCCCCGTTTGCATATCGCATTCCATGTGCTACCCTGCCGGTTCCATTGGATTGCGAATCAATACGTTCCGCACGGGATGGATCGTTTTTATGGGAACAGACGTGACGCCAGATTTCGACCGGCTTGGAAGCCTCGCCCGAAAGGCGCAGGCCGGCGATGGCGCGGCATACGAATCCCTGCTGGAGCAGCTCTATACGCATGTGCGGTATGTTTTGATGGCCCGTCTGGGGCATTTTTCGGATCTGGATGACCTGACACAGATATGCCTTTTAGCCATGCACCGCGCATTGCCATCGTACCATCCCTCGCGCAATCTTCGCCCCTGGGTCAATGCCATTATCCGGTATAAGATTGCGGACTACTTCCGCGATCTGGCCAGACAGCGGGAATTCGCCCAGACCGAAGACATGCTGGAGGTGGCGAATCAGGCACAGGTCACGGAAGCTGCCGGTTCCGGATTGTCGGAACAGGTGCACATCCACGAGTTGTTGAAGCAGCTACCCGAAACCTGGGCGAAAGCCGTACAGTTGACGAAATTCGACGGACTTTCTTGCGAGGCTGCCGCGGAACAGCAGGGCGTCTCCGCGGCAGCCTTGAGGAAGCGGATATCGAGGGCCTACAAAAAGCTCGCCAAGCTCATCGAACAGGAACGGGAGGCATAGGTATATGGCGGCGAAGGACAAACAGTCGTTTATCTCGGAGCTGGCGGTAGATCGCCGCCGGCGTCGACCGTTGCTGCTGCCGTCGCTGCGTGCGTTGCTGTGGTTCATCGTCGCTGCTTGTGTTTCTGCCCTGTGGATGCGGTCCGTCCAGGCGTTCCGACCGGGCTTCCCCGACCAGCTGGCCCATCATCCGCTGTTCCTGGTCGAGATTGTCAGCGCCTTCCTGTTCTCTGCGCTGGGGGCCTATCTGCTGCTGGCCCGTGCAACACCCGGCGAGCGGATTCCGCGGACTGTGGTAGCGGCTCTCTGGATTCTGGGACTGCTCTTTCTCGGCGGCTTTGCATCGAGCTTCACGCACCTGGCGCCCGAGGCCACCATGGTCGGAAAGCGTGACGCGTGCTGGCATGAAGTGGTTACCTACGGCGCCGTCTGCATGCTGCTGTTTGTGATCATGATCCGGCGCGGATGGGTGCGCTTCTCATGGCGGTTGGGCTGGCTCTACGGTCTGGTAGCCGGACTCATCCCGGCCGCGTTGATGCAGCTGGCCTGCATGTATGTTCCCGCCCACGCGCTCAAGTTCCATTACCTGCCGGTACTGATTCTCGTACCTGCCGGCCTGCTGGCGATGCGCCTGGTTCGCAAATAGGTCTCAGGTTTGATTTTACAGCACTTTCCCCGTCGTGTCGGACCGTCTTTTTTCCGTGCATCGGAGCTGGCGGAAAGCTAGGGTGTGCGCCGTTTTCTGGAGGCATAGGTACATGGCTATAGCGCTCATGATTGGGGCAGTATTGACGGGTTGCACGAACAACCTGTCGACTCCGGCCTGAAGAGAAATCCGGACGCGATCAATATGGGCAAATCCAGAGACCAGCAAAAACGAGCCGCCCCATCGGACCGGACTGCACAACGCAGGCGGAGCGATGCGGACGTCACTCCTCCAGCGGGAGCCAAACGCTGGTTGTTCCGGGTGACAGCATTGTTGCTGCCTTTGGCCTTTTTACTCGCGCTTGAGCTAACGTTGCGGGCCGTGGGTTTTGGATATCCGACATCCTTTCTGTTGGAGACAAAAGGATCAGGCGGTAAACGGATGCTTGTGCAGAATGATCATTTCGGTTGGCGTTTTTTCGGACAGAAATATACCCGGTGGCCGGAGTCTCTGGCCATTACGCCCAAGGCGTCTGCTGATACGGTACGTGTTTTTGTGCTGGGCGAGTCGGCAGCGTATGGGGATCCCCAGCCCGGATTCGGATTGCCCAGAATGCTCGACGCGATGCTCAGCCTGCGTTATCCTTCGACTCGTTTCGAGGTTGTCAACGTTGCCATGACGGCCATTAACTCCCACGTAATTAGAGCAATAGCCAGGGACTGCCGCAAAGCCGACGGGGACATCTGGGTTCTCTACATGGGAAACAACGAAGTCGTCGGCCCGTTTGGCGGCGGCACGGTTTTTGGCCCGCAGGCGCCACCCATGGCTGTCATTCGTGCCAACCTTGCGCTCAAGTCCACGCGCACGGGGCAGCTGTTCAGTTCCCTGCTGGCCCAATTGCATCCATCGAAAATCGAGGGGGATACCTGGGGCGGAATGAAGATGTTCCTGCATCAGCAGGTGTCCGCCGACGATCCGCGAATGAACCGTGTGTATGCCCATTTCCAACATAACCTCGAAGATATTATCGATTGCGCCCGACGATCAGACGCCGGACTGGTTGTCTGCAATGTGGCCGTCAATCTCAAGGATTGTGCCCCGTTTGCATCGCAAGCTCCTGTCCCGCAAGACAAGCAGGCCGCCGCGACCTGGATCCGCAGCTATGAACGCGGCTTTGACCTGCAGCAAAAGAAGAAGTGGGCCGCCGCGTTGAGTGCGTACGAGGATGCGGAATCCATTGATGATAGTGTTGCCGAGCTGCACTTTTGCAAAGGCCGATGCGACCTGGCACTGGGCAGGATGGAGGATGCACTCCTCGAATTCCGCCGGGCACGTGACCTGGATACGTTGCGGTTTCGGTTCGATAGCCGCATGCAGGAAATTGTCTCGTCGGTCATGGAGCGAGAAAAGGGCCCGCACGTTCGATTCACAGATGCAGAGGCGGCATTTATTTCCGCCAGTACGAATCGGGTACCCGGACAGGAGTTCTTTTATGAACATGTTCATCTGACCTGGGAAGGAAACTGGCTTCTGGCGAAAACGATTGCGGAACAGATTCAGGAAATGCTGCCCGCGCAGGTGAAGCGCGGCGCGGGAGCCATGGCGGCCTGGCCGTCGGCAGAACAGTGTGCCCTCCGCCTGGCCTGGTGCGACCGCACCCGAAAGGACGGCCTGAACGAGACGCGTGCCCGTATTCAAAGCGCGCCGTTTACTTTTCAACTTAACCACCAGGAGCAGGTTGCGTACTTGCAAAGTCAGATCGATCGTATTCAGCTGGCGCAAGGCCCGGGAGACGTGCGTTCAGAACGAGCATTGGTTGAGTCTGCCGCTGCATCGGACCCAGGCAACTCCTACCTGCTGACCAGACTGGTCAACCTGCGTTTCCAGGCCGGTGATACAAACGGAGCCCTGGCCAGTGCCCGCCAGCTCACCGAGTTATATCCTTATTCCATGGAAGCCTGGGATCAGCTTGCAGGTCTTTATGCCCGGCTGGATCGGCTGGGCGACGCTCTCGAAAGCTACCGTCGCGGCATACGTCTTGATCCGTCCTTTATCTGGGTAAGGCATCACCTGGCACAAGCCTGCATGAAGGCGGATATGCCCGAGGAGGCCCTCGAACAGTGGAGTCGAGTTATACGGTTGCAACCTATGTTCGGTGCGGCGCATCTGGGCATGGGGCAGGCACTTGAAGCCCGGGGGGATGTCGAAGCCGCCGATAAACACTACCGAAAAGCCCTTCAGGGGCAGTTTTATGATAGTGCAGGGCTCGTCAGCCTTGGACAGATCTGTTCAGGGAAAGGCTGGTACGAAGAGGCGCTCCAAGGTCTGCTGCGGGCGGCTGTCCTAGCTCCCTCCAGCGCGGCCATTCGCTATGACCTGGCTGATGTGCTTAAAAAGCTTGGCCGGGACGAGGAGTCCGCAGCACAGCTGGCGGAGGCATATCGGTACGATCCCATGGCATGGAAGAGCAGGTTTGAATCCGGTCTTGAACTCGCCAGGCAGGGAGCGATGCAGAAGGCGGAAAAGGAATTCAGAGAGGTCGTCCGCCTGAAACCGGACCTGATAGAAGGGCATCTCAACCTAGGTGGTGCATTGCTGGAACTCGGGTTGCAGAATGAGGCCGCGCTTGAGTTCGACCAGGCGCTCCGGTTGGGCCCCACCAACCCAAAGGTGCTGGAGTATCTTGAATCGCTCGGATTCCTGCCGGATAATGCCGGAGTGCAATCAACCACCAACACGAACTCAGCATTGCAGGAACTTTGATCATGGATGAGCCGGTCTACATTCTGGGAATATCCGCCTTCTACCATGACAGTGCAGCCGTGTTGTTGAGAAATGGCCGGATTGTTGCGGCCGCACAGGAAGAGCGCTTCACGCGCAGGAAACACGACTATGCATTTCCATCCCGGGCGGTCCGGTATTGCCTCGATGAAGCGGAGATCGATGAAGGACAGCTCAATCATGTCGTGTTTTATGAAAAACCGCTGCTGCGCTTTGAGCGGATCCTCGAGACCTACATCAGTTATGCGCCGCGGGGCTTCAAGCAGTTTTTGATGAGCATTCCGCTGTGGCTGAATCAGAAACTGCATCTGCCCCGTGAAATGGATCGCGCCCTCAATCAGATGTACAAGGGGCGGTATCTCTTTTGCGGGCATCATGAATCGCATGCCGCCAGTGCCTTTTTACCCTCGCCGTTTGAAGAGGCTGCGATCGTGACAATCGATGGCGTGGGGGAGTGGGCCACTGCAAGCATCGGTGTCGGCACAGGCAGCAGCACCGAGATGCTGCAGGAACTGCGATTTCCCCATTCGCTTGGGCTGTTGTATTCCGCGTTTACCTATTTCACGGGATTCCGGGTCAATTCGGGTGAATACAAACTCATGGGATTAGCCCCGTATGGCCGGCCGGTCTACTATGACAGGATTATGTCGGACATGCTGGATCTCCGGGATGATGGTTCATTCCGGTTGAACTTGGAATATTTCGCCTACTGCTATTCGGATGTCATGACCAGCCGGAAATTCGAGGAGCTCTTTGGCGTGCAGCGCCGCAAGCCGGAAACCCCGCTTGCCCAGGAATACATGGATATAGCCGCATCCATTCAAAAAGTCACCGAGGAGATCATGATGCGAATGGTGCGCCATGCACATCAACTCACCGGGCAGAAAAACCTTGTTCTGGCGGGCGGTGTTGCGCTCAATTGTGTCGGAAATGGATACATCCAGCGCGAGGGGCCGTTCGAGAACATCTGGATTCAGCCGGCGGCCGGCGATGCGGGCGGTGCGTTGGGGGCCGCCTTGTTCGTGTGGCACCAGTTACTGGAAAACCCGCGTGTTGTTGAGCGGCTGGATCTGCAGAGCGGCTCATTGCTTGGTCCTTCCTATTCCAATGAACAAATCAGGCACTTCCTTGACTCAACGGAAGCGGTCTACCGGTACCACGAAGATGAGAGCGAGCTGCTCGACGTGGTGGCGGACGCCCTGTTAAACGGACAGGTGATCGGCTGGTTCCAGGGTAAAATGGAGTTCGGTCCCCGCGCGCTGGGATCGCGCAGCATTCTGGGCGATGCCCGCAGCGCAGACATGCAGTCCCGGATGAATCTGAAAATCAAGTTCCGCGAATCCTTCCGTCCGTTTGCCCCCAGCGTTCTGGAAGAGCGGGCGGCCGAATATTTTGGATTGGGGAAAGGCTGCAGCAGTCCCTATATGTTACTGGTGGCGCCGGTAGATAAACAACAGCGGCTGGAGCTGACCGGGGAACAGAACGAATTGAAGGGGATTGAGCTATTGAAGGTCAGGCGCAGCACGATTCCGGGGGTTACCCATGTGGATTATTCCGCGCGCGTCCAGACCGTGGATCCGGAGCGGCATGGGCGCTACTATCGACTGATCAAGCGCTTCGAAGAAAAAAGCGGTTGCCCGCTGGTCATCAACACCAGCTTCAACATCCGAGGTGAGCCGATTGTTTGTACGCCGGAAAATGCCTACCATTGCTTCATGGCTACGGATATGGATGTACTGGTGATGGAGAACTGTGTGTTGATGAAAAAGGAACAACCTCGGATCGAGACCCATACGGTGGATCGCTATCTTTCCCGGTTTGAGTTGGATTAACGGGAGCATTTGATGGGAATGATACAGCTGGACTTGAATCCTTCGTCGGAAAAACTCCGGCAGTTTGGGTGGATTGCCCCGATCATGCTGCTTGCCATCGGACTGGTGCTGCGGTGGCGCGTTGGCTTGCCGCTTGCCGTACTGGCGGGATTGTGCCTGATCGGAGTCCTGCTGCTCCTGATCAGCCGGATATCACCCGGGCTCATCCGACCGGTATATGTCGGATTGATGATCATAGGTTTCCCCATCGGCTGGGTGATCAGTCATCTGGTGATGATTTTCTTCTATTTCGGGATCATCACACCGGTGGCGCTGTTCTTTCGGCTGCTTGGCCGCGATGTACTGCATCGCCGATGGGATCGTCACTGTGAAACCTACTGGACCGAACATCCTCCGTGCGATAACGTCGAACGTTATTTCAGACAATTCTAATCCATGGAGCCGGGAAGGAATCCTATGTCTAAATCGTCAAAAAAATCGCAAAAAAAAGAGTTTCTGGAGCAGGCGGAAGGGAAGCGCAGCAATATCATGCGCGAGTTCCTGGATTTTCTTCGGCACAATAAAAAATGGTGGCTGCTGCCCATCTTGTTGATCCTGCTGCTGCTGGGACTGCTAGTCCTGTTGAGCGGTACCGCGATTGCACCGTTCCTTTATCCCCTGTTCTGATGCATCCCCATGGAATCAATGAAGCGATCCAGATGGCAGGAAACATGAAAAGAAGCAAGGAAGTGGCCCCATCCGAAGGATACCAGCGCGGCGCGAAAAAAACGTGGGCATTCAGAGTTGTCGCACTCCTGCTCATTCCCGTCCTGTTTTTTGGAATACTGGAGGCTGGGTTGCGGTTGGCTGGATTCGGATACCCCACGCATGCCATCCTGGAACGCGTCATGGGCGGTAGAACCGTATGTGTTCCCAACACACGTTTCACCTGGCGCTTTTTCCCGCGGCAGATTTCCCGTGGATTCGATAGCGGACTGGTATTCGAAAAGGAGAAGCCGCCCAGGACATTCCGCATCTTTACCGTTGGGGGATCTGCGGCGGAAGGCCCGCCGGAGCCTATGCATAACTTCGGACGTTATCTGGAGGTCATGCTGAGCGCGATGTATCCCGGCATCCGGTTCGAGGTGAACAATGCGGCCATCACCGCGATCAACTCGCATGTTGTTCGGGATATCGTACGGGATTGTGCCGCATATGATCCGGACCTGTTCATTGTTTATCTTGGCAACAACGAGGTGGTCGGCCCCTTCGGTCCGGGTACCATATTTACCCGCACGCCTCCGTCCATGCCTTTGATCCGGGCCAACCTCGCACTCAAGTCTACGCGAACCGGACAGCTCTACGATGTGCTTTTGCATTCACTGCCGGGGCGCAGCGATATGCCGGTGAAGTGGGAAGGCATGGCCATGTTTCTGGACAAGCAGGTACGATCCGGGTCCCGCGGCCTGGAGCACGTCTACGGTAATTTCGAGGAAAACCTGCAGGAGATCTGCAAAGGCGCCCGCGAGTCAGGTGCAGCGGTCATCCTGTCCAGCGTTGGCGTTAATCTGAAAGATTGTCCGCCCTTTGCATCTCTCCACCGGGAAGGACTGGGCGATGCGGAAAAGCAGGCGTGGCAGCAGTGTTATGAGGCGGGTGTGGATAACGAGGTCGCTGGCCGGTTTGAGCAGGCGGTAGCACGGTATCTGGAAGCGTCGCGCATCGACGACACCTATGCCGATCTCCAGTTCCGGCTGGGGCTTAACTATTGGAACCTGGGCCGTTTCGAGGAAGCGCGGAGCCACTATGAAAAAGCCTGCGAATACGATACGCTTCGCTTCCGGGCCGATGAGCGGATCAATGAAACCATCCGCCGAGTGGCCGCGGACCGGGAACAGGACGGCATTTATTTCGTGGACAGCGTCGCGGCATTCAAGGCTGCCAGTCCGCATCAGATTCCGGGCAGCGAGCTCTTTTACGAACACGTCCACATGAACTTTAAAGGCAACTATACGCTCGCCCGGGCACTTATTCCGGCCATTCAGGAGTTGCTGCCGAAAGATACAACCCCGTCACCTGCAGCCATTCCGACCGAGGATCAGGTGGCGAAGCGGGTCGCTTTTACGGATTTTGAACGCTGCGATTACCTGGCACGCATCGCGCATGACATGATGAGCAAACCGCCGTTTACCAACCAGCTTTTCCATGATGAACTGATGGCCCGGATCATGTCGACGGTGAACCGCCTCATGCAGGAATGCGACAAGGCGGATTGTCTGCGCCAATATAAGGCTGCCGTTCAGGCCCATCCAGAAGACTGGCGACTGCTGGTTGCGCAACACTATTTGCGGATGGCTGCAGGCGTTAAGATCGATTTGAAATCGGAGGAAGCCCAGTTGAGGAAAGTATTGGGGCTTTGCGCATATAGCCCTGCCTACATTGGCCTCGGTGTAAACCTCTTGAACCAGGGCAGACTGCCGGATGCGAGGGCCGTATTGAATCAACTCCTGGAATTGAAGCCCGATTCTTCGGATGCATATTACTTCCTGGGGGAAATCGCCCGCAGGCAGCGCATAACTGCCGAAGCCCTTCGATATTACCGCAGAGCCATCGAACTGGAACCCGCAGCTTCAATCAAGCCGTATGGGCAGTCGGCTGTAATCTATGGCGAGCAGGGAGAAGGAAAGAAGGCCATCCGGATACTCAATGAAGCCCTCGTCATTTTTTCCGGATCGGAGGATGCCGCATGGCTGCATTATCAGCTCGGTTACCTGAACTATCATCTCGGCAAGCGCGACAAGGCCCGCGAACATATGAATACTGCACTCCAGCTGAAGCCGGAGTACGCCAGGCAGGCAGATTTCCAAGAGCAATATGCCATAATAAACGGAAGCTAAATCCATTATCCGCCGCTGTTCATTCTCGTAACCGCCGGTCTGCCGGCAATGCGTCTGGTTCGCCGGCAATGTAGAAGTTCCCTGTGATTGGATGATGTAATTGCTCTTTGCGGTTGCTCCTGATAGCCTGCTTCCATGGCATTGAGGCATTTGACAATCCTGCTCATGTTTTCATTGGTGTACCCTGCATTGGCGCTGGATGTGCAGGTCATGACCTACAACATCCGCTATGGTTCGGCCGACGACGGTGACAATTCCTGGACCAACCGGAGTGCATTGGTGATCGGGCAGATACGGTCGTACGGTGCCGACTCCATCGGACTGCAGGAGGCGCTGCGGTTCCAGATCGACGAGATCCGAAAAGCGCTGCCATGGTATGGCGAAGTCGGTATTGGGCGCGACGGCGGAGAAGCAGGCGAATATTCCTGCATTCTGTACGATATGCGCCGGTTCGATGTGCTGGACTCCGGCACCTTCTGGCTGTCGGATACCCCCGATCAGTTTTCAATGGACTGGGGTGCTGCATGCGTACGTATATGTACCTGGGCCCTGCTGACTGAAAAGGAAACCGGCGAATCCTTTTATCACTACAATACGCATCTCGATCATCGCTCGGAAGAATCGCGTCTGAAGAGTTTGGTTCTCATAGCAAAACGCGTCGCCGGCGGCGACCGAACGGTTCCCTTTGTGCTTACGGGCGATTTCAATGCAGGCGAAGAAAGCCGGCCACTGCAATACCTCAAGGACCATGCCTGCGACTTCAACACAGCCTGGACACGCGTTCCCATGGTCGATACATACCGCGAGCTGCATCCTTTGGAGACCGAGGTCGGAACATTCAACGGCTTTAAAGGGGACAAGCACGGCGCCAAAATCGACTACATCATGGCGGCGCCGGAGACGCAGGTGCTGGAGGCCGGTATTGATCAATCCATGCCGGACGGCCGCTGCATCTCGGACCATTTCCCGGTGACCGCCACGCTGCGTTTTCCGGAACAGGACCGCCGCAGCTTCAAGGTCTTCCAGTTTCCCGCCGATCAGGTTCCGAGCATCGACGGCAGGGCGGACGACTGGGCGATCGTGCCCGAAGACTATGTCGTCGGCATGGACCGGATGCGGGACGACAGCGGACATTACAATGCACCGAAGCCCGCAACACTGGATATCAGCGTGCGCGTCGGCTGGGTAGAAGGAATGAACCGGCTCTACGTCCTGTACGAAGCCTACGACGACTACTGGGATTTTTCGCTGCCCGGTATGCACAACGATATCTTCGAACTGGTCGTTGATGGCGATCGCTCCGGCGGACCTTTGATCGATCGGTTCCATCCCATCAAGTCCATGGATGTCGACACCGCGTTCAATACATTTCATGGGGTTCAGGCGCAGAACTACCACATTTTCACGCCGGCCCTGAATAAGGAGTGGGTGTTTGTATGGGGCTGCCAGCCCTGGATCGCTAAGCCGCCGTATGCCGAGGCCGCATGCGCCTATGATTTCAAGCCGGGCGAATCCGGGAGGCTGACGTTGGAATGCTATATCACGCCGTTCGATTATGCCGGCCGTGACCCCTCGCGCTCCGTGAAATCCATTCTGACCGAAGGCAAGGTGATCGGACTGTGCTGGGCGGTGATCGACCACGACGATGTCAACAGTGAATCGAAGGACGGCTTCTGGAACCTGTCGCGCGAACACACGATGTATGGTAACGCGACCTATCTGATGCCCTTCAGGCTGATGCCGATGGAGGAGTAGGGGGAAATCCATGTCGAAGGAACTGCGAATTGGAATGGTGTCGCTGGGTTGCGCGAAGAACCTGGTCGATGCGGAAGTGATGATGGGCAGCCTCGGTGAGGCAGGGATGGCATTCACCGCAGATCCGTCCGACGCGGATGTCCTGATCGTCAACACCTGTTCGTTTGTCCAGGACGCCAGGGATGAAAGCATCGGAACCATCGAGGAACTGATTGAAAACCGGCGGAAGAACGGCCGCAAACGCCAGAAAATCATTGTGGCCGGATGCCTGGCCCAGCGCTATGCAGACAGCCTGCCCGAACGGATGCCGGAGGTGGATGCCTACATCGGGCTCGATCAGGTGGAACAGGTGGCAGGCATCATTCTGGCTCTCCTGGATAAGGACAGTGGAAAGGGTGCCACCTTTGTCTCGGAACGGTCGAAATATATTCCCGGATTTGATACACCGCGCCTGCGCCTGACCGGTTCGCACAGCGCCTATGTAAAGATTGCCGAAGGCTGTAATCATCCATGTTCATTCTGCGTGATACCGAAGATCCGCGGCCGTCACCGCAGCCGGAGCCAGGCCGACATTGTAGCCGAGGTCCGTGACCTCGTGAGGCAGGGGTGCCGGGAGATCAACCTGATTTCTCAGGACACCACCTACTACGGCATGGATAAGTGGGAAGGAAGGAATGCCACGCCGCGCAGCGGCGTAGACTCTTCCCGTGGCGAAAGCCTGACCTCGCTGATCCGCGAGCTCGATTCCATCGACGGCGATTTCTGGATCCGACTGCTCTACACCCATCCGGCGCATTGGAGCACTGAGCTGATGGATACCATCGCCGCCAGCAGCAAGGTGGTGCCCTACGTTGACATCCCGCTGCAGCACATTTCCGACAACATGCTCACCGCCATGCAGCGCGAAACCGACGGTGCCTACATCCGTAATCTCATCCGCGAGATGCGTGCAAGGATACCCGGCCTCTGTATCCGTACGGCTTTCATCGTCGGTTTTCCCGGCGAGACCGAAGCCGATTTCAATGAGCTGGTGGAGTTCTGCGAGGCGGTCCGCTTTGAGCGCGTCGGCGTCTTTGAATATTCGCGCGAAGAAGACACCCGCGCCTACGCAATCACCGATGGCATCGTCGACGAAGACACCCGCCATGCCCGATGGAATACGCTTATGCGGCGCCTGTCGGAGCTGGCCGTTGAGAATAACGAACGGCGAGTCGGCGAGATACTGCGCGTGCTGGTTGAAGCCCCCGGCATTGCCCGCTCCGCCTGGGATGCGCCGGAAATTGATTGCAACGTTTTCGTGGATGACCGGTTGACCGTCGGAACATTTGCCAAGGTCGAAGTGGTTGATATCGACGGCTATGACCTTGTCGGAACACAGCTTAACTCCTGATGTCGCATCAGACCAGCCGTGATATATGCGCTTATTGAGAGCATGGTGGAGCGGGCGCCAGCCCGGTCTGCTCCATGGGTTTCCTTCGTCTATGCACTGACTCACCATCGTCCGCACCGCAATGGTATGCTTGCGATTATGAAGCGGCCACACTATGTTTCCTGACATTCGGTTTATGTGTTCATCATGCGCCCTGAGCGCCGGGGAGTGGAATCATGGCTAAGAAAGCACTTAAGATTACTGGAAGCGTTATAGCGGTGTTGCTTGTGCTGGTCTTTGGCACCTTCAGCTACATCAGTTCGGGGCTCTTTATCCGGACACAGGTGCTGCCGCGCGTTGCCGATGCGCTGGGCACTGAAGTCGCTGTCGGCGATGCCTCCTTTTCGGCACTGAGCAGCCTGGAGCTGAAAAACCTGCGGGTGGGCAGCGAAGCGGATCCGCTGCTGCGGGCCAACACCATCCGGGTGCAATACCGCGCCCTGTCGATCCTCTCCAAAAAGGTGGAGGTGAACGAGGTGCTGCTGGACGGCGTCTCCATCTCGGTCACGCCCGAAAAGCTCGCCGCCTTGAAGCAGGCCGCCCCGGCCGAAGAGGAGGCTGAGCCGGAAAAGGAAAAGAAGCCTGCTCCGGCCAAAGCTCCGCCCGAGCTCCTCGTTCAAAACGTCAGGATCAGGGATATGTCGCTGGACTATGCGGTCGACGGTGCCACGGGGCGAACGGCCGTGCAGGTCTCGGCCCTGAACCTGGATCTCCCGCTGCTGGCCGACGGCAGCGATTTCCACCTGACTCTCGACACGCAGGCGCGGGTGGTTTCGGGCGATACCTTGGATGCCAGGCTGCAAAACATTACACTCGATGTGCAGGGTGGACTCGATACGTCGTTGATGCCGGTCAACCTGTCTGTGCTTCTGAGTCTGGGCGGCATGTCCGGTAGCGCCGGCCCGGTGACGCTTGACGGCCGGCGTATTCAGTTTGCCATGAAAATGGATGGCACGGCTGAACACTACAATCTGAAACAGCTTCAGCTGGTGGAATACGACCGGGAAACAAAGGACGCGGAGCTGGGCGCAGGCGGTACGCTCGCCTTGCAGCCGGCAGCTGCATCACTGGATCTGTTTGCGAACATACCGGCCGGCAGCCTGCTTGATCTGGTGGGTGCCCTGGCCGGCGGCATCGATTTCGGTAAAACGGCCATCGCCTACACGGGTCATGTGGATATGCCCGCGCCTGGAAATGTTGCTTCGCGCGGCGAGCTGTCCATCCGCGATCTATCCGTCGCTACAACCAATCTCCCCGCCATGCGGCCCTTGCAGCTTGCCGCCGGACACGATGTCGCCATCGACCTGGAAAAACAGCGGTTGACGTTGAACCGGCTGGATATGAACATCGATGACGCCGGCCGCGCGGTGATAGGGGTCAAGCTGGAGAAGCCGCTGCAGCTGGATCTAAGGCAGCCGGGTGGTGATGCCGCCACCCGGATATCGGTGAAGGTGGATCGGCTCGATCTCACGATGCTCAACGCATTGCTCGTTGCCCAGCCGGACGTGCGCATCCTGAGCGGCGAGGTCAACCGCGCCGTCAATATCGATGTGGAACAGGGCGGCCGGCAGGTGGTGGTTGATGTTGGGGGCGGCGGGATCGACCGGTTGTCCATCCAGCAGGGAGATCGTCGGATCGGACCATTGCGCATCAATCATGAAGCACGGCTGCAGCTAACCGATTTCAAGGAGCTGGAGATTAATCATTTCCAGGTCGAGCTGATCCCGTTGGCGATGGGTATCGAGCCGGCCGGCACGCTGCAGGTCGGCGGAAAAATGCTTCTTTCGCCGGATCCCCGTGGTTTGATCAATGTCTCCGTCGATGGTCGCGGCGATCGGTTGCTGGCCGTTGCAAAGCCCTTCATGAACGGTATGAACCTGGCTGTTGGCCAGCCGCGGATTATCGGGAAGCTGGCCCTCGATCTGCAGCAGGGTCGCGAAAGTCCAGATCTCGATTTAAAGCTCAATGTAACGGGGATCGAAGCCCGGGCGCCCGAACTGGGATTAAACCGAACCTTGGCGATGGATATCGATGCGCAGCTTTCGGGCGGCATACTGAATGGCGATCAGGCCCATATCGGTGCGAGTCATGTTCGGGTCAACGGCTTGGGGCAGGAGCGCCTGCTCGATCTCGGCATCGCCGAAACGGTCTTTTCGCTCTCCGACATGACCAACCATCCCGAACGCGTCAATCTGCCGATCCAGTATGCCGTCAATAATCTGGAGCTGGCCCGCCTGCTTCCTTTCATTCCGCCGGAAGTGGGTGTTCGACGATTGGCCGGAACGGTCAATGCGAGCGGCAAGCTACTGCTGGTCGGGCCGGCGAAATCGGTCCGGCTCGAAACGTCGTCGAACATGGAAGCGTTCGATTTTGCCCTGAATGACGGTACCCGGTTGGCGACCCCGGTATCGCCCTCGCTCGATCTAAAGCTCGACTATGCCGTGGGCGGCATTGCGAATGTGGAACGGTGCAATTTCATGCTGCGGCAGCCCGGGTGGCCGGACCCGATACTGGATCTCGCTACTATGGTTCGTTTCGACACGAGCATGAATCCGGACGTGAAGAATACCGTGCAGATAACCGCCACGACGCCTATACAGCTCGACACACTGGAGGGGTTGGTAATTAAGCCGGAGCCATCCAGGAAGGCGGAGCAGGTCCCGTCGGCTGAGGCGGGCGGGGAAGCGCGTACTGCTCCTGCTTCACCGCCGAACCTGTGGATTGAAACAAGTCTCGCGGTGGAACAGGCCACGTACCGGCAGATGGAAATCTCAAACCTCGTCGTCAACGCCACGTATCGCAACGGCAAGCTCGATCCGGCGAAAGCGTATACCGTGGTGAATGGCGGCGAGATCCGTGCCGGCGGAACCTGCGACCTGGCCATCCCTGCAAAACCGGTATACGATCTGACGATCCAGGCCGGCAAGGTTCCATTTGACCCGGTTCTCGCATCATTTGTTCCCCGGCTGCCGCTTCGCATCAGCGGCGGCACAAAGTCAGCGGACATCCGGCTCAGGGGAGACGGCTTCGATCTGCCGTCCCTGCAGGAAAACCTTACCGCCCTGGTGGATGTTCAAATAGACCGGCTTGTGGTCGAGCAGATGGTCGGTACCTTCGGACGTCTGACGGAAACGCTGCTGCTGGGTGTCTTCAACCTGGGAGTGAGCGACCTGGCATTCGCGGATGGCGGCTTGAAGCTGTCGGTCGATGCCGGTCGTTTTGGCGATCACGACATCCATCTCGAAAAGCTTCTGCTGCGCGCCCCTCAGTTCATGCTGGATGGGAGCGGAACCGTGCAGCTGGGCGGGCAATGGATACCGGACATCGAGATCCAAACCGGTTTCTCTGATGGCAAGGCCGCCAGTCTGCGCAGCGAGGGTTTCTCCATTGCGTCCGAAAACGGACCGACGGGATACCATCCCGGGCCCATGATTCCTTTGAAAGGGGATCTGACCAGTTTGCGCGTCCAGGCGGCGATTGTAACGCAGGTGCTGGTGAGTGCAGGTAAGATCAGTGCCGAGGATGCCATGAAAGCGAATCTTGCGAATGAGCTTTTCGGGGTATTGAGCGGCGAAGGCGGGGGATTGAGTGGCATCTTCGGCGGCAGGGAGGGGGAAGGAAAGCCCGATGTCGGCGAGACGGTGGGGAACATCCTGCAGGGCGTACTGGGAGGCAGCCAGACGGATAATAAGCAGGATGAAACCAAGAAATCGGACGTGATCGGGAATGTGCTGCAGGGCATCTTCGGCAATTAAACCATCCCGTCCAGGCGTCTGGCAGCGAGCGTTAATGTATCGGCGGCCAAGGATTCATATTCAACTTTCCAGCAACGAGTATGGTCTGTTTCCTGTAGATGATATCCAGTAAACATGGAAAGGAAACGAGTGGAAGCTGGACGGGATGTCCTAATTATGAAATAAACTTCCAAAAGTTGTGCCATGTGCCCGAATTCAACGTCTGCAGGTAAACATCATGAAAAAAACCGGCTATTTCCGTCATATCGTCCTTATGCTGTGCGTCTGGTTCGCACCGGTCCCTTCGCTTCAGGCCCAGGAGGATCTGACCGGGCGGATCGACTGCCACGATCCCTCCACCCTGATCACGGATGGCAGCACCTATTTCTTCTTCAGTACGGGATCGGGCGTGCCCTACCGCTACTCCACCGATCTGCGGAACTGGAGCGACGGCGGAAAAATATTTGCCGGATCCCCCCCGGCGTGGGTGATCGCGGCTGTCCCCGGATACGATCCCGGTAACTGGGCCTGGGCGCCGGACGTAGCCTATTTCAACGGGAAGTACCATGTCTACTATTCTGTCTCGAGCTGGGGGACGATCACCTCGGTCGTAGGCCTGGTCACGTCGCCTTCGCTCACCTCCCCGAGCTGGACCGATCAGGGAAAAGTCGTCCAGTCCGATACAACCTACGCAAACGGTGCCGATACCACATCCTACAACTGCATTGATCCCAGTATCCTGGTCGATACCAACGGAACCGTGTGGATGACCTTCGGCTCCTACTCCTCCGGAATTCTGATCACGGAAATTGATCCGGCGACCGGTCTTCGGATGAACACCAATTCATTGGCGGCTACACAGGTGGCCAACAATGCGCCCGGCGCCAGCCGGGGATGGGGCAGCAGCATCGAAGGCGCATTCACGTATCAGCATGGCGGCTACTACTATCTGTTTGTCAATTATGGCGGATGCTGTTCGGGAGTCGACAGCACCTACAACATCCGCGTCGGACGCAGCACCAGCGTAACGGGCCCGTATTATGACAAGGACGGCGTGGATATGCGCGACGCCGGCGGAACGATGCTGCTTGAAAGCAGTGGTCGCTTCGTGGGACCGGGCCATGCAGGTATCCTCAACGATGGCGGAACCGAATGGTTCAGCTATCATTACTACACCTGGGATGGTTACTGGTCTCAGCTGGGATTGTTGAAACTGACCTGGGATGAGGACGACTGGCCGGTGCTGCCGCACGACTGGAGCGCGTTCTATCCGTTCAACAAGGATGCCCGCGAGCACTCGGACTGGTTTGACGGATCCTTGCAAAGCGGCGCAACGGTTGTGTCGGATGCAGCTCTCGGCAAGGCGCTGGAGCTCGATGGATCCGGGTATGTTGAGCTGCATGACGGCGTTGCCAATTGCAGCTCGGTGGCAACCTGGGTGAAATGGAACGGTACCAACGACTGGGAGCGCATCTTCGACTTTGGCGACGGTACTGGAAAATACATGTTTCTAACGCCCCGGGCATATCTCGGGGGTATGCGGTTCGCCATCAGAAACGGGGGCAGCGAACAGCCTGTTGATGCTCCGTTTGTGTTGCCGACCAACACCTGGTGCCACGTAGCCGTTACGCTCGATGGGAAAGAGGGGATTCTTTATTTCAATGGCGATCCCGTTGCCACAAACACCATAACGATTCGTCCCTGGGAAATACTGGCCCGCGCTAATTATATCGGAAAGAGCCAGTGGCCGGATCCCGGATTTGAAGGGCGCATCGCCTCCTTCCGCGTATTTGCCCACGCATTGAGTCCGGATGAAGTTAAGGAGATCGCCTATGCACATCCGGCCCTGGCTCACCGCTACAGCTTCGTTTCGGATGCCGGCGATTCCGTCGGCATGGCGCACGGAACGTTGAAAGGAAGCGCCACCATCTCCGGCGAAGCACTCAGCCTGCCCGGCGGCCCCGCCGGTCCTTCGGGCAGCTACGCCCAGCTGCCGGGCGGACTGATTACCGGAAGCGGCGCGGTTTCGATCGAGTTCTGGGCCGACATCGGAGCCAACGGGTATTGGACGCGTGTGTTTGACTTCGGCAATATTTCCGGAGGCAATGGCTACAGCTTTCTTTTCCTCACACCGCAATGGGCGCCCGGTACGTACCGTATGGACATGAATGGAAACGCGCTTGATGTGACCGGCAATCTGAACAATACATCCGCTCACGTGGTTTGCATCGTTGATCCGTCCGCGAACTATACAGCGATGTATGTCAACGGTGTCCTCGTCAAGCAGCAGACGGCATCCACCTCGGCACTCAGTACGATCGGCAAGCAATGGTCGTTCCTCGGCCGCTCACTGTTCAGCGCCGATCCATATCTGGATGCGGATATTGAGGAGTTCCGCATCTATGACGGACGGCTGACACCCGACGAGATTGCCGATAACTATGCCGCCGGACCGGATGTCATGTACGCCGCCATCGGCTTGTCGATGACCAACGTGGTTGATGGTCTGCGGCTGGAATGGCCCACCTATCCGCTGTTTGCCCTGGATAGCACGACCGAACTCGGAACCAACAGCATGTGGCAGACCCTGTCCAGGCCGATTCCAGCGAACGGGTATTTTCGGTCGGTGCTGCCGGTGTACGACCCCGGCGCCCCGTCGAATGCTTTCTTCCGACTGAGCCGGTAGCAGCCATCGTTAGCGGGCGATTTCCCCGGCTTTCTGCAGCCCGATGCGCGAGATGATCGGGCCGCCGATTTCGTGGATAACGGTGGCACCGATCACGATAGCCATCACCAGATCCGAAACATGGGAAAAGTCGGGGTTGCGATGCATGATCAACGCTAGACCGATTACGATGCCCCCTTGCGGCAGCAGGCCGAGGCAGGTATAGCGGCGCACCGGCATCGATGCCCCTGAAATCACCGCGCCCCCGTAGGCGCCGAGGGTTTTTCCAACGGTACGCAGCAGCACGAACAAGGCAATGTATGGCATGGCCGCCGGCATGACGGAAAGATCGAGGTGCATGCTGCTGAGCGTGAAAAAGAAGACGAAAACCAGCTCTTCCTGATACCGTTCCAGCATGGCGAAGATCTTGTGCTGTTGGGCATTGAAGTTCACTACGACACCGCCCATGGCCATGGTGGCGAGCAGCTCATCCGCCTCGGCCAGTCGCGCACAGCCATAGCAGAGGCCGAGCATCGCAAAGATCAGCACGATCAGTTCCCCCTCCGATTCACGGCGGAACCACTCAGTGGTTTTATTGAAGATAAAGCCAAACACGACACCGATTCCGATCCCGCCCGCGATCTGGTAGAGCGGAAGCACGATGGAGTGCGATACGCTGAACGGCGCGTGTGTTGCCGCCATACCGGCCAGCGCAACGCCGATGCTGAAATTGATGATGCCCAGAACGTCATCGGAAGCGGCCACGCCCATGATGGTCGAGGTGACTTCGCCTTCAGCCTGGTATTGATGGGCCACCGCCAGGGTGGCGGATGGGTCGGTGGGAGCCGCCAGCACCCCGAGCAGCAGACTCAGTACCAGCGGCGATGCGGCCAGCACGGCGATTCCCAGATGCCCCAGCAGCACGGCAGTCAGATAGAAGCCGCCCACGACAACCAGCATGGCGCATTCCGCCTCCAGCAATGTGATGCTGAGAATAGTGCGCCCCATTTGCCTGAGCTTACGCCACAGGAGCGTGCCCCCGACGGAGAAGGTGATGAATGAAAGCGCGAGATCGGTCACCGGATCGGTATGCGTGGCAAAGTCTGCCGGAATCACCGGTGTCAACTGGGGATTGAGTACGATGCCGGCCAGGATGTATCCCGTAATTCGAGGCAGCCGCATGAGCTGTATCAGCTCTCCGGCAATAAAGCCCAGGCCGAGAATAATCCCAACGATCAGGATGGACGACATGGCTGCCTTTCTAGTGCTCGAGCACGATGCGGTATCGGGCCTTGCCGCTGCGCAGATGGTCCAACGCTTCGTTTACCTCCTCGAACTTGAATTTTTCGATAATCGGCTTCACGTTGTGCCGCACTGCGAAATCCAGCATGTTGGCTATGGTGCCGGGACTGCCCACCGGCGATCCGGAAACCGACCGTTGCGCACCGATCAGGGAGAACGCGCCGATATCGAGCGGTTCAAGTGTGGCGCCCACAAAATGCAGCCGGCCCTTCGGTTTCAGGGTTTGCAGATATACGTTCCAGTCGAGTTTCACATTCACCGTCGACAGAATCAGGTCGAACTGCCCGGCTGCGGCTTCGATTTCTTCCGCACTGCGCGAGTTGATGGTGCGGTGTGCTCCCATCTCCAGCGCTTCCTGCTTCTTTGATTCATGTGATGTGAAAGCCGTGACCTCGCAGCCCCATGCATTGAGAAACTGCAGGGCCAGATGGCCGAGACCGCCAATGCCGATGACGCCTGCTTTTGCGGTGGGGGCGATATCGAATTGTACCAGGGGATTAAAGACCGTGATACCGCCGCAGAAGAGCGGACCGGCGCTTTTGTAGTCGATGCCCTCCGGCAGTTTGATGACGCTGTTGGCCTCGGCCCGGACCTTATCCGCAAAACCGCCATGATGACCAACGATTGTGCCCGTTGCGCCGGCGCAGAGATTCTGGTCGCCGGCCTGGCAGGCCGGGCAGTGATTGCAGTAGCCGGCGTGCCAGCCGAGACCCACGCGATCACCGACCTCCAGCGAGGTGACATGGCTTCCGATCCTGGCGATGCGTCCAACCACTTCATGGCCGGGAACAAAGGGATAGGTGGTCATACCCCATTCGTTGTCGAGCATGCTGAGATCGCTGTGGCAGATGCCGCAAAAGTCGACATCGAGCTCAACTTCAGCGGCCTTGAGTTCTCCAGGATCGTATTCGAACGGAACCAGTTTACCACCCGGTTCCTGGGCTGCATAGGCATGTATCATGGCTGACCCTTTCTGTTGAGATGTTCATGTTTCAGCTTTCGACCGAACGCGAGTGTAATCGCTCATCGGGATTCTGCAATGTTTGAGTCGACCCTCTTCAATCGGTAATGGGATCTACGGGCTCGGCCGAGATCCGGAAAAAGCCCTGCGGATCCGGTGCGTAATCGCGTACCAGGACCGGATCGGTCGTGGGCGGAATGGTTTCGACGAGCGACCAGACATTGGTCAGCACATCCGTGAACCACACGTCGTACTGCGTATTGGCGAAGGCATCCCATGACACCCGCACCGCATCGTTCGTATAGGCAATGTGCGTAACAATCTGCAAGGTGCTTGCTGCCGAATCGTAGGCGGTACCAACCAGGTATTCGCCGTAGTCGTCCAGTCCGTCGCCGTCGGTGTCGCGGTCTTCCAGCATGGCCCGTATGATCCAGCGCTTGTTGTGCACATTGATCTCCACGTGCGGTTCGTTATCGACGGCATAGTGAATTTCATCAAACGGGCTTAACGCGGTCAGCGAGGCATGGGCGGCGAGGTTGGATTCAAGATTATCAATGGGGATGCCCAGGGCGCTGACAGTGGGTACGAAGCAGTGGTTGGTCTGGGTGCAGTAGTCGTCGCCGTCGATGTAACTCGCCGGCAGGTTGGTAAAAAGCTCGTAGAAAGACGCCCGCATACCGCCGGGCGCACTGTCGAGCGATAAAGGGTGGCGGGACGATACGGTTTTGGAACTTGGGGAAGCGGATCCAAGCAGCGATGTGAACCGGCCATAATAAACCGTCGATGCAGTGTTGGTTGACTGTGGCAGGGCATATATATCTGCACTGATGTCAGGACCGATGAGAATCGGGCCGTCATTGTACCAATGGATGATGAGATCCCCCGGACTAAAGGGAAGTGTTTCACCGAAGCCGGAACCGTTCGCAATAGCAATGGTCTTGCAATTGGTGGGGTAGCCGGTCGCATCCATGACGTTGATAAAGTCCTGCCTTTCGGGCGCGCTCCCCCCTGTGGGAGCATCCGGTGAGTGACTGTGATGCGCGATCAGTAATTGACGCGCTGCCGGAGTATCGAGCGAGGCGAGAAACGCGCGGATGGGATCAAACTCCGAACGCGAAACCGTACTGAAGTGTTCAAAGAACTCCTGCAGGCCGAGCGGAATGTTGGCCCCTTCGTGCGGGGCGTCGAAGCTGATCCATGTGTCGACATCGTGGTCGGGCATGTCGACCAGCGCCTTGCGCAGCGTCAGTCCGCCCAGGCTGGCGCCTACGGCCGTAAACTTGTCCGCGGGATCGGCGCGGTGCGCGTTGATGTACGCGATGGCGGATTCATTCAGGGCGGCATTTGCCAGAATGTCGACGGTGGAATCGGTAAAATTGAGTACCAGCAGGTCGCGGCCGAAAGCCTGGAGGTCGTTCACGAGGTCTTCCTGGTTGAGCAGGTCGTAGAGCTCCGGCCAGTTCATGCTGTTGCTGATATCGAATCCTTCGACCACCAGCACCGGATTGTGCAGGGTCGGCGCGTTGGTATCGGCCTTCAGGATGAACAGCTCGCCGGTGGCGGAGTAGGGTGGTGCCGCAGTCAGGATCACCGTCTCGGTCGGGGCCGGTATCTGTCCGAAAGCCAGGGCCGCCAGCAGGCTGCAACCCGCCAGAACCGATTGTGTTCGTATCGATCTGCACCTCGTCCGCATGGCCGTGAAGATACACGGCTTACTGAATGAATGAAACTAAACAAAAACGCAAAAAGGATCAGGAACGGTCCTGATCCTTTTCATGGGCGCTATCGACCGGCCGCTACATGCCGGGTTTGATGAGCACGACATAGTCCAGCGTCTGTCCGGGGATGCTGATGGTCTCGCCGGCCTGGACGGAGCGGCTCATCAGACCGAAGTCCGCCAGCCAGAGATTGTGGCGGCGCCATGTGCCTGTGATAACGCTGTCGATAAATCCGTCCTTTGCGAGGTCGGCTTTGAGGGCGGAGGCGGTTTGCATCATGCCTGTGTCCGGCTTGTCCAGGGTATATATCGGGAAGGTGCCTGTGGAATACATGACGTAGACTGTGGCGGGCTGGGTTGCCGTGAAGGTCAGGTCCGTCTTGTTTTTTTCATCGCTCAGCCGCCTGGTCGCGATCCAGCGGGCACCTTCAACTTCCTTCGGCAACGCGTCAAAGGTGTTGTCGGACGAGCCGTCGACCTCGTAGTAGAACGGTCCCTGCGCCTCGATCGGACGGTCTATGAAGAGGGCGGGATTGTCGGCATTGGAGCTTTTCAGATCAACCACCAGGCTGTCCGCCGCCACCGGCATCTCGGCGGTCTTCTGGTAGATCACCATGGACTGCGTATTGCCGCGATCATCCTTAACCTCCACCAGGTTTCTTCCCGGTTCGAGTGGAACCGGCCAGAAGAAGACGTTATCCACCTTCTCGGAGGTATTCGGCATTTGGTATTTCCCGTTCTTTTCCACGCCCTGCGATTTCCCGTTGATGAACAATTCGACGGAATCGGCGTTCGCGTAGGCCTTGATGCCGTTGGCCGGATCGATCTGGCGGTAGAACCAGTGGCGACTGCAGAGATGCAGGACCGGATGGTCCGGCCTCAGGAAGGACTGGTAATGGTAGTAATAGTCCTTCGGCATGCCGGCCAGCGTGAGGATTCCTTTGGTGTTGCGGTTCATCTTGAACTTGTGGTCGTAGAACTCGCGAAAGTTCCACCACAGAAACATCTTGTGGCCATCGGGATTGCTTCGGAAAACGGTCTGGAAGCGGAACTCCGCAAACATCTGCGCATACTCCTCCGACTCGAAATGGTCGACTTTCCATTCTTCCACGCCGTACGGCAGGTGCTGGGTGATCCAGCTGCCGGCCCCCGTTTCCGAGACATATTCGTTCCGAGGCAGTTGCGCGAAACCGGTGTAGTTGCCGCCATACCAGCCATCGTAGGTGTTCCCCGCCACGAAATCCACATTGTCGGGCTTTTCCCCGGCGGAGGCATAGGTCAGCAGGCGGGTGCTGTCTTCCTCACGGATGATATCGGCATAGTAATGGGCGGTCCGGTCGTGGGTTTCGTTGCCGCTGCTCCAGAAAACGATGGAGGGATGGTTCCAGTTCTGGCGGACCATTTCGCGGTTGATCCGTTCGCCCGCCTCCGTCGGTTTGCTTTCGCGCTGGGCGCGCTCGCCTTTGTCCCAGCGGTGTCCGGCCAGGCCGTTTTCGGCCCAGACGAGTATCCCGTGCTCATCGGCCAGGTTGTATTCAAAGCGGCGGTGCGGATAGTGCGCGAGACGTACCGTGTTGATGCCGAGGTCGACCATGCTGTCCATCTCCCATTTGAGTTGTTCGGAGGTCATGGCGTTCCAGACATGTTCATCCTGGTGGTGCTTGCAGACGCCGCGCACCAGGACCTTCCTGCCGTTGAGCATGAAATCCTCGTCCTGCATGGCAATGGTGCGGATGCCGGTACGCTCGGTGATGGCATCGGCGACCTGTCCACCGACGAGCAGTTCCGTAAGCACGCTGTAGAGCCTGCCGTCATGCAGTTCCCAGAGCACGGGATTCGCAATCTTCTTTCGGGTGGTGACGGCCTTGGTCGTGCCCGAAGGAACCGTTACCTTCTCCTCCACTTCGCCGGCCGGCTTCCCGTCCGGATCGGTGATGGTGCTGCGTACCAGCACCTGCAGATCCTTTTTCGTGGAATTGCGCACGTGCGTCGTGATTTCAAGATCGGCACCGCCTTCGGAAATGTTCTTCGGGGTCAGATACACGCCGGTGGATCCCATGTCGGGAAAGATATGGACGCCCAGGGTCTTGACCAGCCAGACGGGGCGGTAGAGGCCGCCGTTGGTGTAGAACAGGTTGGATTGCGACAGACAGTTGGCCGCCTCGTGGTCGCGGTTGGTGACGCGCAGCACGATTTCGTTATCCTTTCCAAAATTCAGGCCCGGCGTCAGGTCGAACCAGGCGGCGGTATAGGCCCCCTTGTGCTGGCCGATATGTTTCCCGTTCACGAATACATCCACGACCGCGCCGGCACCTTCGAGAAAGAGGTAGAAGCATTTGTTGGCGTCTTCGGTGGGAATATTGAGCGTTTGAGAGTAAAAACCGGCGGATTTTTCCGGCAGACCGGACAGGCGGAAGCAGTGCGGAATCCGTACCGTGGTCCAGTCGGAGCTCATCATCGGCAGCCGGATGCCGGATTCCTCGTCCGATGTGTCCTGCAGGAACTTCCATTCGGCGAGAGCGGTGATGGTGCGTCCTTCGGAGGCATCATTGAGCATGGCCATGCCCTGCAGCGGTGCGAGCAGGCCCGCAATTACAAGAAACGCGGCGACAATCCTATCCTTCATCTTCTCTCCTTCCCTGACAATCAGAGTAATCTCTATTGGATACAAACCATATAGGACCGTGCCATACAGGTCCAATGCTTATATACTTAACGCGGGAAATGTGACCGTGAATCCGTCAACGAATGCAAACAATCGGCCGCTTATTCTTGAGTGAAAGTGCAAAGCGGATTGGAAACGGGTCCTCCGCGCATCGGTTTGTCTGGCGGCATCGAACCCCCGTGTTCAACGGTTCCGGAATATCCATAATAGGTGATCGGGATTGTCTGAATAGTGTTGCCGGCTTTCCGGTTCTGGTTTAAAAAGGCGTGTCGTTCAGAGCGACTGATTAGATGGGAGGAGGACATGTCATGCACATATTCCGCAGCAATGTTTCCGGCTTATATTCTCATGCAAGAGTAAAGGGATGGCAACCGCGCTCGTGCGGGACGGCGTGGGCAGGTGTGCTGCTCCTTCTCTGTTTCCGCAGCAGCCTTGCAGCGACATTTACGGTCACCACCAATGCGGACAGCGGCGCAGGCAGCCTGCGGCAGGCCATCATCGATGCCAACGCGGCCAGCGACCCTGACGAAATCATTTTTAATCTGGGCGGCGGAACGCACACAATACAACCCCTCAGTCCGCTTCCGGCGATCATCCACCCGGTGACGATCGACGGATATTTCGGTACGGGCGCCAGCGCAAATACTCTGGCGGAGGGCAATGATGCCGTCCTGGTTATCGAGCTGGACGGGAGTAGTGCCGGGACAGGTGCCAGTGGACTCACCATTCAAAGTGGAGAGACCACGGTGCGGGGCCTGGCGATCAATCGCTTCGATGAGGCCGGCATCCGGATTGATACATGGGGCCTGAACCATATTGAAGGCAACTTCATCGGCACCGATATCGGTGGTTCAAGCAACGCGCCGAACAAAACCGGGATCCACATCGTGGATTCACCGGAAAATGAGATCGGGGGAACCACGCCGCAGGAGCGCAATGTCATCTCGGGAAATATGCGTCAGGGAATACTGGTCGAAACCAACTCCAGTGCCACGATGATCCGGGGCAACCATATCGGCACCGATAAGTCCGGCTCCAGCCCGCTTGATAACGGGTATGGCATACGGCTGAAAGACGCTGTCAATATACTGATCGGGGGCAGTTCGACGCTCTCTCGAAACGTCATATCAGGGAATAAATTAGCCGGGGTTGCCAGCAGCAATTCCGACGATGTGCAGGTTCTGGCTAACTATATAGGCGTTGCAGCAGACAGTTCGAGTGAGCTGGGTAATACATTTGGTGTGTTCATCCAGGCTGGAAGCGGTGGCCTGGTGGGGGACGGCAGCGCAGGGGCGGCCAATATAATTGCATACAATCGCAAAGGGGGCGTCATCGTACAGGATTCACCGGTCGACGGACCCGCCACCGGACATTCGATACGGCGCAACAGCATCTACCGGAACCCCAACGGGCTGGGCATTGATCTGGACTATGACGGTGTTACAGCCAACGACGCACCGCCCGATGCGGATATCGGAGCCAATCGCCGTCAGAATTTTCCGGATCTCATTGCCGCCGAGCGGGTGGGCGGCCCGGGCGTTCATGTGCTGGGGCAGCTTGACAGCCAGCCCAACACCACATTCACCATAGAATTGTTTGGCAATTCTGAGCGTGATCCCAGCGGACATGGGGAAGGGGAAACCTACCTCGGTTCCTTCAACCTCATTACCGATGGCGGCGGTCATGCGGATTTCGATCAGACGCTTTCCGGTGATCCGGGACTGTGGGTTACGGCGACTGCCACGCACATGGGAACAAAGGACACGTCTGAATTTTCGGGCATCGTCGCCGTAACGGGGGAAACCTATGTGGTCACCGATCCCGGCGATGGTGGCGTTGGAACCCTGCGCTATGCAATCGATGGCGCCAACAGCAGCGCAGAGACCGATGTGGTTCATCGGATTGAATTCAATCTTGCCGGCAGTCCACCGCACGCTATTGATTTGGCGACCCCGCTACCCCAGTTGAATGGCCGGATCTGGATCGATGGCTTTACGCAGCCCGGGGCTGTTCCCGGAATACCGCCCATCGTGATAGAAAGTACACCAGGTATTTCCGCTCCGCCATTGCAGCTGATCGGGAACCATAACACTCTGCGTGGATTGACGATCCGGGGCGATTCCTCGGGATCGGGTATCGGAGCCATGGGGGACGGATCCTTCGTGGATGAATGCTGGATCGGAGTGAACGACAGCGGAACAAGTGCCTCCGGAACACTTTACGATGGCATTGATTTCATAGGCGTTCGAGGCGGGAGTATACGACGAAGCATCATTGGCGGAGGCCCCTATGATGGAGTCTTCATCCAGAACTGCCGGGATATCGATATATCCGAGAACAGCATCGGGGTCGGCTCCGGCGGTGAGAATATCGGGGCCGGTGGTGCCGGGACATCGATGTTCGACACCAGCGACACCATGTTCTGCCACAATGAATCCGCGAACAATGGCTATGAGGGCGTCAATGTTGGAGGGGCGTCTGCACATGTGGAAATCTCTCGCAACAGTCTCCATGACAATGGCTGGCTGGGGATCGACGTGGTCAATGGCGGATTTGGTGTCGGACCGGGGCTCTCGGATTTCCAGGATGCGGATACCGGCGTCAACGGTCTGCAGAATGTCCCGGTGATCCAGGGGGCGGGAACCACCGCCGATTCCATTCAGATTGTAGGCACTTTCAACAGCGTCCCCGAGCGACGCTTCACGCTGGAATTTTTCGATAACCTGGCCGCGGATCCTTCCGGCTACGGGGAGGGAAGATTGTTTATCGGCGATATCGAGGTTGAAACGGATGCGAATGGAGATGCCGGCTTCAACAGCATATTTCCACACGTTCCCTTGGGAGGACCCATCACCGGCACCGCGACGGACTGGGCGGGGAACAGCTCTGAATTTGGTTTGGCTATAAATCCATTCGAGCGTCCTGCAATAACGGATTTATACCAGAGCGGTTCGGTATGGTACGTCGAATGCACAACGATTGCCGGCAGGACACATACCATCGAAGCGACACCGGGCCTTGTTCCTGACGACTGGCAGGCCGGAGCGGACCCGTTTATTGGATCGGGCGGAACGGAAACCAGACCCGTGACGCTGCTGCCCGGAAGCAGCGAGGTGGTGGATTTCCGCCTGAGCGTGGAAGTGCCATGATACAGGGACCGCCTATCCGCGGGCTTTCTTGATGATGTCGTAGGCTTCGTTGATCTTGGCGAGCTGTTCGTTGGCATACTGCATGAACTCGTCCGGCAGTCCCTTGGAGGCCAGTTTGTCGGGATGGTATTCGAGGCATTTCTGGCGGTAGATCCGCTTGATCTCGTCATCGCCCATGTCCGGCGTGCATTCCAGAATCCTGTAGGCATTATCCAAGGCACCGGTACGGGTTTGGGGGATGCCACCGAGCATGGCGTCGATCGTTCCGGGGCGCAGCCGGAAGGCGCGCTCGGCCTGCAGCAGGATTTCGCGCTCGTTCGGATGAATGAATCCGTCGGCCTGCGCCACGGCATGCAGCGCCATCAGGAACGTCATGGCAATCTGCGGATTGAACTGGATGATCGATGCGAGCTGGCTGAGATAGTCGGCTGCCGAGTGCGAATCGTCCTTGGCTTTGCGGAAGATTTCTATGGCCGCCTTGCGCCGCTCGCCGGTATAGCCCAGCCGAGCCATGATCTGTTCGACGGCGTCGATTTCGTCCTGGGTCACCTGCCCGTCGGCGCGCGCCATCTTCGCGAGGCAGCCGAAAAACGCGGTCTGGATGGCTACCGCCGCCGTCTTGACGCGGTCGGTACCCTTGTCGATCTGGTGCCCGATGCCGACGCCGACGACGGCGCCGAACGGCCCGAGCAGCGATCCCAGAACACCACCGATGATTTTACCTGTCCATGCCATCTAACAACTCCGGAGTTTACCGTCCGCCATCCTTGATGGCCTTGTTTCGTGAAGCAGCAGACCCTAGCGGATCAATCGGAGATGAAAACAGAAAAACATTATGCGCTATGCCATCACCCATGGACATCAGATGTTTTCCGCCAATACATTCTGTGCAGGTTCTGGAGCCCCGAGTGTGTTCGGTAAATTTTGTAAACATCATTATCGCAATGGGATGTGGTTGTATCGGGAAGAGGTGGAACAGCTCGTGCGTATAAGCGGTTTCAGGTCGAAAAACGGGAACGGGCAGCGCGATAGACGATCTGTCCGGTATCACCTCGTTGACTTGGGGTTGTAATTGACGAATACTGAATATCTACTGAGGGGTGTGTTATGGAAGGCTTGATTGTACTGATCGTGCTGCTGGTTGTATTCGCTCCGATCACGTTGTCGATTGTGGCGATCGTCAAGGTTTCCGGGGCGCGGGAAGAGTTGCGAAAGCTGCGTGGCCAGATGCAGCATCTGCTCAGCCAGCAGAAATTTGATGATGCAAGAGAGCCCCGGCCAATGCCGCCGCAATCCGCTCCGGAAAAGATCAAACCGCCGCTTCCCAAGCACAAAGCCCCTGTTGAGGCAACGCCTGTTGAGCGGTTTCCACTGGAGCAAAACTACCGACCCACGCCCGAATCCCGCCCGGTACGACCCGCCGCCAAAACGGCGAATAGCGGTGTTGAATTCATGATGGGCGGAAAGGCGGCTGCTTTTGCCGGTATTGCCATTCTCGTTATGGGGATTGTATTTCTCGTCGGTTATGCCATTCAGCACAACTGGATCGGCCCCGGGACGCGCATCGTGCTGGGTCTTCTCTGTGGTGGTGTACTTGTGGGTGTTGGACACCTAGTGGAGCGGAAGGATCCGAAGCTGCATCTGTTCGCGCGGGTGCTGACCGGCGGCGGCAGTGCATTGTTCTACTTTTCGGTATTCGCCGCTTATGGCATTTACCATCTGATCGGGCCGATAGCTGCTGGCTTTGGATTGGCTGCCAGTGCACTGGCCGTATTCGGATTGGCAATGGCCTACCGGTCTCAGGCCGTTGGGGTGCTGGGCGTGCTCGGAGCGTTCATTACGCCGTTGTTGATCGGGGGCGATATTGATTCCGGGATCTTTCCGCTGGTCTATGTGGCGGTCATCAACGTTCCGGTGCTGTTACTCGGCGTGCGCCGTAAATGGCAGCTTCTGTACAATCTGGCATTTCTCTTCACCATCATTCATTTCCTTGTCTGGCTTGAGTGGATCAGCACCCGCGAGGTGTGGGTCGGGATGGGGTTTGCGGTTCTCTACTTTGCCGAATATGCAGCGCTGGGCCTGCTGAAACTTCGCAGTGAGCAGGAGGTCGGCGGTCGCACCGCTGATCTGGTCCGGCTGCTGCTGGCTTCGTTTCTCTTGCTGGGGGTGGTCTACTGGCTGCTCGATGAAGCCGGCAAAAACGACTGGGTGGGGGCGGCATTCCTGTTGCTGGCGCTCGTCCACGCCGGACTGGCCCGGTTTGCCTTCAGGGTATTGGCCCGTTTCAACGCGGAAATACTCTGCTTTCTTTCCGGCGGATTGCTGTTTGCCACGCTGGCGCTTCCGGCCCAGCTTGATAGGGAATGGGTTTCGCTGGGTTGGGCGGTCGAAGGTGTGGCACTGGCCTGGTTCGCCGGACGGGTGCGCTCGCGGGCCTTGCAAGGCGGGGCCGTCCTGCTGGGCATGATCGGTATTTTCAAGGCACTGCTGTTCGACCTAACATTTTATCACAATCCGCCAACCCTCTTCCTCAACGCACGGTTTGCCGTCGGCATGGTGTCCGCAATCCTGCTGGGTGTTCAGGGTTGGCTGGCCGGCCGATACACCGATGAGCACGAATATCCAACGCAGGATATGCTCTGGTGTGCCGGGGTGGTCGGCATTGTACTGGTCTTCTTTACCGATGCATTCTGGACACTGGGATCCGACGAGGTTTTCAGCTGGCTGATTACGTCTTTGGTACTGCTGCTGGCCGGGACCGGCGTGCTTTTGCTGGCGCCGCGAAATTCGATGGTGATCAAAATGGGGGCTTTGCTGGTCCTCCTGGTGCCCATCAAGCTCATGATTGATTCAGTGGTTGGGTTCAGCCTGTACCGGGCAACGGACCTGGTGTTCCTCAATGGGATCATCTGGGTGCAGCTTGCCATCGTGGCGGTGATAATTCTATTTCTTCAGCCCCGCCTGCCGGGTGTTTTGCAGAAAGCCAACGGATCGCCTTTCCCGCCGGAACAAGCGCTCAACATCATGGCCCTCGCATCCGCAATCTGGATGATGACATGGGAGATCATGCGCAGCCAAACCGACTGGGCTTCGACGGCCATTACCATTCTCTGGGCGGTATGTGCGCTGGCCCTCATTTTGTTCGGCATGAAACGGAGGATTGCCGCACACCGCTATTTCGGGCTGATCCTGTTTGGCATTGCCACTTTCAAGGTGCTGATTGTCGACTCATCGGAACTCCATGGACTGGAGCGGATCGCTGCCTTTATCGGAACCGGCATTCTATTGCTGGGGCTTTCCTTTGCCTACCAGAAGGCCTCGGCCTATTTCCAATCGCTGGGAGGAGAAGAATGAAGTCGCGTCGTTTAGTATCCTGCATGGTCGCGATACTTGCGCTGACACCCTACGCCGGCGCGGATAATCTGCCGGCGCGCTTTGATCTGGAACGGCCGTTGGAGGGAACGTTCGAGGCCGGCCAGCGGGGCAGGGTGGTGATCGCCGGCGATATTTTCGGGCAGGTCCGCAACTTTCCGGACGATCTGCGCATCATAGGCTCCGACGGGACGCAGTGGCCCTTTTTTCTGCACGAACCCCGGGAGACCGTAGTCAAGAGATCGATTGGACTAAAGATCCTCAACAGTGCGTGGGTTTACGGCCCTGAGCCCTATCTGCAGTTCGATATTGCGATTCCCGATGTCGGCGGCAAAACGCCAGTGCACAACCGGCTTGAACTGGTAACATCCGGCCATGCGTTTGTTCGGCGTGTGGAAATCTTCGCCGGCACCGAGCCGGCGGGGCACATGGCCTCCGGCTACCTCATCGAATTCTCCGGGAGGCGCGATGCGCGCAACCGGGTGATCCGCTATCCCGATTCGGACCTGGCCCGCCTGCGTGTCCGCATTTATCCCAATGCGCAATCCGCCGGGGAAACTTTCGAGGTTGCGGGAGCCTTCCTGCAGCATCGAACCGAAAAGGAAGCCGAACGGGAAGCGGTGCCGCTAACGGAACGGCCGGTCGACAGCCTAGAACAGCAGAAAGAAGCGCAGACCTTTATGCTCGACATCAGGCAGGCGAACCGTCCAGTGGAGTTTATCCATTTTGATGTGAATGATCAATCCTATACCCGGTGTGTGTCCGTGTACGGCCGCAACAACGGGAGCGAGCAATGGCGACAGGTGGGCGGCGGTGAAATCCATGCGCTGCCGGAGGATCGGAACGATACCGTGAAACTGCATGCGCACTACCGTTTCCTGAAGGTGCAGGTCTACCACTATGACGACCAGCCACTCGATATCGCCGCTGTGAGGCTCGAAGCCATTCCCCGCTACCTGGTGTTCGAAGCGGCATCGGCAGGTCCGGCTTCCTTGTATTTCCGTGCGTGGGACATGGCTGCTCCGCGGTTCGATCTTCGGAGCCGGATCAATGACCGGGAAATCGACTCGCTTCCGGTAGTCGATACACTGGAGACGCGGCCCAATGACGTGGCGAAAGCCCAGCCCTGGCGAAAGTATTCCAAACTGCTGGCCGGACTCGCTGTCGGCGCCGTCAGCCTACTGGTCATCTGGATCATTGTCGGCATGCTTCGCCAGCAGACATCCACCGCAGGCGACAGGTAATCCATGAATGAACAGCCCAACAATCCGCTGCACGGCATTACGCTCGAAAAGCTGTTGATCCGGCTGGTCGACCACTATGGCTGGGATGAACTGGGCCGCCGGATCGACATCCGATGTTTCAACTGGGAACCGAGCGTCAAATCGAGCCTTAAGTTCCTGCGCAGGAACCCATGGGCACGCGACAAGGTCGAGGCGCTCTACCTGCGCACGGATTTCAAGCGGCCCTAGCTGTCTATTCCGTGCCCTTATCCTGCTTCCGGAGCTTTTCAAGGATCTGCAGATCGAACGGTTTGCTCTCCTCGCCCACATAGATCGTGCGGTGCGGGAAGGGAATCTCAATGCCGTGTTCATCAAAGGCAAACTTGATCCGGCGCAGGAATTCGCGGCCGACATCCCATTGGCGGATCGGCTTGGTCTTGATGCGGCCCTTGATGACAACGGCGGAGTCGTCGAACTTGTCGACGCCAAACACCTCCGGCTCTTCCAGCATGAGCCGGCCGAATTTTTCATCGGCGAACATATCCTTGCCGACCTGTTTCATGACTTCGATGACCCGGTCGGTGTTTTCCTTGTAGGCCACGCCGATGTCGAAGACATAGGCCGACCATCCTTTCGTCAGATTGCTCAGCGTCGTGATCTCACCGTTTGGAAAGACGTGAACCAGCCCGGCCAGATCGCGCAGCACGGTCGTACGGAAGTTGATCTTTTCCACGAGCCCGCCGGTCCCGTTGATGACGGCTACATCATTTACACGGATCTGGTTTTCCAGAATGATGAAAAAGCCGGAGATGATGTCACGCACCAGGTTCTGCGCACCGAATCCAATGGCCAGACCGAGAATGCCCGCACCGGCAATCAACGGCCCGACCTTGACCCCCATCTCTGTTAACAGAATGAGTATGACGACCAGCCAGAGGGCGATATAGGCTCCCCGCTTCAGCAACCCGACCAGGGTTTCAATCCGCTTGAGAGATTCCGACGGGGGCTCGCCCTCCCGGCGGCTTTTGTTGATGAGCTGTTTCTCCAACTGGCCCAGCAGGCGCTTCAGCACTTTCATCGCGATCCATGACAGGACAAGGATCAGGACGATTTTGAGCCCGTGGAATATGATGGCTTTCCAGTCGATCTCCGACAGTAGTTCCTTGATGGTTTCCATATTTCACCTCGCAGGATTTTCACTTGCCTGGCCCCAACCCTAGCGAATCAGATCCAGATGGAAATGGAAAAACGAATGGATCCCTAAAGGATGCCTTCCTGGCGAAGGAAATAGAGAATTACCAGCACCATGACGGCGATGATGGCGAGTTTGAGCATGAAATGGATGAATTTTGAAAAAAACGTCAAGGCCATGATCATCACAGCAGCAATCAGCACTATCACCGTCATAGGTTCGAGCGAGTTCATGTGCAGCCTCCTCCGGAACAATAAAAGTACACTACGCCCATGCGGGTCGCGTGTCAGGTCATAATCGGAAGCTTGGTGACGGCACTACATGCATTGCTAACCGGTCGCGGCGCAGTAGGCCTATCCGAATGTGAGGGATGAACCATCCACTGATTACTTCTTCGGGCGGGAGCGGGCGATGAGCTTAATGAAGATCGGCGCGCCTTCCAGCCCGAATGCAGCGCGGAACTGGTTCTGCAGATAGGCCAGCCAGTTGGAGCGCGCATAGTCGGGATCGTTGACAAAGATCTTGAAGTAGATCGGGTTGGTGCCGGATTGCGTACCATAGAACACCTTGAGCCGCTTGCCCTTTGCGATGGGGGGCGGATATTTTTCGATCGCCTGCTGGATGACCCGGTTCAACACGCCCGTGGTGATTTCGGTGCGGGTCTGCGCGGCGACATAATCGATGGCTTCGATGCTGCGCTTCATGTTGTAGCCACTCCTGGCGGAAACAAAGAGCACCGGCGCAAATCCCATGAAAGGCAGTGCCTCGCGCAGGGCGGGCAGGTATTTGGTCTGCGTCACCTCGTCTTCCGCATCCTGCGCCAGATCCCATTTGTTGATCAGCAGCAGGCAGCCCTTCTGGGCCTCGATGATCTTGGCGGCGACCTTCTTGTCGCGGCTGGTCGGTCCGGTTTCGGCGTCGAGCACCATCACCACCACATCGGCGCGTTCAATCGCCTTGTCGGTGCGCAGGTTGCTGAACCAGTCGACCGCACCTTTTGAACGCGTATCTTTCTGCACGCCGGCGGTATCGATCAGCTGGTAGTGGCGGGCGGTATCACCCTTGCCGATGGTGAAGGGGATCTCAACGCTGTCGCGTGTGGTGCCGGGGACGTCGGAGACGATCACGCGTTCACTCTTCAGCAGGCGGTTGATGTAGGAGGACTTCCCGGCATTCGGGCGGCCGACGATGGCGACACGCAACGGCGTTTTTTCCGTCGGGTTTTCCTCTTTCGGAAGCCGCGGAACCAGATCCTCCATCAAATCATTTATGCCGCGGTTCTGGATGGCGGAAACAGGAAAGACCGGGAAGCCGAGGCGGTCAAAGTCATAGACGGCTTCATCGCGGGCATCATTGTCGGCCTTGTTTGCGGCGAGCATCACCGTGCGGCCGCTCTGGTGCAGGATGCGCGCAACCTCTTCGTCCAGCGGGGAGACTCCGGCGGTGATGTCGGTAACGAAGATGATGAAACTCGCGTCGGCAATAGCGATCTCGGCCTGCTGCTCGGTACCGGCCACGATCTGGTCCGGCGAGACCTGCTTGCCGAAATGGCCCAGACCGCCGGTATCGATCAGCTCGAAGCGTTCGCCGTTCCAATTGGCTTCGCACGCGACGCGGTCGCGCGTGACGCCCACCTCCTCGTGTACGATCGAGACGCGCCGGCCCACCAGCCGGTTGAACAGCGCCGACTTGCCCACGTTCGGACGACCCACGATCGCCACAACCCTTTTACTCTTCGTTTCTTCCATAGCGCGCACGGTGATACACGAAACCCCCAACCCTGGCAAAGGGAAAGGGGAAAAGATTGGAGTCCAATCTTGCTATTGCAGGTTGGACGGAGCATACAACGGACTATGAAATCCATGATGCGCATCGGCTGCCTGCTGTTCGTTGCCGCTGCAACGTCGGGGGCGCAAACCAACCGGTATCTGTTCATCAGCCATCTCCGGGCGGACGGCCCCGGAGAAATCGTTCAGCGGGAGGTGGAGCGGGTTGACTTTTCCAGATATGATTTGCTGATGATGGGCGGGGATTATACGTGGAACGGCACGGCCCTGCAGTCCACGGTGGACTATCTGGATGCAATTCTGGATCTGGGAAGCCCGGCGGTCTTGGCGGCACTGGGCAACCACGATACGGCGCACAGGAACTATTTCACGGCCGCGACCGGCCGCCCGACATACTACGCCACGCAGACCAACGGCATTGCCTTTGTGGTGCTGGATACAACGGACGATGGGCAGGACATTCTGGGCGGCGAGCTGCAGATGCTGCAGGATACCGTCAACACGCTATCGAACTGCACCCATCTGGTCCTGATCCACCATCATCTTATCTGGCTGGCCGATTATGCGCCCCTGGCCTATCTGTATGGCGACGAACGCATCGGGGCCAGTTCGGCCACGCTCTCCGGTCTCAATTTCTACGACGATGTCTATCCGCTGCTGCTTCAGGCGGTCAGCAACGGGATTGAAGTGTTATGTGTCGCGGGGGACCGCACCGGCAGCGATCTGCCGGGTTCCTACGGGGAGTTCCACATTAATCACACGACAGCCGAGGGCATCCATTTGCTCGCGGCCGGACTGAAGGAGGATCTACCGGCAAACCTGCGTACGGCCATCGAGTTTGAACACGACGTGGGCGCAGGAACCCTGACATGGAATTTCGTGCCGCTGACCGACCTCCCGCGCATCGCCGACGAGCCGCTGGCGGTTACGGAACTTCACTACAATCCTTCCGCCACACAGGGGGATAGTTACGCATTTATTGAATTGATGAACCGCGGCGACCAGCCATACGACCTATCCCTGGCCGGGTTTGCGCAAGGCATTAGCTATACGTTCCCGACCAGCACGATTGTGGCTCCGGGCGAGCGCATCATCGTGGCGGCGGATCCTTTGCATTATACGAATCTGGGCATACGTGTTTTTGATTACGATGGCGAAGGGATTCCGGTTGCCGGTGAACCGGTCTGGCTGCGCGACAGTGACGCGCTGGAAGTGGACTATGTGCCTTATGAGGTTGTGGCGCCCTGGCCATCCGAGCCGGATAATCACGGACCTTCGCTGGCGCTGATTCGTCCGGAGCTCGACAACGCGCTCGCTGCAAACTGGGCCGCGAGTGACGAATCCGGCGGAACGCCGGGAGGAATTAATTTTACCGCCACGGCCTGCACCAGCATTTCTGCAACCAATGCGCAGCTAACCATGGATTGGCACGGTACCGTTAGCGGAGCGCTTTACCGACTGGAATGGACCCCGGTGCTGGATCAGTCGGCGTGGCAATCGGTGGAGGAGACCCATGCGGCAGCCCATCTCCTGGAGCTGGCTGTCACCAATCCGGGAGTCGCAGGCTTCTACCGTCTGCAGCGGCTGTTTCCCGTCTACGCCCCGCCGACATACACCAACCTGATCTCCCTGGGAGCCATCTGGAAATACCGCGATATGGGCACTGATCCGGGATCGGATTGGATGTTGCCGGCATATGACGATAGCGGATGGGCATCCGGTCCCGCCGAGCTGGGCTACGGCGACGGGGATGAAGCGACGGAGGTCAGCTATGGTCCCAATGCGTCCAGCAAGTATGCGACCACCCATTTCCGTTACCTCTTCAATGTGGATGATCCTGCTCTAATCGAAAGCGTCGTGTGCAATGTGAAAGTCGATGATGGCGCCATCTTCTATCTCAATGGAGCTGAAGTGTCACGTGTACGCATGCAGGCCGGGGCGGTCACCTATCTGGATTATACTCCGCTGGGGGGATCCGACTATGAATTTGAGTCGATCAGTATTCCCGCAGCCAGCTTTGTCGCGGGTGCCAACGTGATGGCGGTCGAAGTGCATCAGGTTTCCGGCACCAGCAGCGATATAAGTCTGGAGATGGAGCTGCAGATTTCCGTAAGCAGCCCCTGATCGCAGGCATGCAGCCTTTCCCTTGCTACAAGTTACGTGCTGGTGCTACCCAGGGCGGGACGGGGCAGCCGAGGGTGTCGGCGATGGCGCGGAAGAGTTCGACTTCCTCGACCGTGATCTCGCGGTCGTGCATCAGGCATTCCAGCAGGGCGCCGAGCACCCACTTCTTGAGTTTGAAGGATCCTCCGTTGAGCTTGTCGAGGGCGGCGTCCAGATTGTCCCAGGTGCATTCGCCTTCAGGCACCAGTTCGAGGTTGACCTGCTGCGCGGCAAGCATTCCGGCGGCGGCCGAAAAGGCGGCGGCCTGTTCCTGCGGATCCTCGTTCCCATGGCGCGCCAGAACGGAAAGGGCGACGGCGGTTTCTTTTTCGAGGCCGCGCAAGGCGTAGTAGTTGGTAACCCGCGGTTTGGGGTTCTGATCGAAAAGGGGATCGAGATGGTGAAGCAGGACGCGCTGCAGGGCATACTCGAAAATGTCGACCCGTTCATCCGCATCGATAAGCCCCTGTACGATATCGCGGTAGGCGTTGTATTGGCCGGCGGAGAGGAACCGCAGCGCCGGGATGGACAGGTCCACGATCGGCAGTCGCATTTCCGACGTGATATGCACCGGTTCCAGCAGTGCCTTTTCCAGCACTTCGACCACGGCGGGCTCGGATTTTTCCTTTATCAATGCGATCTGCTTGTCACGGATTTCCACACGCTCATCAAGCAGCAGATAATAGATCAGCATGCGCGCGCCGTAGGGATCACGCGCATATTCCTTCACTTTATCTGGAATTGATTCGATGAGTGCGCGGGCGGTATCGCCGTGGTGTTCCATCGGCGTTCCAATGGAATCTATCAGCGCCTCGGGAGTGGCGGGTGTGGTTTGCGGCTGCGTGGCCGTATCGAGGACGACAGCTGCGATCGCCATTTTGCCGGGCCGGGTGAAGAGGTCGACAAAATCGGTTTTCTTCTCCTCCTTCTTCAAGGTTGGCGCGCCTTCGAGACGCGACAGCTGTTCATGAAGGGCTTCCGGGGTGACGCGTTCGAACTTGCCGTTGAAATCAGGTTCCAGCCATTTGACGCGTTCAGCCAGTGGCGGGTGGGTGTTGAACAGCGTCGATCCCAGCCCGTTGCCGAAAAACATATGACTGGCCTGCTCGGCCTGAGGAGCGTGAATGCGAGAACCTTCGGCAAGCCCGCCGATCTTTTTCAGCGCGCCGGCCAGTCCGTGGGGATTGCGGGTAAACTGCACGGCAGAGGCATCGGCCAGCCGTTCACGCGAACGCGAGATGGAAGCTTTGATCAGCTTGCAGAAGAAATATCCGGTAAAACCCACGACCATCAGAACCACCGCCGCCGCCAGGATGGCCATGGTAATCTGTCCGGAATCCTTGTCACGCCGTCCGCCCCCGCCATAACCCACGAACTGCAGCAATACGCGCCCGGTCAAGCCGATCACCAGCAGGCCAAACAGGATACCCATCAGATTGAGATTGATCCGCATATCGCTGTTCAGGATGTGGCTGAACTCGTGGGCGATCACCCCCTGCAACTCGTCGCGCGTGAGATCCGTCATGGTGCCGTAGGTGACGGCGACGACCGAATCCGAAGGCGCGAATCCCGCTGCGAACGCATTGATTCCGGTTTCGCGGTCGAGCACGTAGACCGGAGGGACGGGAACGCCGGACGCGATTGCCATCTCCTCAACCACATTGCGCAGGCGCTTTTCGAAGAAGTCGGTGGTCTCGGGACGAATCTGTCGACCGCCCAGCATTTCGGCAACGCGGCCTCCGCCTCCGCTGCGGAGTTGTCCGATCTTGAACAGCGCGCCGCCGAGCACCACGATCAACGTGACACCACATACCAGCAGGAAGGCATCGGGATACCACCATTGAAACGACGCGGTTTGATCGATCGGGACTCGGTTGAGCAAATAGAAATGCCAGGCAATAACGGGCAGGAAATAGACCAGTAGTATGGTAAGCACCACAGCCAGGCTGAAATAAACCAGCAGGAGGCCGGTGTGTCTGCGCGCGCTGTCCTGTCGGGCGAAGAAATCCATGACTTTTATTCATGAGGGATGAAGTATGAAAGATGAAAGCGGGCCTGCGACGACCTGATATCAACCATCGGTTCCATGGTCATAGTTCAACTTTCATACTTCATATTTCGCTAGCCAAAGCTGACCTTCGGGGCTTCCTTCTGGGCTTCGTCCTCGATTTCGAACAGCATCGCCTGCGTGAAGTTAAACATGTTGGCAACAATGTTCGTCGGGAAGGTTTCGCGCTTCGTGTTGAAGACCATGACGGCGTCGTTGTAGGCCTGGCGAGCGAACGAAATCTTGTTTTCGGTTGAAGTCAGCTCTTCGGACAGCTGCATCATGTTCTGGTTGGCCTTAAGGTCCGGATAGGCTTCCGACAGGGCAAACAACCGGCCGAGTGCGCCGGTCAACGCACCTTCGGCGCCCAGCAGTCCTTTCATGGCGCCGGCTTCGCCCGGATTCTGGGCGGCGGCCTTGCTGGCGGCGGCGGCCTGGTTGCGGGCCTGGATCACCGCTTCGAGGGTCTCGCGTTCGTGCTTGATATAGCCCTTGGCGGTTTCGACGAGGTTCGGGATCAGGTCGTAGCGGCGCTTCAACTGCACATCGATCTGGGCAAACGCATTCTTGTAGCGGTTGCGCAGCGTGACCAGACCGTTGTACATCCCGACCACGGCGATGAACAGGATCACGATCAATCCGATGAATACAAGCAAGCCTATCATGGGTCTCTCCTTGGTTAAATGTGAACCGATAGTAGGAAAGCGGCTCTTGCATTTCACTTATAAAAGAAAAAAGGATTTGTAACCTAGCCCGGTGGCCGGATTTCCCCGGATTGCCACTTGACGGCACGGGGAGGGAGGCGTAGTTTTTCCCGTCTGTTGATAGTTTGGCTCTGGAGAAGAGTGGGCGCTGCCCGCTCTTTTGTTCTCTAAAGGGCTGGTTATTTGATTTTTGAAGGTTGCGAAGGAGGGGCTTATGAATCCTGCAGAGTTGAAAGCCGTTGTTGAATACATGGAAAGTGAACGGGGCGTCGAGCGCGAGGTCATCATCCGCGCCATCGAGGCGGCCCTGCAGAGCGTTACGGAAAAAACAGGCGCTGAAGACGAACTCCGCATCGCCATCGACCGGAAAACCTTCGAACGCAAAGCCTACCGGAAACTATCGGACGGAACCGAGATCGAAACCACCGCGCCGCCGCTGGGCCGTATTGCCGCCCAGACCGCCAAGCAGGTGATCATGCAGAAGATCCGCAACGCGGAAAAAGAGATCATCTTCGACGAATACAAGGATCGTGCCGGCGAGATCATAACCGGTTCAGTCACCCGTTTCGACCGCAGCGACGTAATCGTCGAGCTGGAGCACGGGGAAGCCGTTATGCCATCCAAGGAGCGTGTGCCGACTGAGGAATATGAGGTGGGCGAACGCATCCGCGCGCTGATTCTGGCCGTCCGCGAGCGCGAGCGCGGTCCTGAGATCGTACTGTCGCGCAGCCATCCCGATTTTGTCCGCCGGCTGTTCGAGCTGGAAGTTTCGGAAATCTCCGACGGCACCATGGAAATCAAGGGGATCGCCCGCGAGGCCGGCTATCGCAGCAAGGTGGCGGTCATTTCCCATGACGAACGCGTCGACCCCGTCGGCGCCTGCGTCGGCATGCGCGGCATGCGCGTAAAGAATATTGTGCGTGAGCTTTCCGGCGAGAAGATCGACATCGTCCGCTGGAGCGAGGACATCCACTCGCTGATCGCCAACGCCCTTGCACCGGCACGCCTGAAAGAGGTGGATGCCGACGAAGAAACGCGCACGGTCAAGGTCACGGTCGATCCCGACCAGCTTTCGCTGGCGATCGGCAAGCGCGGGCAGAACGCGCGCCTGACCTCCAAGCTGACGGGCTGGCGCGTCGACATCCAGAAGGATGAAGAGAGCATGGACTTCGAGGAGCGTGTCGCCGTCGCTGTAACGAAACTGGCCGCCATCGAAGGCATCGGCAGTGAATACGCAGAGAAGCTGGTCTTCTCCGGCTTCCTGACCCTGGAAGGCATCCTGGCCGCCGATATGAGCGACCTCGAAGCGATCGACGAAGGGATCAGTGCCGAACAGGCCAAGACCATCTGGTACGCAGCCGAGGCGGCCTACATCAAAGAACACGGGGAGATCACGGAATAATGAATGTTCAAGACACAGCCAGAGATGTAGGCGTCTCGCCCGAGGAGTTGCTGGAGATTCTCCAGGACATCGAAATTGACGTAGACGGCATCGATGCGGAACTGAGCGATCAACAGATCAGCGCGATCTGCGACGAACTGGGCTATGGGTCGATTGACGAGGCCCGTGAGGACAACGCACCTGCTGCGGAACCTTTTCAGCAAGCGGCTCCCGAGAGCGCGGCGGATGCGCCTGCCGATGCGGAAGAAGCTGCCGGCGAGGAGGCCGAAGCCGAAGAAAAGGGCGAGGACAATGTCATCGAACTGAAAAAGCCCAAGATCGTGGTAAAGGAATTTGCCGAACGAATGGGCATGAAGCCCAATATCGTCATTGCCGAGCTGATGCGGATGAACGTGTTCGCCTCCATCAACGCCGAGATCGATATCAAGGTGGCCAAGGAGATCGGCGAGAAGCACGGCTTCATTGTTCGCAAGGAAGAAAAGAAAAAGGCTCCGCCGGTCCAGCCCAAGGCCCGGACCATCCAGGCCAAGCGGCAGGAAGAAGTCGAGGATACTCCCGATGCCCTGATGCCCCGTCCGCCGGTAGTCACCTTTATGGGTCACGTCGACCACGGCAAGACATCGCTGCTCGACAAGATCCGGAACACCCGTGTCGTGACGGGCGAGTCCGGCGGCATCACCCAGCACATCGGCGCCTATACCGTGGAACTCGACGACCACAAGATCACCTTCCTCGACACGCCGGGCCATGCCGCCTTCACGGCGATGCGCGCCCGCGGTGCAAACCTAACGGATATTGTCGTGCTGGTCGTAGCGGCTGACGACGGCGTCATGCCGCAGACGATCGAAGCGATCAAGCATGCGCAGGCCGCCGGCGTCTGCATCATCGTTGCGATGAACAAAATGGATTTGCGCTCCGCCAACCCGGACCGCCTGAAGCAGCAGCTGCAGGAAAACGACATTATGGTTGAAGACTGGGGCGGATCCATCGGATGCTGTCCGGTCAGTGCAACGTCGGGCGAAGGCATCGACGGACTGCTTGAACGGATCGTCCTCGAATCCGAGATGCTTGAACTGAAGGCCAACCCCAACAAGCCGGCCCGCGGATTCGTGGTCGAGGCACAGATGGAACCGGGCATGGGGCCGACGGCCAGCGTGCTCGTCAAGAGCGGCACCCTCAAGGTCGGCGACAACGTGATCTGCGGAAAGTACTGGGGACGTATCAAGGCGCTGATCAGCGATCAGGGCAAGAAGGTGCGTTCGGCCGGTCCGTCCACGGCGGTTAAGCTGCTGGGCCTTACCAATGTTCCGGGTGCGGGCGACGAGTTCCAGGTGATGGCCAACGACCGCGAAGCGAAAACGATTTCGGATGAAATGCAGCAGGACGAACGCCTGCAGCAGCTCGAGGGCGGCGTGACAGCGAAGAAAATGTCGTTGGACGACCTTTTCGGCGCGGCCGACAGCGACGAGAAAAAGGAGCTGAGCGTTATTATCAAGGCCGATGTGCAGGGTTCCGTTGAGGCAATCAACCACTCCCTTTCGGGCATCAAAAGCGATAAAGTCGACATCAATATCATCTCCAGCGACGTGGGCAATATCACCGTGAACGATGTGATGCTCGCCAGTGCGTCGAATGCGATCATCCTGGGTTTCCATACGGGCAAGGAAAACGGTGCGAACGCAGCCGCGAAGCGCGAAGGCGTCGAGATTCGTCTCTACAGCATCATCTATGAACTGATCGAGGATGTTGAAAGCGCCATGAAGGGCTTGCTCGAACCCGAAATGCGCGAGCAGGTTATCGGCGAAGCCGAAATCCGCGAAGTTTTCGAGCTGAGCAGGAAGAACAAGATCGCCGGTTGCATGGTGATGACCGGTCGCGTGACCGCCAAGGCGAGCATACGCATTAAACGGGGGAATGACATTCTCTTCGAAGGTGCGATCGGATCACTCAAGCGTTTCCAGAACGATGCCGCTGAAGTCCGACAGGGACAGGAGTGCGGGATCCGTCCGGAGGGCTTCACGAACTTCGATGCCGGGGATACGATCGTAGCTTACACAGTCGAAAAAATCACACAGAGTCTGTAGCCCATCACACGACGTTTTTTCGAACACGAACCGTCCAGCCACTGGACGGTTTTTTTTGTTCGCGTGAGCCGGATAAAAAAATTTCAACACGACAAAACCATTCATGCAAGTGCTCGAGTGATACGCGTTTTTATAAACCAAACAGGTTGCATAAAATGCATACTGTGTTTATAAACATTTTTCAGACGGGAGATTGCCAAGGCATTAGTTGATGATGGCAACTCTGGTTGGGTTGACTGAAACGAAATTGATTGTTGTCAGGAGCACAAACAAGGAGGCGAAAATGGCAGCTAAGAAAAAAGCAGCAAAGAAGGCACCGGCGAAAAAGAAAGCCGTAGCCAAGAAAGCACCGGCCAAGAAGAAAGCCGCCAAGAAGGCACCGGCTAAGAAGGCACCGGCCAAGAAGACAGCCGCCAAGAAGGCACCGGCCAAGAAGAAAGCCGCCAAGAAGGCACCGGCCAAGAAGGCACCGGCCAAGAAGAAGGCTGCCAAGAAGGCACCGGCTAAGAAGGCTGCCAAGAAAGCCCCTGCCAAGAAGAAGGCTGCCAAGAAGGCACCGGCTAAGAAGGCTGCCAAGAAAGCCCCTGCCAAGAAGAAGGCCGCTAAGAAGAAAGCCGCCAAGAAAAAATAAAACCACCGTCCAGTACGGAGAAAACGGCGGATTGCGATCCGCCGTTTTTTTGTTGTTACCGATTGTTTTTTCCGTCTAACTTCAACGCAACTTTCAAGAAAGGTAAGTTACATGAGATGTCCTAAATGCGAAGGACGGGAAAACCGTGTAATCGATAGCCGGGAAGTACGAAACGGCGATGCCATTCGACGCAGGCGGGTGTGTGTGGGCTGTGGTCATCGCTTTACGACCTATGAGGAAATCCAGCGTGCACTGCTGCAGGTCACCAAACGGGACGGTCGTCACGAGGAACTCAGTCGCGACAAGCTGGTGAAGAGCATAAATATTGCCTGCCGGAAGCGGCACATCACCGTTGAGCAGATCGAGCGCATTTGCGATGCGATCATTTTGGAAGCCGAGTCGGAATTCGAGAAGGAAATACCGAGCATGATTCTCGGCAAGAAGGTCATGACTGCACTGGAGAAGCTCGACGAGGTTGCCTACATCCGCTACGCCTCCGTCTATCGCCGCTTCCGCGATGCCGGTCAATTCATGAACGAAGTGGAGCGCCTCATCGGCCGCGAATGATTGGAGACCGCGCAATCAGGACGGCAGAGCAGGAGGCCTGGGCGGATCTACTCCGCGAGATCTTCCACACGCTTGAAATACCGCAAGGCCCGACGACTGAGAACCTGGCCGCCAGCGTTGCTCAATACTGTATGCAGTACTGCCCGCATGGCGTCCATCGCTCCGACCTCGTGCTGCTGCTGGCCCGTGCCTTTTGTGCCATCAACGACCGTGCGGCCGCTGCGCGCGTACTGCAGTCGGTAAAGCCGCATGCGCTGCATGTAGACCGCTGGCTGGAAATCCTGTCCGAGTTGCATCAGTTTCCGACGTTGCTTCCCTATTTCTCCCGGGGCATTATCCGCCCGGCTGATTGGGCGGGTGCACGGCTGGATCGGATGTGGACACTCGATCTGGGACGTCTCGCGCTTTCGGAATCGGAAAAACACGAGCTGATGCTCTATAGCTCCCTTCGCTCGATCGTTGAAAGCATGGTTCCTTTTTGGGATGCCACACGCGGCGAGGGTGTATTGGGGCTCAAGGGCCTGGAATCCTTCAACGTGGAGTCCGAAGCCCGGAGCCGGCAAACGTTCACCACGGCAGATGATCTGCTGGGATACATCGAACATCTGTTTGTTCAGCAGAAGGAATCCCGGGGTTGGCAGGCTGCGCCGACCGTGATGAATCTGGATTTGTAGTCCGGAAAATGGAATGCCTGAATGATTGGATCGCTGAGGAAGTATGAAGAGCGGAGGCGGGAGCACGGGTACGAGAAGCCCAAGCTGCCCGCACATCCATTGTTTAAGTCTATTTGGATCCGGATTGCCGCCAGTGTGCTGTCGGGTATCTTTCTCGCGATCTCTTTTCCCGGATTCAACCAGTCGACCGTGGCGTATGCGGCGCTGGTGCCGCTGATGTTCGCGGTTCAGTCGGTACCTCTCAAGCGGGCGGCCTGGTTGGGAATGCTATCCGGCCTGGTCTTCTATCTGATTTCACTTTCATGGCTCCATAACCTGACCGGCACGGTCGACAGCGCGGGACTCAAGTTCAGTGCACTCGCCGGCTATGGCTTTCTCGCGCTGTATTGCGGTGCGTTTTTCATTCCGTTCTCGGTCGGTACGGCCATGGCGGGTTCAAAATGGGCAGGAAGCGACCTCCGCAGGAATGTACGCTTCATGTTTGCACTCACCATGGTCTGGGTGGGTGCGGAGTATGTCCGTAGTGTGCTTTTCACGGGATTCCCCTGGAATGCGCTCGGGGTGAGCCAGTATGCGAATCCCGCCGTCGTTCAGATTGCGGAGTGGGGTGGTGTTTATATGGTATCCGCCCTGATCGTGTGGCTGAACGCCGCCTTGTTCATCACGTTTCGGCAATACACGCACGGTACGCGCACCAGGAAGTATCGCCCCCATTACGAACTGATGATCGGACTGCTGCCGGTTGCGTTGTCCATCATGTTCGGAATGAAAACACTCTTCCACAAGACACTTGCCGACAAAGCCGTCACCCTGGCCCTGATCCAGCCGAGCATCCCGCAGAGAGTAAAGTGGGACAGCGCGATGGCGGACATGATTCGGGAGCGACTTGCGAAACTGACCGATACCGCCACGCGACTGCCGGGCGTTGATCTGGTTGTGTGGCCGGAAACGGCCGTTCCCGAAATTATGTATTCCACAGTCGGCTTCGGGTACAGCAAGGAGGCTTCGGAGCTCATCGGCATCGGCCTTCCGCTTCTCACCGGTGTCAACTACTGCGACTATAGGGGAGACACACCCATCGTCTACAACAGTTCCGTGCTGCTGGATGAGTACAGCATGCGGCTGGGAATATATCACAAGCAGCATCTTGTCCCGTTCGGGGAATATGTGCCCATCCCCGGACTGCGCAAGTTCACCGCTGTGGACTGGGAAAGCACGGCCGGAACGGAAAGCACCCTGCTGCGAATTCCCGGCAGGGCTCCGTTTTCGGTGCTGATCTGTTTCGAGGACACGGTTGCGCCGCTTGCAAGCCAGGCGGTGAATGCCGGCGCGCGCTGGCTGGTCAACCAGACCAACGATGGCTGGTTCGATCCCTCTGCCGAGTCTGAGCAGCATATGGCCCATGCCGTGTTCCGCTGTATTGAAAACCGAGTGCCCATGGCCCGCTGCTGTAATACCGGTACAACATGCTTCATCGACGCCTATGGCCGTATCGACCGGAAACACCGTCTGGCCGTGTGCACCGAAGGCTTCACCATCGGTTCGGTTCTTCCGCGACTGGAAAACCAGGAGAAAACCTTCTATACCCTGCACGGCGACCTGTTCGCCAGACTGAGTCTGGCGGCCGGCGCCTTCTCGCTATTCGTGCTGCGTTCCAAAGGGTGGAGGCGCGGAAGCAAGACCGACTGACACCGCTTTTTATCGATGCAGGGTTGGGCTTGAGCGCAGCATGGTCTATAGTGCGCCGTCCGAAACGTTGGAAAGAATATGCAGGAAGATTTAAAGACAAAGGTACAATCCTATCAGGAGCAGCTGGCGGAGATGAAGGGCTATCTGGCCATCGACGCCAAGCGCGCCGAGTTGAACAAACTCGAAGCCGAAGCAGGGGAGCCGGAGTTCTGGAACGACCAGGCCCGCGCTCAGGCCAATATATCGGCGACCAAGGCGCTCAAGATGGTGCTGGATCCCTTCGATGAGATAGCTGCGGGACTCGATGATGCCGAAGTGATGCTGGAACTGTCCGAGGCCGGCGAGACGGAGGCCCTGGCGGAAGCTGCGGCTTCGCTGGAGAAGGTCGAAGACGGCATACAGGCGCTTGAACTGCAATCCCTGCTGGGCGATGAATTCGACGGCGCCAATGCCTACCTTACCCTGCATGCGGGGGCGGGCGGTACGGAAAGCTGCGACTGGGCCGACATGCTGTATCGTATGTTTACGCGATACGCAGAGCGTAAGGGATTCACTGCGCAGGTGCTCGATTACCTGGCCGGTGACGAAGCGGGGATCAAGAGCGTGACGGTGCTCATCTCCGGACCATACGCCTACGGATTGCTGAAGTCCGAACGCGGTGTGCACCGGCTGGTGCGTATTAGTCCGTTCGACTCGCAGTCGCGCCGCCACACGTCGTTCGTTGCGGCCGATGTGACGCCGGAGCTCGATGACGACATAGACGTTGAAATCATCGAATCAGACCTTCGGATCGATACCTACCGTGCACAGGGAGCCGGTGGACAGCACGTCAATACCACCGATTCCGCCGTGCGTATCGTCCACCTGCCGACCGGCACCGTCGTGCAGTGCCAGGCGGAACGTTCGCAGCATAAGAACAAGGCGGCGGCCATGAAGATGCTCAAGGCGCGGCTCTATGAACTGGAGCAGGACAAGAAGCGGCAGGCGGTCGACCAGCTTTATGGCGACAAGGGCGAGATCGCATGGGGACACCAGATCCGTTCCTATGTCATGCAGCCCTATACCATGGTGAAGGATCACCGAACGGATGAACAGGTGGGGAATGTGCAGGGCGTGCTCGACGGCAACCTGGACCCTTTTATCGAAGCGTATCTCAAGAAAAGCAGGTAGGGCGGATAAATATAAACCGGGAAGGATGGTTGCGATGAAAAAATCGGGATTGCTGGCGATTATACTTGGAGCCCTGGCATGTGGCGCCTTTGCGGAGGTAGAGCCCGCGACGATCAAACTCAGGGACGTGGATTTCAAAGGGGCGATGCGGATCGATGCCAATCTGACGCTGACGGCCACCTTCGATGTGCAGAAGGAGGATCTCCTGGACGAGCTGTACCTGGATTTCTATGTATTACTGGAGCCCAGCGACGATGATCGGGGGCTACAGTTTTTCCATTGCCGTACTGTCCATCGCTTTCTTGAAGAACAAACGGGATACAAAAGCGGCGCCGTTATGCCGGCCAGCATCATAAAGGCCATCGATCCGAGCGACAGCGAATACGCTGTGGTCGTAACCTATCGGGGTAAGGAGGTCGACGAGGAGCACTCGCACAAGGAGCGCTGGTGGGAAAATGAGGACCTCGGCAAACCCATTGAAAACGTTCTCCTCCGTTCGACCAGTGCGCCGACTGTCCGCCCATGGGAATCTGAATAGCCGCAGCCAATGAGTATTCTCGATCAGATTATTGCCGATAAGCGCATTGAGGTTGAGCAGCGCAAGGCGCAGTGCAGTCTGGCAGACCTCCGGGCCCGGCTTCCCCAGGGGGCGCCCCGGCCGGATTTTGTGGAAGCCTTGCGCAGCGTGCCCATGGGGTTGATCGCGGAGGTCAAGCGCAAGTCCCCCTCGGCGGGGATGATCCGTGATCCGTTCGATCCGGTTGCGATTGCCAGGAGTTATCAGGACAACGGCGCCAGCGCGGTGTCGTGTCTGATGGACCAGAAATATTTCGGTGGGGGGGATGGCGACTTTTCCGCGGTTCGCAACGCGATAGACCTGCCCATGCTCTACAAGGAATTCGTAATCGACTCCTGGCAGATTGCCCATGCGAAAACCATGGGGGCTTCAGCGGTGCTATTGATTGTGGGTGCGCTGGAGGATGTCGAGCTGGCCGCGTTCATAGAGGAGACCCGGGCGGTCGGACTCCACCCTCTTGTTGAGGTGCATGATCGTGCGGAGATGCTGCGCGCCATCGATGCCGGGGCGGCCTGCATCGGCATCAACAACCGTGATCTGAAGACTTTCATCACAACACTCGATACCACCTTCGAATTGGCCTCCCTGGCGCCGAAGTCATGTACGCTCATTAGTGAAAGCGGTATAGGGACTGCAGCGGATGTCGCATTGCTCAAGCAGGCCGGTGTGCACGCAGTTCTGGTGGGAGAAAGCCTCTTGCGCGAATCCGATCCGGGAGCTGCCGCGGCGGCATTGCTGGCGCATACGCATTCGTAGGTGGATGGTTTGCGGCGCCGCGAGCGTAGGCGGCGGGAGCTGACTGATGCGGGGGATAACCCACGGCGCAAGGAAGTTTTTTTTGGTTCGGGTTCACAACAAGTGTTGGAGACCGAGCGCAACGGATCAGTCATTACCGGGAGACCGCTCTGTTCCATTCAGGTTTTTTTATGGGTGTAAATATTTGTACGACTGCTAATTGCACATCTTCGATGACAAGGTGGGCGGCGGCTCTCTGCATTCGTCGAAATTTGCTTGTTTCAAGGGACAAAGTCACGGACTCAGAAAGTATAGTTGAGGCGATTAATATACTTGATCACTCCCTCGAACTAGGTACTATGTGCACGTTCTTATCTGTGCGTACATAGGTACACACGGCTCTGGGTTGATGTCGCAGCAGGCTGTGAAGGAATGCCGGAAGGTAAGGAAGTGTTTGTTGGTAATTGGGGAGATGCCGGGAGGCTCTCTCCAAAAACAATTGAATAAAAGGGTGATAATTGTTTGGTAAATGCCGTCCACGGACCCTGACGAACGCGTGGGTTTTACGGCGTTTGAAAATAGAAGTGAGGGGAAGGAAATGAATAAAACCTACATCTCGTCTCTTTTGGTTGTGCTCATGGCCGGAGTGCAGATGGTCTCGGCACAGGGAGCAGACCTTGATGCCCTGCTAACCGAAGATTCAAGCGCCGGGGTCGATGGAGCAGAGGCAGCCGTTGTAGAGAACGACACGACCGCAGCTGCAGGAGTAAACCTGTCTACAGAGGGGTTGTTGAAGAGTGGCATACAAAACTACGACGAGGGTAATTATGACGAAGCCCGAGTCGTGTTCGAAGCCGTTCTGGCCAAGGATGCCTATAACAAGAAGGCCATGGCCTATCTGCGGAAGGTGGCCGCCAAGACTGCCGCCCTGGAGTCCCGCAAAACAAAATCTGTACGTGCCAATGCTATAGCCGATGTTAAGGAAGCGTGGAATCCCGATTTCGCTGATTCGCTGGCATCCGTTGAAGAACGCGGCACCACTCAGCCCGTGAAGACGAATCCCAAAATTGTACAGATGACGCAGCACATGAAGGATATCCAAATCCCTTCGCTTGATTTCCGCGATGCCAATATCAAGGATGTTGTCCTGTTTCTTACAGAAACCTGCCGTCGCATGGACCCCTCCGGCAGGGGCGTGAACATGGTGCTCCTGGGCGGACTCGGTTCCAGTGATTCCATGGATGTGGACGAAGGCAACAACATCACGATTTCCATTCGCGATCTGAGTCTGTACGATGCGTTGAAGGTGATCGTTGAAATGGCTTCGCTCCGGTTTGAAGTGGATGAGAACATGGTCATGATCATGCCGGTCAACTATGTCCGTTCCGCTGAAATCAGCGTTGAATCCTTCTCGGTGAATCCCGAAGTCGGCGAAGAACTGGCCTCTATGGCTGGTGGTGGCGGCGATTCCGGCGACAGCATGGATGACCTCTTTGGTGGTGGCGGCGGAGGTAGCACGTCCAGCGACACCGGTCCGGTTGACGTTTCCGGTTACTTCTCCATCGTAAACTGGCCCGAAGGTTCTTCGGCCACGTACTACTCCAGTTTTAACAAGCTGATCGTGAAGAACACCCGCGATAACATCAAAAAGGTTAAAACCATCGTGGATGACCTCGAAGACGAAGCGATTGCCCGCCGTTCTTCCCAGGTTGAAATCGAAGCCAAGTTCGTGGAATTCGCCGACGGCTCCCTCTCCGAACTCGGGTTCGATTGGAACATCTATGGGTCAGGCACAGCCGGAGGATTCGGGCTGGTTGACGGCTCGACCTATCAGGTCAAGCCGGGCTACATCAACACCGCCGGTAATCCTGCCGAACTGCCGGCCACGTTCTTCCTGGATCCCCTGCTGGGCTACCAGAAGGTTACCGCCCCCACCGGTTCCGGCAAGGCGGGTGAGAGTCTCTTCGGCGGCGGACATCGTACGGCCGATTCCGTGTATGAACCCGTTAAGTCCGGCATCCTCGCCAGCATGGGCGGCGTACCGCCTTCGATGCTCTTCTCGGACGGTACGTTCGACATGAAGATCACCGCAATGGAACAGAACGGTACGGCAGACATCCTGTCCTGCCCGAAGGTGACCACCCAGAGCGGCTACGAGGCGGTCATTCGTGTAACCGAAATCCACCGTTACCCGCAGGACTGGGATGTTGAAACCGGTCAGCGTACCGCACCGGTCGTTAAGCCCCAGGACTGGGAAGACTTCGACCTTGGTGTTGTACTGCGCGTTACGCCTGAAGTGGACACGGAGACCAATACCATCAAGCTTGAGCTGAATCCTGAAATCCGCAAGTTCAAGGGCTTCGACTCCTACTACGTAGCTCAGAACTCCTACGACGCAGGTACATCCGATTCGTTCCAGAAGGGCGGCGACGACTCCCTGCTGTTTGCCGATATGCCGTTCTTCGAAACGCGCTCGGTTCAAACGCGCGTGACGGTTGCGGATGGCAGCACGGTCATGATGGGCGGGCTGGTTGATGAAACCACGGAAACCTTCCGTGATCAGGTTCCGATCCTGGGCGATATTCCCTTTGTTGGACGTCTGTTCCGCACCGAGGGTACCCGTTCAGCCAAGAAGAACCTCGTGATCTTCGTCAAGGCGACCCAGGTCGACGAAAAGGGCATGACTCGCCTCGATCGCGAAATGGCCCGCAAAGCGGTCGCGCAGTAATTATCAGCAACTGCTGAGAGAAAACCCGTCCGGTTTGGGCGGGTTTTTTTGTTGGGCACATGGCCCGCCCGGGCTTAAAAAACTATGAATTAGGTCGCGTGCTCGGGCGTCATCCGGTAGTGGTACTGCATTATGAAATTTGTCGCATTTGACTTGGAAACGACGGGTACAAAACCCCAGGAGGACATGATTGTGGAGATCGGCGCTGTCATGTTCGATGGCAACCAGCCGATCAAGGGATACGGGACGCTGATCGATCCAGGCCGGTCCATACCTCCCGACGCGTCCGCAGTGAACGGCATTACGGATGATATGGTCCGCGGGAAACCGCGGATCGGCGACGTGCTCGGCGAGTTTGCCGGTTTTTGTGAGTCGCTGCCGCTGGTGGCGCACAATGCCCCGTTTGATTTCAAGTTTCTTCTGGAGGATGTTAAAACGCACAGAGCAAAGGCTCCGGTTGGCGTTGTACTCGATACACTCCCGCTGGCGCGCATCGTATTTCCGGGATTGCCGAATTACAAGTTGTGGACACTGGTCCGTCACTTCAGTTTTCCCAGCGGGACCTTTCATCGTGCCGAGGAGGACAGTTCCTATTGCGGGCTGCTCTTTGCGAAGATTATCGAAACGCTGGAAATGCGGGGAGAATCGGTAGCCGAGCACGATCTGGTCAGGATGACCGGTAAAGAGGCGCTGCGTTTTCCGCAATATGTAGAGCAGCCGGATCAACTGGATCTGTTTTAACGGTTGGAGCATAGAGGTGCCTTATGAAGGTCGCTTTTTTCAGCACAAAGCCTTACGACCGGAAGTTTTTTGATGAGGCGAACCAGGCTTACGGCCATGACATCACCTACTTTGAAACCCGGCTGACACGTCAGACCTTGCGACTGGCGGAAGGACATGAATGCGCGTGTGCGTTTGTGAACGACCAGCTCGATGCGTCGGTGCTGATTGCCCTGGCCGCCCAGGGAACCCGGCTGATTGCAATGCGATGCGCCGGTTTCAACAACGTGGATGTCAACAGTGCCAAGGAGCTGGGTGTATCCGTCGTCCGCGTTCCCGCCTATTCGCCCTATGCCGTGGCCGAGCACACCGTAGGACTGATGCTGGCACTGAACCGCAGAATCTACTGGGCCAATTCACGCGTCAAGGAAGGTAACTTTTCGTTGGATGGATTGCTCGGCTTCGACATGCGTGGATCCACGGTAGGATTGGTTGGAACCGGGAAAATCGGTGAATGTGTTGCCAGTATCCTGCATGGATTCGGCTGCCGTATTCTCGCCTATGACAAAATCAGGAATGACGCCTGCCAGACCCGCTACGATGTCGAGTATGTATCGCTGGAGGAGCTGTTCAGACAATCCGACATTATCTCGCTGCACTGTCCGCTCCTGACGGAGACCTATCATTTGATCGGCATGGAAGCCATTGCCCGGATGAAAAAAGGGGTTATGCTCATCAACACCAGCCGCGGTGCGCTGATCGATGCGCGTGCGGCGATCGAGGGGTTGAAGTCGGAGAAGATCGGCTATCTCGGCATCGATGTCTACGAGGAGGAGGAGGAACTTTTCTTCGAGGACAAGACCTTCCAGATCCTTACGGATGATGTGTTCGCACGTCTGACTACCTTCCCGAACGTAGTGATCACCGGCCATCAGGCTTATTTTACGCGGGATGCCGTGGCACGTATCGCAAACACAACGCTGGAAAACATCACGGCGTATGAGAACGGAAATGAGCTCGTCAACGCCGTTCAGAGTTCCTGATCCGATGGCGGCTTTCGCTGATTTTCGAGTTCCCGCATAATGATTTCCGCCGGCGTCAGGTATTTCTTTGCGTTGTTGCACTGCTTGCAGCAGGGAACGCAGTTGCTCTTGGTGCTTTTACCGCCTCGAACTACCGGCAGGATGTGATCCATCGTCAGTTGGTCGGAGGGAACGGTCTCGCCGCAATAATGGCAAACGCCCTTCGCGAGCTGCTGTTGCCACCAGTCGCTCTTGCGCAGTTCCCGGGCTTTGGCGCGTTCGCGGGCAACATGCCTGGGATCCTTTTTTATGTCTATCCAGTCATCCGACATATAATGTACCATTCCGTTGATGCAACTTAACGCGCCTCCGGCTTTAGATCAACCATCGTGTGGGCTGTTTTAGCTGTACAGCCTTTGATTGCTTCAAATACGTTGACGATCTCGAGCCGGGAACCGGCTGCATATTTGAACGCCATCTCAAGAGAGCTGTCTTCAACTTCAAGGAGTAGCCATGAACATACTACGCATGATCATGATAATGACGTCATTTTCGTTGGTAGCCTGTGCTGAGGACAAACCAGCGAGCCAAACGGAACAGACCGGAGGGGAGGCAACGATGACCAACAAGGTCGTGAAAACGGATCAGGAATGGAAAGAACAGCTATCGGAAATGCAGTATTATGTAACCCGCCAGAAAGGAACCGAACGACCTTTCTCGGGTAAATACTGGGACAACAAGGAGCCCGGCATTTACTCCTGCGTGTGCTGCGGGCAGGATCTGTTTCTCTCAGATACCAAATTTGATTCCGGTTGCGGCTGGCCAAGCTACTTCAAACCGCTGAAGGATGATGTAATCTCCGAACATAAGGATACCTCGCACGGCATGATCCGGACAGAGGTGCTATGCAGTAAATGCGGGGCCCACCTTGGCCATGTATTCCCTGATGGGCCTCCGCCAACCGGCTTGAGGTATTGCATCAACTCCGCTTCCCTTAAATTTATGCCGCTGGGCAATTCTGCCGACAAACCGGATGAGTCGGAATAGGACAGGTTAAAAGAGTTTCTTGAGTGCGTCCTTCGCCTTGTCTCCGGCAGACTCGCCTTCTTCACCGCCCAGAACCTTGTTTAGTTCCTGTCCGGCTTGTTGTTTAAGCTCTTCCTTGGCCTTGTCCATTTCGGCATCGGCTCGTTTGGACAGTTCTTTCTTCCCGGCTGCAATGAGCGCGTCCTTCATGTTGGCAGTCAGCTTTTCGTAGTCGATGGAAACGCGCGGCAGTAGCAGGGAACCCCCAAGGGCCCCGTCAATTTCGAGCTTTTCCATGGAACTCAGGACTTCCGTTGCGGTTTCCGGGTCCATCCCCATGATCTGCTTGCCCTCCTCAACGTTGGCCTTGAGGTCATGGACCACAATGGAGAACGGGATGTCCAGTGATTCGACCGAAAAATGCCCGTCGGCCTGCACGTCGGCGATACCGTCGGTGACATCGACCGGAAAGGATTCGCTGGTCTCTACGGCTCCGCCGATAGCCATCCCGGGCAGGTCTATGTGAATAGCATGCAGAGCGGCTGGATCATCGAAGCGCAGCACCACCTTTGCGGTGGGCTCCGGATTGCCGGTCGGGAACAAGGCGATGCTGGTCGGTTTGCGGTTCAGTTCCGGATGGCTGCATACTTCGTTCGCTATGAGCAGCTGTTCGGGAAGATTGTTGCCGAGATCTACCTGTTCTATTCGAATCTCGTGTATAAGCCATGCCGGATGCTCGGAAACCAGATCCGCGGATGCGGTGAGGTAGCCCAGCTGCTCAGCATCGGCCAAGGCTTGTTCCTTGCTGGCTTTTGGCGTTTCCCCGCGAGCTGAACGTTCGGCGTTGTCCTTGCGCTTTTTAAGATAGTCGTATGCCTTCTCTCCGTATTTTTTCCACTCCTGTGCCTTGGCGAAGTATTCATCCAGCGATTTTCCGGGGGCACCTTCTTCGGGTTTGGCCGTCTCGGGCTTCCTCTTTTTCTCGTAGACGGCTCCCGGTGATGCGCGTTCGACATCTCTTTTCAGCACGCTTCCAGCCAGAAGATCGATCGTATAATTCCGGCTTAGAAGCGCTCCGATGTTGACATCCGCCGCCAGCTTGTCGATCTGGATCAGGTTATGCGTGGGTTTGTCGGGATCGGTGACCTGAAGCCCTTCGATCTGCAATTCCCCTTTCGCCAGTGAAAAGTCCGCGTCGGCGATATCGACCTCTGCACCGGTTTGCGCGGCAATCGAGGTCTCAAGCCCCTTCTTGAGGATGGTATCCAGCAGCAGGAATTCGAACACGAGGGCGATTACGATGATACTCGCAACGATGATCAGGCCGGACTTGCGCAGCAGGGGGGCCTGCTTGGGCACTTCATCGTCGAAGGCCAGCTTGCTTTTGCCGAATGCCAGCCGAAGCAACAGGCGCGAGACTTTGTTCCCGAACGTTTTTCCGATTATTTCATGCTGATCGGCTTCCAGCATCTTCGTGCGGATCTTGACGACGGCGGTGCCGAGTGCCAAACCAAGGACAATGCCTACGGCAAGCGCTATCGGCAGGCTTCCGATCATGGCATAGACGTTGAGATCCATCAGGGCGGTAACGGGGGCGTTACAAAGTGTTCTGAACAGGTCCTCCAGGCCCATGTTATGGATTACAAAGAAACCGATGTGGAAACTTATGGCCGCCGCCGGAAGGCTCACCAGCTTGCCGATGGCGGCCCCGAGAACGACGAAACTGAAGTTGGCATTCAGCAGCAGTGCAAACAGGAAAGTCACCACCAGGGTAAAATTGAAGCCGGGGTTGAAACCGATCAGAACACCGAAAAGGGTTCCCAGAAAGATTTCCTTCCGGCCTGCACCCCCGCGCAGAATCTTGCCGATTTTCCGGATTAGTTTGAATGTGAGCATGTGTGCCTCCTCTGATAGTTTACCCCGGCATTATGGTTAGTCGTTCGTTTCCGGTCAACGGAATTGGTGGGCGGGCTGCTGGGGCATTTGCGATGTCCGGGATGACATGCGGACTGCGCATTGCTTTTTTACGGGAATCATGGTTTATAGATCAGCCGGCTCATGTGTAGGTGCTTATAGGGGCTTGAGGACATACATGAGCCCTGAAACGGGGATAAAACAATGAAGAGTAAACTGGGCATCGGGATGTTTTTGTGTTCGGCTATCGCCATGCATGCAGGGACCAGCAATGGCGATCCGATCAGACTTTCGCAGTACGATGCGCCGGCAAGGGAACTGCTCGCCCGCATGACGTTGGACGAAAAGATCGGCCAGATGACACAGGCCGACAGCAAAGGGCTCAAAGATCCTGCCGACATTGAGAACTACCACCTTGGTTCCGTGCTGAGCGGCGGCGGTTCCGATCCCATTGATGGCAACAGCATGGAAGCCTGGACGCAGCACTGCGAATCGCTCCAGGAGCGGGCTGCACAGACCCGGCTGGGCATCCCGCTGCTCTATGGCATCGACGCCGTTCATGGACATAGCAACGTGCGTGGTGCCGTGATCTTCCCCCATAATATCGGACTGGGCTGCACACGCAATCCGGCGCTCGTGGAACAAGTCAACCGGATCACGGCGAAGGAGATGCGCGCGACCGGAATCCAGTGGACCTTTGCGCCCTGCGTTACCGTTCCGCAGGACGAACGCTGGGGCCGCACGTACGAGGGTTTCTCGGAAGACCCGCAGCTGGTTGCCGAACTAGGTGTGGCCGCGGTTCGCGGACTGCAGGGCACAGGGCTGAAAGATCCGGAATCGGTTCTGGCATGCGCCAAGCATTTTGCCGGAGATGGCGGCACAACGCCGGAGTCAGGTGATTTCGTAAACGTCGGCGATTCATATCAGGCTGCCGGGAGCCGGTCAGGCTGGGACCAGGGCGATACCCGGTGTGATGAGGAAACCTTTCGTCGTATTCATCTTGCACCATATCCGCCCGTCATCGCCGCCGGCGCAGTAACCATCATGCCGTCCTACAGTAGCTGGAACGGGCTCAAGTGTTCGGCCAATAAATATCTTCTAACCGATGTGCTGAAAGGAGAAATGGGATTCGAGGGCTTCCTCATTTCCGATTGGGCGGCGATCCGGCAGGTGGATCCAGACTTTAAGACAGCGATCGGCATGTCCATCAATGCCGGCATGGACATGGCCATGGAGCCCACGAAGTACCGGGTGTTCTATGAATATCTGAAAGAACTGGTAGAGGAGGGGACGGTGCCCATGTCGCGCATCGATGATGCCGTCGTCCGTATTCTACGCGTCAAGTTTGCGATGGGGTTGATGGATGATGGATATGTTGCCAAGGGGGATGCCGGGCTTCAGAAGGAGTTTGGTTCACACGAACACCGCACCGTCGCCCGCCAGGCGGTGCGTGAATCGCTGGTTCTGCTGAAGAATGAAAAACGGGTGATACCGGTGTCTAAGACGCTGAAACGGATCCATGTGGCGGGGCAGGCGGCCGACAACATCGGCTACCAATGCGGCGGATGGACTGTGGACTGGCAGGGAAAATCGGGAGACGCCACCGACGGGGGAACCACCATTCTTGCGGCAATCAGGGCCGCCGTTTCAGCGAATACCATGATTACCTATTCGCAGGACGGTAGTGGTGCGGCGGGCGCGGATATCGGTATTGTCATTGTCGGGGAGCCCCCCTACGCCGAGGGTAGCGGCGATAGCCGGGACCTGCAGCTTGCTGACGACGAAACAGCGGCGGTCGCAAATCTCAAGGCTGCGGGCATTCCCGTAGTGACCATTCTGCTCTCCGGCCGCCCGCTCATGATCAATGATTTACTTGATCAATCCAACGCCTTCATCGCCGCCTGGCTGCCGGGGACAGAAGGCCAGGGGGTAGCGGATGTACTGTTCGGCGACTATAAACCAACCGGCAAGCTCTCTTTCACCTGGCCCCGGTCGGTTGACCAGCTGCCGATAAACAAAGGTGACGGGCAGCAGGACCCGCTCTTCCCGTTTGGGTATGGATTGACTCAATAACCCGGGTCCGGCTTTTCCGTTAGACCTTTGTTTTTGGCCATTTACCACTTGCATGACAGGCAGATACGTCTAATATGGCGCGCTCATTCAAGGGGGAGGTGTGTCTCCGGCAGGTAGCTGGACGCCTTCTTCGAGTGTAACGTAATAGAATAAGGTCAGGGCGCGCGTGTGCCCGCTTTAAATATGGAATCAACAACCAACACAGACATGGGTGTGGACAACGCAGCCATGGAAGCAATGTACGACGAAACCCTCAAGAATTTCACCGAAGGGTCCATCGTCACCGGTAAAATCCTCAGTGTCCACGATGGCGACGTGCTCATCGACATTGGATACAAATCCGAAGGCATCGTGCCTGTCCAGGAATTCAAGGATCTGGAAGAAGATCCGGTGGGTCAGGAAGTCGAAGTGTTCCTCGAACAGCTCGAGGACAAGGATGGCATGATTGTCATCAGCAAGCGCCGCGCCGAACAGCAGCGCGCATGGGACTACGTAGTCAACGAATGTTCTGAAGGCAGCCTCGTTGAAGGTACCATCAAGAATATCGTCAAGGGCGGCTTCATCGTCGATGTCGGCGTGGATGCATTCCTGCCGGGCTCGCAGCTTGACGTCGTTCCGGTCCGCAATCCGGATGAACACATGGGCAAGACCTATGAGTTCCGCATCCTCAAGATCAACCTTGAGCGCAAGAATATCGTCGTTTCCCGCCGCGAACTCATTGAAGAGTCCCGCCGCGAATCCCGCCGCAAGGTGCTGGCGGAAATCCAGGTTGGCCAGGTCCGCCGCGGCCAGGTCAAGAACATCACCGACTTCGGTGCCTTTGTAGATCTCGACGGCATCGACGGCCTGCTGCATGTCACTGACATGACCTGGGGCCGCATCAACCATCCTTCCGAATTGCTGAAGGTGGGTGACGAAGTGGACGTGATGATCCTCGAAATCGATCTCGAAAAGGAACGTATCAGTCTCGGACTCAAGCAGACCATGGAAAATCCGTGGGAAGAGATCGAAGCCCGCTATCCGATCGGCGCCCGCGTACACGGCAAGGTGGTCAACCTCGCTCCGTACGGTGCCTTCGTTGAGCTCGAAGAGGGTGTCGAAGGTCTCGTACACGTTTCTGAAATGTCCTGGACGAAGCGCATCCAGCGCGCTGCCGATGTTCTTAATGTCGGCGACGAAGTCGATGCCGTCGTGCTGTCCGTCAGCACCGAGGACAAAAAGATTTCGCTCGGCATGCGTCAGACCGAGGAAAATCCGTGGGAAGTCGTGGCCGGCAAGTATCCGATCGGTTCGCTGGTCACGGGCAAAGTCCGCAACTTCACCTCCTATGGGGCGTTCGTTGAACTCGAAGAGGGCGTTGACGGCATGATTCACGTGTCGGACATGTCCTGGACCCGCAAGGTCAACCATCCGTCCGAAGTGCTCAAGAAGGGCGATGAAGTCGAAACGGTTGTACTTGAAATCGATGCGACCAACCAGCGGATCAGTCTCGGCCTCAAGCAGGCGCAGGACGATCCATGGGCCGGCATTGTTGATCGGTACCCGATCGGCGCCCGGGTCAGCGGAGTCGTTACGAAGATTTCCTCGTTCGGTGCCTTCGTTGAAATCGAGGAAGGGATCGATGGCCTCGTCCACATCAGCCAGATCTCCGACGAGCACGTTGAGCGCGTCAAGGATGTCCTGAACGTAGGCGACAGCATTGAAGCCCGCGTGGTGAAGGTTGATCCGGTCGAGCACCGCATCGGACTCAGCGTCAAAGCCGCCAAGGTCGACGACGATCAGTTCGAAGTGCGGGACGACATGCTCGAAGGGCTTCAGCCCGGTTCCGAGCTGGTCGACCTTTCCTCCGCATTCGACAGCGCCTTCGGCGATGCCCTTGAAGAGTGGCATCCCGGGGATCCGAAGCGGAACGAAGGGGACGAGAAGTAATTCCCGCCTCTTCCGTGCAAGAGCCTGCCCGATTTACGGGCAGGTTTTTTTGTGACTTTGCTTGAGGTTTGTGGCTAAATGCGCGCTTTCTTTCCGGGAATGTTTCTCGCGCAAAGACGCCAGGGCGCAAAGTATTACAACGTTCGGTTGCTTAGCGTCTTTGCGGCTTGAGCGAAGCGGTCGCGAGAACAATCCGGATGAGCAGTTAGGTAAACATATGAACATTGAAGAACAACTCGATTTCCTTTCGGCGCGTGCGGTCGATTTCATTGCGCGCGAAGACCTGAAAAAGAAACTCGAAAAGGCCGGGACCGAAGGGCGCGGCCTGCGCATTAAGTACGGTGCGGATCCATCTGCCCCGGACATCCACCTCGGGCATGTGGTCGGGCTGAACAAATTGCGTGAATTCCAGGATGCGGGCCATACGGTTGTCTTCATAATCGGCGATTTCACCGGCATGATCGGCGATCCCTCCGGCCGTTCGCAAACCCGCAGGCCGCTCACGCGCGAACAGGTGCAGCTCAACGCCAAAAGCTATCAGGAACAGGTATTCAAGATCCTTGACCCCGATAAGACCGAGATCCGCTTCAACTCCGAATGGTGTGGCCAGATGTCGTTCGAAGACGTGATCCGCCTATCGGCTCACGTAACCGTGGCGCAGATGCTGGCGCGGGACGATTTCTCCAAACGCTACGCCGGCAACCAGCCGATTTCGATCGTCGAGTTCCTCTACCCGCTGGTGCAGGCGTACGACTCCGTCATGGTCGAAGCAGATCTTGAGCTCGGCGGTACCGATCAGCTGTTCAACCTGCTCCTTGGTCGCGAGCTGCAGAAGGTGATGGGGCAGGAGCCGCAATGCGTAATGACCCTCCCGCTGATCGAGGGGCTTGACGGCGTCAACAAGATGAGCAAGAGCCTCAACAACTATGTCGGTGTGGATGAAGCACCGCGCGACATGTACGGCAAGCTGATGAGTGTTCCGGACGCGCTGATGTGGAAGTATTTCGAGTACATCCTGTGCTGGCCTGCGGACAAAGTAAAGGACACCCATGCCAAGGTGGCAGCCGGTGAACTGCATCCGCGCGCCGTAAAGGATATGCTGGGTCAGGAAGTGGTTTCACGCTTTATCGGCGAAGAAGCGGCAAAGGCTGCTTCCGAAGAGTTTACGCGTATCTTTGCCAAGGGGGATCTGCCGGACGAGATTCCGGAGGTGGTAATTCCTGCGGGCGTGCAGATGATCGGCCTGCTGAATCTGATGGTTCTGGCCAGGCTGGCCAAGAGCAACGGCGAGGCCCGCCGTCTCGTCAAGCAGGGCGCAGTACGCATCAACGACGAGAAAATAAGCGACGAGCGCGCTGAGATTAATCCCGAAGAGGGGATGATCATCCGTTCCGGTAAGCGCGGCTTTGCAAAAGTGGTAATTAAATAGGGATCGGACAGATCCGACTGATCGGACCGATTTGTAAACGTGGAGAATTGAGCAATGGCCGGACATAGCAAATGGGCAAACATCAAACATAAGAAGGGCAAGGCCGATGCCGCGCGCGGCAAGGTATTCAGCAAAATCGCCAAGGAAATCATGGTGGCGGCACGATCGGGCGGCAATCCGGCGGACAATATCACGCTGCGGGCACTGATCCAGAAAGCCAAAGCCGCCAACATGCCGAACGACAACATCGATCGCGCCATAAAGAAGGGCACCGGCGAACTCGAAGGCGGGCAGCTCGAGGAGGGCAGCTACGAATGCTACGCCGCGGGCGGCATCGCCGTGGTCGTCAAGGTGCTGACCGACAACAAGAACCGCTCGGCGTCGGAAGTGCGCCATGCCATGAGCAAGGCCGGAACCGAACTCGCTACCCCCGGATCGGTCAGCCGCATGTTCCAGCGCAAGGGCCGGATCTATATCGACAAGGACAAGACCGACGAAGAAGCACTGATGGAGCTGGTGCTGGAAGCCGGTGCCGAGGATCTCAAGACCGACGGCGAGCAGTTTGAGATCATCACCGATCCGAACGATTTTGACGCGGTTTCCGACGCCATTACCAATGCCGGAATCGACATGGATGAAGAGTCGCAGGTGACGATGATTCCCGACATGGTTACCGAGGTGACCGACCTGGGTCAGGCACAGTCCATCATGAAATTCGTTGAAGCACTGGAAGCGCTGGACGATGTTCAGGATGTCTACACCAACTTCGATATCTCCGACGAGATCGCCGCTCAACTCGAGGCGGAATAAGGCAACGGTAGTGATGGCAGCATGGCGGCCCGGAAACGGGCCGTTTTTGTTTTATGCTTCCTGCCTCCCCGGCAGCATGATTTTTTCCGGTCAAATTATGTATACAGCCAATCGGGTTGGCGTTATATAGCGCCTGAAATATCAACTCAGGAGCCGAATGAGCCCGACCCTATGCACCGATGTGGTTTGCCGCCGTGTCGGTCTGAACCGAACCGACGATCTGCTCGCTCTGGAAGAGTCGTGCTTCCCGACCGACCGCATCAACCGGCGGAACCTGCGAAACCTGTTGCGTTCACCCAGCGCCTACTGCGTGGCAGCGTACCATCGCGGCCGGCTGGTCGGCAGCATGGTTATCCTGTTCCGGCGAACCTCGCGCTCGGCTCGCATCTATTCCCTGGCCGTACAGGAAGAGGCCCGCGGTATGGGGATCGGCCGCAGAATGATGGCGAAGGCGGTGAAGGAGGCACGGTGGCGCGGCTGTGACCGCATGCGGCTTGAGGTGCGTATGGACAACATACCGGCCATCCGCTTGTATCAAGCCCTCGGCTTCACCGATACGGACGTGCTGCCGGGATACTATGAAGATGGTTCGCACGCCTTTGTGATGCGGAAGGAGCTGATGTAGCTGCATGTCGAAACAATTCATCGTCGTCGACAAACTGGAGGACTGGAGTCCTTACTATCCAAGTGAAAACCTCATTACGTCGGAGGAATACCTCGGTTCGGATCCATCACCGGAGCTGCCTGCGCAGGTGATTAATCTGTGCCGTGACTATAAATATCTCGGCAAGGGTTATTACAGCTCCCTGCTGGCCGAAGCACGCGGCGATCGCGTCATTCCATCGGTGCGCACGATCAACGATCTCAGCCGGAGACGCATGTACACGCTGGGGCTTTCGGCGCTGGAAAAGCTGGTGCAGAACAAGAAGACCCACCAGGGGAAGGACGAACTCACAGCCTATGAATTCCGGATCTACTTTGGAACGACCGCTGTCGAGGAGCTGCAGGGGCTGGCGCGGCAGTTGTTTGAGCTTTTTCCGTGTCCGATCCTAAAGGTGGGGTTTAAGCGTGTCGAGCAGACCTGGGCCATTGAGAATGTTAAACCGCTTTCCATCCATCAGCTCTCCGATGCGGAGCAGGATGAGTTTGCTGCCGCGCTCGATCACTTCAGCAACAAGGTGTGGCGGAAACCTCGCCGCAAGAAACGCTATGCATACGATCTGGCCATTCTGGTTGATCCGCAGGAGACCCTGCCGCCCAGCAACAAAAAGGCGCTGGAAAACTTTATACTGGCCGGGCGGCAGATCGGCATCGATACGGAGCTCATCGGCAAGAAGGATTATCCGCGCCTGACGGAATATGATGCGCTTTTCATCCGCGAAACCACGGCCGTGGACCATCACACCTACCAGTTTGCACAAAAGGCCGAGTTTGCTCACATGCCGGTGATCGACGACCCCAACTCGATTCTTAAATGTGCCAATAAGGTCTATCTGGCCGAACTGCTTCGCGAAAACGAGCTGGCCACGCCGCGCACTGAAATCCTGTACCGGGATGAACCCGTTGCTCTGGAGCGTGCAGCCGACCTCCTGGGGTTTCCGCTGGTGCTCAAGATTCCAGATGGGTCCTTCTCGCGCGGCGTTCACAAGGCGGCCTCCATGGAGGAGCTGAAAGCGCGGGCGAAGGAGCTGTTCCATTCGTCGGTGCTCGTGCTGGCGCAGGAATTCATGTACACCGACTTCGACTGGCGTATCGGTGTGCTGGGCGGACGGCCGCTGTTTGCCTGCAAATATTTCATGTCGACCGGCCACTGGCAGATCTATAACCACGCAGCCAAACATACGGCGAAGTCCGGCGGTTTCGAAACCATATCGGTCGAGCAGGCTCCCGCCGATGCCATCAAGCTGGCTATCAAAGCCTGCAGCCTGATCGGGACCGGACTTTACGGTGTTGATATCAAGCAGAGCGGGAACCGTTTTTCCGTCATTGAAATCAACGACAATCCGAACATAGACGCCGGGATCGAGGATATGCATCTCGGCAGGGTCTGCTATCTACGCGTGATGGAGCATTTCTTCAGCGAGATGGAGCGATACCGCTACGGTACGCGGTAGCTTTCGCCACCAAAAACAGACCGAAGGGTACAAAACTCATTCCATCCGGATTTGCATAGGTTATATCCCATGTGGCTGAAACCATACCTACTTCGGCAGCTGCTCGATCTGGCCGCGGGCAAAATCCTCGAAAGCGCTGAGGCCGGCCTTGGCGCCTTCACCCATGGCCACGATAATCTGCTTGAACGGCACGCTGGTTACATCGCCTGCTGCATAGACACCGGGGATGCCGGTTCTGCAGTGGGCATCAACTTCAATTTCACCGAGCTCGTTGAGTGATACCAGATCGCGGAAAAAAGAACTGTTTGGTACGAGGCCGATCTGCACAAAGATACCATCGGCATGGATGGTATCGATATTTCCGGTCGCGCGGTTTTGCACCTCGATGCCGGTCACTTTGTCTCCGCTTTCGAGTACGCGCATTGACTGCGTGTTGGTTACGACAGAAGTGTTTAACAGGGAGTTCAGCTTGTTGATGAGCACATCATCGGCTTTGAGTTCTTCGGCATATTCTACCAGTGTGACGGATTCACAGATGCCGGCCAGATCAATGGCCGCTTCGACTCCGGAGTTACCCCCGCCGACCACGATCACGGGCTTGCCCTGGTAGAAAGGGCCATCGCAGTGCGGGCAGAAGGCTACGCCGCGCCCGATGTTCTCCTTTTCACCGGGAATTCCCAGCTGTCGCCACTTGGCGCCGGTTGCCAGAATTAGTGCGCCGGCGGTGACGACTTCGCCGCCCTTCATGCGCATGGTTTTCCGCGGGCCGTCCTCAATATTTTGCACGCGGCGGTTTTCGAGAATGTCGATCGGGTAGGTGTCCAGATGCTTGAACAGATCGGCCGCGAGCTGCGGGCCCTCGGTATAGGGGATGGACACAAAATTTTCAATGCCCTTGGTTTCGTTTACCTGACCCCCGATGCGCTCGGCGACGATGGCGGTTTTGAGTCCCTTGCGCGCCGTGTAGATCGCCGCCGCCACGCCTGCCGGGCCGCCGCCGATAATGGCCACATCGTATGCCTTGATCTCGCGGGCTTGATCCAGGGGCTCAGTCCCGTAGTGCTCTTCGAGCTTGTCGAGCAGGTCGGCCAGTTCCGCCTTGCCGACATGAACCAGCTTTTCACCTGCAAAAACGGAGGGAACCCCCTGTATCTTCCGGGATATGACCTCCTCTTCGAAATGGGTTCCCTCAACCATCTCGTGCTTGAACTCGGGATGTATAAGAGCCATCTGATTAAGTGCCTGTACCACATCCGGGCAGTTTACACAGCTGATCGAGATGTAGCTGGTCAGGTGGATCGGCCCCTTGAGCGATTTGATCCGGCGCTGGATGCCGGGATCCGGCAGCTTACCCTTTCCGTCGGCATTCAGGATGGCGAGAATCAGTGTTGTAAACTCATGTCCACCGGGAATGCCCTTGAATTCAATGGGGAGCGTTGTGCCGTCCTTCTCGATATGGAAACGGAAATCCGCAACCGGACGAAGCTCGATGCCGATCTTATCCGACGTGGAGGCAACATCCTGGAGCATTTCAACCAGTTCCGCCTCGGCGGGATGGTCCTGTGCCTCGATAATGAAACGGAAGGTGGAGTCTAGGTGTGAAAAAACCGACTTCAACTGCTCAAGCGTGGCTTTATCCAGCATGCTTCAACCTCCGGGTTGTAGGTGTCCCCCGCCTGTCAGGGGGAGACGGGCGGGGGACGTTGGGTGTTACGGAGGGGGATATTATATTTTGCCGACGAGGTCGAGGCCGGGCTTGAGCGTATCGGCGCCGGGCTTCCAGTTGGCCGGGCATACCTGGTCACCATGCTCGTGCACAAATCTGGCGGCTTCAAGCTTGCGAAGCGCTTCGGCTGCACTGCGCCCGATGCCCAGGTCATGCACTTCAGCGGTCTTCAGGACTCCGTTCGGATCGATGATAAAGGTGCCGCGCAGAGCCAGTCCTTCTTCTTCGATGTAAACGCCGAACAGTTTACTGACGTCACCTGTCGGGTCGGCGCCCATCAGGTATTCGACCTTGCTGATCGCCGGCGATTCGTCATGCCATGCCTTGTGAACGAATGCAGTATCGGTGCTGACCGAGATCACTTCCGCTCCAGCGGCCTGGAACTGGGGATAGAGATCAGCCACTTCTTCCAGTTCTGTCGGGCACACAAACGTGAAGTCGGCGGGGTAGAAGACCATTACGACCCACTTGCCCTTGTAGTCCGACAGCTTGATGTCCTTGATTTCGTCATTCTGAAAGGCCGCCATCTTGAACTCCGGCACTTCCTGTCCAATCTTGATCATCTTATTCTCCTTGGTTTAGTTGATTTTCGCCTGGTTTGTTTCGATGCGCAATACCGTGCCCGTAATTCATATATTTGTAAATTTTATAGTATTTACCATATCGATAAACATCGCTTATGATATGTTCCTGTCATGAATCTGCGCGCATTTGAGTATCTGCTGGCTCTGGAAAAGCATGGGAGTTTCCGCCTCGCGGCGGCGGCGTGCAATGTCAGTCAGCCGGCCTTGAGCATCCAGATCAAAAAAATGGAAGGCGAACTGGATGTGGTCCTGCTGGAGCGCAGCCAGAAGGGTTTCATGTTTACCCCAAGCGGGCAGGAGGTGCTGAGGCGGGCCCGCATCGTTGTCCAGCAGGTCGATGAAGTGGAAGCGTTGGCGCAGGTGTGGCATGATCCCTATGCGGGTACGATGTCTCTGGGCGCCTTTCCGACGCTTGCGCCGTATTATTTCCCAACCATCATCGATCATCTGGCGGATTCATATCCCAACCTGCAGGTCAACCTCGTCGAGGAAAAGACCGGGATTCTGGTCGAGCGCCTGGCGGAGGGATCGCTTGATGCCGCCTTTCTGGCCCTGCCGGTGCCCGAGGAAGTTCTGGAGCATGGCATTATTTTCTCCGAGGAGTTCTTTGTCGGGGTGCCTGCGAGGCATGCCTGGGCAAAACGCAAAATCATCGATGCTTCGCATCTGGCGGCGGAGCCGCTGCTGTTGCTGGAGGAAGGCCATTGCCTGCGTGGTCAGGCGCTGGACTATTGTTCGCATTCAGGACTGAGTGAAGTTTTGAACTTCCGCGCCAGCTCGATGGAAACGCTGCTGCAGATGGTTTCCATGGGCCGCGCGATATCATTGATTCCAGCGTGCGTTGCAAATAAGAAACCGCATATCCACTACCTGAAGATCCGCGGCGGCGGGCCCGAGCGTACCATCGGACTCTTCTGGCGAAAATCCTCCGTCCGCCGCAACCTCATGCTCGAGCTGGTCGACGATCTGTCGCGGGAGTATGCCGGGTAGGGCGCTTTCGACGAAAGCGCCGCGGACGGCGCATCGAACCAGCCCAGCCGCCCAATGCGGCTGTACGTTATTGAACCACGATCGGTATTTCATTAGCGTACAGGCTTTCAACCAAGGAGAATGTAATGTCTGAATTCCATGATGTGACGGTGGTGCGTGAGGCGAATGTCTACTTTGACGGCAAGGTGACCAGCCGGACGGTAAAGTTTGAGGACGGCACCCGCAAGACGCTGGGTTTTATGCTTGCAGGGGAATACACGTTCGATACGGCGGCGGCCGAAGTGATGGATATGCTGGGAGGGGAACTCGATGTCCGTCTCCCGGGATCCACCCAATGGAAGACGGTCAAGGCCGGGGAGACCTTCGAAGTGCCGGCCGATTCATCGTTCGATCTGGTGGTCAGGGAATTCGCCGATTACTGCTGCTCGTACATTGAGAGCTAGGCTGCTCTGAGAGCCGCCGCTACACCAAAGAGTGCAGTGGCACTTCTTGGAAGTGCTCCATGCAAGACGGACCGGATACGGTTCGTCATTTTCTTTAGAAGAGACTCTTCGTATAGAGGGTGTGGTAGTATCCGCCGAGCGCGGTGAGTGCGTCATGGGTGCCGTTTTCAACGACCTCGCCGTTGCGCAGGACATAGATGATGTCGGCGTGCTTTACCGTCGATAGGCGGTGGGCGATGATGATGGTGGTGCGGTCCTTGCATAGGCGTTCCATCGCCTCCTGTATCAGCTGTTCCGATTCCGTGTCGAGCGCGGAGGTCGCTTCATCGAAGATCAGGATCGGCGGGTTCTTCAGGAATACCCGGGCGATGGAGACGCGCTGTTTCTGGCCGCCGGAGAGCTTGACGCCGTGCTCGCCGACCGGAGAGTCGAACCCATCCGGCAGAGATTCAATGAAATCCAGAATGTTGGCCTGCTTCGCAGCGGCAATGACTTCCTCGTCGGAGGCCTCGCGGTTGCCGAACAGGATGTTGTCGCGGATGGTGGTGTCGAACAGGAAGGGCGACTGCTGAACAATGCCGATCTGTTCGCGCAGGAACTGCTGGCGCAGGTCGAGGACGTTGACGCCGTCGATCTCGATGCTGCCGGTTTTGGCCTCATAGAAACGCGGGATCAGGGAGGCCAGCGTCGACTTGCCGGCGCCGGATTCGCCGACCAGGGCCACGGTCTGTCCGGCAGCGATGGATATGGAAACGCATTTCAGCACTTCGGTGTTGTTCCCTTCATAGGCGAATGAGAGATTGCGGACCTCTATGGCACCGGTAACCTGTTCCGGTTCGACCGGGCTCGGCCGGTCCTGAATATCCGGCTCAATATCCATGATCTCGGTAAAGCGTTCGAACGATGCCGCCCCCTGACCGAACTGCTCGACAAAGTTGACCATGCGATCGATCGGCTTGGTCATGAACCGGGCAAACATGAGAAACACCAGAACATCGGCAATCTCTACACGACCCTGGAAAGCCATCAGCGCGCCCGCTACAGCGATTATGATTTCGTGTACGCTGATGAGCCCCATCATGGTGGAATGGAAGGCGGCCATGGTGTGGTACATCGTCTCCTTGGATTCCCGGAAGTCGTGGTTTACCTCGTCGAACCGGGCAACGGCATGGTCTTCGCCGGCAAAGGATTTCACTTCACGAATCCCCTGAATGGCGTTTTCAATGTTGGCGTTGATGTCGGCAACACGACGGCGCATGGTGCGTACGTTGCGCCTGAACCGGCGCTGGAAGGCGATGCCGCACAGCACCATGATCGGCAGGGGGATCAGGGCAATCCATGCCAGGGAGGCATTCATCCAGAACATGCAGATGAAGGCTCCACTAATCGTGAAGACCGCGAGAAAGATGTCTTCCGGAACATGATGCGCCACTTCCGAGATGGTAAAAAGATCGTTGCTTAGACGCGACATGATGTGTCCGGTTTTGGTCTTGTCGTAATAGCTGAAGGATAGCTTCTGCAGGTGGCGGAACAGCACCCCGCGCATATCGGTTTCGATACGTGTTCCCAGGACATGTCCCCACTTGATGTTGTTGAAAGCTGACAGCGCGAGCACAACGACGAGCAGGAGGAGCAGTGCAACGGCGGAAATGATTTCACCAATGCCCGCATCGCCGAGCCTGAACAGATGGCGCGTAACCAGCGGAATCAGGACCGCGCACAGTGCGCGTACGAAGGCCATCGTCAGATCGAGTGCAAACAGCGGTCGGTGCGGGTGGTAGAATGTGCAGAAGCGACGAATCATTTCAGGAGCGTGGACACGGTATCAACCTGCAGGAAGTTGGTATGGGCCGCGTAGATTTGTCCTCCCCCGATGAAGACCACCGTGTCGTCCATTCCGAAGTGGCCTTCGTCGATCAGTTTCCTGAGCGATGCCTTCACCAGCGCGTCCGTGCTATGCGGAATATCAATCCGTTCGGCATGGACTCCGTAGCTCAGCGACAGTTCCCGAACTGTACGCATGCTGGCGGAGAGCGCAATGATGGTGGTTTTTCCGCGATAGGAAGCACAGATCTGCGCTGTATCGCCGGATTTGGTGCTGGTGATGATGGCTTTGGCGGGCAGCATGGCCGCCATGGCGACCGCCGCTTTGGCGAGGTGGTTGCGCGGCATGAGATCGTTCGACTGCTGGACCACGGGCAGCTTGTAGCTGAGGGATAATTTCTGCGCCTCCACATTACGGGCGATATCGGCCATGGTTTGAACCGCCTCAACCGGATATTTTCCGTAGGCGGTTTCGCCGCTGAGCATGACGGCATCCGTGCCGTCGTAGATCGCATTGGCGACATCCGATACCTCGGCGCGGGTGGCACGGGGATTGTCGATCATCGAATGCAGCATCTGGGTGGCGGTAATGACCGGTTTAACACGGCGAATACAGCTCTTGATGATCTGCTTCTGGATGATCGGCACCTCCTCGGCGGGGATCTCGATGCCGAGGTCGCCGCGGGCTACCATGATGGAGTGGGCCACATCCAGTATGGAGTCGAGATTGTCGACCCCTTCGCGGTTCTCGATCTTGGCGATGATCTTTATCGGGCTCTTGCGCGTATCGAGAATGCTTTGTACGGCCATGATATCGTCGCGATTGCGCACAAACGAGTGGGCGATGAATTCGAGGTCGTTGCGGGTGGCCCAGTCGATGAATTCGGCATCCCTTTCAGTGAGCGCGGGCATGCTCAGTTTGATGTCCGGTACGTTGACGCTCTTGCGATTCCTGATGAGCCCATCATTTGCGGCCCTGCAAACCAGCATCGATTCGGTCTTTTCCGCAACTTTCAGTTCTATTTCCCCGTCATCAATCAGAATGGAGCAGCCCGCGAGCACCTCCTCGACAAAATCCTCGTAGTTGACCTTGAAGCCGCATTCGGGTGTATGGTCACTGGCGATATTGATTGTGTCGCCGCTCTGTACCGCGATGGGATCGTTGATGTCGCAGGTGCGCACTTCCGGCCCTTTGGTGTCGATCAAAATACCGATACGATCCGACACGGATCGAATATTGGCTACGATTGTTTCAGCCTCCTGCGTGGTGATATGCGCCGTGTTAAGACGGGCCATGTTCATGCCGGCATCGAATAGCTGGCGGATAAATGCGGGTTCGCAGCGGTTCCCCGCGATCGTACAAATGATTTTTGTTTGCTTGCTGAGCATTACTACCTCTTTTTTGAAAGGATGGTTAAGCAGAATGCGGCACAGGTGCCAGCTTCAATAGCGATCAATTTACCAGTGCGGCGGCTTTTCGTTTTGCGCGATTTCATCCGGTTGTTCGAGCTCTTTAAGCTTGTGTTCCAGCGCTTCGATCCGTCGCTGGAGACGGCCTATCGCCTGTTGCTGGCGGTAGACCTCGGTGTTAAGCTGTGCGATTGTGTTGTCCTGCAGCGTGGCCAGGCTTTCCAACTGGTTGATTCGGTCTTCCATGGCGGGAACCTAGCAAATCGTCCGGAAAAGGGGAGCGGAATAATCCGCTTTAGCGTTGATGCCCGGAAGGGGTTGGCCTAACAATAGTTGCGAGTTGAAGGAGAAGCACATGGGCGAAAACCTTAACGATACCCGGTTCCTGCTGAAGAGCCTCATGGAAAACATGCCGGACATGATCTACTTCAAGGACACGGAGTCCCGGTTCATCATGGTCAACAAGGCATATTGCGTGCGATTCAATATTGAATATGACGAGATCGTGGGCAAAACGGATTTCGATATTTTCGCCAACGCGCATGCGCAGCAGGCCTTCGACGACGAACAGCGAATCATCGCAACCGGCGAACCGCTGGTCGGTGTTGAGGAGAAGGAAACCTGGCCGGATGGACGCATCACCTGGGCTTCCACCACCAAGATGCCCTTGCGGGACGCCGAGGGGCATATCATCGGAACATTCGGGATTTCAAGGGACATAACCGATCACAAGGAAGCCGAGTTGCGGGCCGCCTACTATGCCGAACAGGTGAGACGCATCAAAGAAGGCATGGAAGACGATGTCCGCATGGCCGCCGAGCTGCAGAAGACCTTCTTTCCCCGCAGCTATCCGGCATTCCCCGGGGGCGTTTCCGAGTCTCAGAGCTGCATTGAATTCAGTCACTACTACAATGCAAGCGGCATGGTCAGCGGCGATTTCTGCACCATCCGCCGGCTCTCCAGCACGAAAGCCGGCGTGTTCCAGTGCGATGTGATGGGTCACGGCGTCAGGGCCGCTCTGGGCACGGCCCTGATCTGTGCCATCGTGGAAGAACTTGCACCGATTGCCACGGATCCGGGCAGGTTTCTCGGCCGGATGAACGAGCTGCTGCTGCCCATGCTGCGGCAGGAGGATATGCTGCTCTTCGCTTCCGCCTGCTATCTGGTATTCGATGTCTCTACCGGCGAACTCAGCATGGCCAATGCCGGCCACCCGGTACCCATCCATATCAAGGGCGGGAGCAGGACGGTGGACTGGCTCATGGACGATCCGTCATTGCGCGGGTGTGCCCTGGCCATTGCCGAGGATGCCACCTATGAAACCGTGCACAAGCAGCTCGACGCCGGAGACTCGGTCGTGATTTATACCGATGGGTTGTATGAAGTGGAACGGGATGATGGAGAGGAGTTCGGTGAGGAGCGCCTGCTGGCGGCAGCCCGGTGCCATGTCGAAACCCCGTTGAACGACCTGTTTCCCGCTTTAACGAACGAAGCCCGCCTGTTCGCTGAACACGGTGAACTGGACGACGATGTCTGCATGGTCGGCCTCCACTACAAGCGGCCCATGACATAAACGAGATTGGCGATGTTCAAACGCGTGGCAGGGAATCGCAAGGCATATGAATAAGTTGCCAGATGCCGGATATTTGCTGGATCAGTTTCTACACAGTACGCTGGATGTCATCTACTTCAAGGATGTCCAATCCCGTTTTATATTGTGCAACGAGGCCTGTGCAAAAAAGCATGGCTGGGCCACGCCGGAAGAGGGCGTAGGCAAAACGGATTTTGATGTTTTTGCCGGGGAACACGCCCAGCAGGCCTATGAAGATGAACAGCGCATCATCGCGACCGGCGAACCCCTGAAGAGCATCGAGGAGCGTGAGGTATGGCCGGATGGACGCGTGACCTGGTGCTCTTCGACCAAGGTGCCCTTGCGCGATGACCATGGAGTCATCGTCGGGATCTTCGGACTCTCGCGCGACATCACCGAACGCAAGGAGGCGGCATTGCGGGCGAAACACTATGTGGAGCAGATCAGCGCGATAAAGGAAATGCTCGAGGAGGATGCCCGCATGGCTGGCAAGCTGCAGCGCAGCTTCTTCCTGTCTGAATATCCGGTGTTTCCGAAGGACGCCGATCCCGAAGACAGTTGTGTCGAGTTCCTCCATCATTTCAACAAGTGCAATCTTGTAAGCGGCGACTATTGCTCCATCCGGCGCCTCTCCGATACGAAGGTCTCCATTCTGCTGTGCGACGTACTCGGCACCGGCGCACGCGCCGCGCTGGGGGCCTCGCTGATCCGGGGCATCATGCAGGACATCAATGCGCTGGAGGATGATCCTACCGCCTACCTGAACCGCCTGAATGAGCAGCTCTACCCCTTGCTGCACCCTGAAAGCCTGCTGCTGGATGTGACCGCCTGCTACCTGGTGCTGGATGTTTCCACCGGGCAGGTGCGCATGGCCAGCGCCGGACATCCGCTTCCGCTGCACTTCAGCCCGAACCAGCCCGCCAAATGGCTCTTTGAAAACCTGGTGCTGCGCGGCCCGGCGCTCGCTGCGGAGCCAAACGCAAAGTTCCGCACCATTACCTGCCGGCTGCAGCCGGGCGATTCGGTGGTCTTGTATACCGACGGCCTATACACAGTCCGCAATGGAAAGGATGAACCGTTCTCGGAAAAGCGGTTGCTCAGCACAGCCCGGGACCAGAACGGCATGACGCTGGGCCGCATCTTCCGGGGACTGGAGGATGCCGCCACGGAATTCTCCATGGAGTCGCGTTTCTCGGATGACGTCGTGCTCGTCGGATTCCACATCAGAAAACTGCTGGAGCCGGCATGATCAGATTCATTTTGTCTGTTTTGCTGGTATCCAGCTCGGCATCCGCCGCGATCGAATGGGAGCAGAACGAGATTAATCTCAAGGCGCATCCCACGCAGCTCGCGACAGAAGCGGTGTTTCATTTTTCGAATACGGGTGACGATCCGGTCTCCCTGTCCGATGTCGTGTTGAGCTGCGGCTGCCTGTCTGCAAAGCCGACCAAGCCTTCCTACGCGCCCGGAGAAGAGGGATTCTTGACCATCACACTCGACCTTCGCAATCGAGCGGGAAAACTGCATAAGACGGTGCAGGTCGTTACCAGTGACGGTGAGGAGCAGGAGCTTGCAATCTCGGTCGATGTGCCCAAGGCCTATGAAATGAGTGCATTCATTCGCTGGGTCAAGGGTGAAGAGACACTGACAAAATCCATTCGACTCGTGAATACCAATGCCATCCCCATCAGGCTGCTTTCCCTCACCTCGTCACACGAAGCGCTGCCGGCTGAGCTGAAGACCATCCGGGAGGGATATGAGTACGAGGTTGTCGTAACGCGCAAACCCGATGCTGGAAAACTGCGGTCGGTTATCCGTGTACAGACCGAACCGCCGCCCGGTCAGCAGGAATCAAAAATCCTCAAGCTCTACGCGGTTGTCCTGTAGCATGATCGAGTTCGTAAAAAACCGGAAGATCTACGAAAAAGTCGTAATGGAACTGGTGCCGGGAGCCAGGGAATTTGTCTGGATCGCGACGGCCGATATCAAGGACATGCATGTGGAGCAGAACGGGTCATACCGTCCTTTTCTGGGCGTTCTTTCCGGATTGATTGAAAGCGGGGTGGAGATCCGCCTGCTCCATGCCAAGGAACCGGGACCGAACTTCCGGCAGGATTTCGACCGGTATCCCGGGCTGCTGCAGGCGCTGGAACGCAATATCTGTCCGCGTGTCCATCTGAAAACCATCGTGGTGGACGGCTGCGCGGCCTATCTGGGCAGCGCCAATCTGACCGGCGCCGGCATGGGCGCTAAAAACAGGGATCGACGCAACTTTGAGTCCGGCATTGTAACCGACGAGCCGGAAATCGTTTCCGGCATCATGGAACAGTTTGATGAAATATGGATGGGCGCCTGCTGCGATTCCTGCCAGCGCCGCCAGTTTTGTCCCGACCCGATTGCGTAGTCTATGCACCGCGCAGGAGAATTTCGTCGGCGCAGCCGGCCATACGATGCCTGAGCTCCTGCAGGCGGGCGGCGGAAGTGCGGCGTTGGTTCCGGTATTCCACACCGGGCAGTTCTTCGCGGGGAATGAAGGCCTGCATGGCATAACGCTTGGAGCCGTCGATGGCGGCGCGCAGCGCATCCATCTGTTCGTTGGTATGAACTGATTCGATGATGGTGGTTCGGAATTCGTAGTCTTTGGCCTTCGTGCGGATCAGTCCGATCGAGCGCTGGATTTGATCCGTGTCCGAAAAGCGGACCACATCAGGATAGGACGGCAAACTGCATTTAATGTCCATGGCGACATAATCGACCAGGGGCAGACATTCGGCCAGCCTGTCGGGATTGGATCCGTTGGTGTCGAGTTTGACAGCGAACCCGAAACGTTTGAAGAACCTGATCAGCTCGACCAGATCATCGCAGCAGGTCGGTTCACCACCGGTGATAACCACTCCGTTGATCCAGCTCTTCCTGTAGTTGGCGCAGGCGGCATCGAGCTGCTCCCACGATAGCCCGGCCTGCTTCTTGCCCATGAGCGCGGCGTTGTGGCAAAAACCGCAGCCGAAGTTGCAGCCGCTGGTAAAGAACACGGCGGCGAAGCGTTTTGGATAGTCCACCATCGAGGGTTTTTCAAGGTAGGCGTAGACGGACGTCGTTTCCGCGTTCCCGTCTTGGCTTTTTGATTGGCAGGACTGTGACGCCATGTGAAGGGTGGCCCGCCAGGCGCCGGGGAGGAGGTGTGCGCCTGGCGGGCCGGGTGGTAATTATCTCGACGCTTCGTCAAGAATGGCCTGAATCATCTTGGGGGAAATGATCCCCTTGCCGACTTCGGAATAGTCGGTCTGCAAACCGAGATACTGATAGAGCCTTGCTCTTTTGCATACGGGATCGGCGGCACCGGGCTGCTTGCAGGCCACCGGCTCGTAATCGTCATCCTGATCGTTCCATGCGGTCACGAGCAGGGCGGGAATGCGCGAAGGGTTGATGCACTCGGCCTCCGCAAAAGCGACGAGTCCATCAATGGTTTCGACGTCGCAGTAGATCTTCTCGAAGGCTTCGTATCCGCCCTTGGCCAGCATCTTGTCGAGCCGCTGGTTAAGCGTGTGGCATTTATCGCAGCCCTTCTTACCGAAAACCCGGATCTGGTATTTTGAAGCCATTACTGATCCCCCTTCGTTTCTTTGGCGGTTTTGCCGGCGGGGGAGGCGTCTTCCGCGGTGGTGACATTGTACTTGCCGGCATGACGGGCGAGGAGCTCGCCGTAGCGTTTGGACTTGTTCCAGTTCTGCACCTTGCTGAAATAGCCGACCACCCGCGTTTCTCCGACCACTTCGGTGGAACCGCATTCGGGACAGACCGCAAGCAGGCCGCGGGTCTGGTGATGACAGCTGTCGCAGAAGGTGAACTCGGGTGAGATGCAGACCTGGGCGGACTGGGTCCGGTAGAAGACTTCCGTCATCAGGTGGGCAATGGAATCGGCATCCGGCCGTTCTTCCCCGATGAAGCAGTGGGTGATGGCGCCGGACTCGATCATGCTGTGGTATTTGGACTGCTCGACGATCCGGTCTACCAGCGATACATCCGCCTCCGCGGCGAGATGAATCGAGTTGGTGTAGTATTCGGCGTCCGCCGGACCCTTGACGATATCCTTCGACTCTTCCGGGAAATAGACCATGTCGGACTTGGCCAGGCGGCGGGCGGCGGATTCCGCCGGCGATTCCTCGAGGGTGAACTTGAGGTTGTGCTTTGCGGCCAGTTTCTTGGCCTTGCTATACATGTGCGCAACGACTTTGAGACCGAGCCGCTGTGCAGCCTTGCTGTCGTGCAGTTCCTGCCCGATGAGGAACTTGACGGCATCGTTCACGCCGATCAGTCCGAGGATGTAGGTGCAGTTGTCGAGATCGACGTAGGGTTTGCCGTCGTTGGCCGGCTTGCCGATCTGCCACAGCGGATGGCCGGGGCCGCTGAGCATCTCGGAGGCCCGGGTCTTCTTCTGCAGATGGGCGTCGACGGCCAGCTCCATGGTATGGTCCAGCTCGTTGTAGAAGTTTTTCATGATGTCCCCGCCCGTGCGTGCGGCGCGGTACGCGGCCTGCGGAATGTTGATCGTCACGTTCTGGAAGCCGCAAAAGCGCATGCTTTCGGGATGCTTGAGCATGCGGCTGTCGCTGATGGTGGTACGCAGGCGGCAGCAGGCGGACAGCGTTACTTCGTCGCGGTCGAAGATGAAGTAGGTCGAGCCGTTGCGGCTGGCCAGGTCGCAGGCTTCCTGGAATATTCCAAACTGAACCGGATCCTCATAGGTTTCATCGGAAACATGGAAGTCGCATTTAGGGAATTCGAAGATGCGTCCGTGGGCGTCGCCCTCTCCGAAAACCCTGAGCAGGGCGCGGCAGAATTCCTGGGCTTCCCGTGTGTAGTCACCGTACGTGACGATGGCTTCGCCGTTGTCCTCGAGCATGGCTGCGACATCAGGATCATAGATGGTGCCTTCCTTCGGATCAGACAACTCGCGCAGCACGAGTCGGCGTCCCAGTGCCGGATCGTCATAGTGCAGATCCATCAGCTTGTAGCCTGCGGAATCGGTTTCGTCGCGCAGTTCCTCCTGCAGCTCGACGATGCGGCCGTCCTTCAGGCGCAACTGGTAGTGGCCGCCCGGCCCGATGGCTGGTACGGACTTGAGGTAGCCCGGAACGCCGGTGTGGATATTAAAGTCGAGGAACAAGGTCTGGCCGCCGCGCGAGAAGGCATTCTGGGAGCCGTTGAATATCAGTTCCTGCGCCACCTGATGCAGCTCCCGTTCGGACAGGCCGACCAGGAACGGCGCATACAGGATATTGATGTAGGCAATGCCGAGAGCGCCGGCATAGTTGGCCTGCATGGAGGCAAGAAAGGTGTTCAGATGACCGGTCAGCACCGATGCGGAGCGGGCGGGGCTCGACGTCGTGTTCAGGTTGATAAGTCCTGTGAGGCCGTATTTCTTGACGTATTCGATGGAGTGCGAGGAGCAGTATACCCGGGTCGGATAGCCGAGGTCATGCAGGTGGATGGCGCCGGTGTCGTGCGCGCGCTTGACCTCCGGGCTGAAGATGGTTTCAAGCGCCCACTGCTTCAGAACCAGTTCGGCAACGCCAAGATTAACCGCTTCGGGATTGTTGTTCACGATGTTCGAGTTTTCGGTCGACTTGGTGAACATCAGGTTTTCGATATAGTCCTTCGAGACACGGTAGAGGGAGAGATCGCGCAATTGCTGGGAATAGCCGCGCTCCATCAGTTCGTTGTTTACCAGTTCGCGGATCAGTGTGGTGTTGATGACGGTGAGGTCGCTGGCAATAATGCGGTTTTCCACCGATTTGGCCACATTGATCGCGATTTCGACGGAGAGATCGGTCTTGTCGAGGATCTGTTTGACGATGCGCTTGCGATCCCAGGGAAGATTCAAATTGCTGGAAGAGGATTCGACCAGCAGCAGGCTGGCATCGGTCACATCGACGGCTTTTTTGACACCGTTTCCGCGGACACGGATGTTGCGGCGGGCGATTTCGCGTTGCTTACGATAGCGTTTATAGGATGCAACGACCAGCGTTTCCCCCTGTTCAGCCAGTACGATTTCCACCAGATCCTGTACATCCTCGATTTTCGGAATCCGCTTGTTCTCTTCGTCCGGATGGACATAGAACTCGCTCTGCGGATTGTCGAGCTGCTTGAGCACCAGATCGGTAACCTTTGACGCCAATCCTTCGTTCTTCGACATCCGGTGTTTGCGTGCTACTTCGTCGACTGCGCGGTCGATGGCCAGCTCGATTTTCTGCCAGCTGAATGGAACAATAAGTCCCGATCGTTTTTGGAATCCGTCGAATGCAGCGTTTGTTTGGGCCCTCGCTCCCGACATGGTTTCTCCCCCCTTCATGGCCAATGGTTTATGCGAATTTCCGAGTGTACCGCTGTTACACGATCAAGGAAATTATTCTATCCAATGTATTGGTGTCAAGGGCATGGCACCATATATTGTGGTTTTGTTTGTTTTTGCGTATAATTGGCAATGAATACGGAGGGCATCCGGGGGACGCGCTAAAAATCAGTATTGTTGCCGAATGTGGCTTTCAAAATGCTAACTAAGGGGTACATACTCATTTCAGCAACGGGAGCAGTGATGATACCAGCATGGTTCAGTTTTATTGATGCAGCATTTATTCTGGCAGTACTGCTTTTCGCCTGGGGCGGCTTTCAAAAGGGATTTGCATCGCAGCTGGCACATATCCTGACATTCCTGATTCTGGGGGGACTGCTCTTCTTTGCCTATCCCTATGTCTTCACGTATCTGGGCAAGGTATTGCGGAGCATTGATCAGACAGTCATCATGTGGTTTCTGATGCTGGGTCTGGTAGTAATGTCGATATTTGTCTTCATCATGTTCAACAAGATGCTTGCGACTCAGCTCAAGAAACAGATCTCCGAGCAGTCGGACCACGCTTATGGGCTCCTGCTGGGAACGGTTCGCGGGATCCTGGCGGCCTTGCTGTTCATGATTTTCCTTGTAATGCTCGGGCCGCAGCGGATCGAGCAGCAGTTCTGCGAGCGGTCCTACACCGGCCGGTTTGTCAGCAAGGAACTGGTCATGCGTATCCGGCCCCGGCTTTCCCGACCGCTCGTAAAGGAAAAGACACGCGAATGGCGGGACTGGCTGCTGGGCCAGGAAGATGCCGGGGTTCTTGAGGAATAAGGCCTTATAATGCCCATGCCAGCAGCAGCGGTATCGTTGCCACCGCGCCCAGATGCGTGATCAGCAGGGTCGTGGCTATGAAATCGGAGTCCCCTCCGAACCGCTCGCTGAAAATAAGGCTGGCCACCGCCGCCGGCATTACCGCCACCACGCACAGGATCCCATAGGCCGTTTCATCCATCGGGATCAGCTTGAGCAACAGGATGAATATTACCGGTGTAACCAAGAGACGCATGGCCGCCACGATCCAGACCTGCCGGTCGAAGGCGGTTCCCATATGCAGGGCTGCGATCCGGCTGCCTGAGACAATCATCGACACCGCCACCGTTGCCTGGCCGACGGTATCGGCTCCGAAATAAACGAGGTCCAGCAAGCGGTGCATCAGGTCGGCAAAGAAGCCGGATGAGGGAAGTGCCAGACCCGCCAGATCCCGTACACAGACCCAGCCCATCGAGAAAATCAGTGCAATCAGCGGCGGACCGAACATCATGCGGATTCCTTCCGATAGCTTGCTGGAACGGTTAAACAGAAATACGCCGACCGTCCAGACCGTCAACTCGAAGCCCATCGAGGCAAAAACCAGCAGGGCGACGCCTCTTTCCCCCCACAGAAGCATCACCAATGGAAGCGGAAGAAAGAGATAGTTGTTGATCGTATTCTGGAACAGGAAGGCGCTGGCCCGCTGCCGGTCGACATTCTTCATCCAGCGCAGCGTAACCAGGCCGAGCAGCAGGCCGGTCCCGGCTATTGCCAGCGCCATCACCGGCATAATCCAGTTGGCCGCCAGCTCCTGTGCGTTGAGTCGGGTAACCGATGAAAAAATCAGACACGGGTAGATGATCGCGACCAGAACGCGCACCATTTCACTCGTACCGGCTGCGCTGACCACACCGCGCCTGCGGGCTGCGAAGCCGATCGTCATCAGCACCAGAATGAATAAAACCTGCAAAACGTAGTTCATGCGTGTCTCCCGGACCGGCATCATGGAATAGCGGATAGGGGCGGTATTGGAAGTTTCATCTTGGTTTTTTAACAGGGCGGCACAAGATCTCCGGTATGGCATAGTGCAATACAGGCGGTGAAATGACCTGCAGAGTACAAGGGGAAGGCATGGGTCCTGCAGAATACGCAATCTGCGTTACGCACGATGCGTAATGGTGGGCGGGGAAAATCCTTGCGTTGGGGCGCAATAGTACGCATCTTGCGTAACGCAGGAGGCGTACTATGAGAAATCCCTTTCAGTATGGCGGCGTGGTTTCAGGGGAATCGTTCTGTAACCGGACCAAAGAGGTAGCGGACCTGAGGCGCTCGGTTGAAAATGCAGAAAAACTGTTTGTCTATTCCGAGCGACGGCTGGGAAAAACCTCGTTGATCCGCAAAGTCCTCGCTGAACTGCCGGAGGCGGAATACCTGACGGTGTACATAGACCTGTGGCCGACGGATGGTGAAACCTCGTTTGTGCTGGCGTGTGCCAAAGCCTATTCGGAAGCCATGGCCTCTTCGGCAGATCGTTTGCTGAATATTACCAAAACATTTTTCAGTCGGCTGATTCCATCCGTCTCGGCCAACGATGACGGGAAACCGGTGGTTACATTCGGGTTCGATCAGAAGCGCCCGGATGTCCCGCTGCTGGAAGATGTGCTGGATATCCCTGCCAGGGCGGCTGCAAAAGACGGCCGGCGGGTGGTGGTGGTCTTCGACGAGTTCCAGCAGATACTGGAATATGAAAGTGATACGGTAGAAAGGCTGCTCAGAAGCTCCATTCAGCACCAGACCGATGTCGCCTACATTTTTTGCGGCAGCCGCAAACATCTGATCCGGCAGATGTTCATGGATTCCCAGCGGCCCATGTACCGGTCAGGTGCCCACTATCCGCTGGGACTGATCGGCGAGGAGCACTGGCAGGGATTCATCGCCGGAAAGTTTGAGGAAACCGGAAAGAACATATCCGCCGGGATCATCTCAACACTGTACGCATTGACCGAGGGACACCCATTCTACACCCAGCACCTGTGCCATCCGCTTTGGGAGCTGTGCGAGAGCGGCAAGGCAGTGACAGAGGAGATGATCGGGCAGGCGACGGAACTGCTGCTTGAGCGCGAGAGCTACGCCTTTGAGAATCTTTGGGATTCGCTCACGCGCAATGCGCGGCGTCTTTTGAAGGGAATCGCCGCGGAAGGCAGCGGTACGCAGGTTTTTTCCGCCGAGTTTATCCGTAAATACCAGCTTGGAAGTTCGTCAAACGCCCAGCGGGCCGTGGATCTCCTGATGAAAAAGGATATCATCGACAAGGAAGAGCACAGCATCGTTATTCCCGACCGCTTTTTCCGACTCTGGATCAACAGCAAGCAGTAGATTCTATAACAGGATGACAGGTGATGGATCATACACATGTCAGATGGGCGCGCAAAATCCAGTCGATCGCTCAGATCGGGCTGGAATATTCCACGAATCCCTATGAGCGCGAACGCTACGAGGAACTGCGGAGTCTGGCTGCCGCGATGATGGCGGAATCGTCGGATGTGCCCTGCGGGACATGGCTTGAAACATTCAAACGTGAAACCGGGTATGCCACACCCAAGGTGGACGTACGTGGTGCCTTGTTCCGGAATGGCGAGGTGCTCTTGTCGCGTGAAGCCAGCGACGGGCGCTGGAGCCTTCCGGGCGGCTGGGCCGATGTGAACGATCCGCCGTCGGCGGCCGTTATCCGAGAGCTGCGCGAAGAGACGGGATACGAGGTGCGGTGCACAAAACTCGCGGCCGTGCTGGATCGGGATCTGCACTATCACGAGGATATGCGCCCGTTCCACAGCTACAAGCTGATGTTCCTGTGCGAGATCGCAGGGGAGGCCGATGCGCTCGGCCACGACATCATGGAGACGGCTTTCTTCGCGGTGGATGACCTTCCTCCGCTGTCGCTGCATCGGACGCTGCCGATGCACATCGAACTGATGGTTCGGCATCATCTCGATCCATCCCTGCCGACGCAATTCGATTAAAGCGTCGGCAGACCGGGACGGATCCTGACGGTTTTTTCTCGCTTGATGGTTACGCTGCCGGGCCTGGCGCCGCGCGGCTTTCCTACATGGCGCGTCTCGGTATAGCAGACGGTGACGGTTCCGGCGTTGCGGGCCTTCGAGTGCCATGCGGCGATAGCAGCGGCGAGCTTGATGGTGGCACTGTCCGGTTGTGTTCCATCGGGATGACGCAGAATCACGTGGCTCCCGGGCAATCCGCGCACGTGAAACCAGAGCTGTCTGGGCGCGGCGACCTTCAGGGTGAGCAGGTCGTTGTCGGCATCGGTTTTTCCTGCAAGCGCTTCGAATCCGCCGGGCAGCGCGTACGTCCAGCAATCGGGTTGAATGGATCGCTCTTTCATCGCGATAGGTATCTGTTAATGGTTAATGGGATTTGCTTCTACAACAGGAGAAGCGTACATGGTTTTTCCACGATTAACAAATAACCGATAACGAGTAACTGTGATCGAAACGAACAACCTGTTTGCTTATGGAACACTGATGTGGCCCGAGGTGCTGGAGGGCGTAATCGGCCGGCGGCTGAAGGGGCGTCCGGCGACCCTGACGGGATTTTTGCGCTTACGTGTGATAGGGGAGCACTATCCGGCCGTCATTCCATCGCCCGGCGATGAAGTGGACGGGCTTCTCTACGACGGATTGACCGACACTGACTTCCGCCATCTCGATCGGTTCGAGGGCGAGGAGTACGACCGGGTGACGGTGTGCATTGGGCACGTTTCGGTAGAGGTCTATGTTCTCGCCGCTCAGTGGCGTCACCTGGCAGAGGAAAAACCATGGAGGCCCGAGCAGATGCTCGCCGAGCATTTAGCCGCCTTCCGCGAGGAATACAAAGGATGGCACGACATCCCGCCCCAGGCGGGCGGGGAGATCTGATTCTCTCCAAGACGGCCTCCATGATTCAACGCACTTCGTTCGGCAGGGCATGGGTTAATCGTTCAAGAGCACGAGTGCGCGGTCGTTGTTGTCGGTGGAAAGCACGGCAAGACAGGTTTCTTCGGAAACCGGTCCGCTGGCATACAGGTACTTTATATTGATGCCGCTGTTTCCGATACTTGAGCAGATGCTATTGAGCATTCCCGGTGTATGATGCATCTGCACTTCGATCGAATCGAGCTCGATGGGGGAGTAGTTGTGGACGCGCAAGGCGTCGATCGCCCGCAGGTTATCGTCGGTGACCAGCCGTACGACGCCCTTGTTATCGTCCTCCACCCATGCCGCAGCTGCACGGATGTTCACAC
>JBNLDM010000063.1:0-47521 GCA_050304335.1 Pontiella sp.
ACGACTACGACAACGGCCTGGCCGATATGCTGGATGTGATCGGGACGAACTCCCGCGACAAGGAACTGCTTCAGGCATGGGCAGACAAGAAGGGACGCAAGATCATTGGAACGGAACAGGGGCACAACCGTTCCACCTGGCTCGACTGCCGCGACCATCCTCAGCATGCCGGGCAATTCCTGTGGTGCGGTATCGACTATCTCGGTGAATCGCGCAGCTGGCCGTTGACGGTATTCAACGGGGGGCTGCTGGACCGGTGCGGCTTTGTACTGCCGCGCGGCTGGGAACGGCAGAGCTGGTGGAGCGACAAGCCGATGGTCAAGGCCTTCCGCCGCATCGCGAAGACCGAGGATACGCCCGCCGATCCCGGCTACGAGGTGGTTGAATGGAAGCGGCGCCAGGTACTCTTTCCCGACTGGAATCCGGTGGCTTCCGGGCCGCATACCGAAAATGTCGAAGTGTACAGCAATGCCGAGGAGGTGGAGCTGTTTTTGAACGGCGAATCGCTGGGTAAGAAGCATACCCGTGCCGATGCCGGCGCATTGAACTGGGAGGTGCCGTTTGAACCCGGCACACTGCGGGCCGTGGCGTACATCGATGGCCAGGAGGTAGCCAGCGACATCCTTAAGACCGCCGGCAGGCAGGCCAAACTGAAACTGATTCCCGGTCAGGATACCATCGGGCTGGGATGGGATGACGTGGTCACCGTGGAAGTGCAGATTCTGGATAAGGACGGAACGCTCGTCCCCACGGCCTCGGACCTCGTAACGTTCAGTGTCTCCGGTCCTGGAATGATCATCGCCGTCGATAGCGGCAACATCGTCAGCACCGAACCGTTCCAGGCATCAGAGCGAAAAGCCTACCAGGGACGCTGCATCGCCATCTTACGCGCAACCGGCGCAGGCACGATATCGCTATCGGCCCGGGTCGATGGTGTTAAGGCCGCGACCGTAGGTATTGGAGCGGGTGCGGATGGTTGATCTGAGACTTCTCATATCGAGTCTTGTTGTCGGCGTGGTGCTGTCATCCAATGCGGGGCATGGTGTAAGCAGCCCTGACGGACGGCTTGTCGTCTAATTCACCGTTGGAGGCAGCGTCATGTCCCGCTACCGGATTCTGCAGGATGGAAAAACCATCCTGTTAACCTCCGGCATCCAGCATTATGCCGAGATACCTGCCGGCATGGAAAAAATGCCGGGATATGTAAAGACGTTCCTAAGCGATGTACCTTCTTTCCGGGACGATGTTCGTCTCATCGAAGGATATCCCGGCATGTACTTTGTCATGGCCCGCCAGGGCGACGGCCGGTGGCATGTTGCCGGAATCAACGGCACAAACATGCCGAAGGAACTCAGTATTGATCTGGGCGCACTGGCCTTAACGACTTACTTGGTTACGGATGACAAGGATGCGCGCTTTAACCGCATTAAGATTACCCTTGATGACGATGGACGTCTTCCGGTAACGCTTCAGCCGCAGGGCGGTTTCGTCATCATACTCGAATGATTCGCTGTCTTTTCCACCTTTCCATCCGCCCGGTATTTACGTTACGAGCATGATGGATGTTCGTATTTGTTAAATTATGGATTGCTGCTCATACTTTTATTACGCGATTTGGATGCGCATTATTTATCGTCAATATCCGGTGAAATCAGGGATTCAATGCCGCTGTCGTGATCCCGGATGGATTTAAGGTGAAAATGTACGGTTTCGCAAATTGGTGCGGGGGGGGCTGATGCATGCATGCGCCTCGGTCGTGGAACTGTACGAACAGCTCAAGTGGAAAAATCGATCATGAAAGAAGCTATACAACGATTCATATTGGCGTGCCTGACACTGGCCGGCATTCAGGTTGGGGCACAAATCCCGGCATTTCCTGGAGCGGAGGGCTTTGGGGCCTATGCTTCCGGAGGCCGAGGCGGCGACGTCTATACCGTGACCAGCCTGAACAATAGTGGTGCGGGTACGCTGCGGGATGCGCTCAATACAGTTCCTCCGGAAGGGCGAACCATCGTCTTTGCTGTCAGCGGCTATATTCCGGTCGTGTCGGATACCAATTTCCAGGTGCCGGCCAACGTGACGATTGCCGGCCAGACGGCTCCGGGCGACGGTGTGGGGCTCAGGGGGGGCAGGATGCTGATCAAAGGCAACAACACCATCATGCGCTTCTTCCGCATCCGGCATGGAAAGTACGGCACCGGCGGCGATTGCCTGAACATCGATTATGGAATTGATAACACAATGATCGATCATATCTCCATGATGTTCAGTACCGATGAAAACTTTTCCTTCTTCGGGACCGCGCCAGACAACTTCACCATGCAGTATTCCTCCAGTACGTGGGGCATGGAACGCCACAATGCCGGCGGTTTGTGGGATCTTGATCACGGAAGCTGCCATCATTCGCTCTGGGCGCATCACCGGACCCGCAATCCGAAGGCGCGTCCTGCTATGCTCGAATGGATCAACAACGTGACGTTCCATTGGCGCAACGAGGGATTCATCATGGGCGACTCGCAAACCCCGGCCAACTGGAAGGCGAATGTACGCGGTTGCTACTACATTTCCATCGACGACGCCGATGATGGCTCCACGGTTCACAGCACGGGCCTGACGAAAGCCTGGGTTTCTTCGGCCGGCGTGCCCAACTTCAGCCTTTATCTCGACGACACCCTGTACGACTACAACGACAACGGGGTTTTGGATGGAACCGATCGCGGTTATGCCATTGTTGACGGCTCGGAATTCACTCCCGGCGATCCGGTGGGGGCGAACCGCTATTATAAATCAGCGACTCCTTTCACGGGTGCTCCGGTTGCGGTGTCGATCGATGATCCGTTGACCGCCTACAAGAAGGTGGTTTCGTCCGTCGGTCCGCTGCGTTTGGATGCCAACCATGCTGGATCTCTTCGCGACGAGCTCGATAGCCTGCTCATCGATTCCGTAACCAACCAGTACAGCATTCTGGTCCAGAAGGATGGGTGGGTCGCGGGAGAAGATCCCACCAGGACCAACAACGGCGAGCAGTTGCTGGCCGATCAGTTCGGGATTTCCAACAACGGTTTCGGCACGCTCAATACGGCCCCCGCCCGGACGGATAGCGATGGCGACGGCATGCCGGATGACTGGGAGCTGGCGTTAGGGTCGGATACCGCGAGTCAGAATCACAACACGGTCTTCGCCAATAACGGCTCGATCATTACCGTTTCCACCTTTTTCCCGCCCAATACCGAAGCCGGCTATACCTATCTGGAGGAATACCTTCATTTCTGCGCCGTGCCGCATGGCTGGATGGCCAAGAACACGGCGGCGCTGCCATCTTCGCTCACGGTGGATTTGAGCCGGTATACCTGCGGATTCACCAACAGTCCGGTCTTTACCATCAGCAATATTGCGGGCGGGTCCGTGATGCAGAACGGTCCGGTTGTTGAGTTTACCCCGACGCAGGATTTCCATGGACGGGCCGGGTTCGACTTCAACGTTACGGATGCAGATGGCAGCAGCTGGACCCAGCAATTCGCCATCCTCGTCACCGTATCCGCCCAGCCGCGCGAACTGGTCTGGGTTGGTGGCAGCAATGGAAACGCATGGGATACCGAAACGGTCAACTGGAAAACCAGTACAGAAACGCCGACGACGTTCAGGATCGGCGACCAAGTCCAGTTTGATAACGGTGGCAACAACGCCCTCATTCCCGTGAGCAGCAATCTCACGGTGCAGTCCATGACGGTGATCGGCAGCCAGAACTACAGTTTTTCCGGTCCCGGGGCGCTGAGTGTGATGGATGTGTTTACCAACGCCTCCAGCGCGGTGCTGTCGCTAAACACGACGCTAGGCACCGGTTCCGGCACGTTGCTTGATGGCGGTGAAACCATCATCAATTCCGGCGGAAACATATCCGGCGGCGAAGTTGAGCTGGCAAATGGTGCGACGCTTACAGACAACACCGGTTCCAGTGGTTTGACCTTCTCTCCGAACATTCGGGTTTCCTCGGGTGAGACCGGCAGCTTCAACCTTTCTTCGCTTGTGGATGTCAACGGAGCGTTGGCAGGGTCTGGAACGCTTAACCTAGAAGTCAATTCCGCAGGGGATCGGTTTGCTGGTGACTGGTCGGCATTTTCCGGTCAAGTCAATGTTTCTTCGGCTGCCGGTACGGCTGAATTCCGCATAAACCGGGGGTACGGAAGTGGTCTGCAACTGGGGAGCGGACGGCTGCATCTAGGCAATGGCGTTGTGATGCACCAGATCGTGAACGGGTCCAACGACGCCATCGGAACACCACACAACATCGGGGAACTGTCCGGCACATCCGGGGCAACAATCGGGGCCGAGCCGATCGGCGGCCGCTTTGCCGAATGGATCGTGGGCGCACTCAATACGGACTCGACCTTTGCCGGAGTTATCCGGGACAGCGACTATGCAGATCCGTGGGGCGGGTATGGCGCATCGAAGCTCAGTAAAGTCGGGACAGGGACGCTTACGCTCTCGGGAAACAATACCTATACGGGCAACACGGCCATATGGAATGGCGAACTGAGGGTGACGGGTTCGCTCGGCAGCACCGATGTGTATGTCGGAGACGGGGCGAAGCTGTCGGGTAGCGGGGCGGTCGGCGACCTGCTCACCCTGCAATCCGGTGGAAATATCGATGTGGGAGATGCGCCTGGTCAAGTCGGAACCATGACGACTGCCGGCGGCATCACCCTGAAGGCCGGCACCTTGTATTTCGATCTTTCTTCCAATCCGGCCTCCGGCAACGACCAGATTCTGAACAGTGCCGGCACCTTGACGTTTGATGGCTCAGGTGGTGCCGCTCATTTTGAGTTCAACCTGATTGATGGTTCGTTGTCCGAAGGGACCTATAATCTGATCCTTGGCGGATCGGGCACTTCGGCTCCCGGAAGCCCGGCTTTTACGCACAACCTCGCGGGTGGACGCCAGACATACGCGCTTCAGCGCTCGGGCGGTGGAAGCACGAATGCCTATGTGCGGTTGGTGGTTACGGATGTCGATCCCATCGATCCCATGGCCTACTACCGCTTCGAGGAAGGGGCTGACGGGAACGACGTTGCGCCGGGCGTCAATGCGGTCGTCGACACCGCCGGTGCCGACGACAACATGAATGCCTACAACGCGGGTTCCGCTCCGACCTACAGCGCCAACGTGCCGGTCGCAACCATTCCTCAATCGGGGGAAGCCAACACCCTCAGCACCTATTATGATGGAAGCGACGATGTCTACAGCCTCGGGGCGGCCTCGCTCAACAGCACGGTCTTTTCCGACTTTACCGTCGAGGCCTATGTCAATTTTACCTCGCTTGCCGGCTTCCAGACCATTGTCGGCCGCGATGACGATGGAACTGATCATTCAACGGGCGGGCAGGACGGAAACCTACAGGCGCTATTCTATCTTTCGAAACATAACGACAACCATTTCCGCGTCGAAGTCAGCACGGTCGGCGGCGATATGGTTGCGGTCGAAGGCTCCGTGTATGCTGTTGCTGGTGTCTGGTATCACGTCGCGGCAATCGGGGATGCTTCCTCCGGTACGCTCACGCTCTACGTCAATGGCGAGTATGCGGGTTCCACGACAGGCTTCGACGGGCTGTTCGATCCGGTACAGGATAATATCTGGACCGTTGGACGTGGCCAGTACAATGGCTACACGGCGGACCGGATGACCGGCTACATCGATGAGGTGCGCATCACGTCCGGTGCGTTGGCCTCCGGATATCTACTCAACGTGTTCAATCCGGATTACGACAACGATGGTTTGGATGATGCATGGGAGCGGGCCCATTTCGGCAATCTCGACCAGACCGCAAACGGCGATCCGGATGGAGACGGCGACGATAATGCAACCGAACAGGCCAATGGAACCGATCCGAACATCTCTTCCATCCCACCGAATATCAACCTGAGCATCGATGCCGGCATGATGAATCTGAGCTGGCCGGGTACCCACACGGGATGGCGCTTGATGAGCCGTACGAACCTGTTGATTGGCGACTGGCAGGAGGTTCCGAGCAGCACAGTCACCAATGTTTACGAGGAAACGCCTTCAACAGATAGCCTGTACTACCGGCTTGTGTTTCCGTAGTTAAGCCGCAGCCGGCACTCGCAACGGGTGAAGGAGAAGTGCATGATTCCAACAGGAGCGATCAATATGAAAAAATGGATTCCTGTTGTGTTTTTCTGTGTCGTCTTTGCCGTACAAGCATCGGTGGACTATCCATCGCGCCCGCCGATGCAGACGATCGACGCCCACGATCCGGCGGTGCTTAAGGACCGGAGCTACTACTATGTCTACGGTACGCACAACATGCCGGTTTGGCGTTCGCGCGATCTGATCGACTTTGATCGCGTTGAGGACCGGTTAGTGCATGACATCCCGGAAGCGGCACAGGAGCATGTCGGGGATGACGGTAAAACCCTGTGGGCTCCGGATATCGTCAAGGTGGGCAACGAATACCGGCTCTACTATTGCCTGTCGCGCTTTGGAAGCAGCCAGTCGTACATCGGATTTCTGGTCGGCAAGTCGCCGGCCGGCACCTTCAAGGCTGGGGCCGGAGTGGTCAGCAGCAACGATCCCCGGGAGGATCGGGATGGTCCCAATGCGCTGGATCCCTGTGTCTTCACGGATCAGAAGGATAAGCAGTGGATGGTGTACGGTTCGTTCTTCGGAGGGATCTATGTTATGCGGCTCGATGACGATGGCGAGGCCCGCAGCCATGGTTTCGGGGAACGCGTTGCGTATCGGCAGGGTCCTGCACTGGAGGGCCCCTATGTCATCTACAATCCCGAGCTGAAGCAGTATTTCCTGTTTGTATCCTACGACAAGCTGGATTCGACCTACAACGTGCGCGTGGGCCGCGCGCAGAATCCGGATGGTCCCTACAAGGATTTCAATGGGAAGAACATGGCCGGCAATGAAGACAACATTCCCAAGATTCTCAACAGTTATGCCTTTGAGAACCATAGCGGATGGATCGGTCCCGGCCATAACAGCGTTGTGCGTGACGGCGGAAACTACTTCCTGCTTCATCATGCGCGTGTTGAAGTCAATGGCTTTAAACAGGTGCATACTCATGTCCGGAAGATGGTTTTTACGGACGAGGGCTGGCCGGTGGTGTCGCCCGAACGGTATGCCGGGGAGCAGGAGCAGCCGATTCCCGAAACAGAGCTGCTCGGCAACTGGGAATACCTGCCGATCGATCCCGGGAACAACGGCATGCAGCACGCCAGGACCGGCCTGCGTTTCGAGCCGAACGGCCGGTTGACGTTCGGCGGCGAAACAGGGACGTGGAAGCTCATGCAGCCCGACTCGCTGCACTTCAAGCTGGGCCGGAATCCGGAAGTCAGCGCCAGGGTGCTGCCTGCCTGGGACTGGGAAAACGATGATCCGACGCTGGTGTTTACGGGGCTGGATGCGGATGGTTTGGCGGTATGGGGAAAGCGGAGGGACTGATGCGTACGTGGCTCCATATTTCCATGGCTTGCGGCCTGGCGCTGTCGGGATTTGCGGAGCGTGCGCATACACGCGATTACTTGAAGAGGAATGATAACTGGTTCGGCAGCAGGGAAGCGGAGGGGATTGCGGAAAACGTCCTGAGCTGGCAAGCGGATCCGGGCGGCTGGCCGAAAAACGTGGACGTAACGGCCAAACCCCATGAAGGAAGCGAAGCGGATCTGCATCCGACGTTCGACAACGGCGCCACGACCGATGAGCTGCGTTTCCTCGCGCGCATGTACGATGCGACCCGGGACACCATTTACAAGGAGGCGTTTAAGCGCGGATTCGACTACATCATCGAGGCCCAGTATTCCTCCGGCGGCTGGCCGCAGTATTATCCACCGGGTGAACACTACCACCGCTACATCACCTTCAATGACGGAGCCATGGTCCGTCTCATGGAATTCCTTCGCGAGACCTATGAGAACAAGAACGACTATTATGATTTTATCGACCAGCGTCGGGAACAGAAAGCGCGCAAGGCCTTCAAGGATGGAGTGCAGTGCATTCTGAAATGCCAGATCATGGTGAATGGAAAGCTGACGGCCTGGTGCGCGCAGCACGATGAACACAATTATGACCCCCGGCCGGCGCGCGCGTTCGAGCTGGAATCGATCAGTGGACAGGAATCGGTCGGCATCGTGCAGCTGCTGATGAGCATCAGCGATCCGGATGGAAAAATCATACAGGCCGTGGATGCGGCTGTCGCGTGGTTCCGGGAGGTGCAGATCAGCGGTATCCGTGTCGAGGTGCGGAATGGCGACAAGGTGGTTGTGAAGGACAAAGATGCGCCGCCACTCTGGGCGCGCTTCTACGAGATCGACACCAACAGACCGATCTATTGCGGTAGAGACGGAGTGAAACGCTACGAACTGTCCGAGATCGATGCAGAACGCCGCAACGGGTATCGCTGGCTGGGTGACTGGCCGCAACACATATTGGAAACCGAATATCCCGCATGGAAAAAACGGGTTGAATAAAAGGAACGTTGATCAATGGAGGAGACAGTGCGTGAAGAGAGGGGAAATCCCCTGCTCGAACCGGTATGCCTGAAGGACGTGGTGTTCGACTGGAAAACGGAAAGCTGGCTGGAACGGCATGAGGCCATATGCAAGGCCGTGCAGGAAGAGGATCCCGAGGTGATTTTTATCGGGGATTCCATAATCCATCACTGGGAACGGGAGGGCATCGAATCCTGGACCGCCAACTATGCAAAGTACCGACCCGTGAACATGGGATTCGGCGGCGACCGTATTCAACACCTGCTATGGCGCCTGCAGAACGGGGAGCTGGAGGATATATCACCGAAGGTGGCGGTTCTGCTGATCGGCACCAATAATTCCGCCGACAACACGGCTGAAGAGATCGCCGAGGGGATCGAAGCCGTCTGTATGCTCATACGCAGGAAGCTGCCGCAAACCAGAATCCTGCTGCTGGCCATTTTTCCGCGCGATACGCCGGACGGACCGCGCCGCAAGGTCAACCAGGATGTAAACAGCGTCATTGCCGGACTGGACGATGGGGAATGGATCTGTTTTCACGACCTTGGTGGATTTCTGGTTGATGAGAACGGCGTCATCAGGACGGAATTGATGGAAGACCTGCTCCATCCCACGGCGGCCGGCTATGGCGCCTGGGCCGGGGTGTTGAACCCGGTGCTCGATGAACTTTTAGGAGGGTAGAATGATGTTGAAAATCATTACTGTTGCTGCGTTGTGTCTCGTTTTTGCCGGCGGGTGCCGGGCTGTTGATCCGGTTGAACTTCATTGGCTTTCCGGGAAACCTCCCGCCGTGGAGCAGGGGCTTGCATGGGGTGTTCCGTGGCCGGAGGGTGCCTGTGCCGCCGACGCTGAGTTAAGCTTGAAAACGGCGGCTGGCAAAGCGGTTCCTGTGGCCAGCTGGCCGCTGGCCTATTGGCCGGATGGATCGCTGAAATGGAGCGGTCATGCGGCGCTGGGATCACCGGAGCTTCCCGGAGGACTGGTTGTTTCCATTGGCAAGCCGGCCCGACCTGCAGCTCCGCTGGTTGCCGAGGACTCGCCGGATGAAATTAAGATTGATACCGGTCGCATGGTCTGCGTGATCGGCAAGGGTGATGCCGCCCTGTTTCGCAGTCTGACCGTTGAAGGTCGTCCGGTCGGCGGCAACCTGTATCCGGTCGGTTATGTGCAGGATGCACCGTCCGACCGGGTGGTGGAGGCACACTGCAGGGAACTCAAGGGACGGATTCTGCAAACAGTTCTCGAACAAAAGAACGAGGTGCGTGCCGTCGTGAAAGTGGACGGCGTGCATGACGGCGGCTATTCGAAGGATGGCATCGTTCCTTTCTCCGCGCGGCTCTATTTCTATGCAGGATCACCTTCGATACGCATCGTCTACACCATCCGGTACGAGGGGGAAGATCATCAGGATTACATACGCGGCCTGGGGCTGCGCATGGATGTGCCGCTGCGGGAAGGCACCTTGAACCGGCACGTACTGTTCGCCGGGGAAGGCGAGGGGGTGTGGCACGAAGCCGTGCGCCTGTTTGCCGCACGTACCACCCGGCTGGAGCCGAACAAGGACGAGATTCTCCGTCAGCAGTTGGCCGGAAAGCCGCTGCTTGCACCTGCGGAGTATGGTGAAAAGCGCGAAGCAATCATTTCGGAAATTGCCGAATGGGACGGCTTCAAGCTGGTTCAGGCTACGCCCGATTCGTTCGGTGTTGAGAAGCGCACCGGCCCGGATAGCTGCTGGCTGAAAAGCGAGCGGGGCGGCCGTTCCCGCGGGACGGTTTTTGCAGGCGATACCTCCGGCGGCATGGTGTGGGGGCTGCGCGATTTCTGGCAGAGCTATCCCTCGTCCATTGTAGTCGATGGTATGACCGGCGACACCGCGCGGGTAACGCTCTGGCTCTGGCCGCCGGACGGTCCCGCCATGGATCTGCGCCACTACGACACCAAGGGCCACAGCCTGAATGCGGCCTATGAAGACTACGAGGAAGGACATTCTACGCCCTACGGGATTGCCCGCACCTTCGAGATGACCCTGCGGGCTGTCGACTCGGTTCCGTCGAATGATTCGTTCAGCGCCCTTGCCGATGCGGTGACCACGCCGGCCCTGCCGGTTTGTTCGCCGGAATACTACCATTCGGTTCCGGTATTCGGTCGCTGGAGCCTCCCGGACACCTCGACCCCGTCCAGGAAGTGGGTGGAGGATCGTTTGGCCATTCTCATTGATTATCTGAAAGGGGAAATCGATCGGCGTCGCTGGTACGGGTTCTGGGATTACGGCGATGCAATGCATCAGTACGACACCATCCGTCATCAGTGGAAATACGATATCGGCGGATTTGCCTGGGCCAATACGGAGCTTGCTCCGAACCTGTGGCTTTGGATCAGCTTCCTGCGAACTGGCGACCCCGATGTGTTCCGCATGGCGGAGGCGATGACACGCCATACCTCCGAAGTGGATATGTACCACTCCGGCCCTCTAATGGGCCTTGGTACGCGCCACAATGTGCGCCATTGGGGCGGGGGATCAAAGGAGGTTCGTATCAGCCAGGCCCTGTTCCACCGGCCCTACTACTACCTGACCGCCGATGAACGCGTTGGCGACATCATGGCCTCGGTGGCCGATAACGAAGAAGCCCTTTTGCGGCTCAATCCGCTGCGCAAGGTCGCCCCGAAGACCGACTGGCCCACGCAGGCCCGGATCGGACCCGACTGGTTTGCGCTGGCGGGCGACTGGTACACGGCATGGGAACGCACAGGCGACACGCGCTACCGCGATAAAATCCTGACCGGGATGGACAGCATCGTGTCGCTTCCCTTTCAGCTGTTTACCGGTCCCTACATGAACTATGATCCGTCAACCGGGCAGTTCGGTTTGATCAACGGCGAAGCCACGGCCGAAGCATCGCACATGGAGTCAATATTCGGTGGTGCGGAACTGATGTTTGAACTCAACGGACAGCTTGATAATCCCCAGTGGGACCAGGCCTGGCTGGACTTCAGCGAGCGCTACGTCTGGAGCCGCGAGGAGTGGAAGGAGGCCGGCCTGACCGCCCCGAAGATAGGTGCCTATCCCGGCTGGCATGCGCGCCTGACCGCCTTTGCTGCTGCTCGGAAACAGGATGCATCGCTGGCGGAACGGGCGTGGAAGGTGTTCCTGGAGGCGGATGATCCGGGCGGCGTACCCACCGTTCCCGAACCCTATTCCGGACCGGTGGCGCTGAATCCCGGTTGCCAAATGGGCTGGGGTTCGATAAACCATATGTCTCAATGGAGCCTCAACGCCATCGAGTTACTGGAATTTGCCGGCGGGAGCATTCCTGAAAACATGCCCGGCGATAGCGTCGGAAAGTAGAGCCGCAGGCTGGAGAGACAACATGGTTCGTTATTTGGCAAGTGGATATCGCGACTTCAAGAAGAACCCCGTGCCCGTTATCGAGCGCCTGAACTGGGAAATTTATGTCGTGGCGGAAGGGGAGATGGCGCCGGTTTTCCCGGACCGCCCGGAGATTGCCCTTAAAAGCAGTTACGCCTGGGTTATTCCCCCGGGTCTGGCATATGGATGGCGCAGCGGCAGGAAGCCGCCCAAGCGCTATGTGGTCCATCTGACGACAGTGCCCAATGCCCTGATCCAGGCTGCCGACGAACGCGGCTATTTCGGGCGGGAAATTTCGGAAGCCGAAATCGAGCAGATCGACCGTCTCTACCAGCGGTTTGAGAAGCACGCCATGTCCTTTTCTCCATTGAGCGAGTTAAAGGTGGAAAAGGCGGCGATCGACCTGGCGCTGCTGCTGCTCGGCGGCGTGAAGCTGGTAAACAGGGCGCCATTGGACAAGATGGATCAGCAAAGGGTGGAGTCGGTCCTGGTCTGGTATCGCGAGCACATGAACGAAGCTCCGACCATTGATGCGGCCGCCGCCGTGATCAATGTGTCGTCCGGTCATCTGCGCAGAATCTTCCGCCGCGCGCGCGGCTGTTCACCGCACGACGCGTTTATGGAGATACGTCTCCAGCATGCCAAGGAGCTGCTTAGTTCGACATCGCGCGATCTGCTGCAGATCGGACGTCAATGCGGCTTCCAGAGTGACAGCGATTTCTGCCGGGTCTTCTCCAGGCATTTCGGCATTTCACCCCACAAATGGCGCACCCGCATCGATAATCGTGACACTAAATCCTGATGTTCGGATCGGTCGAAAAGCGGCTGGATGAGCCGCTGCTGAGACCATATCCATCCGAGGCTTGCCATTCGTCTCGTTCGCAGATCTTCGAATATGACTGCGACTCCGCGATGTTCTGTTCGGGCATGCTGTAATTGCCGGCGGTTAACATACTTGCGGTCGTATGTGTCATTTTTCCAGGGACCAGTGCCTACACCTTTCTATCGCGCGCGTCCACACACACATCCGGCGGACAGATGCGCAATGCTTTAGCTGTGTAGCGCCTGGAAGAACTTCCTCGTTTCCAGCGCGCTCTCCATGTTTCGATTCCGGATTGGGAGGGTATGTCCGTAAACGTATAAATTTGGATTGGTAGTCATAATTGTCAAATGGCTTGTACGGTGAGAATTTGTGAACCATAGCTTCAGAGCGTCTGCATACAGTGTGCGGGATACTCATATAGAGAGATAAACCTAATAAGGGGAGAAAGATGAATAGGGTATTACTTATTACATTAGCCGCACTGTCAGGTGCGGCTATTTCTCAGGCGGTGGATATTGTCAAACTCCCCGCCGGCATGATGAATGAAACGAACGGCTGGGTCGGCGGTGTGGTTCCCGGCAATGCAGACGTCGGCGTATTCGACAGCACTTCTGTTACAAATGGTGCTGGAGTTACCTTTTACTCTGATTCGACTCCTCAGTGTTATTTCGGTGGTTTGCGGGTCGCCGATGTCACCGGTCCCATTACCATAAGCCAGGGCAACTCGACATTCACCGTCTATGCCTCCGGCCTTGACATGTCCGCCGCTGCCGCTGACATGACCTTCGCCGACGGCACTTATAGATTAAATCCGGGATCAGATTTTAATATTGGCCCGGGTAGAACCTTCACGGTCAACAATGTCAGTCAACAGGCTAACCCATATACCATTAACGTCTATGGTGGCGGCACACTTGCCGTGAACGGTACCTTAAGCGGTGCTCGTATTGCTCTGAACGTGTACGATGGTGCTAAGCTCGCGGGTACCGGCACGTACATTCCCGGCGCCCAAAGCGGCGTTATTGGCATCACTATGGGAGTCGGCACCTTTATTGTGCCGGGTAATAACGGCGTCGGCACATTGACGATCAACGGCGCAAACAGCGCTGGACTGAGTATGCTGGATGGGTCCGGTTTAAGGTTTGAGCTCGGTACGGGCGGCACGTATGCCTTGCCCAGCGATGACTCGGACCAGATCGCGCTCGTTAATATGTACTCTAACAAAGTCGCTTTTGGTGGTACCACTACCATAGACTTCAGCAACACCGGCTCGGAGGGCGTGTTCAAGCTGTTTGATACCGACTTTGGTACCAATACATGGTCCGGTCTTGGGCTCGACGTCGACGGGGTTACGATTATTGCCGGATTGACCTTTTCGAATCTGGCGAGCGGCCTCCCGGCACCCCAGAAATTGATCCTTGGCGATGGCACGACTGGCGAAGATGGTGACATCTATCTCGTAGTCGGTGACATCCTGCCCCCATACAATCCCCTCGACGTGTCCTGGGCCGTTGGGGATGGTGTGTGGGATGTCGACTCCACCGCCAACTGGGATGATGGTTTTGGACCCGCGGTGTATTATGAGCGTGGAGGCATTGGAGACAACGTTACGTTCGATGACACGGCCAGTGGCACCTCACCCATCACCATTACATTGGATACCAATGTTTATCCGTCGGCAGTGATGGTCGATTCCGCAAAGGACTATACCATCACCGGCACAGGCAGCATTAATGGAGTTGATACGGTGCTGACCAAGACAGGAGACGGTACGCTTACTTTAGGGATAACCGATTCCGGTTATGCAGCCGGTACACTCATCAGCGGTGGTGCAGTTATTATGACCAACTTAACCACTACCCTGGGGACCGGCGCCGTGACCATGGAAAACGACTCGCTCCTGGTGGTGCCTTTAGGCGACCAACCTGACAGCACAAACCTCCTCTCATCCGCGTTCGCCAACGAGCTGATTGTTCCTTCCGGCCAAACCGGCACGGTCTGGAACATGCCGCGCGGTACCTGGTCCGGCGCCCTGACGGGATCCGGAACACTCAATCTCAGGGTCAACGGGGCGCGTGCCGAGTTTCAGAATCAATGGTCCGGATTTGCCGGCCAGCTCAATGTCACCAGTCGCAAGGATACCAGTGAATTCCGCCTTAGGTTGTCATACAACAGTGGTCTTCGGCTGGGGACTGCCAAACTGTATCTTGCCGACGGTGTCTACATGCATCAGACGCTGACCCCGCAGTCGGGAGCCGTTGGTACGGTGCATGAAATCGGTGAACTTTCCGGATCGGCTGGAGCAATCATTGGGGGTAGCTCGGTTGGCGGCCGCTATGCCAACTGGACCGTCGGTGCACTCAATACCGATTCAACTTTTGCAGGCATGATCCGGGACGATATTGACCAGGATAACTGGGGTGGATACGGCGCTGCGAAACTCACCAAAGTGGGTACGGGCATGCTGACGCTCAGCGGAACCAACACCTACACGGGCAGCACGGAGGTCAATGCCGGTACATTGTTCCTTTCCGGTGCAATTGCCAATACCAACATGATTGTCGCTGTCAATGTGGCTTCGAACGCTGCCATTGGCGGCGGAGGAGTGATCGGAGGCGACCTCACACTGAATGATGGCGCACTGTTCGCTTTCAACGTCAGCGACACCCTGACGGTTTCGAACAGCCTGATCTTCAACAACACCAGCAACAGCTTCGGTGTAGCGGATGTGGTGGTTGACGACTGGAACAGCGTGGCGGACGGAACCTACACCTTGATCGCTGGTTTCACCAATAGCGTTTCAGGCATCGACACGTCCGATTATGACATCGGCGGACGTATGGCCCACCTGCAGGGAGGCAGTACACTCCAGCTGATCGTCGGTACAGGAACGGCTCCGACGCTCAGCTTCTACGTTAGCAGCGGTACGGCGTACCTGTCATGGGACATTCCCGGCACATATAATGTGCTGACCAACGGCAATCTGGCCAATCCGGCTGGATGGGGCGAAGCGGTGCACGGAGCATCATCACCGGTTGCCATTCCTCTGGGCAGCGAAAACCAACTGTTCTACGGACTGGGTCAGTAACGAATAGCAACAGGCAGACACTTCTGTCTGGCTCAGAGCGGCTTTACTTCGGTAAAGCCGCTTTTTTTTGGGTCATGTCCCGGTTCTGTGGAGAGGGCAAGGGACCCGCCCCGCTGAAGCGGGGCGGGTGTTCCACGGACTGCACAGGACGACCTGCTGGAAAACGCGGATCGGATATCCACGCCACGCCACGTCTCATCATCAGGCCGGATTCCTGCAATGGGGCATGAACCTTTTTTACCCGGCATACATGTCCGGGGGCGGATAGGCAATGCACTAATGTGCAACTCGGCTTCAGAGCATCGATAATCACGCGAAAATATCACTCCAGTGAACCTGAATGACTCATGATGTTGGTCGCGGTTTCGGCTTGATGGATGGCATGTTTGAAAATGTATAAATAAGGGTTGATACACCAGATTGGCAAATCGCTTGTCCGATGCGAAATTATGAAACATAGCTTCAATGCGTCTGCACACAATGTGCGGGATGATCAGGTAGAGAGAAAAACCCAAGGAGAGGTAGATGAAAAGAATAGTAATAACATTAGCCGCCTTATCGTGTGCGGCCATAACGCAGGCGTATACGTTTTCGTACGAGTCGCCTACGTCGCACTGGGTCAGTAACTATTATGAGTCCGTTGGCAGTACAGTTGATAAGACCTACTACTTCTGGAACGATGGAGTGAATAGCGGCACAAGCAGCAGTTTCCCGGGTGTTTCAACCAACGGAGTAGGCCAGATATTCAACGTCACCAACTCTTTCACGGTGGATGAGATCCGAATCTATTCCCAGCGTTGGTACTACACCAATGATTTGCAGCTTACGATATACAAGGATGTGGTGCTGGATCCGCTCACTCTGGACACGCCAAGCATGTACATGGTGCCCTCGAATATCGTGGCGCAGTTCACGCTGGATCCGGGTGGAACAGCACCGAGGCCCAACTCCGGTGCCGGCAATGGCGATATTCTCGTGGTTGCGCTGGAAACCAATGAATATTTCGACCTGAGTCCGATTGGTACGTTTAGTGGTTATACCAACTACTACCTGCATATAGATTTTCAGGATGTTGACATCGGAACAAATACACCGGATCGGCTCTTCCTGTGGAGATGGACCGGAGGCGATACCAATGGCTACTTCATTACGCCGGATGGAATAAAGGAAGATGCCGCCAACGGTCGCGACCTGGGCATCGCCTTCCATGCAACAAACGAGTTTACGGTGCCGCCGCCGCCGTTGCCGGACATCCCGACCAACTGGATCCTGCCGCAGGCTGACACCTATGTGCGCCACTATGAAAACGGAAAACAAGATACAAACTATGGCACTGATTTGGATATATCAACCCGCCATTATTATTCGGGAGACGTCTCCAATCCTCTTTCATACAGAGATTACAATACCTACATTCGCTTCGATCTGACACCCTATGCGGGAGCGACGATCACCAATGCTACGCTGGGAATTACCCGGATGGGTGGCGGAAGCCTTGTAAACGGCCGTGTGCGGTTCCTCGGTCTGGACAATGTCGTAAGCAACACGCCACAGGATTGGGTGGAAACCAGTCTTACCGCCAATACGGTCGGTGCCGAGCATTTTGATTATGCCCTGAACTCAAGCGGAGCTACCGATGGCCTAGTTGTGAGCAATCGCTTGACGGACTTTGAAGAAGGCACCTCCAACATCGTCGAGACGGTGAGCGGGGACAACGCCTCAATTACCGGCCAGGCGCTGGTGGACTGGCTGAACACGCGTCTGGCCGACGCCGATACAAACGGTACCATCTATGCCACGTTTATCGTGGACTTCCCCTATACAGGTGGAAACCAGAGCGTCTGGTATTTCTCCCGTGAAAATTTAGGAACCTATGATCAGGATAAACTCCCGCATCTGATTCTCGACTACATCCCCGCCGGCCCTACCGGTCCGCAGTTTGATCCGACCATCACGTCGATTGCCGTATCCGGCGGTACGGTTACGATCGGCTGGGATTCCGACACCAACGGCACCTACCGGGTTGAGAAAAAGGATGCGCTCAGCGATGTCAGTTGGGCTCCGGTGTCCGGTGCGTCCAACCTGACCGGCGGCGCAAGCCAGTCCACGCCCGTCTCGGCGGGCGGCGGCAATGCAGAGTTCTACCGGATCTACGGCGAATAGCATAAGCAAAGGCCCGTCCCGCTTTGCGGCGGGACGGAGCCGGTTTCAACGCATGTGGATTACTTTATCAATGGTTGATATTGTATATATACGGTTCGTTTCTGCTGATCGTGAAACCATGCTGGTGGCAATTTTATGCCCGTTGATGACAGGAAAATGCGTTCCGGTTGGGGTATCGGGAAGAACGTGAGACAAAAAAAGGAGAAAAAATGAAGAAACTGATAATTGCAGGGATCTGCCTGGCTATGGGAGCAGCATCCTATGCCTCGGTCATTATCTCGAAGGATGTGCGTGGTCCGTCCACGTGGGATGCGTTTACCGTCAAGACGCTCGACAGCTCGGTGGGTGGCTACAACACGATCAGCGTGACTGAGAACAATGCCACCGGTCTTGGGCAAAGCTTTACCGCGACCCAGTCCGGCTACATTGATGCCATCAGTTTTGGCGTTACCCGCATGTACGCAAACCTGGATGGCGTGGTCAACGTATATGAAATGTATAACGGAGATGGAGTGACCCCCGAGGCCAATCCCACCCGTTTCAGGAACGGCAATCTCGCCTGGATGAGCGATGCGATTGCGTCCATCAGCTTCAACACAGCATCCGTGAACATCAACAGTTCAGGGGATGGCAACAACATGTATACCTTCAATCTGTCAGGGCTGGATCAGATTGCGGTGACAACAGGACACGCCTACATGGTCCAGATTGCAGGTGCTGGTACCAACGCGGCAAATCTTGTGCTTTGGGACAAGCTGGATGCCGGTGGGTATAACGACGGCACCTATGGCGTACCGAATGGTGGAACGACGACTGTAGGGGGCCGCGATGCCTACCTGGCGATCAACATCATTCCGGAACCGGCTACCTTCGGGCTGATCAGCCTGTGCGGTATCGGCGCACTGGTCGCCCGCCGCTTCCGCATGTAATGGCGTTGGCCTGTCATTAAATACGTAAGCCGCCGGGGTTGCTTCTCTGGGTTAAGATGAAGTCCCGGCGGCTTTTATTTTAAGCCACTGCTCGTGCAGCCGACCACCCGGTAGGGCGGTTTCGACGAAAGCGCCGAACGAAGAAAGCGTGGATGAATTTGCGGTCCATTTCTAGCGGTAGGTGTCATTTCATGGAAATGGACTGAGGATTTGGATTGGATTCTGTCGGACTGGATTTATGAACAAACCATTTTGAAACAAGCCAAACAAAACGCAGGATTTCATGAAGATGGGAAAAAGAATGGGTGAAAGGTCAAGGGTAGGGAAGGTCATGTCGATGTGCTCCTTGCTCATGCTGGCCGGCGGTACGTTCGCCAACGATTACTACATCGCGCCCGGCGGATCGGACACGACCGGCAACGGCTCGATCGGCAATCCGTATGAAACCATCACCAAGGCGCAGGCGGTGGCTTCATCCGGCGATACGGTCTATCTGCGCGGTGGAACCTATTATCTGGATACCGGCGATATAACCTACAGCTACTCCGCGTGGGACAGCGTCAACCACATCACCAAGGACGGGATTAGCTATGTGGCCTATTCCAACGAGGTGCCGGTATTTGATTTTTCCGGCGTGCAGCCGGTCGGACGGCGCGTAACGGCGTTCCTGGTCGAGGCGGATAACTGCGTGTTCGAGGGCTTCGAGGTGGTGGGTGTGCAGGTCACGATCACGGATTCCCATACCCAGTCGGAGTGCTTCCGCATCGGCGGACAAACCTCGGGCAACAACAACCGCTTCGAACGCTTGTCCATGCACGATGGCATGGGCATCGGCTGGTACCTGACCCGCGGCGCCAATAACCTGGTGATTAACTGCGATGCCTACAACAACAAGGGCCTCAATGGGAACTCGAATGGCAACATTGACGGCTTCGGGGCTCATGGCAACAATACCGCTTATTCGGGAAACAGGTTTATTGGCTGCCGGGCCTGGTTCAACAGCGACGATGGATTCGACCTGATCAATAATTTTGCAACGGTGACGATTTCGAACTGTTGGTCGATGTATAACGGCTATGACTATGAGTCGCCGGCCAGCAAGATCGGCGACAGCACCGGTTTCAAAGCGGGAGGGTATGGAGTCAGCGGGAGTCCCTATCCTACACCCATTCCCCGTAACAAGATCTACTACTGTCTCGCGGTCGAAAACAGCCGCGGTTTCTATGCCAATCACCATCTCGGCGGGTTGGACTGGATCGGCAATACGGCTGTCGGCAACGGTGTAAACTATAAAATGCTTTGCTCCACGAACAATTCCAGCACAGCTGGAGATGTTCCGGGCTATGACCACTACATGAAAAACAATCTCGGCTACGGCGGAGGTTCGGAAGTTACCGATCTGGGAAGCACGAACGAGAATGATGTGACCTACAACTACTGGACGCTCCCCGTCACGGTGACGGCCGGCGATTTCAAAAGCCTGACCTATGCGCTGCTGACGCAGCCCCGCCAGGCCGACGGAAGCCTGCCGGATATGGACTATGCGCACCTGGTCGATGGCAGCGATCTGATTGATGCCGGAACAACGAATGTCAATATCCCGATACAGTACGCCGGTTCGGCTCCGGACCTGGGCGCCTTTGAATCCGGGGCGATCACCAGTCCTCCGCCTCCAACCGTGGAGTCGCCGCTCGAGCTTTCAGCCAACGCGGATACAGCCTTGCGCTTTAACGACGGTGCCAACGGCGACCAGGGCAGGAACTATGGGACAAACGATACGTTCTACCTGCGCCAGCTGGATACGGCTCCTCGAGATTATTTTGCCTATGTCCGCTTTGACCTGTCTTCCGTTCCAAGCGCGATTACCAATGCAATCTTCACCATTACCCGAAGCAGCGGCGATGCCCTGAATGGAAGCCGGTTCCGGGTGCTGGGCCTTGATAATACAGCCGGTAATACGGATCAGGACTGGGGCGAGATCATTCTTACATACAATGCCTTGGGAGCTGAAATCGACACCTCCATTTATCCGTCACCCGGTGCCGGGGAAAGCCCCTTCGATCTCGGAAAGGTCACAGACTTTGAGTCCGGAATCCCGGGAGTGACGGAGACGATCGTTGGCAACACCGCCATATTGAGCGGTCCGGCGCTCGCAGGTTGGCTCGAGAGCCGCCGCAATGATGGAGGTCTTGCGACATTGATCGTCGACTATCCAGCACATGGCGACAGCAGTGACGGAAACATATATTACCATACCCGCGAGGCCTTGGTCAGTCAGCCGACGTTGACGGTGGAATTTGATGATGGTCTAGGTCCGGCGTTCAGTCCGTCGATCAATTCCATTTACGTATCCGGTGCGACGGTGACGATCAACTGGGATTCCGATACCAATGGCACCTACCGCATCGAGAACAAGACCACACTTACCCAGGCCCTCTGGAAAGCGATCTCCGGCGCGACCAACCTCTCTGGTGGTGTCAGCAACAGCACCGTCTTCGTCGCTGGCGGATCTGATGCTGAATTCTTCCGTATCTTCGGGGAATAGACCCCCGTTGTGCAGGGCGGGGTCCGTGACCCCGCCGCATCTTTGCACAGTTCTCTTGCTTAACGTCCGCAATCACGGATCACGGCTGCAGCCTGCCAATCATGCCGATATACGCTGTATCAACGTGTCTTCAGTGAACGACAGGTTCGTGGTTTCGGGTCTTGTTGATTGAGTTTAATACGGTCCGGATGTATTCCTTTGGTACAGGTTTTTGGATAATGAATGCTCTTCAGGTAACTGCACTGCTCAATAAATGGAGCTTACTGTGAGAAACATCAAACCGCTGTTCTTTGGGTCGCGCCCGATACGCAAAGTCCGCACAATCCGGATGTGTTTCGCCGTTGTTATGGTTGCGATTTCGTCGATGGCGCATGCCGCGACCTGGTATGTTGCGACCAATGGCAACGATGCCAACGAAGGGTCAAAGGATAAACCGTTTGCAACGCTGCAGCGGGCGAACGATGCGGTAGAGCCCGGCGATACCGTCTATATTCGCGGCGGTACCTATAAGATGCCCTCCAAACAGATCGCCCGCTTCGAAGGGGTCTTTGCACGGGTCGTCTGTCTCGATAAGAGCGGCTTGCCTGACCGTCGCATCCACTACCGGGCTTTCGAAGATGAAAAACCGGTCTTCGATTTTTCCGATGTGAAACCTCGCGACTACCGGGTGTACGCCATTTCAATTCCGGCCTCATGGATTCATATCAAGGGCATCGAGGTGGTTGGCGTGCAGGTGACAATCAAGGAGCATACGCAGTCCATATGCTTCGAGAACAACGGCAGCCACAATATCTACGAGCAGTTGACCATGCACGACAACCAGGCGATCGGTTTCTACAGCGTGAGAGGGGCCGACAACCTGGTGCTGAACTGCGATGCCTACAGAAACTGGGACGATACCTCCGAAAACAAGCTTGGGGGTAACAGCGACGGTTTCGGATTTCACCCGCGCAAAGGCGATACGGGGAACATATTCCGCGGGTGCCGCGCCTGGTTCAACAGCGATGACGGCTTCGATCTGATTAACTCCGGCGAGCCGGTACTGATCGATAACTGCTGGTCGTTCTACAATGGCTATTCATCCCGTTTTAAAAGCCTGGCGGATGGAAACGGCTTCAAGGCGGGAGGGTACGGCTCCACGCCCGTGTCGCGGCTGCCCGATCCGATTCCCCGCCATATCGTTCGCAACTGCCTCGCGGTCCGTAACAAGGCCAGCGGCTTTTACGCCAACCACCACATCGGCGGGGGGGACTGGATTCAAAACACGGCCTGCCGAAACACAGCCAATTTCAATATGCTGTGCCGCCTGCAGGACAACGCGACCGATGTCCCGGGCTACGGGCATCTGCTGACCGGCAATCTCAGTTACGACAGCCGCAGCCTGATTACGAATATCGAGCTCGATAAATGCACGCTCGAGAACAACTCCTTTGATCTGGAGCGTGAGCCGAAGCGAAGTGACTTCAAGAGTCTTGATGAGGATCAGCTGCTGCTGCCCCGCAAGGCCAACGGAGACCTCCCCGACATCAGCCTGTTGTGTCCGAAGGAGGATTCACGCTTCAGCGGCATGGGGCGTAATCAGCAATGAGCCGGCCGATTGGCTGAGGGGGCGGGGGTGTTTGCTCGGAGGCTGAATGACCGGCCTGCCATCCATGATCGCCTATGTCCACATTTGTATAAATGCGGTTTGCTCTGTTTCATTGCTTGTTTTTATGTGCTATACGAACATCCCTGTTTAATTGTCAGTTTGTAGCGTGCAATGCGAATGGGGAGTGCCTGTTACGGGTCCATGATCCCAAGCGCCGTAAAGAGGGCGGGAGCGAGATGAAGATGCGAATTCGTAAAGGATGGTTGGCGGGGGCCATGGTTGCATGGATTGCAATTCCCTGTTTTGTGATGGCGGAAGCGTCTGGAAGCGGTTTTTTCGAGTTTTCGAGTCAACCGCCATTGCCGGAACAATACGAGTCGGCCATACAGCTGCACGGTGCGGTCAGGATCGGCACGACGCTCTATGCGGCGGGGGGCGAGCATGGACCGGTGCTCGTCAAAAAAGACAGCTCGGATGCGAATGCCGGGTGGGCTTCATGCGCAGTGCCGCCGGTAAGCCTGGGTGATGCGCCGGTCCTTGCGGTTCAGGGGGGTACCCTGTATGTCACCGGCGCCGGCGATGGCGGGGTGCAGTCGCTTGAATACAACCCTTCGGCGGATGAATGGAAGCTGATTGCCCCGGCGAATGAAGACATGCGTGGCTTTTTCGGCGTCGCCTGCGGTACGGACCATCTGATCTATTTTAACGGCAACAAGGCGGATGACCGCATCATTGCCTACCATCGAATCACGGATGAATGGTTCGTAATCGGTCACCTGCCCGAGCCGATCAAGGCCATCACGGTGGCGCAAGGCGACAGCATTACCAAGTTCATTGTTGTTTCGGATACGGGCGCCATCGAGGGCGAGGCCAGGCTGCAGCCCACGGCATATCACTGGGTCAACCACCTTGTCGTCGCGGCACTGCTGCTGGCGATCATCGGGATCGGGGCGTTCATGTCCCGCCGCGAAAAATCCTCCGGCGACTATTTCCGGGCCGGCAACCGCATTCCCTGGTGGGCCGCCGGCCTGAGTATGTTTGCCGCGCTGGCCAGCGCCATCAGCCTGATGTCGATGCCGGGCAAGGGCTATGCCACCAACTGGATCTATTTCTCGATCTCGATCTTCACGGTATTGATCCAGTTGCCGATTCTCCTGATCTACTATATTCCGCTGGCCCGCCGTCTGAAGGTGTCGACGGCCAATGAATATCTGGAACGGCGCTTCGGCCTGCCGGCCCGAATGCTGGGATTTGTGTTCTTTACGTTGAACCAGGTACTGGTTCGCGTCGGGGCAATCCTGCTGCTTCCTTCGCTGGCCTTGAATTCCATTTTCGGACTTCCACTGACGACCTGCATCCTGATCATGGGCGGGGTGACGATCCTTTTCGTAACCATGGGCGGACTGGAAGCCGTGGTGTGGGCCGACGTGCTGCAGGCGGTCGTCATGGTAAGTGCCATCGTGATCTGCGCCCTGTGGGTGCTCTTTTCACTGGACATGGTCCCGGCCCAGGCGATGGAGATTATCCATCAGCAGCACAAGCTGCAGTTGTTTGATTTCAGGTGGGACCTTTCGTCGCCGGTGGTCGTGGTACTCGCGGTCAACATACTGGCTTTTGCCCTCGGCATGATCGGCGATCAGAACTTTATTCAGCGCGTCCAGTGCACGCACAACGAACACGAGTCGCGTAAGGCGATGATCACGCAGCTGGCCATCGCGGTGCCGCTGAACCTGGTGCTGTTTATTCTGGGCACGCTGCTGTTCCTCTACTACAAGACCCAGCCGGAAGTGCTCAACCCGGCCCTGAAGCCGGAAGGGGTCTTCCCGCTCTTTGCCGCCCGGAACCTGCCGATCGGACTGCCGGGTGTGGTCGTGGCCGCGCTGCTGGCTGCCACGATTTCCACCGTGGCCGGCGGATTGAACAGTGTCGCCAACCTGGGGGTGGAGGATGTCTATCGGCGCTTCAACAAGAATGCAACGGACCACAGCTGTCTGGTGCTGGGTCGTGTGCTTACGATCGGATTTGGAATGGTCGGAACCGGGTTTGCCCTGTGGGCCAGCACCGGACGGCTGGATTCGGTGTGGGATATGACGTTTGAGTTGATGGGGCTGGTGCTGGCGCCGCTGACCGGTATCTATGTGCTGGGCATCTTCACGAAACGGGCGAACAACGGCGGCATATGGGTGGGGGCCATCGCGGCGGTGGCAGCCCGTTTTTACGCGAAGGCGGAGATGGACCTGAATTCGCTGGCCTATCTCCCGTTCTGCATGTTTGTCTGTATCATTGTGGGGTACATCGCCAGTCTGATCATCCCGGCCCGCAAAGTTGATCTGACTGGATTGACCGCGTACACACTGCTGCCAAAGGATGAGAACGACTGATGACGGTACAGCGAGGTGCTATTTATAAACTGTTTCTGGCCCTGTGCCTGGCCGGCATCGCCACGGCCGGATTTGCCGGTGACAACCCGACCCTGTGGATCATCGGCGATTCGACGGTGAACAACGGATCCAAAGGGCTCGTCGGTTGGGGGGAGCGGATATCGACCTGTTTCGATCTCGACAAAATCAACGTCCAGAACAAGGCCCGTGGCGGACGGAGCAGTCGCTCGTATTTTAACGAGGGATTGTGGGACGCGTTCCTTCCGGAAATAAAAAAGGGGGACTTTGTCCTGATGCAGTTCGGGCACAATGACGGCGGGCACGAGTATTTCGATGAGAAGGGGCGCGCCTCCATTCCCGGCTATGATGACGACACCGAGGAGGGTGATCGACCCGACGGCACCCACGAAGTGGTGCATACCTATGGCTGGTATCTGCGCCGGTATATTTCCGATGCGAAGGAGCGGGGCGCCACACCCATCGTACTCTCACCGATTCCGCGGAATATGTGGGAAGGCGGGGATGTGAAGCGCGAGGACAAGGGCTACGGGGAGTGGGCCCGCAAAGCGGCGAAAAAGGAGCGTGTGGAATTTCTGGATCTCAATGAGATCGTGGCGGATTACTATGATGATCTGGGTCCGGACGTCGTGAAGAAATTCTTTCCCGGTGATCACACGCATACCAATGGTGATGGCGCCGGCTTCAATGCGCTGTGCGTGGCCGAGGGATTGCGCGGGCTGGATACGCCGTTGAAGCGCTATCTTGTCTCCAAATCCAGAACGGAGCGCATGCGGCAGGAGATCCTGGAGAAGATGGATGATTAGCAGACATCGCAGGACCTTTCTTCGCCCGGTCGGGGGACCGGGCCTACACCCGCATGAGCGGAAAACCCCGGGACGTGTAGGCCGCGTGTCCTCATGCGGCGGGCGTTTTTCGATAGGATCTGGAATGATGACCGTATGGAGTAGTGTCGCCCTGCTTGTCGGGATGGCCTTGTGCGGCTGCATGCATGATCCGGATATGGTGGAATCAATGGATGAGGATATGAGGGTGTTCCATGAGCTTAATCAGAGCGGCTGGCAAACCGTCTTTTCTGATTCGGGCACAACGAACTGGCAGGATGGGTGGATGCTGGACGGAAAGAAGGCCGCGGTTGTGAATACGCCTTGTGGTATGGAGCTTTCCGCCGGCCCCGTGCAGGGTGACGATTCCTGTCATACCGTGCTGTGGACCAAACAGGTTTTCGAAGGCGATATCCGCATCGACTACGAATACACCAAGCTCGATGATACCATTCACAATGTGAATATCATTTATGTCCTGGCGGCCGGCAGTGGTGAAGGCGTATTTGATACGGACATCTCCAAATGGAGAGCGTTGCGCAAAATTCCGTCCATGCGCCTCTACTTCAACCACATGAATACCTACCACATCAGTTATGCCGCCTACACCCAGGACAATGAAGATCCGCAGAACGACTATATCCGCGCACGCCGCTATATGCCGGAAACGGGAAAGGGGCTGGCCGGAACGGATATGGAGCCCGACTACCTGCGCACCGGATTGTTTGAAACTGGCGTACCGCACCACATCACGATCATCCGCAAGGGCGATGATCTGTTCATGTACATCCGGAACGACAGCCAGGAACTGCTGTGCCATTGGAAGACGGATGGATTTCCGCCCATCAACGAAGGCCGCATTGGACTGCGACATATGTACACCCGCAGTGCCCGCTATCGGGATTTTCGCGTCGCGCGCTTAATCGATCCCTGAGCAGAGGGCGAGTAGCTGGGTCATTCGTCCGCTTTTTTCATTCTGTCACGACAGTCTGTCTGGTACAACGTTCAGCCGTTACAGCTGTCTAATAGACCACCTGATGGAAGGATCTACTTATGAAACGAAGTTTCTTTATGATGGGAATCTTGTTCGCATTTTCGGCGGCACTCGTCAGGGCGGACAACCCGATCATCACCGGCGTTTTCACTGCGGATCCGGCCCCGCTGGTCCACGAGCAAACGGTTTATCTGTATGTGGGGCAGGATGGCGGGGACGGCAGGGGGTACCATATGCCACGCTGGCGGGTCTACTCCTCGCGCGACATGGTAACGTGGAAGGATGAGGGCTCGCCGCTGGAACCGGCCGATTTCGAGTGGTCGACCGGCGGTGCCACCTCATGGGCCGGGCACGTCATCGAGAAAAACGGCAGGTTCTATTGGTTCATCACCTGCGATCATAAGGATATCCATGGCAAGGCGATCGGTGTTGCTGTCAGCAGCTCTCCCACCGGACCTTTCAAGGATGCGCGGGGCAAGGCGCTGATCACCAACGACATGACCAGGGAGACGAAAATCAGCTGGGACGATATCGACCCGGCGGTATTTATCGATGACGATGGTCAGGCCTGGCTCTTCTGGGGTAACCAGAAGTGCTACTACGCGAAGCTCAAGGACAGCCTGATCGAGCTGGACGGCTCCATCCACGTCGTTCCCGACAGCGAAGTCGGGAATCGCTTCACCGAAGCACCCTGGATCCATAAGCGCGGCGATACCTATTATCTCTCCTATGCTGCCGGCTTCCCGGAAAAAACCGCGTACTCCACATCCAAAAGTATTACCGGGCCGTGGCAATACCAGGGTCTGGTGGCCGAAGGGGCCCAGAACAGCAATACGATTCATCAGGGAATCATCGGCTTCAAGGGACGGGACTATTTCTTCTACCATAGCGGAATGATGCAGTTTGATCAGGGTGCGGGAGAGGGGAAGAACGGCGGGGGCAGCTTCCTGCGGTCCGTCTGCATCGACTATCTGTACTACAATGATGACGGCACAATGAAACGCGTGATTCAAACTACCGAAGGCGTTGATGCTGCCAAATAGAGAAACTGATAAAGAGCCGGTGGGCAGGCGTGTTGTGTGGTCCAGGAAAACGAGGAGAAGGTCTGTGAGAGAAGTATTCAGCAGGAGTACCGGTGGAAGCATTTTCATGGCGGCGGGAATGGCTGCGCTGTTCCTATCCCCGCTGCATACACAGGGGGGCACGTCAGCCACGGTTGCCATTCAGGCCAACCAGCCGGGAACAGTGATCAGTCCGGACCTCTTCGGAATCTTCTTCGAGGAAATCAACTTCGGGGGGGACGGCGGCATCTATGCCGAAATGGTGCGCAACCGCTCCTTCCAGGAATCGGCCAGTCCCGTTTACTGGACGCTGGTACAGACAGGTTCGGCAAACGGATCCATCAGCGTGGATTATGCGGAACCGCTGAACACCAACATTGTCAGCTCGCTGAAGTTAACCCGAAATCCGGGCGGAAGCGGCAGCGCGGGTGCGGGAAACAGCGGCTACTGGGGTATGTCCGTCGAGTCAGGCGCCTCCTATGATTTGAGTCTTTTCGCGAAAGACAACGGGGGCTATGCCGGCACGATAAGCGCCCGTCTGGAAAGCGCCGACGGAAGCACGCTCTATGACTCAGCTACGCTTGGCAGTCCAACGGCCGGTTGGCAGAAGCTGACCGCGACACTGACATCGGGAGGAACGGACTCGAATGCACGCCTGGTCGTCAGCATCGACCAGTCCGGCTCGGTCTGGCTGTCGATGGTTTCGCTCTTTCCGCAGGACACCTATATGGGCCGCGGGAACGGCCTTCGTTCCGATCTGGCAAATATGCTCGCGGTGATGGAGCCCGCGTTCCTGCGTTTCCCGGGGGGCAATTTCATCGAGAGCTATGATGTATCCACCGCCGTCCGCTGGAAGAAATCCATCGGTCCGATTGAACAGCGGCCCGGCCACGACAACAATTCATGGGGTTATTGGTCGACGGACGGGCTGGGGGCGCATGAATTCTTTCTGTGGTGCGAGGACATGGGCATGGAGCCGATGTACGACATCAATGCCGGCCTGATGCTCGGCTACGATGGCAGTCCCAACAATACCGTGCCGCTGGAAGAGATGGGGCCATGGGTGCAGGATGCGCTGGATATCATCGAATATGCCAACGGCGATACCAATACACCCTGGGGCGCTGTGCGTGCCGCCAACGGACATCCCGAACCGTTCAACATGAAGTATCTCGAGATCGGCAATGAAAACGGCGGGACCCTGCTCGATGAGCGTTACACGCTGTTCTATGATGCCATAAAACCCGTTTATCCGGATATCCACCTGATCGCGGCAGGCGGTAACTGGGGAGGCGGGCCGCCGTGGAGCCGTCCGGTGGAAATCATGGACGAGCACTACTATAACTCGCCTTCCGAAATGATTGCGTTCGCCAACAAATACGATCACTACAGCCGCAACGGATCGAAGGTCTTTGTTGGCGAGTATGCCACCAAGATATGGGGCGACAGCAGCAGGGACGGCAGTCTTGAGTTCGCACTGGCTGAAGCGGTTTTCATGACGGGGATGGAGCGCAACTCCGATATTGTTGTATTGGCGGCCTATGCTCCGATGTTTGGTTATGCAGGGCATACACAGTGGGATCCGGATCTGATCTACTACGATAACAACAGCTGCTACGGTACGCCGTCCTACTATGTCCAGAAAATGTTCGCCCGCAACACGAGCGGCTATGTGCTGCCCACGACCGTCAGCCTGACCGGCGGAGCAACCAACCCGGCACCGCATGGCGCCATCGGCCTGGGGGCGTGGAACACGGCGGTGGAATACGACGATGTGGTTGTGATCAGCAATTCAACAACCATCTACTCCAACGACTTTTCGAGCGGTGCCGGTGACTGGAACGTGTACAAGGGAACCTGGGGTGTGAGCGGCGGGGCCTATCAGCAGACCGACATCACGACCGACTGCCGTTCGACCACCGGGGATACCGGCTGGGCGAACTATACGATTTCACTGCGCGCACAGAAGCTCGGCGGAAGTGAGGGTTTCCTGATTCTTTTCAACTGGCAGGATGATAATAACTACACCTGGCTCAACCTCGGCGGCTGGAACAATACACAGCATGCGGTCGAATACAGCGTGAACGGAAGCAAGACCATCCTCGGATCCGCGGTGCCGGGGAGTATCAGCCCCGGTTGGCACGACATCGAGATTGTCATCAATGGCTACAATGTAAAGTGCTATCTGGACAGCGGCCTGGTTCTGGATGTTGACTATCCCGCCTCCGCTGCATCCGGACTTTATGCGACGACTTCGTATGACACATCCAGTGATGAAGTGGTCATCAAGGCAGTCAATCCCTACGACACCGCCGTGGATGCCACATTCGATCTGTCCGGCGTCGCTGCGGTAGCCTCGACGGGCACGGTCATTCAGTTGACGTCCGGCAGTGCATTCGACAGGAATTCGCTGGCGGTTCCGACGAATGTGTCGCCTGTAACCAACACCATCTCGACGGTCGATACGAACTTCATGCTGACCCTGCCGGCCAACTCGTTCTCCATCCTGCGGCTGGTACCTGTGGGTATCGATAACTACAGCGCCCTGATGCTGGATGTTCCATCACCCATCGATACCGGCGAGCAGGTCGGCACCACGCTTTGGGGATACCAGTCCGGCGGGTGGGTGAACCTGAGTTCCAACACGACCTTCGCCATCACCTATTCATCGCAGAATCCGAACATAGCAGCGGTTGACACCAGCGGGAACGTGACAGGCATATCGTCCGGCACAACGGGCATCATTGCCACCTATGGGGCTCTTGATCTCTCGGTTACGCAATCGGTGCAGGTGGTGTCGGTTCCCGTAACGCTGGTGCATCGCTACAGTTTCGATGAAACGTCCGGCAGCACGGTCCACGACTCCATCGGCGGTTCCGCGTGGAACGGTACACTGCCCAATGGCGGCTCGTTCGGCGACGGTCAGGCAGCGTTTGATTCAGGCAGCGAACAGTTTGTAGAACTGCCTGCCTATGTGCTTGGAGGCGCCGATGCCGTTACCATCGAAGCATGGGCGACATTTCCCGCAAACCTGCCCACCTACTGCTTCTTTTTCGGGTTCGGCGACATTTCGGGTGCGCTCGGTTATGACTATATCTTCTGCCAGCCATTGACCGGCCGGATCGCCATAACGGATGACAGCTTCGGCAATGAACAGAATGCCTATGGGTATACGGACTTCAGTTTCAGGACCAATCTCCATATCACGGCGGTATTCAATCCGCCCGGAGGATACCTCGCCCTTTACACCAACGGTGTGCTGGCCGGGATCAACCACGCCATCACCATCCCGATGAGTGCCGTAAACGATGCCTACAGTTTCATCGGGCGTTCGCTCTTCTCCAGCGATTCGTTCTTCGACTTCAGCCTGGACGAGTTCCGCATCTACGACGGTGCCTTGAGTCCCGCTGAGATTGCAGCCACGCAGGCCCTTGGTCCCGATGCGCTCTTAAGCACGAACGCACCGGTCATCCAGGTGTCTTCGGCGACAAACAACCTGGTGGTCGGCTGGCCGGCTGCCTCGGCCGGTTTCACGGTGCAATCGCGCACCAACCTGCTTGATGGTAACTGGGCGGACGATCCGTCCGCCTCGCCGCAGTTGATTGACGACCGGTGGCAGGCCATGCTCCCGACCACGCAAAGCAACACGTTCATCCGTTTGCGTAAATAGATGAGGTGGCTCGGTTCCGATAAGCGCCTCTAAAAGCGGGATGAGGCGTTCTTCACAGCGTTGAAAGCGAAGCCGGCGCTTTCCCGTTGCGGGGGGGGCGCCTTTTTGATTTAGTGCGGCGGTTTTTTGGGATACCGTCTTTCGATGCTTTGGTTTTTATACAATCTGCTGTTTCCGGTGGTCTTCGTCTGCATGCTGCCGAAGTTTATTTCGCGCATGCTCCGGCGCGGGGGATATGGACAGCACTTCGAGCAGCGCATCGGCCATTTCGGCAGCAATACCAAGGCGCGTCTGCGGGAGCAGCGTCGCGTTTGGGTGCACGCTGTCAGCGTCGGCGAAATCTATGTCGCACTCCGCTTCATCAAGGCCTACCGCACCGCACACCCCGATGCCGTCTTTGCGCTGAGCACCACGACCTCGACCGGACACGCGATCGCCCAGCGGGAGATTGATCCGCGCGATGTGCTGTTCTATTTCCCGGTCGACCTGCCGCTCATTGTCAGGAAGGTGCTGCGGATCGTGAATCCGCTGCGCATCATCCTGGTTGAGGGGGAGTTCTGGCCCAACCTGATCCGGCTGGCCGACCGGCAGGGCATCCCGGTATCGCTGATCAACGGGCGCATGTCCGAATCGTCCTTCAAGGGATACCGCAGGCTCAAGGCGCTCACAGCCGATGTGCTGCGCCGGATCGATCCGATCTGCGCACAGGGCCGCGTGGATGCCGAACGCCTGATCGGCATCGGGGCCCCGCCGGAACAGGTTCATGTGATGGGCACAGTCAAATTCGATGTCGCTGAACGGGATCCGGCCGGCGAGGAAACGGCGCAGGCTGTCATGCGCGGAATCCACGTCCCGGAAGATGCCGTTATACTGCTGGGCGGATCCACATGGCCCGGTGAAGAGGCCGAGCTGTGTTCGATCTACCGGCAATTGCGGGAACGCCACTCCAATCTGTTTCTGGTCATGGTACCGCGCCATGTGGAACGGGCGGATGAAGTGGTGCAGGTCTTCGAGCAGGCCGGACTTTCCTATCTCCGCCGCAGCCGGCTCGATGCCGCCGGGACATCGTCCTGTCCCGATGTGCTGTTCATCGATACCACGGGCGAGCTGCGGAACTTTTATTCGGTGGCCGATATCATTTTCGTCGGGAAAAGTCTTACGCAGCACGGCGGGCAGAATCCAATCGAGCCGGCCATGTACGGCAAGGCCGTGGTGACAGGGCCCAATATGGAAAACTTTCCCTCGGTGATGGAGGCTTTTCTTGAACAGCAGGCCGTCGAACAGGTTGCAACCGCGCAACATCTCCTTGATACCATGGAGCGGCTGGTCGGGAACCCGTCGGCACGCAAGGAGCTCGGTCGGCGCGCGGAACAGGTGGTCATGGAGAACCGAGGAGTTATTGAGCGGACCGTAGGCCTTTTGGACAGGGAATAGGTTTGTACGGATTCGGTTTCTCAGCTAACTTGTTTCATCTTTAGCAGAACGGATACGAAATGTCGGATACAGATATCTATAAGAACAGGGAGCCCATGCCCTACGGGAGCCGCAATCCCAAGCGTTCCAGCCGTCGCCGTCGTTCAAACCGTACCCCGCGCGCCTTTGATGACCATTCCCGCCGGCGCCGCAGCAAGAATTCCGGATTCCGGCGGCTGCTTCATCTCTACCGCAAGGATGAAAACGAGAAAGTGTTCTGGTGGAGCATACTGACAATCGTTGTCGTAATTCTGGGTTCGCTGGCCATCTGGCAGTTTGTAATACGTGAACATATCATCCGCTCCCAGGAGCGGGGGGATGACTACATCCAGTACCAGAAACCGCTCTTCGAGGATGGGCAGCCCTCAGCGTCGGAATAGATTCCGCAGCTTATCCATGATCGATTCGCCGCCGGAAGTGCCCCGGGCATACGGCGGGGGACTGACCTCGACATCAATCCTGTCTTCCCGAAACCCGCTGAAATGGCTGGCCTGATGCTGCAGCCGCACGTAGCGGTATTCAGCCTGTCCGGCAAAGTAGATATATCCGCCGATGAATGCCAGCAGCAGATTCAGCTTGAGCAATCCGTAGACCACGAAAAAAATGCAGAAATACTTGCCGACGGTGGCCGCGATACGGGTGGCCTCGACCCGGGATTTTTTCAGGGCGAGCAGCGCCCGGAGCACACGGCCTCCATCCATCGGGAACACGGGGAACAGGTTGAAGACAAACAGGACAATATTGATGACGCCCAGCTGAAGGGTCAGCGGGTAGGGGGTGCCTTCGGGCTGGCTGATATAGATCTTGAATCCAGCGAACAGGCCGGCCACGCCAAGAATAAGCGAGACCGCCGGTCCGGCCAGCGCCACCAGGATTTCGTCGACGGGCCTGGAGGGAATGTTGGTCATCCTGGCTGCACCGCCGAACGGATAGAGCACGATCTCCTGAATGTGGCTGCCCTTTTTCTGGGCGACGATGGAGTGTCCCAGTTCATGCAGCGCCACGCTTGTGAAAAGTCCGATGGCCCCCACGAAGCGCATCAAGGGGTTCGGTGTCTCAAACCAGGTCATGAACAGCGGAAGCGCAATCAACAGCAGAATATGAGCCCGGATCGGGATGCCGGAGACCCGGCCGAGCAGTATGGAATTTCCGTTCATATCTATCCCCAAAAGTAAGATGCGACAAACTCACGGCTGCTACGCTCAAAAACAAGTGTAAAGAGGCGTTTTTCTTGTAACAGCGTTGACAGAACCCCTGAAATCGCCTTTTATCCGGAAATTCGGATAAGTGAATAATGAGCAGGATTCTCGATATATTCAAGGCACTGGCTGACGAAGGCCGATTGCGCATTCTGCGGGCGATCGACCAGACCGAGCTATCCGTGGCCGAGCTGGTACAGGCGCTCGATATGCCGCAGTCGACGGTCAGCCGTCATCTCAAGCCCATGCGGGAGGCCGGCCTGGTGGCATCGCGCCGCGACGGAACGTCCGTTTACTACAATCGCGGCGAGTTGTTTCGCGATGCCGCGTTCGCCCGGATTCTTACGGAACGCCTGCAGGATATCCCGGTTGCCAACCGCGATGCCGCCGCCGTGGAGCGTGTGGTGGAGCTTCGGCGGCGGAAGAGCCGCGAGTTTTTCGATGAAATCGCCGGCCGCTACGATACCCTTACGGAACCCGGCGGGGGCTGGCAGGCGCTGGCGGCCGGGCTCGCTGCAGGATTTGCAGGCAGAACCGTGGCCGATCTCGGCTGCGGGGAAGGGGCGTTGACCCTGCTGCTGGCCCGCTTTGCCGATAAGGTGGTGGCGTTCGACCAGTCGGAAAAAATGCTGGCGCTGGTGGCGGAAAAGGCGGCGGAGCAAAATGTGGGCGAGCGCATCGAGCTGCGCGTCGAAAACCTGGAAAAGCTGGATCTTGCGGGCGACTCGTTTGACGCCCTCTTTATGAGTCAGTCCCTGCACCACACGTCGAATCCCGAACAGGTGGTGCGGGCTGCGGTCCAGGGATTGAAGCCGGGCGGCCTGCTGATCATTCTCGACCTGGTTCGCCATGAACATGAATGGGCGCGCGAAGAGTGGGCCGATCAATGGCTGGGGTTTGATCCGATTGAAACCCGCGAATGGCTGGCCGGGGCCGGCCTGGCCGTGCGCGTGATCGATGCGTTGCCCGGCGCCACCCCGGATCTTTCCGTGCTGATTGCCGTGGGCGAGAAGACATAGAAATTTGAACAGCAAGACGCAAAGCCCGCAAAGCAGGCGAACGTTGCGAACTCGGTGTTGAAACAATAACTACATTAGGAGAAATCAAATGGCTGCAAAAAAGAGAGCGACGAAGAAGAACACGGATTATGAAATTGCCGACATCTCACTGGCGGATTTTGGCCGCAAGGAGATGGAGCTGGCCGAATATGAAATGCCGGGGCTGATGTCACTGCGTGAAAAATACGGCAAGGAGAAGCCGCTCAAGGGCGCACGCATTACCGGTTCGCTTCACATGACCATCCAGACGGCGATGCTGATCGAAACCCTGCAGGCCCTGGGCGCAAAGGTGCGCTGGGCGAGCTGCAATATTTTTTCCACGCAGGACCACGCGGCCGCGGCGATTGCCAAAACCGGCACCCCGGTGTTTGCCAGAAAGGGCGAAACGCTGGAGGAATACTGGGAGTATACCGATCGCATTCTCGACTGGGGCAACGGCAAGGGCCCCAACGTAATTCTCGATGACGGCGGCGACGCCACCCTGTTTGTCCAGCTGGGCTACAAGGCCGAGCAGGATCCGTCGGTTCTGGACAAAAAGCCCGGCAGCGTCGAGGAGGGCGTGCTCTATGCCCAGTTGAAGAAAGCGCTTAAGAAGGATCCCAAGCGCTTCTCGCGCATCGCCAAGGATATTCTCGGCGTCTCGGAGGAGACGACGACGGGCGTGCACCGCCTCTACCAGCTTGCCGCCAGGGGCGAACTGCTGTTCCCGGCCTTCAACGTGAATGACTCCGTCACCAAATCAAAATTCGACAACCTCTACGGCTGCCGGCATTCGCTGGTCGACAGCATCATGCGGGCGACCGATGTGATGCTCTCCGGCAAGATCGCCGTGGTGGCCGGATACGGGGATGTGGGCAAGGGGTGCGCCCAGTCGCTGGTGGGGCAGGGCGCCCGGGTGGTCATCACGGAAATCGATCCTATCTGCGCACTGCAGGCGGCCATGGAGGGCTACGAAGTGATGACGATGGACGAAGCCTGTCTCGTTGGCGACCTGTTTGTTACGACCACCGGATGCTGCGATGTCATTACGGAGCGGCACATGAAAAAGATGAAGGACATGGCCATTGTCTGCAATATCGGACACTTCGACTCCGAAATCCAGGTCGAGCGGATGAAGAAGTATAAGTGGACCAACATCAAGCCGCAGGTGGATAAGATCACGATGCCGAAAGGACACAGCATCATCCTGCTGGCGGAAGGCCGTCTGGTCAATCTGGGCTGCGCAACGGGTCACCCGAGCTTTGTCATGAGCAACAGCTTTACCAACCAGGTGCTGGCCCAGATGGAACTGTACTGCAATCCCGGCAAGTATCCGGTCGGGGTCTACACCCTGCCGAAGCTGCTCGACGAAGAGGTCGCCCGCCTGCATCTGGAAAAGATCGGGGTCAAACTCGATCGCCTGAACCGTAAGCAGGCCGGCTATCTGGGTGTGCCGCAGCAAGGGCCGTTCAAGCCTGATCATTACCGGTATTAAGCCTGCAAAAACCGGTAGTCTCCGCAGTGGGTGTAGGGCGGGGTCCGTGACCCCGCCTCCATGTGCAGCCCGGCTTTTCCATGTCTGCACCCGCAAATCAGGTTTTCAGCCCGCTGACCGCTTACCCGAAGGGAAACGTTTTCCTGTATGAAACCGTAGCTGTCGGTATGCGAATATTCACCTGCAGGCTGCGACGTGTGACCGCGCAAGCCGAGGCAGCAAACGGGCAACCGTGCATGGCCTGGGATGCGTCGATCCGGCATCTGATTGAATCGCTCATCGTTCAATTTTGCCTGCTAAAGGGTTGTGTTCGTCCGGTTTGTTCAGTATATTTTGAACATTATGGAGACTGTTCCTGAAAAAAGCCGGGCTCTGAGCGAGTTGGAACGTGAGGTCATTGCTCTTTTCGTGCGCATGGCCGATGTGCTCAACCTGCCTCGCTCCGTGGGCGAAATCTACGGCATGCTCTTTATTTCCACCGAGCCGCTGTGCCTCGACGACTGCCGCATCCGCCTGAACATCAGCAAAGGTTCCACCAGCCAGGGGTTGAAGATCCTGCGTTCCTTCGGGGCCATCCGGACCGTCTACGTTCCCGGCGACCGCAAGGATTATTATGTCGCGGAAACGTCGCTGCGGAAAATCGCATCCGGGTTTGCCAGCGAACAGATCCAGCCCCATGTCTCCAGCGGCAAGGAGCGGATTGAACGCATTCGCGAGCTGGTCGATGAACATGACGGCGACGACAAGTCGACGATCGTGGACAAGGTCGACCTGCTGGACAACTGGCAGAAACGTGCCGGTCAAACCCTTCCGCTAATCCTGAAGCTGATCGGAAAATGATGGCGTTCAAACCATTTGAAGCGGGTGCGCGGTGGTACTGCGTGCGTACCAAGCCGAAAAAGGAGCGGATGGCGTCGGCGAACGTGGCCTCGATGCTGTCACTCGAGGTGTTCTGTCCCCAGATTCGCTTCCGCAGAAAAACCGTGCGCGGCCCGGTCTGGTTTCAGGAAGCCATGTTTCCCGGCTATATATTTGTCCGGTTCGACATGGGCGAAATGATGCGGGCTGTTTCCCATGCCCCCGGCGTGCTCAACCTGCCGATCTTCGGCGGTCGTTATGTTCCGGTCCCGGATGAGGTGGTGGAATCGCTGCGGAATGATCTGGATGAAGACGGATCGGTGGATGCCGGGGTTCCGCTCAAGGCCGGCGACGAAACCACGATCATGGACGGGTCGATGCGCGGTCTCAAGGTCAAGGTGATCAAGGTCATGCCGGCGGGCGATCGCGTCGCGGTGCTGCTGGAAATGCTGGGGACCCTGGTGGAGGCGGAGTTCCCGTCGGCATCGTTGGAGCATAAAGTCCGCCATCAGGTTTCGTCGGAAGATTAGGTTTTGTCGAGAGGGATGTCGTTTGGTTGATATTCCGGTTTATTTAATGGTAGGGAGCATGGTTTCTGTCTTGGGCTGATCAACCAGGGGCGGTAGCCTGTTCGCAATTACGAGGTAAAACATGTGTGGAATTGTTGGATACTTTGGGAAACGCAGAGCGTCGGAAATCCTGGTTGATGGACTCCGGCGGCTGGAATACCGGGGCTACGACTCGGCCGGGATCGCGTGCCTCTTCAACGGGGAAATCGGGGTGGTTAAGAATCCCGGGAAGATTCGCGAGCTGCGCGAACGCGTTGATGCATCGACCCTGGAATCGGTGAAGCAGGCCCGCCTTGGAATAGGCCATACCCGCTGGGCCACGCATGGGCCGCCGAACGAGGTCAACGCGCATCCGCATATGGATGCGTCCGGCCATTTTGCCATGGTGCACAACGGCATCATCGAGAACTATAAATCGATCCGCAACGGATTGGCGCAGCACGGCGTTGAATGTGTCTCGGATACTGATTCCGAGGTGCTGATTCAGCTGATTGCCTACTGTTTCAAGGGCAACCTGGAAGATGCCGTCACCGAAGCGCTGAAAAAGGTCAAGGGGACCTACGGCATCGTGGTCATGACCGACCGGGAGCCGGGCAAGCTCGTGGCCGCCCGCTGTGGCAGCCCCATCGTGCTGGGCCTCGGCAAGGATGAAACGCTGGTAGCCAGCGATGCGTCGGCGATTATTCCCCACACGCGCGATGCGGTCTATCTGGAGGATTTCGATATGGCGGTCATCACGGAGTCCGGTGTGCAGATGTTTGATCTGCAGCGGGCGCCGGTCAACCGCGAGGTGACCGCGATGGATTGGGACGCAGACGCCGCGGAGAAGGGGGAGTTTGCCCACTTCATGCTCAAGGAAATGTTCGAGCAGCCGGCGGCGATTCGCAATGCCATTCGTGGACGGCTTGATTTCGATATGGGAACGGCGGTGCTGTCCGGCCTTGATTTTTCTCCGCGCGACGCTGCGATGATCAACCGGGTGCTGGTCGTGGGCTGCGGTACGTCGATGCATGCCGGCATGGTCGGGGAATATGCCATCGAGGAGATGGCGGGTATCCTGGCCGAGGTGGAACAGGCGGCCGAATTCCGCTATCGGAATCCGATCATCACCCCTGCCGACCTGGTCGTAGCCATCAGCCAGTCCGGAGAGACGGCCGATACGCTGGCCGCCGTGCGCGAGGCCAAGCACAAAGGAGCGGTTGTGGCGGGCATCTGCAATGTGGTTGGCTCCACGATTGCCCGTGAAACCGGGCGCGGGGTGTATCTGCATGCCGGGCCGGAAATCGGGGTTGCATCGACCAAGGCCTTTACCTGCCAGGTGTCCGTCATGCTGATGATGGCGCTTAAGCTGGCCCGTACCCGGCGGATGCCCTTGAATGAAGGGGAGGTGCTCTGCCAGTGGATCGAAAAGCTGCCGGAACTGGTCGAAAAGGTATTGGCGCAGAACGAGGCCATCAAGGCCATTGCGCAGAAGTATGCGGCCTGCGAAAACTCCTTTTTCATTGGCCGGGGCTATCTGTACCCCGTGGCACTGGAAGGCGCGCTCAAGCTCAAGGAAATCAGCTACATGCATGCGGAAGGCTATCATGCCGCCGAACTCAAGCATGGCCCGATCGCCCTGCTGGAGGAGACGACGCCGGTGGTTGCACTGCTTAACGATGTGCCCGGCAAGGACAAGACGCTGGGTAACGCCGAGGAATGCAAGGCCCGTAATGCACCGGTCATCGCGGTGGTTACCGAGGGTGATGAGGACATCGCGGATGGGTTCGCCGACATCATCACGGTGCCCGACTGTCCACCCTGCATTGCGCCGGTGCCGACGGCTGTTGCCCTCCAGCTGCTGGCCTATCACATTGCCGCTGCGCGCGGCTGCGAAATCGACCAGCCGCGCAACCTCGCCAAGTCCGTAACGGTTGAATAGTTTATCAGGATCGAGTCAATCGATGGGATTTGCGGATTTAGGGTGGGATGCCTGGCTGACGATCGGAGTGATCGGTGCGGTGCTGGGCCTGCTGATCATGACCCGGCTGGCGGCCGATGTGGTTTTTGTCGGGGGGCTGTCGGCGCTGCTGGTCAGCGGTGTTCTTGACACCCCGTCCGCGCTGGCCGGATTCAGTGCGCCCGGCATGATTACCGTCGGGGTTCTTTATGTGGTGGTGACGGGGCTGCAGGAGACGGGCGGCCTTTCCTGGATTTCGCACCGGGTTCTCGGATATCCCCGGGGTGCGCGCCGCGCCCAGCTGCGCATGCTGATGCCCGTAATTCCGCTGAGTGCCTTCCTGAACAACACTCCGGTTGTGGCCATGTTCATACCGGTGGTTGCGGAGTGGTGCCGTCGGCTGCGGATTTCGCCGTCGCGCATGCTGATCCCGTTGAGCTATGCCTCCATTTTCGGCGGCATCTGCACCCTGATCGGAACCAGCACGAACCTGGTGGTCAATACCATGTACCAGACGCGCTTCGGCAACGACGGTCTGGGCATGTTTGAGATAACCAAGATCGGTGTCCCGTGCGCCATTGCCGGCGTGGTCTATCTGGTCCTTTTCAGTCACCGGCTGCTGCCCGGCCGCAAAACCATCGAGGAAGTTTTTGAAAATCCGCGCGAATACACGCTGGAACTGGAGGTGAGTCCCAGGAGTACCCTGGCGGGAAGTTCAATCGAGAAGTCCGGATTGCGACACCTGCCGGGAGCCTACCTGGCGGAGCTGATCCGGCGCGACGGCCAGATCGTGTCGGCTGTATCACCTTCGGAGATTCTCGAAGAGGGCGACCGGCTGGTATTTGTCGGAAACATTGATTCCATGCGTTCGCTCTACAGCCAGCAGGGACTGCAGCCCGCGCCGGAACAGCTGTTTAAGCTCGATACACCGCGCCATCAGCGCTGCCTGGTCGAGGCCGTGGTGTCGCACACCTGTCCGCTGGTCGGCAAGACCATCCGGGAGGGCCGCTTCCGCAATGTATACAACGCCGTGGTGATTGCCGTGGCTCGCAACGGGGAGCGGATGCATGGCAAGATCGGCGACATCCGCATCCGGGCCGGCGATCTGCTGCTCATTGAGTCGCACGCAGGGTTCATTCCCCGCCAGAAGGATTCACACGATTTTTACCTGGTCAGCGGTGTGGAAAACTCCACCCCGCGCCGCTTTGAAAAGGCGCCCCTGGCGTTTGCGGTGCTGGGGGCCATGGTGCTGGCGGCCGCCATGGGCTGGCTCTCCATGCTGCAGGCTGCGCTGGTGGCCGCCGCCGCGATGATCCTGCTGCGCTGCTGTACGACCTCGCAGGCGCGCCGCAGCATCGAATGGAATGTGCTGATCGTGATCGCCGCCGCACTGGGGCTGGGCGTGGCGCTGGAACAGACCGGGGCCGCATCCGCCATTGCCGGCGGCCTGCTCGACATCGTGAAGAGCAATCCGCACTGGGCGCTGGCCATGGTCTATCTGGTGACCACGTTCTTTACTGAAATCATTACCAACAATGCCGCTGCGGCGCTGGTCTTTCCGATTGCCATGAGTACCGCGGAAGGGCTGGGGGTGAGCTGCATGCCGTTCGTAACCTGTATCATGGTCGCCGCCTCTGCCAGCTTTGCAACTCCGATCGGTTACCAGACAAACCTGATGGTCTACGGTCCGGGCGGGTACCGGTTCGGCGACTACCTGCGCATCGGCGTTCCGCTCAACCTGTTGTTTGGCTGCATGACGGTGCTGCTCGCTCCGCTCATCTGGCCTTTTTAACCACAAACTCCAAACTTCAAACCCCAAACTTCCCAACCAGCTTATGAAAAACAATGAAATGACAACAACAGCCGTACAAGCCGCCCTCGATGCCGGCGAAGCTATCCTGACCATTTATGCGCGGGATTTTGACGTGGAAATCAAATCGGACAATTCGCCGTTGACGGAGGCCGACAAGGCATCCCACGAGATAATCGTGAGCGCGCTGGAAACGACACCCTATCCGGTGCTGTCGGAAGAGAGTGCGAAGATTACGTACGACGAAAGGAAGGACTGGGAGACCTATTGGCTGGTCGATCCGCTGGACGGCACCAAGGAGTTCATCAAAAGAAACGGTGAGTTTACGGTTAACATAGCGTTGATTGAGAATGGCCGGCCGGTTTTCGGAGTGGTTTTTGCGCCTGTTCTGGATGTCCTTTACTGGGGGCAGCTCGCAGAGGGCATGGAGCAGGGCGCATGGCGGTGCACTGCGTGCGCGGGGAGGACGGTGGAAGATATCCGGTCCATGGCAACGCCATGCGCTGTGCGCCATGCGCCGAGCGGATCTACCCTGCGCGTAGTCGCTTCCCGATCCCATCGCAACGAGGAAACCGAGGACTTTATTGCGGAACTGGAGGAAAAATACGGCCCCGCAGAGTGCGTTTCACAGGGGAGTTCGCTCAAGCTCTGCATGGTGGCCGACGGTACGGCGGATATCTACCCGCGCATCGCCCCGACGATGGAGTGGGATACGGCCGCGGCGCACGCCGTGGTAGCAGCGGCAGGAGGGGCTGTTTTTGAATATGATCCGGCCATACCGGCGGAATCATATTCATTGCAGAGCGCAGAGAGCAGGGTGCAGCGCGAATCCAACTCCATGCCCCATGCCCCTTGCCCCTTGCACTACAATAAGCAGAATCTGCTAAACCCTTATTTTGTAGTAAGTGGTTTAAGTAAAAAATGGTGAATTTATCGTAGACAATATGGAATCACTGTTATAGGAATACTCACCTTTATCAGGTTACCGACCAGTTTGGAGAGCAATATGAGCGGTTATAATTTATCCCATTTGAAGCAGCTGGAGGCGGAAAGCATCCACATCATTCGCGAGGTTGCGGCCGAATTCGACAATCCCGTCATGCTTTATTCCATCGGCAAGGACTCCTCGGTCATGCTGCATCTTGCCCACAAGGCCTTTGCGCCGGGAAAGATTCCCTTTCCCCTGATGCACGTCGATACCCAGTGGAAATTTCAGGACATGTATAAATTCCGCTCCCTCATGGCGGAGAAGTACGAGGTCGACATCAAGGTCTGGATCAATCCCGAAGGGAAGGACCAGGTGGGACCTTTCACCCACGGTTCTGAAAAGCACACGCAGATCATGAAGACGGATGCGCTTAAACAGGCGCTCAATCATTACAAGTTCGATGCCGCGTTTGGCGGTGCACGGCGCGATGAGGAAAAGAGCCGGGCCAAGGAGCGGGTCTACAGCTTCCGCAACGAATACCACCAGTGGGATCCGAAGAACCAGCGGCCCGAGCTGTGGAATCTGTACAACGCGAAGATCAACAAGGGTGAATCGATCCGCGTCTTTCCGCTTTCCAACTGGACCGAACTGGACATCTGGCTCTACCTGCTCCGGGAGGATATCCCGATTGTACCGCTCTACTATGCCGCCGAGCGTCCGGTGGTGGAACGGGACGGTGTTTTGATCATGGTGGATGATGACCGCATGGCACTCAGGGAGGGGGAAACCCCGATGATGAAGAAGGTCCGTTTCCGCACCCTGGGCTGCTACCCGCTGACGGGGGCCGTGGAATCGAATGCCGAAACTGTCGAGGAAATCGTGCAGGAGATGCTGCTGACCACCACCTCCGAACGCCAGGGCCGTGTCATCGACAGCGACACCTCCTCCATGGAAGAAAAGAAGAAGGATGGCTACTTCTGATTTCACGGGGTGAAATCAGACGGCAGAGAGCAAGGCGCATGGAGCATGGCGAAGTTTCGGTTTCAGGATTTGGAGATATGGGAGAGGTCGATCGTTATAGGTGACCGGTTGTTGGATATCGCAGACCGCTTGGAGAACGAGAGGAAGTACCGCTTCGCAGAACAGTTGCGCGGGGCGGCTCTAAGTATCTCGAACAATATTTCAGAAGGTGCGGGGTCGGATTCTGCGAAGGAGTTTGCACAGTTCCTTAACTTTGCCAAACGCTCCTGTTTTGAGGATGCAAACATGTTGATCGTCTTTTCACGGCGTGGACTGATTACAGAAATCGAGAAGGAAGAGTTATTTGAGCTTCTCGATGAGGAGAGCAGGAAAATCGAGAATTTTAAGAAGCGTCTGAGGGGTTGAGCGCCATGCACCATGCCCTATGCGCAAAGCGGAGAAGAAAGAATGACTGAATCAACCTACAAAATCCAAGAAGAGGAACTGATCCGCTCGGATATCAGTGAATACCTGAATCGGCATGAAACCAAGGATCTGCTGCGGTGCCTGACCTGCGGCTCGGTGGATGACGGCAAGTCGACGCTGATCGGCCGTCTGCTGTACGACACCCACATGATCTATGAGGACCAGCTCGAGAAGGTTGCCAAGGACTCCAAGGTGTACGGCACCACCGGCGAGGATTTCGATCCGGCACTTTTGACGGACGGGCTGAAAGCCGAGCGGGAGCAGGGCATTACCATTGATGTCGCCTATCGCTACGTCTCGACAGACAAGCGCAAGTTCATCATTGCCGACTGCCCCGGCCATGAGCAGTACACGCGGAACATGGCCACTGGCGCCTCCACCTGCAACCTGGCGGTTATTCTTATCGATGCGCGCTACGGGGTGATCACCCAGACGAAGCGCCACAGCTTTATCTGCTCCCTCCTGGGGATCAAACATGTCGTCGTCGCCGTGAACAAGATGGACCTGGTCGACTGGTCGGAAGAGGTGTACGACAAGATCAAGGACGACTACAACAGCTTCGTTTCCCGGCTCAATTTCTCGGATATTCACTTTATTCCGATCTCCGCGCTGAAAGGCGACAACGTCGTCACGCATAGTGAAAACCTGGCCTGGTACGACGGGCCGACGTTCCTGCATCACATGGAAAGCGTGAACATCTCCACCGACCGCAACCTGATCGATATGCGCTTCCCGGTTCAGTATGTGCTGCGCCCGAATCTTGATTTCCGGGGATTCAGCGGAACGCTGGCTTCGGGTGTAATCCGCAAGGGCGATGCTGTGGCCAGCCTGCCTTCCAGGCAGCAGTCGAAAATCAAGGCCATCTATGGACCGGACGGGGAGGTTGACGAGGCCTTTTCTCCGCAGGCAATCACTGTAACACTTCAGGACGAGATCGATGTGTCGCGCGGCAATATGCTGGTGCCGGTCAACAATCTGCCTCACATCGGCAACGAGTTTGAAGCCATGGTGGTGTGGATGCATGAAGATGCCGCCCGGTCGGGGAAGAGCTATTTCATCAAGCACACTTCGACCATGGTGCCCGGGGTCCTGACCGATATCCGCTACAAGGTGGATGTCAACACGATGCGCAGGGCGGATGGCCCCGGCGAGCAAAGCGCGGAGGGCATGGCGCAAGGCGAGCAAGACTCCATGCCCCATGCGCCAGGCGCCACGCAGACAGTAGCGGAACTCCAACTGAATGAAATCGGACGCTGTCATATCACGCTGCATCGACCCATTGCATTCGATCCCTATGAGCGCAACCGAGCCACCGGCGCCTTCATCATTGTTGACCGCATCAGCAATGTGACCGTTGGTGCCGGCATGATCGTGGACCGCATCGTCTCCAGGCCCGGTCACAGGAAAGGACCGGTCAGCCAGAACATTGTTAAGAGCGACAGCCTGGTCAGTGCTGAAGACCGGCGGAAGCTGCTGGGCCAGAAGGGCGCGACCATCTGGCTGACGGGGCTGAGCGGTTCCGGCAAGTCGACCATTGCGAAACAGCTTGAACAGGATCTGATTTCCAACGGACATCTCTGCTACATCCTGGACGGCGACAACGTCCGGCACGGACTGAATCGCGATCTCGGGTTCTCGATGGAAGACCGCAAGGAAAACATCCGTCGCATCGCCGAAGTCGCTGCCTTGATGAACGATGCAGGGGTGATCGTCATCACCTCCTTCATCTCGCCCTACATATCCGACCGTGCGGCCGCCCGCGAAGTGATCGGCGACGATGCGTTTATCGAGGTATTTGTCGATACGCCGATCGAAATATGCGAGGAGCGCGATCCGAAGGGTCTCTACAAAAAAGCGCGCGCCGGGGAGATTCAGCAGTTCACCGGCATCAGCGACCCCTACGAAGCACCGCAGGATGCGGAAATCACCCTGCTGACCGAAGAGCTGGATCCGGAAGCCGCCGCCGGAATGATCATCGATGATCTGAATGGCCGGGGAATAATTGGGTAGTGCCTGATTCTTAGTTCTTAGTGCCTGGTGTCTGGTTGTTAGTTCTTCGTGCCTAGTGCTTGGTGTACGGAGCTTTGTTTGATAATCATGCTGCTTCAAGGAGCATGCATGAAAATAGAAAGCTTTGAAGATATTGAGGGTTGGCGAAAAGGACGCGGGCTAACACGCACTATCTACGAGCTCTTAGGCAATCACGACTTCTGGAAGGATTATGGAGTGCAGGATCAAATCACGCGTGCGTCAGTGTCTGTCATGAACAACATAGCTGAAGGCTTTGATGGTGGCCGCAACCCTGAATTCATCCGTTTTCTTTTTTATGCGCAACGATCCGCGACTGAAGTGCAAAGCTGTTTATATGTGGCAGTAGACAACGCATACATATCTGAAGAAGATTTCAGACAATCGTATTCCATGGCGGGCGAAGCAAAACGACTCATCGGCGGACTCATTAAATATCTGAGGTCGAAAAAAGTGCACTCCAAAGGCTAAGCACTTCGCACCAGGTACTAAGCACTAGGGACACGTTGTATGAAACGGGTAATAGTTACTGGAGGGGCCGGCTTTATCGGATCGGCGGTTTGCCGCTATCTGGTAATGGAACGGCAGGTGGCTGTTCTCAACCTGGACAAACTTACCTATGCGGGGGTCCCTGAATCCCTGAAGGAAATCGAAGACAATCCGCTGTACCACTTTGAAAAGGTGGACGTATGCGACAAGCCGGCGGTCAGCGCCTTGTTCGCGGATTTTCAGCCGGATGCGGTGATGCATCTGGCGGCGGAGTCGCACGTAGACC
>JBNLDM010000064.1:0-74504 GCA_050304335.1 Pontiella sp.
CCCTTCGTCCTAGGCGAGAAAGATGCTTTGAAAACACTGTTTGAGACCTCAGGAATAGGATCGGTGAATATCGATACCATTGATGGTACAGCCCGTTTTCCGAGCATTAAGAAGATGGTCGAAGCAGATTTGCGAGGGTGGCTGCCTGTAATGAATGTTTTTCTGGATGAAGATCAGATCCAAATGATACTAACTGAGGCAGAGGTCGCGCTCGCTGAATTCGCATCTTCTGATGGTGAAGTCAGTTTCAATGCACCGGCGCATATTGTAACAGGCACCAAGCCATGACTGTTTTTGTGTCGTCAGGAGTGCGGTCTAAAGAGGTTGGAACTTACCGTGAAAACGCCCATTGATTAGATCAAAGTTTATGAGCCCGGCAGGTCACCCATATGGTCGGTTTTAGATTATTAAACAGGCCACAGTGATATTGAATCCATCAGATCGCGGTGTCGTTACAGATCCGGAACATGCAGATGCTTCCGGCCACGGCTGCGTTAAGGGATTCGCACTCCATTGCGAGGGGTATGGTTAACTTCCGCGTAGCGCGCCGCATTAACCCTTCGCTGAGCCCGTGGGCTTCGGAGCCGATGGCCAGCACCGTCTTTTTCCCAAACGTTGTATCATAAAGGCTGTCGCCTTCGTGACCGGTCGTGGCATACAGGTCGTAGCCCTGTTCCAGTAATTCGCCGATCTCTGCATCGCCGATGTGCCAGATATCGGCAAAGGCAAAGGTGCCCATGGCCGAGCGGACGACCTTGGGATTCTGCGGTTCGACGCAGTCGCCGTAGAGCAGTATACCGTCGAAGCCGGCGCCGACCGCGGAGCGGATCAGGGTGCCTAGATTTCCAGGATCGCGGAGGTTGTCGAGCAGGAGAAAACTGCCTGCATCGGGAGGGAACGTAAAGGGGCGGGGCGTTTGCTGCACAACGCCGAGGATGCCCTGGGCATTCTTCACGTCGGAGACCTTTTCGAAGAGATGAAGTGGAAGAACCGTGATATCGATTGAGGTGGAGCGGCCTGTCCCCAGCCCGCCTTGGACGGCTGGGACAGCCGTCCCTACCAGTTGCTGAAGCTCCTTCCGGTCTTTCCATTCAGGAGTAATCACTAGTCTTTTGAGTGTATAGTGACGGCTGTCATGGCGGAGCAGGGTATCGATGCCGCGCCAGCCCTCGATGATAAAGCAACTGCTTTCCTGCCGGGCTTTCCTGGATGTGGCAAGCGCCTTGAGCTGCTTTACGAACGGGTTGGTGGCGGAGGTTATTTCTCGCATTGGTTCTTTTCCTGTCGCAAGCTCAATGAGTTCTGCGGATCATGTGCCTTTTATGGTTAACATAGGTATTCATCAGTACAGCTAACTTCTTCAAGTCGTGGGCTTGGAAAATAGCCGAGGCGCAATTAGCATGGCGAGAATTTTACGGAAGAAACCATGATCGACGACACCCTTCGAATGAATCTGCCTCCGGATGCGGTTCTTGTACCGAACGCATCCATGGCTGATTACACCACTTTCAGACTTGGAGGGCACTGCGGCATGTTGATCGATTGTCCGAACGGAGCGGTGCTTTCGTCCGTGGCCAAATCGCTTGCCGAGCATGGACGTGGTTTCCTGGTAATCGGGCAGGGCTCCAACCTGCTTGTTTCCGATAAAGGCCTCGACGTTGTTGTGCTGCGTTACTGTGCCGATGCTCGACCGGAAGTTATGTTCGATGGAAGTTACGCCAGGATTTCTGGCCACACATTGCTCGATGATCTGGCCAGGCTAACCATTGAAAATGGGTTGGGGGATGTCTCCTATTGCAGCGGAATTCCCGGAACGGTGGGAGGCGCCATTGCCGGCAATGCCGGCGCATTCGGACAGCAGATCGGTGATGTCATCGAATCGGTACGGCTGATGGAGCCGGATGGAACGGTGCATGACGCGGTCCGCGACGATCTGGAATTCGAATATCGCTCGTCGATTTTGAAAAAGACCGGCGCGGTGGTGCTCGATGCGGTGCTCAAGCTCAAGCCGTGCGCTGTGGATGCCATGCGCAAGGAGCGCGAGCGAATCCTGGAGCTGCGACGGGGCAAGCATCCCGACTGGAAGTCCACACCCTGTGCCGGAAGCGTATTCCGGAACATCGAACCCACTTCCGCTGCCGAACGCCGCCAGGCCGCCGGCTGGTTTCTGGAGCAGGCCGGCGCCAAGGAGTTCAGGGTGGGCGGTGCACGACTCTATGAAAAACATGCCAACATCATCATTGCCGAACCGGACGCCACGGCTTCGGATGTCTACGATCTGTCGGAGCGGATGGCTGACGCGGTCCGTGAGAAGTTCGGCTTTGAGCTGGTACGGGAAATCAAACTGCTGGGTGAATTCTGATGGAGAAGATCCGCATAGGCGTGAGCTCGTGCCTGCTAGGGGAAGCTGTTCGCTATGACGGCCAGCACAAGCAGGACAGCTATATCACAGGCACGCTGTCCAGGTGGTTTGAGTTTGTCGCGGTCTGTCCCGAATTCGAGCTGGGATTGGGCGTGCCGCGCGAACCGATGCGTCTGGAAGGGGATCCGGATAATCCGCGCCTGATGACCATTAAGACCCGCAAGGATCTGACCGGCCCCATGACAGCGTGGTGCCGCAGACGGGTCCGGGATCTTGAGCAGGAAAACCTGTGCGGTTTTATCTTCAAGAGCAAGTCGCCCAGCAGCGGGATGGAACGCGTCAAGGTCTACCCGGAGGGGGGAGGCATGGCGGTCAAGCAGGGGAGCGGACTCTTCGCGCGATCGTTCATGGATCATTTCCCCAACCTGCCCGTGGAGGAGGAGGGCCGCCTGCACGATCCTGCGCTCCGGGAGAACTTCTTTGAACGCGTCTTTACCCTGAAGCGCTGGCGGGAGATGCTCGGTCAGGAAAACAGCCGGGGTGGGCTTGTGCGCTTTCACGAGCGTCATAAATACCTGCTGATGGCGCACAGCATACCAATCTACCGCGAACTGGGTCGCGTTGTTGCCGACATGAAAGGACGCCGGCTTTCCGACATACAGAACGACTATCATGACCGGATGATGAAAGCGCTGGCCTTGCGCGCCACCGTAAAAAAACATGTGAACGTACTCCAGCACATGTCCGGCTACTTTAAGCGGCAGCTGGCAGCCGATGAAAAGCAGGAGCTGCAGGAGGTTATCGGTCAATACCACGCGGGCCACGTGCCGTTGATCGTTCCAATTACTATCATCAACCATTATGTCAGAAAGTACGACGAACCCTATTTAAGGAATCAGTACTATCTCAACCCGCACCCCATCGAACTTCAGCTGCGCAACCAGGTCTATTAGGCAACACGCGCGGCCGGCGGCTTGAGATTGATTTGAGCAGAGGGCTCGGCTAGGTTTCAGCAATGCAACGCGAAGCAAATATGCAGGATACAGAAAAGGTTGTTCGCGATAAGCGATGGAGGTGGCGGGAAGTTCGCCCTCTGACGACGGACGAACGGGCTTCATTCGTGATTTTATCCCTCTACATGGTCACCTTCTGTGTTGCCACGTTCGTCTACTGGCATTCCCTGCTGCTCATGATCCTGGGAGCTACATCCGCTTCGGCAGGCATTGTTCTGTTCGTGGCCGCCTTTTTCAATACGGAGGCTCCCGGAGAAGCCACATCGATACATCCGTTCCGGTCCTATCTGATGAGCTTCTTCCTGGTTCTCCTCACCATCGTGCTGCTGCGTTTCGTTGGCGGATTGATCACCAGCACCCTCCTTTCGGTCATCGTCCTCTATATCGGCCTGTTTGTCGCGCTGGTCGTTTTCCGCAAGGCCATGATCCAGGTGATATCGGCCATGGTGGCCCTGGCATTCCTCTTTGTAACGGTTCACAACATGAACGACATACTGGCGGGACGCATGGGACTGAAGGATGCCATGCGCCAGTGCGGGCAAGCCATCTTCCGGATCGGCCCGATCCAGGATGTTACCAACATGCTGCTGGCCGGTTCGTATGTGACCTATCTGAACCGCATCGACTACCGGAATGAACAGATCCGCGCGCTGGCCTCAAAAAAAGTTGCCCTCACAAACGATGACGACCTCTTGAAAAGCAAGGCATTGCTCGATTTCGTAAGTAATGACATCCATTATGTGTCCGATCCCGCTGATGGCCTTGAATATGCAAAGGATCCCATCGATACCCTCATAGCCGGCGCAGGGGACTGCGAGGATCAGGCCCTGCTCCTGTGCTCGTTGCTGGAAGCGGTAGGCGTCCGGACCTACATGGCCTTTACGGTGGATCATGTTTTTCTGCTGGTTCGGTTCGGCAGGTCCTATCCGGATTTTACCGAAAAACCTTATGTCTATATCGATGGGGAAGCCTGCTATGCACTTGATCCGGCGGACCCGGGAGCACGCATTGGATATGCATCTGCCCGGCCGGCTGCGATAGAGCGTATCTTCGACGCACGCGAACGGAAACTGACCCATTTTTCATTGGAGCCGCAGGGATAAGGCAGTTTTGCCGATGCGGTGTGCTTTTCTTGCCGCCGCTTACCTGCTAAAAGGTAGGTTAGATCGTACCAAGGAGTATAAGATGCCACTACGCAACTATGCCGCCATTGATCCGAAAAACTGCTGCGACCATTGCCGCAACAGCTTCGAGCACATGGAGAAGATCGATGCGGCTCCATTGGAAACCTGCCCCCGCTGCGGCGGCAAGGTCGAGCGCCAGCTCTCTGCTCCCAGCATCGGACGCTCGGAGAGCGGCTTGCATGACCGCGCTAAAAATGCCGGATTCACCACCTACAAAAAGACCGGCAAAGGCGAATACGAGAAGAAATACTAGCGGTATCCAGCCTATGTTTCTGAACATCCCTTTGCGTATCACTGCCGGCCTTAGAATACATTAAATGGAAAAACTTGATGGTCAGGTTGAACGGGTCGTTTTCCAGAACGAAGAAAACGGCTTTTGTGTACTAAGGGTCAAAGTGCGGAGTCACAAGGACCTGGTCACGGTCACCGGTACCGCACCTTCAATCAGCGCCGGCGAATGGATGGCCGCCGACGGGGAATGGTTGATGGATCCGCGCCATGGACGCCAGTTCAAGGCCGAACTCATGCGCATGTCCCAGCCCGACACCCTGGAAGGTATTGAAAAATATCTGGCCTCGGGGATGGTGAAGGGAATCGGTAAGGAGTATGCCTCGCGACTCGTGCAGGCGTTTGGGCGCGATGTGTTCGATGTGATAGAACACTCGTCATCCAAGCTGCAGAAGGTGGCCGGCATCGGAAAGCAGCGCCGGGAAAACATTAAAAAAGCGTGGGACGAACAGAAAAACGTCCGCCAGATCATGTCATTCCTGTTCAGCCACGGCATCAGCACCACGCGCGCATTTCGAATTCACAAGGTCTATGGCGACAAAGCCATCGAGCTGGTCCAGCGCGATCCATACTGCCTCGCACGCGACATTCGGGGCATCGGGTTCGTGATTGCAGACCAGATTGCCATGAAGCTGGGAATTGCCCGGGATTCGGATCTGCGTGCCCGCGCCGGGCTGGAGTACATGCTGGGCGAGCTGACGGCCAGCGGCCATTGCGCTTACGTCCGCAACGATCTGCTGTCACGCACCGCTGAACTGCTGGATATAGACCTGGAGATCATCGAACGCGCGCTCGCCTATTCAATTGAAAACAAGCGGTTGATTCAGTGCCGTGATGCCGAGGGCAGGGAGCTGGTCTACCTGCCCAAACTCTACCATGCGGAAATTGACCTGGCCAGAAAGCTGGGATCACTCAAGCATGGTCGCCATCCATGCCCGGCCATCGATTTTGAAAAGGCCGTGGAGTGGGTGCAGCAGAAAGCGGGAATAACGTTGGCCACCGCACAGCGCAAGGCCCTCAGGACCGCCATCGAATCAAAAGTGATGGTCATCACCGGCGGTCCCGGCGTTGGAAAAACGACACTGGTCAATTCGGTTTTGATGGTGTTGAAGGCCAAGAAGATGCGAGTGGCCCTCTGTGCGCCGACGGGCCGGGCTGCCAAACGAATGGCGGAAACCACCGGCATGGAAGCAAAAACCATTCATCGCCTGCTTCAATACAATCCAGGCACCGGCGGTTTCGTTCACAAAGCCGACAACCCCCTGGAGTGCGATGTGCTGATCGTGGACGAGTCCAGCATGATCGATATTGTGCTGGCATCGCAGCTGATTGATGCCGTTCCGATGCATGCAGCCGTGATCATCGTGGGCGACGCCGACCAGCTGCCGTCCGTCGGCCCGGGACGCGTGCTGCAGGATCTCATCCGATCCGCAATGGTTCCCGTCGGTCACCTGAACGAGGTTTTCCGTCAGGCCGCCACCAGCCGCATCATCACCAACGCCCACCGGATCAACCAGGGTCTGATGCCTGAATTTCCCGATGAGGGCGAAGCCGGCGACTGCTATTTCATCGAGGTGGATGATCCCGGCAAGGCCCTGAAGCTGGCCGGAAAGATGATCAGGCACTCCATTCCAAAGAAGTTTCATTTCAGCCCCATGGATGATATCCAGGTGCTGACACCCATGCAGAAGGGCGAGCTTGGTGCCCGCAACCTCAACCAGACTCTGCAGGAACTCCTGAATCCCGAGGGCAATTCGGTCGAGCGATTCGGCATCACCTATCGGGAAGGCGACAAGGTCATGCAGACCGAGAACGATTACGATAAAGATGTGTACAACGGCGATATTGGCCGTATCGCAAGTGTGGATCCGGAGTCCAGCGAACTCGTGGTCGATTATGAAGGCCGCAGAGTGCTCTATGATTTCCGGGAGCTGGATGAACTGACCCTGTCGTATGCGATCACCATCCACAAGAGCCAGGGGAGCGAATACCCGTGTATTCTCATCCCGCTGCACACCCAGCACTACGTGCTGCTGCAACGCAGCCTGTTCTATACGGCGATCACCCGCGCCAGGAAGCTTGTGGTTGTGATCGGAACGAAAAAAGCCATCAACTTGGCGGTAACCCGGTCCGAGTCGCGCGAGCGGATCACCACGCTGGCCGAGCGGTTGAAGGAATATGCATAAAAATGGTTGATGTCCCATCTTCGGGGAGCGGCAGTTTAACTTGGACACCGCTTCAGCGTGATGGGTTTCCGGTCGTAGCTCGCATGTCCGATGCGAGTATCCCGCACGCGAGAACGCGGATCGGATATCCGCGCCACGCCGCAGCAACGCAGGGTCTTTCACGGAAAGGGGACAAGAACCTAAAAAATGCGCCCTCCGCAAGCGGGCGCATCACACCGTTGCCTGGCGACCGGCTGGATCAGTCCTCCATGCCTACGGAGCAGGGTTCCAGGTTCCAGATCTCGTCGCAGTAGTCCTGTATCGACCGGTCGGACGAGAACCAGCCCATGCGGGAAACGTTCAGTATGGCTTTCTCCGCCCATTTCATCGGGGTGCCATAAAGCTTATCGACTTCATCGTTGCACTTCACATAGTCGGCAAAGTCCGCCAGATAGAAGTAGAAATCGCCGTGTTCGGTCAGATCGTTGTAGATGTCCTTGAAGAGGTCGGGATGCGAAGGATCGAATATATTGTCGCGGATTGCTTCCAGCACCTTCTGCAGTTCCTTGGAACTGTCCATGTATGACCATGGGTTGTATCCCTTCTTGCGCAGTTCCTCCAGTCCTTCCGTGCGATGACCGAAAATGAAGATATTATCCTCTCCGACATGCTGGGCGATCTCGATGTTCGCACCGTCCCAGGTTCCGACCGTCAGCGCACCGTTGAGCGAAAGCTTCATGTTACCGGTTCCGGAAGCTTCCAGTCCCGCCGTCGATATCTGCTCGGAGATGTCCGCGGCAGGAATGATTTTTTCGGCCAGCGAAACATTGTAGTCCGGCAGGAATACCACCTTCAGACGACCGGCAACGTCGATGTCATGGTTAATGACCTCGGCCATCGAGTTGATGAGCTTGATCACCGATTTCGCGATCAGGTAGGCCGGCGCGGCCTTGGCCGCGAAAATGAAGGTGCGCGGCTGGATCTTGACCTTTGGATTCTCCTTGATCTTGTTGAAGAGGTAGATGATGTGCATGGCCTTCAGCAGCTGGCGCTTGTACATGTGCAGGCGCTTGATCTGTACGTCGAAAATGGAATCCGGCGTCACCGCGTAACCGGTCAACGCCTCGATCGTCTCGCACAGCGCCACTTTGTTCTCGCGCTTGATGTCCATGAATTGTTTCTGGACCGAGCGGCTCTTGGCCGATGCTTCAAAATCCTTCAAAAGCGAAAGATCCATTTTCCAGTCGTCACCGATCTTGTCGGAGATGAGGCCGGTCAGCTTCGGATTGGCCTTCAGCAGCCAGCGCCGGTGTGTAATACCGTTCGTGACATTACAGAACTTGCCGGGATAGAGCTTGTCGAACTCCGGCATGGTGTTTGTGCGGAGCAGGTCGGAATGCAGTGCCGAGACCCCATTGACCTTGCTGCTGCCCACCACGCACAGGTTGGCCATGCGCACCTGTTTGTGGGGGCCTTCCTCGATCAGCGACACCTTGCGCATCATGTCACCCGCACCGGGCTTGGAGAGTTCCACGTGCTGCAGGAAGCGGTGATTGATTTCGAAGATGATCTGCATATGGCGCGGAAGGACACGCTGCAGCAGGTCTACGGTCCATTTTTCCAGCGCTTCGGCCAGCAGCGTGTGGTTGGTATAGCAGAACGTCTTGACCGTGATATCCCACGCCTTGTCCCACGGTATGCGCTCCTCGTCGTGCAGCACGCGCATCAGCTCCGGAATGGCGAGGGTGGGGTGGGTGTCGTTCAGCTGGATGACATTCTGCTCTGCAAACCCGGTGAGATCCTTGTGGTTTTTCCTGTAGCGGCGGATGATGTCCCGCACAGAACAGGAGGCCAGGAAGTATTCCTGAATCAGCCGCAGTTCCTTACCGGCATACGTGTAGTCGGACGGATAAAGCACCTTCGAGACATTTTCAGCCCAGTTCTTTTCTTCCACCGCACGGACATAGTCGCCCTGGTTGAATACATCCAGGCGGAACCCTTCGGCCGCCTGCGATTTCCAAAGCCGGAGCATGTTCACGGTGTTGACGCCATATCCGATGATAGGCACATCGTAGGGAACCGCTTCGAACACCTGAAAGTCCTCCCAGATATCAGCCGCCCCGCGTCCCGGCACAAAGTTTTTCTTCACGCGGCCATACACGCATACCGGAAGCGTATATTCAGGACGAACCAGTTCCCACGGATAGCCGTGCGCGAGCCATTCGTCGGGACGTTCGCACTGCCAGCCATCATCGAACTCCTGCCGGAAAATCCCGTGTTCGTAGCGGATGCCGTACCCATAGGCGGGAAGCTGCATGGTGGCGAGAGAATCAAGGTAACAGGCGGCCAGACGACCCAGACCGCCGTTGCCCAGACCGGCCTCGACATCCAGGGCCAGGATTTCCTCCACCGTGGTATCCAGCTTCTCCAGCGCTGCAGGTGCGATCTTCTCGATGCCGAGCGCATACATGTTATTCTCAAGCATCTTGCCGATCAGGTATTCCATCGAAAGATAGTTGACGCGCCGGACGTCCTGATCGAGGTACTTCTTCTGCGTAGCAATGAACCCGTCCACGGCCATGTCACGTACGGCGTGGGAAAAGCACATCATTTTATCAAACGTGGTGGCCGCGTTGATGTCCTTCCCGCGACTGTACTTCAGGTGGAACAGCGCGCGCTTGGCGAGTTTCTCGGCAGATATATCATCTTTAAAGTGTTTCATGTTTTGTGATCCTTGGTTAAAAAACGCTATCGATAATGGCCTTTACTTAGCCTAGCGCGTGGGGGGATGCAAGTTTGCTTGGCATCAATTAACGATTTGATTGTTCCGCGGCGAGCAGCAGGCGCTTCCAGGCCAGACCACCCGAGAAACCGCCAGGATTTCCATCGGTGCGGATGACGCGGTGACACGGAACAAAAAGCGGGGCAGGGTTGCGTCCGCACGCATTGGCAACCGCCCGTACCGACCGGGCGCACCCGATCTGATCCGCCAGTTCCCGGTAAGTACGCGTTTCACCTCCAGGTATCGCCATCAATCCTTTCCATACAGTTGTTTGAAACGGTGTCCCGCCCAGCATCCCGACCGGCGGCAATGCGGGACGCGCGCCTTCAAAAAGGGATCTCACATAGCATGAGTACGGGTCGGAACCGCATTCCACCACGGAAAACGGTTCCTTCGGAATCTCACGCAAGTAGGGGATGCGACATCGCACAACCCCTTCCGGAGCGATCTCCACCTTAATGGCCCCCCAACTGGTCAGGATGGAGTGCATCTGATGGTTGGTCATCATTTTTTGATGGCTGTGACTTAGTTGCCCTTGGATGGAATAACGAGCGTTTGTCCCACACGCAATGCGCTCGGACTGGAAAGCGAATCCCGGTTCGCCTCGTAGATAGGTTCCCAGCTTTCTCCATCGCCATAGAACTTGGCAGCGATTTTAGTAAGCGTGTCACCAGCTACGACGGTGTAGATCTGATGGCTGGCGGCAGCCGGTCCGGCCTGGGGCTGGGCAGCGGGCGCTGCAGCTTCAGCCGTGGTTGCGGACTGCGAGGTTGCTGCGGACGGGGCGGATGATCCCAGCTGCTTCTTGAGCGCGGCATTCTCGTTCCTGAGCTGGAGCACCTCGGCAGCAACCTGCTTCCATTCAGGCGAGTTCTGGATGGCCTGGACCTGGAGTGCGCGAACCACTTTGTCGCGTTGCTCGCGGATAAAGGACGCTTTCTCGGATTCCGGACGAAGTTCCAGATAGCGATCATAGTGATAGACCGCATGGATGTAGTTGGGTTTGGCCTGTTGCTGGTAAATCAAAGCAAGTTCGAGATGCGGCTTGGCCATGAGCGGATCATTTTCCAACGCCTCCTTGAGCGTCTTTTCGGCCTCATCCCACCGGTTCTGATCTATGTATGCCACCGCAGTCTTGACCAGTGGATTGCGCTCTTCTTTCTCGTCGTTTGAAAGTCCTTTGTCATTGCAGCCGGTCAGTGCGATAATGACGATGCAAAGTGGCAGATAGTATCGTTTACCCATGGCTTCGGTCCTTTTTTTCGTTATCCGGTTTTTCTTCATTCCCGATTCGTGCCGTCCCACGGAATATAGCCCGTTGAGCCGGTGAATCCCGAACTAAATTTTTCAATTATTGAGCCGTCCTCGGCCCGCACCAGAAACATCGCCTCCATATCCGGCCTCTTTTCAATCCAGGCCAGCCCTTCGTCCGGTCCCATGACAAACAGGGACGTGGCTGCGGCATCGGCATCGGTACAGTTAGAGGCATATACCGACACGCTGGCCGTGCTGGAATAAACGGCCCGGCCGGTACGTGGATCCAGAAGGTGCGAATAAATTACGCCATCCTTTTCGATATAGTTTCGATAATTCCCGGATGTAGCTACCGCCCCCTGAGACAGGTGCAGTATACCCTGCATGCGCTCATCCGGCCAACTGGGACTGGGATACTGGATGCCGATCTTCCAGGGAACCCCGTCCGGGTTGACCCCTTTGGCAACCACTTCCCCTCCGATTTCAACAAACCAGTTTCCGAATCCTTCCGCATCGAGCAGGCCGGCGACGGCGTCTACCCCGTACCCCTTTGCAATCGCACCCAGTGCCAGCGAAACATCCGGCTGGCTTTTCCGCAAGGACGTCGGCGGGAGCACTTCGACCTTTTGCCAGCCGGTTGCCTGCTTCGCGTCCGCAATGGCCTCATCGGACGGGACGGCACTGGTGACCCCCTCGCTTCCGAAGCCCCAGAGATTCAGAAGCGGCTGCAGGGTGGGGTCGAATGCCCCTCCGGTGGAGCGACTGAACCCAAGCGCCCGGTCCACTACGGCGGCAAAATCAGCCGAAACGGTAAAGGGTTCGGTGGATTCGAAATGGTTGAACCGCGAGATCTCGCTCTCGCGGTCCCACGTAGACATCTGGCGGTTGATGTCTTCCAGTTTCTGATCGATGAGCCGCGTCAGCTCTTCCAGCTTTTCCTGCTTCACCCGGCCCGTGATACGGACGCTGTAGGTCGTGCCCATGGTTCGACCATGGCGGGCCGGATTCTTTATATGGGAGTATTGGTACTGACTGCCGATCCACAGTCCCAGAACGACCAGGAAACCCAGTACGATTCGGATTTTCTTACCGGCATCCATTTCAGCATTTTGCCAGCAGTTCGATTTCCACCATCGAACCTTTCGGCAGAGCGGCCACCTGAACGGTTGACCGCGCCGGTGCATTCTCCTCTCCGAAATATTCGGCGTAGACAATGTTGAATTCAGGAAAGTCGTTCATGTCGGTCAGAAAAACCGTAGTCTTGATTACATCACCGAGCGTGGTGCCGGCGGCTTCCAGCACGGCCTTCAGGTTTTCAAACACCTGGATGGTCTGTTCCCGAATCCCGCCCTCGACCAGTATGCCGCGTGCGGGATCAATGGGTATCTGACCGGAGGTATAGACTAGATGACCGCTCTTAACAGCCTGATTGTAGGGGCCGATCGGTGCCGGTGCATTTTCCGTATTTATGATGTGTCTCATATTATCGCTGTCCTTTCATTGCGGGAATCTTCTCTAGTTCGGTGATGATTTTCAAGTCGGCTTTGGAGTAGGGGACGCTTCTAAGATCGGCAACCGCGACCCAGCGGAAGTCCTGGCAGTGGAGGGGGCGGGGCCGGCCAGATTTGATCCGCGCAAAGAAGGTATGCATTTCCATGGTAAAGTGGCTATAGGCATGCTTCACCGTGGTCAGGAAAGCCCGAATGTCGACGTTGATACCCAGTTCCTCCCTCAGTTCGCGTTCGATGCACTGCTGAATGGTCTCCCCGGATTCCTGTTTCCCTCCCGGAAACTCCCATAGTCCTCCGAGCATATCCTGGTCGCGGCGCTGCGCAATAAGCACTTCGCCCTTGCGATTAACCACAACGGCGGCACCGACAACAATATGCGGCACCTTTTTCCTGGGCGCCAGCACCGGATAGTCGGTGGGGCGTCCGGAGCTGTATCCCAAACAGACCGATGAGACGGGACAGGTATTGCAAAGTGGGTTTTGAGGGAGACAGACTGTTGCGCCCAGCTCCATCATGGCCTCGTTGTAGTTTCCTGCATTGCCCTCAACCAGCAGCTCATTGGTCAACGCCTGAAGCTCCTTGCGGGCGGCGGAAGAACGGGTGTCTTTCGTGTAGGCAAAAAGTCGCGAAAGGACCCGGATCACGTTTCCGTCCAATACCGCCAGATCAAGGTTGAATGCCAGCGAACCGATGGCAGCGGCGGTATAGCTTCCGACACCTGGCAGCGCCAGAATCTCGTCATAGGTTCGAGGAAAGCGTCCCCCGTGCTGCGCGGCGATGATCCGGGCGGCCTTATGCAGGTTTCGGGCACGGGAATAGTAGCCCAGTCCCTCCCATTGCTTCAGCACATCTTCCTGGGATGCATCCGCCAGGGACTTCAAAGAGGGAAACCGTTTCATGAAACGATGGAAGTAAGGAGTGGCCTGATCCACGCGTGTCTGCTGCAGCATCAGTTCCGATATCCAGACGCGGTAGGGGGTGCGGTTGCTGCGCCACGGCATGCTCCGCTTGTGGGCGGAAAACCACGGAAGCAGTCTGGTCGCGATGGCCTTCCTGGTTTCCATCATGAATACGGCACGGCAACGGGTACCATTTGAACGACCTGTATCTGGCGCTGGGTGGCGGCGTGTATGCGCAAGGTATAGCCCGGCACTTCAAGGCTTTCACCGGTCTTGGGAATGCGTCCGATTTCGGAGTAGATGTAGCCGCCCAGCGAGTCGTATTCATCGCTTTCCGGCAGCTGCACATCCAGCACCTCATTCAATTCGTAGATGGGCATGCGCGCCTGAACGACCATGGTGCCATCGGACCTGCGATGAAACTCCTTTTCCTCCATATCGTATTCATCCTCGATTTCTCCAACGAGCTCCTCGATGACGTCCTCCATGGTAACAAGCCCCTCGGTGCCACCATACTCGTCAACAACCAGAACCATCTGAGAACGCGATTTCTTCATCAGCTTCAACAGGTCGTTAAGCGGCATGGTTTCCGGTACAAAATCAATCCGTTTGACCATTTGGCTGATCGATTTTTCCTCGCCGTTTCCTCCTGTTGAAAGACGAAGCAAGTCCTTTACATGAACCATCCCGACCACATCGTCGATGTTTTCATGATAGACCGGGAAGCGCGAATGCCTCGATTCCTTAACCTGTTCGATGCACTCAAGAACACTCAATGTATCCTTGATACCGCTGATATCGATGCGTGGTGTCATGATTTCCCGGGCGACCGTATCCCCGAACTCGAAAACACTTCGTATGATCTCTCGTTCTTCCTCCTCCAGATCCTGTTCATCGGGATCTTCCAGCAGACTGATCACTTCATCCTCGGTTGAAGGCCGGTCTTCTTCGTCCGCCGTGGACATGGCATGCGACATCAGGCGATCTTCAATTTGCTGCAGCGGCCAGACGAAGATGTACAGAACCAGTGTCAGCGGTCCGACTACGGGAAGCGCCGCCAGTGAAATACGGTCGGCAAAGCTTTCAGACAGCACGTGAGGTATTATGCGGGCTACGAGCATATAGATGAGCGACAGGCCGAAAAGCGCCAGGAACAAGACCGCATCGCTACAGTCTTTGAAGGCCAGATAGAAGAATACAAATGATGAGATCGCAGACAGCGTCAGCAGCAGCCGGGTGGTCTTGCAGAGCAGATCCCACCGGTCCTGCCATTTTTCCACCCGTTTCATCCTCCGTCCGGCCCGTTCACTTAAACGGGGGAGACCTACGTCCCCGGTGTAACGCAGGGAGGCAAATATAGAAGCCAGCAATCCCGCGATGAAAAGAGCTACCACACTGTAGACTAAGAGATTCGTATGTATTTCCATCGACGCTTTCTTTTTTAACCCAACGGTTTCCCAGAAGCTTTAATAAAGCGTATAGCCCGCAGGCTTTCCAGCCAAACCAACGTTCAATGTATCCATGGCGGCAATCCGAAGAACCCGACGAAACCTGTCGTCGTTCGATCGTTGTGGCAGGAAAAATCGCTTCGAGCGCTTTACCACTATATTTAGGGCCTTCCGTGATATATTTGTAGACATAATATATATTATGCGACGTTGTACTTGTTGACTAAATTGTTAATAGATCGGCAGATAACTATCAGGGATCTATATTGGCTCGCGTTCTTTTGCCCGGTGATTTTTTTTCAATGCGTACAATCAACTTGATTCAACGCTCTACTAACTCAGGCTGGGAAATCAATGTAATGGAGGATCGAAAACTGCGGCGGAAGATTCCTTCTTCGAGACGCCAATCAACCACCCAATGGAATTTGAAGTATACGATCAGACCAGGTTTAGATTCGTTCTCTGGTTTCTATCCCAAGCAACTGGAGACCCTGATGCAGGATCTGGGCTGTAACACGACAAAGACGGATCCGGCTTTCGCGAACACCCTCCTCGGCCTTGAGGAACGGTACATTCTGGTAGAAGCTGCTGTACAGCTGTGCCAGATCATACAGATAATCCGCCAGTATGTTCGGTCGGTAGTTTTCCGCAGCACCTACAACGGCTGCAGGAAAGCGTGAAATCTTCATGGCAAGCTTACGCTCTATAGCCTGTTCAATATTTATTGAATATTCTTGGATTTCCACACCTGGAAACTGCTGGTGGTACTTGTCATAGACAGAGGAAATACGGGCGTAGGCATACTGCAGATACGGTGCGGAATTACCTTCCATATTCAATGCCTTTTCCCATGTAAAGGTCACAAGACTTTGCGGGTTCTGGCTCAGATCCGTATACTTGATTGCGCCGATGCCAATAGCCCTGGCCAGATCCTTTTGCTGCTCCTCCGGCATTTCAGGACTGCTGGCTTTCACCATCTCCAGCGCCCGGGCTTCCGCCTCGTCAAGCAATGCCGCCAGTTTGATGACATTGCCTTCGCGCGTTGAAAAAGTCGCCTCCGGCAAACGCATCAATCCAAACCAGACATGTACCAGGTCTGTTTCCATCCCGAGTTTTTTTGATATGGAAAAGAACTGCCTGAAGTGCAGCTGCTGGCGTTCATCGGTTACATAGATGATCCGCTCCGGATCAAATTCTTCGATGCGCGACTGAACCGTGGCCAGGTCGGTGGTGGCATAGTTGTAGCCGCCATCACTCTTCCGGACGATACAGATCGGCATGCCCTCTTCTTCGAGGTCAACAATCAGGGCGCCTTCACTTAGCCGGGCCAGTCCCTTGTCCTCCAGCATTCCGATGATTTTCGGCAGACGGTCGTTGTAGAAACTTTCTCCGCGGTACAGATCGAATTTTACGCCAAGCCGGTCATAGATGGTGTTGAACTCCTCGATGGAGAGTTCGATAAACTTTTCCCACAGCGCACGGTTTTCGGCATCGCCTTGCTGAAGCTTGACCAGTTCAGCCTTGGCCTGCTCTCGCCAGGTTTCATCCTCCCTGGACCGGTTGTAGCTCTGAACATAGATGCGTTCCAGCTCTTCGACCGGAGCCGTTTTCAAGGCTTCCTCATCGGCAAAATGCCGGAATCCAATCAGCATGAGGCCAAACTGGGTGCCCCAGTCGCCGAGGTGATTATCGGCGATGACCTCATAGCCCCGGAAACGAAACAGACGGTCGATGGCATTGCCGATGACAGTTGACCGGATGTGCCCGATATGCATCGGTTTGGCGACATTCGGGCTGGAGTAGTCGATTATAACAGTCTTCCCCTCCCCCGTCTGATCGACGCCGAGGTGCGGATCATCCGCAACGGCCTGGATGTATGCTGCAAGAGCAGTATTCTTGATGAAAAAATTAATAAAACCGGGGCCGGCAATTTCGATCTTGTCGATGAATTCCGGGAGTTCGACTGAATCGGCGAACTCCTGCGCTAACTGCCGCGGGGCTTTCTTCAATGTGCGGGCCAGCTCCATGGCTGCATTGCACTGGTAATCGCCGAACTTTTCATTATTGGTCGGCGCAACCCCCAGATGAACCTGCGAGTCGGTTAATCCGAAAACCGATTTCATGGCATCGGCGGTCCAGGATGACAGACGCTCCTCGAATGTGGCTAAATTACGCATCATTATTCTCCGTTTGGCAGCCTCCGGCCGTCCCGTAAAAAAGGGCGAAGATTATTTGCCGCCTTGTAAAAAATCAACCCCCGATTTCCGTTGCGGGAAAACCGGGGGTGATCGCGAACCTGTACAAGCCGGATTTATCCGTCGGCGGCCTTTTCCTCAACGGGCAGCGCCGCGCCCTTGAAACTCAGCCCTTCCTTCGCATCGTTGGCTTTAACTGTTACCAGCGAGTTGTTATGGATGTTTCCTCGCAGGATTTCCTCCGCCAGAGGATCCTCCAGGAAGCGCTCAACGGTTCTTCGCAGCTGACGGGCGCCATATGCCTTGTCGTATCCCTTTTCCAGCAGAAGTTCGCGAGCTGAATCGGTAATCTTGAGTTCAATGTTGCGGCCGAGCACACGGTTCTGGATATTGCCCAGCTCCAGATCGATGATGGTCTCGAGATCCTTGCGGGTGAGTTCCCGGAAAACGATCATGTCATCGAGCCGGTTCAGCAACTCGGGCTTGAAGGTTTTCTTGGCCAGGGCCGTCATCATTTCCTTCAGCTTCTGATAATCCACCTCTTCATTGGAAGGGGCGAACCCGAGGGCGCCGGCCTTCTTTACTTCCTGGGCACCCAGGTTGGAGGTCATGATAACCACCGTGTTGCGGAAATCCACACTGCGTCCGAGGCTGTCTGTAAGGCGCCCCTCCTCCATGATCTGAAGCAGCATGTGCATTACGTCGGGGTGGGCCTTTTCCACTTCATCAAACAGTACCACCGAATAGGGACGGCGACGAACACGCTCGGTCAACTGACCGCCTTCCTCGTGGCCGACATACCCGGGAGGAGATCCCACCAGGCGGGATGCATTGAACTTCTCCATGTACTCCGACATGTCGATCTGAATGAAAGATTCGGGATCGTCGAACATGAATTCGGCCAGTGTTTTTGCCAGCAGTGTCTTGCCGACTCCGGTGGGTCCGAGGAAAATAAAGGAACCGATCGGGCGCCGTGGATCCTTCAGGTCGGCCCGGGAGCGACGCAGCGCACGTGCGATGGCGGCCACAGCTTCCTGCTGGCCGACGACCTGCTGCCCGACAACGTCCTCGATGCGAAGCAGGCGTTCCATTTCCTTTTCGCCCATCTTCATGACGGGAATGCCGGTCCATTTGGAAACCACGACCATAATATCCTCGTCCGTGACGACGGTATGGTTTTCATCGCGCTGCTTCCGCCATTCATCGAGCAGTGTTTCGAGCTTCTCCTTGGCCTGCCGCTCCTGGTCGCGGTAGTTGGCGGCATCCTCGAACTTCTGCTGGTGGATCGCGTCGTTCTTCTGTTTTTCAAAGGCGTGGATTTCTTCCTCGAGCTGCTTGAGTTCCGGCGGGCGGCTCATGCTGCCGATGCGCGCGCGGGCACCCGCTTCATCAATGAGGTCGATGGCCTTGTCGGGCAGGAATCGATCGGGCAGATAGCGCGACGAGCATTCGACAGCGGCCTTGAGAGCGGCATCGGTAAACTGTGCATGGTGATGCTCTTCGTACTTGGCCCGCAGACCGCGCATGATCTCGATCGCATCCTCGACCGAAGGCTCCTTCACATTGACCGTCTGGAAGCGGCGCTCAAGTGCGGCATCCTTTTCGATATACTTGCGGTATTCCTTGAGCGTAGTGGCTCCAATGCACTGGAGCTCACCGCGAGACAACGCCGGCTTGATGATGTTCGCCGCGTCCATCGTACCTTCAGCCGAGCCGGCGCCGACAATCGTATGCAGCTCATCAAGGAAGAGAATGATGTTCTTCTCCTTGCGGATTTCGTCCATGACCGCCTTGATGCGCTCCTCGAACTGTCCGCGGTATTTCGTTCCGGCAACCATCAATGCCAGGTCGAGCGTGATGACTTTCTTGTCGATCAGCAGATCCGGCACGCTGCCGTCGTTTACGGCCTGTGCGAGCCCCTCTACGATCGCTGTCTTGCCCACACCGGCCTCGCCCAGCAGCACAGGATTGTTCTTCGTGCGCCGGCACAGGATCTGGATCACGCGTTCGATTTCATCCTTGCGTCCGATTACAGGATCCAACTCGCCATCCTTGGCCAGCTTTGTCAGATCGCGCCCGAAAGTGTTCAGTGCCGGAGTCTTCGACGTTCCCTTGCCCCGCTGCTGCGGGGATCCGAGCGATGGCGGTTCTCGTTCCTCGTCTGCGTCGAAATCGCCCTCGGAGGCCGGATCATAATCGGGGTCCAGCGTTTTCATGATCTCGTACCTGGTTTCGTCGAGATCGACGCCCAGGTTTTCGAGGACCCGTGCGGCAATCCCCTCCCCTTCGCGCAGCAGTCCCAGCAGGATATGCTCGGTACCGACGTAGCTATGTCCGAGCCCTCTTGCTTCGCTGGCCGATAGCGCCAGCACTTTCTTGGCCCGAGGTGTAAACGGTATATTTCCGATGGTCTTGGTTTCAGGGCCGGTGCCGACCGCCTTTTCCACTTCCATGCGAACCGAGGCCAGATCGATCCCCAGTGCCTGCAGCGCATTGACTGCGACTCCGTGTCCCAATGCGATCAATCCCAGCAGGATATGCTCTGTACCGACGTACCCGTGATTGAAACGATCCGCCTCTTTTCGTGCCAGCTGCAGTACCTGTTGAGCCCGTGGTGTGAAATTGTCCATAGCGTTCCTTTAATCGTTATTCTCGTCTTGGGTAGCATTTTCCATGTAATCACGCAACATTTCTGCCCTCACAACATCCCGTTCGTCGGCATCGAGCTCCTTCCCCTCCAGTTTCTGGAGGTGGGCCGGCTGCGTGGAAATGAACAGGGTGTCCAACTCGCTGGGCGAAAACTGGTCGATCATTCCCAGATCCAGTCCAAGCCGCAGTGTCGAGAGCAGGTTCAGTGCCTCACTGCTGCTGATCAGGCGGGCATTGGAAAGGACCCCAAACGCCCGGGCCACATGGTCCTCCACCAGCATGGACCTGGTTTCCTGCAGTCTGCGCCGTGCATTGATTTCATGTTCGACCATCTCGTGCACAATTTGTTCGAGATGAGCAATAATATCGGCTTCGCGCCTGCCGAGGGTGATCTGGTTCGAAATCTGGAACATGTTTCCCGCCGCCTCGGTGCCCTCGCCCCACATGCCGCGCACCGCCAGGCCAATCTTCGAAATACCGTTTATTACGGGTGCCATCTCCTCCATCAGGACCAGCCCGGGCAGGTGAAGCATTACCGAGGCCCGCAGCCCGGTGCCGACATTGGACGGACAGGAGGTCAGATAACCGAGCCGGGAAGAAAACGCATAGCTCAATTGGGCTTCCAGCCGGTCGTCGATCTCGTTGGCGTTTTTCCATGCCTTCTGCAGGTTTAATCCCGGCTGCAGGGACTGGATACGGATATGATCCTCCTCATTCACCATGATCGACAAGCATTCGTCCGGCGTTACAAATACCCCGCAACTGTCGTCCTGCTGCGCCAGCTCGTTGCTGATCAGATGCCGTTCGAAAAGGATGTCCTTGTCCAGATCCAGAATCTCCTTCATGCCGAATGCCATGAAGGGTTGATCCATCGATTCGAAGATGGATTTGAGCTGGAGCCAGACCGCATGGTTTTCCTCCTCCGGCGCCCATCCGGGGAAACAATAATCCTCCAGATTGCGCGCAAGTCGGATGCGACTGCTGACGACCGGTCCCTCGGCGGCGCCGGCCTCGATCCAGCTGCCGTGCCGTCTCACCATATCGTCAAGCGTCATGATGGTCTCCGTCCGATGCATGATTCGAGCCCTCCTTCAACGACCGGATCTTGTCGCGCAGGTTGGCGGCGATTTCATACTCCTCCTTGGCAATTGCGGTTTCGATATCCTTCTGCAGCGAAGCGATCTGCGCCGTGATACGCGCTTCATTGCCCTGCCGGGCGGGAATCTTGCCGACATGCTGCCGGCTGTGGTGCATGGCCTGCATCAACGCATTCAGTTCCCCCATGAAAGCCTTGTAGCATTCCGGACATCCCAGACGGGCGTTTTTCTTGAATTCTGCCCGCGTCATCTGGCAGCGGCTGCAGCTTAGATCAAGCTCCGAGATCAGCGACGACTCTTTGTCGGTGCCGGATGGAGATCCAAGACCGAGCAATACGTCCGTAATGGAGATCGGCGAGTTTAAGTCGATCCCGCTCTTCTGCGCACAGTCCTGGCAGAGGTTGAGTTTCTTTACCTCGCCATCGATAACCTGCGTCAGGTGGATCGTCGCATCCGCTTCATGACAGCATTCACATTTCATTGAAATTACCCGTTTTATTCTTCAGACCATGTGAAGAATAATTCGTTGCGATATTGGCAGGCAATCTTTTTGCGTCGCGAGTGCGGATACGTGAATCATGCGATCGGCGTGCCTTCAGACCGTGCGCAGGCGGTATAAAGCCGGGCCAGCTCGCCCGTAATGTTTCCGGGCTTTCCATTCCCGATCGGTCGCTTGTCGATGTCTACCACGGAAATGATTTCCGCGGCGGTTCCGGTCAGGAATACCTCGTCGGCCACATAGAGATCATAGCGTGCCATCGGTGCTTCCCGCACCTCGTAACCCGCTTCACGAGCCAGCTGAATGACCTTGTTGCGGGTCAATCCTTCCAGTGCACCGCATGTGCTGGGTGGTGTAGTGACGATGCCGTTCTTGACGGCAAACACATTGTCGCCCGAGGCTTCGGCCACTTCACCCTTGTGGTTAAGCATGAGACATTCCATGCACCCGGCATTGATCGCTTCAATCTTGGCCAGAACGTTGTTCAGGTAATTCAGACTCTTGATGCGCGGATTGATCGCCTCAGGGTGGTTACGAATGGTTCCCACGGTAACAATCCTGAGGCCGTTTTCGTACAGCTCCTGGGGATAGAGCTGAATCCCGGCGGCAATGATGATGACCTCGGCCTTATTGCATAAATAAGGATTCAAGCCCAGCGTACCGGTGCCGCGCGTGACAACGAGGCGTATGTATCCATCCGCAACCTGATTGGCCTTGCAGGTATCGACAACGGCCTGCGACATTTCGTCCTTGGTCATTGGAATGTCGAGCGCTATTGCCTTGGCCGAGTCGTATAGACGGTCAATGTGCTCATCCAGAAGAAAGACACGACCGTTGTAAGCCCGTATGCCTTCAAAGACGCCGTCGCCGTAAAGCAGACCATGATCAAAAACCGATACCACGGCATCCTTTTCATCCACTAACTTGCCACTTATAAAAACCTTCATCCGAAACTATCCTTGATTCTCTAAAATTCCGTCCTTCAGGAACATTTCGCGTTCGCACCGCGAGGCGACTTCCCTGCTATGGGTAACGAGCACGAGAGTATGCCGTCTCGCCCCTACCAGTTGAAACAAATAATGCAGAACTTTATCGCCCGTTTTGGAGTCGAGGTTTCCAGTGGGCTCATCGGCAAAAATAATGTCGGGATCGTTCATCAGCGCCCGTGCAATGGCGACCCGCTGCTGTTCGCCGCCCGATAGCTCCTGCGGACGGTGTCCGATCCGTTCACCCAGTCCGACCTCGGTCAGCAGTTCCCTGGCCCGGGCCATGGCAGTGTCCTTTCCCGCTCTTTTGGCCATGGATGGAAGGGCGACGTTCTCCACGATATCCAGCTCCGGCAGCAGATGGAAGGATTGGAAGACAAACCCCACATTCTCCGCCCGGAAACGTGCGCGGCGAATCGGCGACATACGATACACGTTCTGGCCCTTGAACTGGACCTGCCCAGCCTTGGGGGTGTCCAGTCCGCCGAGGACGTGCAACAGGGTGCTCTTACCCGAGCCGCTCTCCCCCATGATGGCCACCGTCTCTCCCTCGTGAATGCCAAGTGAAACGCCCTTCAGCACATCAAGGGTCGTCTTGCCAATCGAGTAGGAGCGTTCGATATTATTTGCTGTGAGAATTGTTTCCATCAGCCAATGCACTCTTTCACCACGGCTGCCAGGCGTTCAGCAATCGCGTTGGTCTGTTTTTCGGTGGGCCCCTCAACCATAACTCTGCACATCGGCTGCGTACCGGAATAGCGGATAAGAATACGGCCCTTGCCTCCCAGCTCCGCTTCGGCCTCCGACAAGGCCGCAGCGACGCCTTCGACCTCCTCGATCGGCGGTTTCTGATGCACATCCACATTGATCAGTTTTTGCGGGAACGGTGTCATGATCCTGGAAAGCGCGGAGAGTGTAACGCCGGACTGTTTCAGAATGCTGGTCAGCTTCAGCGCCGACACGATTCCGTCGCCTGTGGTATGGCAGTCCAGAAAAATCATATGGCCGGAATCCTCTCCCCCGATCACTGCATTGGTCTTCTTCATCATTTCCAGCACCAGACGGTCCCCAACGCCTGCGGTCTCAACCTCGATACCCAATTCCTTCATGGCGGCATGGAACCCGACATTACTCATGACCGTTGCAACCACTCTGTTATTCAGCAGGTTGCCGGCCTCTTTATAGGACTTGGCGCAAATAGCCATGATCTGATCGCCGGTCAGCTCGGCACCGGATTCATCGACCGCTATCAAACGGTCGCCATCCCCGTCGAACGCCAGCCCGATGTCCGCCGAAAGCTCAGTCACTTTTGCGCTCAGATCCCCCGTATGCTGCGAGCCGCAGTTCTCGTTGATGTTCGTTCCGTTGGGTTCGGCATGGATCGTCGTCACCTTGGCGCCCAGCTCGGCAAAAATAAGGGGCGCGCACTTGTAGGTGGCACCGTTGGAGCAGTCGAGCACGACTTTCATTCCGTCGAGTGTCATATTGGAAGGAAAGGTGTTCTTACAGAATTCGATATAGCGCCCCATCGCATCGTCGATCCGTTTCGCTTTTCCGATATCCTGCGCGACTGCCCGGATGTCGTTGATGCTTCCGTCAAGAACAAGACCTTCAATCTCCGCCTCGATGTCGTCGGGGAGCTTATATCCCGTGCGCCCGAATATCTTGATCCCATTGTCCTGGTAGGGATTGTGGGACGCCGAGATTACAAGGCCGGCATCGGCGCGCATGCTTTGCGTAATGAACGCAACGGCCGGAGTCGGAATCGGGCCCAGCAGCAGTACGTCAACCCCCATGGATGTGATACCCGCGGTGAGTGCGTTTTCGAGCATGTAGCCACTTAACCGGGTATCCTTGCCGATGATGATGCGTGGGCGCGTGTTATGTTCCAGATGATGTTCCCGGCAGGTATAAGCGAGCGCCCGCCCTATAAGAAGGGCCATCTCGGCAGTCATGTTTCCGTCGTTCGCCATGCCGCGAACACCATCGGTTCCGAATAGTTTGCCCATTATTGACTCCACAGCTGTTCAACGCCATCCACAATCGACTGCAGCCATACGCGCCCGGACTCACGGACATCCGGCAACAGTGACTGGATCGTTTCGATATAATCTTTCGACGGCGGCAATCCTTCAAGAAAACGGTTCATCGCCTCCGGATTCTGTACCGCCAGATCCTTCTCGAGCATTGCACAGATGTCAGGCCAGGCTGCTCGGAATCGTTTTTGCACAGCAACCTGATCGGCAGAGGTTCCGCCGGCCTCCAGCCGCTGGACGGAATATTCCATCTTGGCCGCGAGATCGCCGAGGCGCTTAATACGCTCGGACAGGATGATTTCCAGGTTGTGGACGCCGCCATCAACCACGGCGAGATCGAACGTATCGCGCAGGAAATGGCAGCGAACGTTTCGATACCATTCGCGCAGGGCCAGGATGTTTCCAATATAGGCCAGGTTGTTTTTAACGATCCGGCCGGCATTGCGGTAGACACCGGTTTCATAGGTTTTGGATCCCGGTTCCGGTGCGGGGGCCACATGCAGCTGGTTTTGATCCGTAAGGTCCTGGCGGCAGACACCGCCAGCGGCTACGACGCAGCCGTACGCGATGCGGGTCGGCCCCGCCAAACCGCCCTGCCCCCCTAGGAAAATCGGTTTATTATCGAGAAATACGCCGTTGGGAACGTCCCCTACAAGCGATCCGGTCGCCTTGTCCTGGTGCGGGGTAAAATTGAAATGCACATATGAGGATCCGACTTCACTGTGATCCTTCCGGCTGGTGCCGCCGGCCATCAGAACATCGCAGAAGTTGATCAGGCTGCCCGCCGTGACGAAGGGCAGCAGGACGGTCTGCTTGAATCCAACGCAATGGGCGCCACCGGCTTCCTCTTCCAGAATCGTGCCGGGGCGCACATGTGCCCCGCTGCCCATCGTGACGCCGTCCAGAAACGTTGCGCCGGAGAAATATCCACCCTTAAGCTCCACACTGCGGCCCAGTTGACAATTGTCCACCGTTGCCGGAGCTTCCTCGCCGAGTATGCATCCGGGCCCGATGGAGGTTTCCGGACCGAGAATGCGGCACCCCGGATGAATCACGGCATCGACTGCAATCTTTGCGGGATCGACATCGCCCCCTATCACGACCCCAGTCTGCTGCCATTCCTCTTTCGAGCGGTTTGCCATTCAATGAACTCCGGTTTGTATCCAATCCATGCAAATAGACCCGGAATTTAGCAAATCAGCGTGAAATGTCGCCTTGTTTTTGCAGGCATTGCGGAACTCACTCCTCGTCGTGGCAGGCAGAATAGAGCCAGCTCAGCAACGACTCGAAACGGGGATCTTTGTGAAGGTTGTTCAGATCAGGGTCGGTTTTCATCCAGTCATAATCGCCATAACCCAGTTCGACCGCCTTGGTCAACGCCTCGAAAGCGTCGTCCGGATGGTTGGTCAGCGCGTATGAGCATCCCAGATTGTACCACACAAGGTCGTCGTTCGGGAGTTGATGGCTTAACTGAATATCAATAGCCAGTCCTGCTTCGTACTGACCCGTCTTCGTATAGAGATCGGCCAGCGCCTGCAGGACTTCAACATCCCCCGGAAGACGTTCAGCGACCTTCTTGAGAAACTGGAGCTCGACCGCATCATGATGATTGCGGCCATTCGTTCGATCCTTGCTCATGGATTCCTCAATTAGCTCATTGGACGGTAGGTCGGCCCGGTGTAGATCTGGCGCGGTCGACCGATGCGACCCTCCGGATCCTCACGCATTTCAAGCCACTGGGCGATCCAGCCCGGTATGCGGCCGATCGCGAACATCACGGTGAACATGTTCGTAGGTATGCCCATGGCGCGATAGGTCAGCCCCGTATAGAAATCGATATTCGGATAGAGACCGCGGCTAACGAAATAGTCGTCTGCCAGCACGGCCTCCTCCACTTCCTGAGCAAGGTCGAGGAGCGCATCCGAGGTGCCCATTCTGGCGAGCACATCCTTGCACATCTGCTTGGCTACCTTGGCGCGCGGATCGTAGGACTTGTAGACCCGGTGCCCCACACCCATGATGCGGAACGGATCGTTCTTGTCCTTGGCACGGGCAATGACGCGTTTCACGTCACCCTTGTCCTCCACCATGATGCGCTGGAGCATTTCGATCACATGCTGGTTGGCACCGCCATGCAGCGGACCCCACAGCGCGCAGATGCCTGCAGAAATCGAGGCGTACAGATTGGCGCCGGCGCTGCCCACCATCTTGACCACCGAGGCCGAGCAGTTCTGTTCATGGTCGGCATGCAGGATCAGCAGTTTGTTGAGCGCATTGGTCATCACGGGATCGACCTGGTAGTCGTTCACCGGTGTCCAGAACATCATGTTCAGGAAATTTTCACAATATTTGAGCGTGTGCTTGGGATAGACGATCGGATGGCCGATCGACTTTTTGTATGAAAACGCCGCCGCCGTGCGCAGCTTCGAAAGCAGGCGGGTCACCTTGTAGTCTATGTTTTCCTGACGGCTGGCATCCTCCAGCTCGGGATAGAAGGTGGAGAGCGAAACCGCCATGGCTGAGAGCGTTGCCATCGGATGCGCATGGTCCGGATAGGCGTCGAAAAAGTGGCGCATATCCTCGTGCATCAGCGAGTGGTGATTCAGCGACCGGGAAAACTCATCGTGCTGATCCTTGTTTGGAAGCGCACCATGGATCAGGAGATAGGCCACGTCGATAAACTCGCAGTTTTCGGCCAGATCGTTGATATCGTAGCCACGATAGCGTAGGATGCCCTTCTCGCCGTCGATAAAGGTAATGTCGCTCTGGCAGCAACCGGTGTTCACAAAGCCCGGATCGTAAGTAATCATTCCGGTTTCTTTTCTCAGTGCGCGGATATCGAGCGCCTTCTCCCGCTCTGTCCCCTCCAAAACAGGAAGCTCGACGGTGGTGTCTTCAAAGGTGAGCGTTGCTTTTCCTAGATCCTTGATGTCTGCCATGTTTAATCTCCTCGCATTCTTAACGTTAAATTGGAATGCGCTAGAAAATACGGTTTGCTGATCGGCATTCAAGACTAAAAGCGCCGGCAGCCCCCCGAAGATGCGGTGGGCGGCGATGTGAAAGTGCCCGATTTTTTAGACATTTAATGTTGCGCGGCCTACCCCATTTATGTTTTATCCACGGGTCTTTCAACAAAAGGAACAAACAGTTTATGGCAAAGAAGAGCAAAATCGTTAAGAACCAGAAGCGCATCGCCTGTGCCGCGAAGTACTACGAGCGCCGCGTCGAGCTGAAAAATATCATCCGCAATCCGGAAACCGCTCCGGAAGAACGCATGGCCGCCGTCCGGAAGCTGCGCAAGCTCCCGCTCGACGCCAACCCCAACCGCATTATGAATCGCTGCTCGGTAACCGGTCGTCCGCACGCCGTCTACCGCAAGTTCGGCCTTTCCCGTATTACGCTCCGTGAGATGGCATCCAATGGCCAGATTCCGGGCATGACCAAGGCCAGCTGGTAAATCCCTTTCCTTGTTGAAAGACACTCGCCCCGTCATACGACGGGGCTTTTTTTTACCCTGCATTAATTAGTTTTCGGCGGTGTTGTCGTCCTCGTAATCGATCCAGAAAAGAGGATGATAAACACAAAAAAAAACCGCCCCGGAGCGGGACGGCTTTCATGTTGTCAGAAGCTCCGGTACTAGGCCTTTGTAATCTTGCCGGAGCGGATTGCCTTTGCGGAAACCCACACACGCTTGACCGTACCGTTTTCATCGCGAACGCGGACTCGCTGCAGGTTCGGCTTGAAAGTACGCTTGGTGGCGCTGGTCACGTGGAGACCGATTCCGCCTTTTTTCTTCGACAAACCTTTGCGGACGATGCGGCGCCCGGTGATGGTTTTCTTTCCCGTTACTGCACATTCTCTGGCCATGGTAAATACCTCGGTAATGGTTCAATCAAAATTGTTTGCTCAACAAGAGGTTGGGAATCTAAGCATTCCCGCCTGCTTTGCAAGTACATTTACGTATTTTTTCACCGCTTCCCTACACCAGCTCCGAAAAGACCGAGTTACAGACAAAGAGTGCATCCGGCGCAAGCAACAAGCGGTTTTCCTTCCGTTCCAGTAAACCTTCTTCGATCATGGACTCGATTGCTGGCCCGCACAGGTTGTAGATGTCGAACCCGGTTGTTCTCCGGAAAGCGTCGTGATCGACTCCAGTGGTCATCCGCAGCCACATGACCAGAGTTTCGCGGGCCTTGTCCTCTGGGGATAGCTGCTCCAGCGCATCGAAAGGTCGTTCGCCGCTTGTCATCCGTTCGCACCATGCCGGAAGATCGGGTATGTTGCCGAAGCGCTTGCCGCGCCAGTGAGAGTGGGCGGACGGACCGCACCCGAAATATTCCCCGCCCTGCCAGTAGAGGACGTTGTGCAGGCATGGGCGTCCGGGCCTGGAAAAGTTTGAAATTTCGTAGTGCCCGTAGCCTGCGTCCTCCAGATACGCCTTGACCGCATAATAATTGTCGGCTTCCTCGTCGTCACCCGGCGGTACGATCTTTCCGGTATCGCGATCGCGTGTCATGGGCGTTCCAGGCTCGTAGATCAGGTTATAATACGAGATGTGCTCGGGTCCCAATTCCGCCACCCTGCGTGCGTCATCAAGCACATCGTCGGGCGTCATGCGGGGGATGCTCTGGATCAGGTCGATATTCACATTGTCGAAACCGGCTTCGCGCAGCATGCGATAGCCCTGCACCGCCTGCTCGGAGGAGTGGATGCGGCCGAGCAGCTTGAGCGCCTTATCGTTAAACGACTGCACCCCGATGGACACGCGATTAATGCCGCCGGCTTTCATGGCGGCGAGCTTTTCAGGCGTCAGCGTTCCCGGATTGGCTTCGCTCGTGAACTCAACCACATTCGAAAGGTTGATGCGCCGCCGTATGGCGTCGAGCATGGATGCGTAGGCATCCGGCTCCAGTGCAGTCGGCGTCCCGCCCCCGATAAACACCGTATCGGGTGCAAATTCCGCGGGCAGCCGGCCCAGCTCGATTTCCAGACTCCTGAGATAGAGCTCCTCTTCATTCCATTGTTTCGGAGTTACCTTGTAGAAATCGCAATAGCGGCAGCGCGATATGCATAGTGGAACATGGATGTAGAGACCGGTCATTGAAGGTTCGTTTGATGATTGATGGTGATTGGAAGCTGTTGGGACAGGACGATGCGTTAACCGGACGGTATGATCAAGGCTAGTTTTGGCGGATATTCTTAATCAGATAGGACTTGCGCACCCAGAGCGGCATCCGTATATTGCGCGGCTTAATTGATCGGAAGTGCCGGTCAGAAGCGAAGGCCACCTGACCTCGTGGTGTGTCAAAGCGGATTGTTTATAAATAGAGTAAACTATAAGGAGAGGTATCATGGCGGAAGCATCCACCAAGAGTGTAGCTGTACAGGATCTGCTTGATGCAGGCCTGCATTTCGGTCACCAGACCAAACGTTGGAATCCCAAGATGAAGCGCTATATCCACGGCGCGAAGAACGGGATCTATATTATTGACCTGAACAAAACCCTTTCGCAGCTCGAGCTGGCGAAAACCTTCCTGAATGAAGTGGTTCTGCGCGGCGAAAAGGTTCTTTTCGTGGGTACCAAGAAGCAGGCACGGGAAATCTTCCAGAAGACGGCGGAAGACACCAATCAGCCCTACGTCATCCATCGCTGGCTCGGCGGCATGCTGACCAACAACCAGACCATCCGCTCGTCCGTAGCCCGTATGCGTGAGCTGCAGACGATGCAGAAGGACGGCACCATGGAAAAGATGCCCAAAAAGGAAGTGGCCGTGCTGCGCCGCGAGCTGACCAAGCTGGAACGCAACCTGACCGGTATCGCCAACATGGACCGCAAGCCGGGCGCCCTGTTTGTCGTCGACCTCAAACGCGAGCACCTCGCCCTGGCCGAAGCCAAGCGGATGAATATTCCGGTCGTCGCCCTGGTTGACACCAATGCCGATCCGGACCTGGTTGAATACCCGATTCCCGGCAATGATGATTCACTTCGTTCGATCGGTCTGATCTGCGAGGTGCTCGGAGAGGTTATCAAGGCCGCTGATACCGAATATACGGCAAAGGCCAAGGCGGAGCGCGAAGAACGCGAAAAAGCGGAAGCCGAAGAACGCGAAAAAGCCAAGGCGGCCCGTGAAGAGCGAAGGAAGAAGGAAGCCGAAGAGAAGAAAAAGCGCGAAGAAGTGCTGAAGAAGATCAAGGAACAGAAGAAGAAGGCCGACGAGAAGAAGAAGGCTGAAGCTGCGGCTGCCAAGGAGGAAGCAAAAACCGAGGAAGCCGCTCCTGTTGAAGAAACACAGGTCGCCGAAGCGGCTGCTGCTGTGTCGACCGAAGTACCGGCGGCCGTCGAGGAAACAACTCCTGAGACAACGGAAGCACCGGTCACTGAAGAAGCGCCTGCAGTCGAGGAAGTACAGGAAGAAGCTCCCGCGATCGAGGAAGTACAGGAAGAAGCCGTCGCTGAAACGCCCGCTGAGGAGCCGGCTCCGGACACCCCTGAAGAATCTGAAGAAACGAAAAAAGAAGAAGCATAGTTTAGAGAGGACACATTACGATGGCTATTACCACCAGCATGATCAAGGAACTCCGCGATGCCACCAGCATGGGCATCAATGACTGCAAGAAGGCTCTTGAAGAAACCGGAGGCGATTTCGATGCCGCCGTCAAGATCCTGCGCGAAAAAGGCGCGGCTGTTGCCACCAAGCGCGCCAGCAAAGAAGCCAACGAAGGAATGATCGCCTCCAACGTTTCGTCCGATTCCCGGCAGGGCGCGCTGATCGAAGTCAACTGCGAGACCGATTTTGTTACGCGCAACGAAGCGTTCCAGGCGTTTGTTGAAGAGCTGCGCCAGGATGCCCTGAATCATGAAACCGATCAGATGGCTGAAGACGTTAAGGAAAAAGTCGAAGCCGTGATGGCTTCCATCGGTGAAAAAATCCAGTTCCGCCGCAATGTGAAGTGGACGGTCGAAGGCACCGGTGCCATTACCTCCTACATCCACATGGGTGGCAAGGTCGGTGTTCTGGTTGAGGTGGGCTGCGAAAACGCCGAAAGCATCAACAACCCCGTCTTCCAGGAACTCTCCAAGGACCTGACTCTGCACGTAGCGGCGGCCGCACCGCAATACCTGAACCGCGACGAAGTGCCTGCCGCACTCGTAGAGGAGGAAAAGGAGATTGCCCGCAAGCAGCTCGAAGGCAAACCGGAAAACATCATGGAAAACATCCTCAAGGGTAAGATTAACAAGTTTTACTCACAGATCTGCTTCATCGAGCAGGGCTTCGTGAAGGAGGAAAAAATATCCATCACCGATCTCCTGGCAGAAAAAGGCAAGGAAATCGGCGACACGTTAACCGTGAAACGCTATGTCCGCTATCAGCTTGGCGGCATGTAAGCCTTGCTGTTCCTGATATGGAAAAAGCCCGTCATAATGGCGGGTTTTTTTTGTTTGGCAGGGCGTGCTTTCCGAGCGCGCCGCTGACGCCTGCCCCTGCCCTCTCCCTGCATCACTCTTCACTCATCACATTCTTCTTCACGGTCCGCCAGTCCAGACCGGTGCGGCGAGCCACCTCGCCATAGTTGCCATAAAGATCATATAGATCCCGGCAATATTTCTCGACCAGTTCCTTCGCTGTCAGATTGCCGACTTCAACAGCCTGGCTGAGCGAGATTTCATCCTTCGGCTCGCTGGCCGTATCACCGGTATACGAACCGGTAAGCATGATGCGGCGAATAGCCTGTTCCAGCTCGCGGACATTCCCGGGCCATGCATAGTTTTTGCCGACCTCCCGCTTCAGAATGGCCAGCACGGGAAGCCCCAGCTCCGCCCCGCAGATGCGCTGGGCGATATGCTTTACCAGCACCTCAAGCTCACGAGGTGACTCACGGAGTCGTTGTCGCAGCGGAGGAACGGTGATCAGGTCGGAACAGAGCCGGTAGTAGAAGTCGTCCCGGAACTTCCCTTCTCGCCGGAGTTTATCCAGCGATTTGTTAGTTGCTGCGATGACCCGCCCCTTGAATCGCAGCTGTTCATGGCTGCCGACCGGCGAAAATGTGCGTTCCTGCAGCACCTGCAGCAGTTTGATCTGAACGGGTATGCTCACGTCGCCGATTTCGTCCAGAAAAATCGCGCCGTGCGGACTGCACCGCGAAAAGATACCATCGTGTTTTTCGATGGCCCCGGTAAAAGCACCCTTGCGATGACCGAACAGTTCGGACTCGATAATCGTTTCTGGAAACTGCGACAGGTTGAGCCTGACAAACGCCCGCGTGAAGCTTTCTTCAAACTTCTGTGAGTTGGGGTTGAACGGAATGAATCCGGACCGGCCGATCGCTGCTGCTGCCGCCCCTTTTCCCGTCCCCGTTTCTCCGAGTAGAAGCGTCGAGAAATCCTCCATCTGGTTCCAAAGACACCGGTCGTACCATACGATGTCATGCGTAAAGACATTGTCCCACAACCGGGCGCGCAACTGCTTCATACAGGGGCTGTCGCCAACCAGCTCGCGTGAAATAAAGAAGTATGCCCGCCTGATCTGATAGAACATACCCACGTAACGGCAGGCCTCGCTGCGGTTGAAACCGAATGTGACCAATTCTTCGAGACACTGATATGCAAACGACGCGCGGCACGGATCATCACCGGCGTCCATCTGGTCATCGATGAGTTTATCGAACTGCACCATGTAGCGATGGAATACGTGAAACAGAATACTCACCGCCAGGGCCCGTTCATCTTCATTGCCGTCCGCATTGATGACAATGCCTTTGGATGCAGCCAGTTTGTTGATATGCGATTTTAGTGCCTGCAGCAACGGAGGCAGCATGGCGTGCCAGTCTGCATTCTCCGAAGCCCCGACAATTTGACGATCCACTTCAACGCGTTCATCACTGAACGGATTGCTGAACGCGGCCTGGGATACCATTCTGAAGAAATCTACATCCATGCAGGAAATGCATACACTAAATTCACTCTATGTCGATAAAATACAAACCAATATGTCGCATAAATATCATATCCGATTCCCGCACAGGTATTAAAGAAAACACAAATTCCAGTGGCATACAGCATGCAATTAGGGTTGGAGCAATCGACATCTTCAACACCAAGGAGCGGAAATGAAGAATACTTTCAAATGGCTGAACGTGAGCCAGTTTACCGGTGCATTTAACGATAATGCCTTCAAGATGACGGTAATCATGGTGCTGGTTAAGAATCTTGGCGACCAAAGTCTACCCATGGTGCTGGCCTTGTGTTCAGCATTGTTTGTCCTTCCGTTCCTGTTGTTTTCAAACGCGGCAGGCGCCTTGGCTGACCGGTTCAGCAAGCGGAAAATCATCATTGCCAGCAAGTGGCTGGAAGTGGCGATTCTCGCATTGACAGTTCCTGCGGTTTTGTCAGGCACTTCGTCGGCACTCTATTCCCTGCTGTTCTTAATCTGTGCACAGAGCGCGCTATTCGGACCCTCTAAACGAGGCATTGTTCCGGAACTGGTTCAGGATGGTGATCTTTCAAAGGCAAATGGATACCTGACAGCGGCCACGTATATTGCCATCATTCTCGGCACCGCCCTGCCCTCGTTGATGATCGGCTACATGGGTTTCAGTCCGCTTTACACCGTAGCTGCGTGCGGCTTGGTTGCAGGTGCCGGACTCATTGCTTCAATGCGTATCGCCCATGTACCTGCGGCCGGCGAACACAGGAACGCATCACCCTGGATTATACCCGACGTTGTGCGAGCCCTTCTAAATCTGAAAACCGATCAGTGGGCCACCCTGGCCGTCTTGGGTCTCGTGCTTTTCGGCGCCATCTCGGCGCTGTTTCAACAAACGTTGATTATATTCGGTAAAGAAGTGATGGGGCTTTCTGTCGAAAAAAGCCCGATGCTCTTTCCGCTCGCTGCGATTGGAATCGGTTTGGGTGCCCTGCTGACCGGCAGGCTTTCAAAGCATACCATCGAGATCGGGTTAATACCGGTGGGTGCCATCGGGATCATGATATCGGCTATCGCCCTGAGCTTGATTCACAGTCCGGTTTGGATCGGTGTCTGGATCGTTGGTCTGGGAGCTTGCTGCGGCATGTATCTGGTTCCGCTCAACGCCTATCTTCAGCACCGCATTCCGGCTTCCCGGCGCGGTGAAGTGTTCGGCGCATCCAGCTTCCTCAGCTTTAGCGCTATGGTGGTTTCTTCCGCCTTCTTTTATGTGCTGACCCGGCTACTGCATTGTAGTGCGCGCACCTGTGTACTCATCACCGGTCTGCTTGCCGCCGTACCGGCGGTCATTGCCTGTCTGCGACTTCCGGGGTTCTTTGTCCGTTTCTGGCTGATCCGCCTCGTAAACCGTCTCTATAAAATACGCTTCCAGGGACTGGAGAATCTACCGCGTGAAGGCGGCGCATTGCTGATCTGCAACCACACCGCCTATGCGGACGCATTGCTGTTGCAGGCGGCCACTTCACGTCCGGTCCGGTTCATTATGTCACGCGACGTGTTCAGGAACTGGAAATGGGCCAAGCCGGTATTTACACTGACCGACTGTATACCTATCCATACCTCCGACGGCCCGCGCGCGCTGGCAAAGTCCTTGCAGGAAGCCCGCAAGGCGATGGAGAATGGCGCGATCGTTGCCATCTTTCCGGAAGGTAAACTGACGCGCAGCGGAACCCTCATGCAGTTCAACAAGGGCTTTGAGAAGATCGCCAAGAATACCGGATGCCCGATTATCCCGGCATACATCGGAAATATCTGGGGCAGCATCTTCAGCTTCTATCGCGGCAAGCCCGGCCTGAAACGACCCAGCAAGCTCCCCTATCCCGTTTCAGTTCGCTTTGGGAAGGCGCTGCCTACCGAGACCAAGGCCGACGAAGCCCGCCGGGTGATCGCCGAGCTGGGTGCCGAATATGCCATTGAAAAAAGTCTCAGGCCGGAACAGACACTCAGCCATCAGTTTGTCCGGAGTGCACGTCGCAACTGGCTCCGTCCGGCCGCTAGTGACACCCTGGGCACCAAAGCCAGCTACGGCAAACTGCTGATCGCGGGTATAGCCCTGTCTAACCGTATGAAACCCTGCACGGCCAACCAGAAGAACATCGGCATCTTCATGCCGACTTCGCTGGGCGGCGCGGTAGCCAACCTGGCGGTCACGCTGAGCGGAAAAACCAGCGTAAACCTGAACTGGACGGCATCCCTGCAGGCTTTACGGTCAGCCGTTGAACAGGCTCGCGTCAAGTATGTCATCACCTCGCGCCGGTTTATACAGAAAGTATCACAGCCCGACCTTCCGGTCCGCTGGCTTTACATCGAAGATCTGCTGAAAAATCTCGGCAGGATTGAGCGGTTCCGCGCGGTACGAGCGGCATTGTTCGCATCGCCTGGACATTTGGCCGGCGGACGCGAACCGCGACCGACAGACACCGCCACCATCATTTTTTCTTCAGGCACAACAGGTACGCCCAAGGGCGTTGTATTGAGCCACGCCAACATCCTGTCCAATGTAGAAGCAACGCAGGCCGTTCAGCATTTTCACAAAAGCGATTCCATGTGTGCGATCCTCCCCTTCTTCCATGCCTTCGGATATCTCGGTCTTCTGTGGTGGCCGCTTTTGAAATCCATCCGCGTCGCCTACCACCCCCATCCTCTGCAAACGGACCGGGTCATTCGACTGATCCGCGAAGAGCATCTCACGGCTCTTCTCGCCACACCCACCTTCCTGCAGAGCTATATGCGCAAAGCGTCGCCAGAAGATTTAACCAGTCTGAAGACCGTAATCACGGGTGGTGAAAAACTCCGCCCTGAACTGGCTGCGCGCTTTGAAGAGCGTTTCGGCGTGAAGCCGATGGAAGGATACGGATGCACGGAACTCTCCCCCGTGACCTTGCTCAGCGTGATAAACAGCTATCACCCGGACAGCGCCGGACAACCACTGCCAGGCATAGCGGTTCAGATCGTTGATGCCGTGAGCCGCGAGATCCGGCCGGACGGCGAAGAAGGGCTGATGCTCGTAAAAGGGCCCAATGTCATGCAGGGATATCTGGGACAGCCCGAAAAAACGGCCCAGGTGCTGCAGGACGGATGGTACAACACCGGTGACATTGCGCGCCTGGATGCGGAAGGATTCGTCTACATCACCGGACGCCTGTCACGCTTCAGCAAGATCGCCGGCGAAATGGTGCCGCATGGAGCCGTCGAGGATGCGCTGCAGCAAGCCACCGGCAAGGATGAACCCTGCGTGGCTGTCGTGAGCATCCCGGACGAAACCAAGGGCGAGCAACTGGCCGTCTGCTATACGGCACCGGCCGGTGATCCGGCAAAGCTTATCGAAATAATCAGATCGATCGGGTTGCCCAACCTCTGGATACCCCGCACCGCTAATTTTTTCCGCATACCCGCGATGCCTGTGCTGGGCTCCGGCAAGCTCGATCTTTGCGCACTCCAGAAAATGGTTAAGGCATGATGAAATGGATTGCCATAGTTTGTCTATTATGCGTGATTGGCCTAATGGTCTATCTCAACGAATGCGAAGCTAAACCGGCTGCCGAACCGCGAGAAGAAACCGTCGTTCTTCTTCACGGCCTCACCCGTTCCGGCAGGACCATGAACAAGCTGGCAAAAAGTCTGAATGCGGACGGCTACCACGTGATCAACGTCGACTACCCGTCCAGGTCCGCCACCATCGAAGGCCTTACCGAGCAGGTATTCAAGGAACTCCAACCGCGGATCAAGGATATCGACACGGTTCACTTCGTCACCCACTCCTTGGGCGGAATAATCCTCCGGCAGTATTTGCAGATGCATGAACTGCCCAATCTGGGCCGTGTGGTCATGCTGGCCCCCCCCAGCCGGGGCAGTGAAGTGCCCGACAAGCTCGGTCGCATTTTTCTCTTCAGGTGGATCAACGGTCCGGCCGGGAATCAGCTGGGCACAGGAACCGAAAGCCTCCCGCTCCGGCTAAAGGCTCCAGAGTTTGAGTTGGGGATCATTGCGGGTGACCGCTCGATCAACCCGATTCTATCGATGCTGATTCCCGGTCCGGACGATGGCAAAGTGGCCGTCGCGCGCGTCAAGCCGGTCTCCTATTCCGACTACCTGCAGCTTCACGTCACCCATGCCTGCATGATGTGGAACCGGAGAGTCATCAGTCAGACCCTTCAGTTTCTAAACAATGGAAAGTTTGATCACCAGGAGCCTGCTGTGCACAGGCCAAAAGGAGACCGGCATGAACAATAAACTCACCATTTCATTACCCACTGCTCAGGACTGTGAATTGATCAATCGCATCCGCCATGACGTTTATATTTCCGAGCTGAAACAGTTTGACCCGCTGGAGGGGGACATGCTGCCCGATCGTCCGGAAGTTGACAGCACCTACATCAAGTGTGAAATCAATGGAGCGCTGATTGGATTTGTTGGGATAACACCGCCCTCCAGCCCGACATACTCCATTGACCATTATGTAGATCGGAACCAGGTGCCGGTTCAGTTTGGGAAACATGCATACGAAATCCGAGCTCTTACGGTAGTGGACAGCGTCCGTGGAACAGTCGCTGCGCCGGCCTTGATGTACGCCGCCTATCGCTGGATTCAGGCGCATGGAGGGAAACAGATCATCGCCGTTGGCCATTCGAAGGTTCGAGCGATGTACGAGCGGCTTGGCATGCGTCCGCAGGGCATCCGGTTTTACTGCGGAAAACTTCTGTATGAATTGATGTCGGCGCCCCTCGAAACGGTCCAACAGGAACTCACGAGATTCGATGCCCGGCTGAAGCGGCTGGAAAGACAGGTCGACTGGCAGCTGGAAATTGCCTTCCGGACGCCGTCCGAGTGTTATCACGGCGGTGCGTTCTTCGAGGCTATCGGCGACAGCTTCGACCGGCTGGAACGGCGCAACGAGATCATCAATGCCGATGTTCTGGACGCCTGGTTTCCACCCTGCGTTGAAGCACAGCGGGCCCTTCACGAACACCTCGGCTGGATCATGCGCACGTCGCCTCCCAACCATGCGGAAGGACTTGTTCAGGCCATCGCGCGCGCGCGATGCGTCGTTCCGGAAAACATTCTCTGCGGCGGGGGCTCCTCGCCCCTGATATTTGCGGCTTTCCGCACATGGCTGACACCCGGGTCGCGGGTGCTTTTGCTCGATCCAACCTATGGCGAATACGCACACGTACTTGAAAAGGTTGTGAGATGCCACGTGGATCGGTTCGCCTTGAAACGTGAAGAGGGGTATCGACCTGATTTGAGGGTGCTCTCCGAAAAACTATCTGAAAGGCATGATTTGTTCGTATGGGTCAATCCAAACAGCCCCACGGGCTGTCATGTGGACCGCGCGGCGGTGGAATCCATACTGGAAAAATGCCCCGCCAGGACCCGGGTCTGGATCGATGAAACCTATGTTGAATATGCGGGTACAGGTCAGTCGCTCGAAAGCTTTGCCGCCCATCGGGACAATGTCGTGGTCTGCAAGTCCATGTCCAAGGTGTATGGACTGAGCGGTCTCCGTGTTGGTTATCTTTGTGCATCGCCGGCAATGCTGGAACCGCTGCGCGAGATATTCCCTCCATGGTCGGTAAGTCTCCCAGCCCAGATTGCCGCGGTCCATGCGCTGGGTGCAGCCGAATATTATGCCGAGCGGTATGAGGAAACAATGCGCTTGCGCAGCGAGCTTGAGTTTGGATTGCGGTCTTTGGGTATAGACGAAATCGTCCCAGGCATCGCCAACTTCCTCCTTTTCCACCTGCCGGAAGACGGGCCTTCGGGATCCACTTTTGTTTCACGATGTCGTGCAGAGGGATTGTACCTCCGCGATGTCGCGGCGATGGGAACAGCCATGGGCGACCGTGCCATTCGAATCGCCGTAAAGGACAGGACCACAAACCGGCGTGCCCTTGAAATCATAACAAATGTTATGGCGGAACAGCCGGAACGTAGTGAGGTTCATCATGATTAACATCCAGGCTGCATGGATCGGGTTTCTTCTGGGGGGGATTTCCGGCGCAATACCCGGCTTGTTCTTCTACCGCTTTGAGTGGCTCGGCGGGTATACGTCGTGGCCGAGGCGCATGATCCGTCTTGGACACATCGCTTTCTTCGGAATTGGTTTTCTGAATCTGGGGCTGGGATTGACCTGCAAGGTGCTTGCATTCGAAACCCCGCTGGCTTCCGTGCTAATGCTCATCGGAGCCGTTACCATGCCGTTGCTGTGCTATGCCAGCGCCTTCAAACCCGTTGTTCGACATCTGTTCTTCATTCCTGCGGGATCCGTAATTCTATCGATTGCCTTGTTAATTGAAAGGACGGTGCAATTATGAAAATTGGATTCATCGCCATGAGTGGCATCCGTGCATGCGATGCCGAACTGCTCGAGCTCGGTCTGACGCTGCCGGGATTCGTGGAGCGCAGCAAGCAGATTGCCTCCCTGCCCAGTCTGGGTCTGCTGACCCTTGCCGGCATGACGCCTAAGAAGCACGAATGCTGCTACATCGAAATACCCGATCTGTACGCCGGGACGGGCGAATTGGAAGATTACGATCTGGTGGCGATTTCAAGCTACAGCGCCCAGATCAATGAGGCCTATGATCTGGCCCGGCGATATCGGGAAACCGGCACACTCGTTGTGATAGGTGGACCGCACGTAACCGCCCTGCCCCACGAGGCGCAGAAATACGCCACATCGGTGGTGATCGGCGAGGGAGAGCCGGTCTGGCTGGAGATACTCCACGACGCAGAAACCAACAGTTTGAAACTCATCTATGATGCGCGGAAGAGCGACTACCAGCTCGCCGAAGCTCCCATGCCGGCTTTCGAGCTGCTGGATATCTCGAAATACAACCGGCTGACGGTCCAGACCAGCCGGGGGTGCCCGCACAACTGCGAGTTCTGTGCCGGGTCGAACCTGATCACTGCCTGTTACAAGCAGAAACCGGTTGAAAAGGTGCTCGCCGAGATTGATCGCATCTGTGAAATATGGCCGTATCCGTTCATTGAGTTCGCCGACGATAACAGCTTTGTCAACAAAGCCTACTGGAAGGAACTGCTGCCGGAACTGAAAAAACGGCATACCAGGTGGTTTACTGAAACCGATATTTCCGTTGCGGAGGATACCGAGCTGTTGCGCATGATGCGGGAATCGGGTTGCGCCCAGGTGCTGATTGGTCTGGAGAGTCCGACCGAAGCACCCTTGAGCGGCCTGGAGCACCGGACCAACTGGAAGCATGAGCGCTTTGCCCGGTACAGGGATGCCATTCATACGATCCAGTCAAATGGTATAACAGTAAATGGCTGCTTCATCGTTGGCCTCGATGGACAAACATCGGCCGTCTTCGATCAGATCTACAACTTCGTGCGCGAAACGGAACTGTATGAAGTGCAGATAACGATTCTCACGGCATTTCCCGGTACCGCCCTCTATGAACGGCTGAAAAGGACGGGGCGGCTTGTTGAGCCCACCAACTGGAAAAAATGCACCCTGTTCGATATAAACTTCCGCCCGGACGGCATGACCGCGACCGAGATGAGGGAGGGCTTCCACAAGCTGGCCATGAAACTGTATTCCGACGAGTTCACCAAATGGCGGCGTGATACGTTCAAGCATCGGCTTCGTGAGACACAATCTAAACGAACAGTGCCGCAATCATCCGGCTTTAACTCTCGCATCGATGCTGTAGCCTAACACCGGTTGGTCAGTCTGTCGAAGCGCCAACAATTGATACGGCAATAGACCAGAGTGAAGATAACGTTTATACAACCGAATGCATTCGGCGGCAAACCATACGATTGCATGGAACCGCTCGTGTTCGCGATCCTGCAGGCGTTGACCCCGAAGGGGATCGAAACCGACTTCTACGATGACCGGATAGAGCCGATACCCTTCGATACACCAACGGATGCGGTCGTATTGAGCATTTCCACCTTCACGGCCCAGCGGGCCTATCAGATTGCCCACCATTTCAAAAACCGCGGCATTCCGGTTATTGCCGGCGGGTTCCACCCCACCCTCTGCCCGGACGAGACGGCACGGTTTGTCGACTGCGTAGTTACAGGTGATGCGGAAGACACCTGGCCATCCATTGTCGAGGATCTGAAGAGCGGGCAACTCCGACCGCGTTATTCAAGTTTGCTCTCGCCATTGCCGGACACTTATCCGGACCGGAGTCTGTTTAAGCGCGGGAAATATATCCCGGTCCTTCCGGTTCAGTTTGGACGGGGATGTCCGTATCAGTGCGATTTCTGTTCCATTCACGCCTTCTACGGAGCATCGCTGCGCCAACGGACGATTGAAAGCATTGAGCTGGAGTTGAACAATCTGCATGGTGCACACATTTTTTTTACCGACGACAATCTCCTCCTCAACCGGCAGGCGCTCGAGACATTGCTTGACCTGCTGGCAGAAATGGGACGCAAGTGGTCGTGTCAGATCAGTCTCGATGCCGCGGAACAACCCGAGCTCCTGAAGAAAATGGCGAAAGCCGGTTGCACGACGGCTACGATCGGCTTCGAATCGCTTGACACAGGCAATCTACGTCAAATGGGTAAGCGCGTGAATGAAACGTGTCACGACTACAGCAGGGCAGTCCGGAACTTCAATGAACACGGGATCATGGTATACGGCTGTTTCGTTTTCGGATACGACTTTGATACGCCGGATGTCTTCCCGCGAACATTGGATTTCGTCCTGGAAAACAATCTGTATCTCGCCAATTTCATTCCGCTTACGCCTATGCCCGGAACGACGCTGTACCAGCGTCTTCTGAAAGAAGAACGACTCATCAACGATCCATGGTGGCTCGACCCCGGTTACCGCTACGGAAAAACCGTTTTTCGTCCGCGCGGCATGTCGCCGGAAGAACTGGAAGACGGGATACTCACCCTTCGAACCGAGTTCAACCGTTACCGGAGCATGGCCCGGCGCCTGCTCCGGAACAGGTCCCACCTGCGGAGTCTGTACAACGCATCTGCATTCCTCGCCACGAACATTGCATCAAGACGGGAGGTGAAGCGCAAGCACCACCTGGCGCTTTACGCTGAAAACGATCCTTTTCCGGAGGTCCCGGTTCCGTGAAGATCCTTCTGGTAAAACCGAATATCGGCCGACAGGAACATTCCCTTTATGTTGATGAAGGGCGCATGGAGCCCCTGCAACTCGGAGTCCTGGCCAGCCTGGTGCCGGATCATCATGAAGTGGCATTGGTCGACGATCGCTGCGAGCGGATCGACTTCGACCGATCCGGCGCCAGTCTCGTGGCTATCACGGTCGAAACGTACACGGCCCGCCGGGCCTATGAAATTGCAGATGCGTTCCGGGTACGCGGCATTCCCGTCGTACTTGGAGGCTTCCACCCAACCCTCCTGCCGCGGGAAGCGGTGCAGCATGCGGACTGTATTGTTGTCGGGGATGCGGAACGCGTATGGCCTGAACTTCTGTCCGATGCGGAGCAGGGAACCCTTAAACCGGTATACACTGCAACAACCGGCGGCATGAAACCGCAGCTCGACACGCTGCCCCGACGCGATCTCTTTGAGGGCAAGGGATATCTGCCGCTGTCGCTTATGCAGTTTGGTCGCGGATGCTCCCACGGCTGCAGTTTTTGCGCGATCAGCAGTTTTTTCAAGCAGCGGCATACATATCGACCGGTGGCCGACATCGTACGTGAGATCAAGACCCAGAACCTGCGCACCATTTTCTTTGTTGATGACAACCTTACGGTCAACCCTGGGGCGGCTAAGGCATTGTTCCGCGCTCTGATCCCGCTGCGTATCCGCTGGGTAAGCCAGGCCAGTATCGACATGGTGTATGATCGGGAACTGATGGATCTCATGGTCGAGAGCGGATGCCTGGGCCACGTCGTCGGCTTCGAGTCCATCGATCCCGAAACAATCAAAATCATGAACAAGGCCCCGAACCGGGCTTCGGAGTACTACGAGCAGGAAATCGGCATACTGAAAGAGTATGGGCTCCAGATCTGGGCGGCATTTACACTGGGCCACGACACCGACACGCCCGAGAGCCTTTACCGGCTATACGACTTTGCATTGCAGCATCGTTTTACCTTTGCCGCCTACAACATTCTCATGCCCTATCCTTCCACGCCGCTATACGAGCAGCTTCGAATGGAAGATCGTTTGCTTTACGACGGTGTCTGGTGGACACATCCGGACTACCGATTCAACCATGCCGCATTCAGGCCCGCCAACATGTCCGCCGCCGAACTGACGCAAATCGCGTTTGATATCCGCAGGAAATGGAACAGTCCGGCAGCGCTCGTCAGGCGCTCGATGGATATAAAGACCAATATGAAAACCCTGGGAAAACTATTGCTGTACTGGCGCTACAACAGGCTCTTCTGCAATGAAACATTCAAGAAACAGAACATGCGGTTCGGGTATGCCCATGAATCGCTTTAGGAGTTCGGGCGTTAGCGGGGCTCGCTCATGAAAATCCTTTTGCTCATGCCCGACGCCGGAATTCACCGGATCAAGCTCGGCTCGTTCAGCATGTCGTTCCGGGAAGCGCCGCTTACACTTACAACGCTCGCCGCACTTACCCCCGCTGAGGTTGATGCGGAGATCACGCTGATCGACGAAAGCGTCCAGCGAGTGCCGGAGAAAGAGCGCTTTGACCTGGTGGCGATCAGCTGCCTGACCGGCACGGCGCTGCGAGCTTACAAATGGTCCCTCCATTTTAGAACCAAAGGATCGGTTGTCGTGCTGGGCGGGATCCACGTCACACTGCGTCCCGGCGAAGCGGCGCATCATGCGGACGTCATCATGACCGGTTTTACCGAGATCACCTGGCCCAGGATGATCAGCGATTATGCGAGCAACCAGCTCCAGCCCCGCTACGACGGGCAGCGCGGCGATCTCCATCGGCTTCCGCTCCCGCGCCGCGACCTTCAGAAACGCTTCCGTTATGCCATGTCGAATGCCGTCACGGCCACGCGGGGCTGCGGATGCGACTGCTCGTTCTGCTCGGTGCCTGCCGCCGATTACGGATGGCAGGTGCGGCCCGTTGGGCAGGTGGTCGACGAGATCCGCCGGATACCGACACGCCATTTTACATTCAACGACGTCAACCTGCTGCAGGACCGCCGTTATGCGTTGGAACTGCTGGAAGCGATTGCACCGCTCAATAAAATATGGGGAGGATTAGCCACCGTCGATACCGCCAACGACGCCGAAATGCTCGACCACCTGCAGAAGGCCGGTTGCCACTATCTGCTCTGCGGATTTGAATCGCTCTCCGGTCATTCGCTCGATTCGATCAACAAGGGCTTCAACCGCATCGGGGAATACAAAGCCTCGATGGATGCCTTTCACGCACACGGCATATCGATCCAGGGTTGCTTCATCTTTGGACTCGACGACGACCGCCACGATGTATTCGACCGCACCGTCGACGCCGTTTACGAACTCAAGGTTGATATCCCGCGTTATGCCATCAGCACCCCCTACCCCGGCACCAAACTGTTCCAGCGGCTCGAAAAGGAAGGACGCTTACTGCATACCCACTGGGCACACTACGACACGCAGCATGTAGTTTTCCGGCCGCGCCATATGTCACCGGAGCAGCTCGATGCCGGTTTTTGCAAAGCATACGCGCAAACCTTCAGGACGGCGGCGATTCGCGGGAGAACCAGGAACTCTCCTCATCCCCTGATCACAGGCATCGGCAACCTGGCCTACCGCCGCTATCTGAACCGGCTGCGGAATGACAAGGAACGCATCTATTCGGGAAGTACATTATGAAGTTGCGAATTCTATTCATCATGCCGTCGGTCGGACGCAAGAAAAACCAGCCTTACGTCCGGTCCTGGAAAATGGAACCGCTGCCGATTGCCGCACTGTCCGGGCTGACGCCGCCGGACCGGTTCGAGAAACTCTTTGCCGACGACCGCATTGAACCGATTCCCTACGATCTGGAGGTCGATGCCGTCGCTATCACAACGGAGACCTACACGGCGCGGCGCGCGTATCAAATCGCCGCAAAGTTTCGCGAACGCGGCATTCGAGTCATCATGGGCGGTTTTCACGCCTCTCTGGTTCCCGAGGAGGCGGAACAGCATGCGGACGCCATTGTTATTGGCGAGGCGGAGGGTGTATGGCACGAGCTGCTGGACGACCTTGCCGCCGGACAACTGAAACCGCGCTATCAAAACAGCGGCGTCACCGAACTGGCGCACAGCTTCCCCGATCGGAGTATTTATACCGGCAAGAGATATATCAACCTTGCCATGCTGGAAACTTCGCGCGGCTGCCGCTACACCTGTGAATTCTGTTCCATCTCCGCCTTCTTCAAGCGTCAATGGAATCAGCGACTCATTGAGGATGTGGTAGCGGAAATCCGGCAGTCCGGCAAGCGCACCTGGTTCTTCATCGATGACAACATCGGTGCCGATCTGCAGCGGTTCGAGGAACTTCTTACAGCACTGGTCCCGCTCAAGCTGCGCTGGGTAGGTCAGATCAGCATCGAAGCCACCAGCCGTCCGAACCTGCTGAGGCTCATGAAACGCAGCGGATGCGCCGGCGTACTGATCGGTTTTGAATCGATCAACGAAGCCAATCTGAAGCAGATGGGCAAAGGAATCAACCGAACCATATCCGATTATGAAACAGCTATCGTCAACCTGCGCCGGAGCGGTCTCGTGCTCTATGGTACGTTTGTATTCGGATATGACGAAGACACGCGGCAAACATTTGAAGAAACCTATGCCTTTGCGCTGCGAAACAAACTGTTCCTGGCGGCATTCAATCATCTCGTCCCCTTTCCAGGAACCCCGCTGTATCGGAGACTGGAGGAGGAAGGGCGTCTGCTCCATGACCAGTGGTGGCTCAGTCCCGATTACCGGTTTGGCGATATCGCATTTAAACCGAAGAGACTTTCTGTCGAAGAGCTGTCAGCGCTTTGCCTCGAATACCGGAACAAATTCTACAGCGTACGCTCGATTCTGCGGCGCGGCATGGATTTTCGCGCGAACTGCAACAGTCCGGTCATGACCATGCTGTTCCATGCCCAGAACCTGGGTGCGATGCGTGACGTACAGCGCCGGCAGCAACTGCCTTTGGGACTGGCAGAATGAAATTAACCCTCGCCAATATAACGTACGACGAACAACTGCGGACCATCGTCCGGTCGGAAGCCATGCCGGGACATATCGGCCTCACCTATGAGCGCGAACCCAGCTTCTTCCGGGGGCTCGAGATCCAGGGCACCTTCAACCAGATCATCGCAGCCGAGGAACAGGAACAGATCATCGCATTTGGCTGCCGCTCCATCCGTCCTATGTTCATTAACGGCCGGGAGACCGATTTCGGCTATCTATCCAGTCTGCGTTCCAGCCCGGCGGCCCGGCAGCGCCTCGTCCTGGCACGCGGCTACCGGTTCTTAAAACAGCTGCATGACGATGGACTATGCCCCGGTTACATCACCACCATCATTGAAGGGAATACGGATGCATTTGCCACGATTGCCTCCGGGCGCGCCGGACTGCCGCATTACAAGGATCTGGGTGCATGCCATACCTACGCCGTTGCCCTTAAAAAGCGAAAGCGGATTAAGCAGCTTCCCGGCATCACGGTGCGGTTTGCGCAGGAAGGTGAAGAAGCGCTGGTGACGGACACGCTTCGGCGCCTCGGCCGGCACTACCAGTTCTTTCCTGCGTTGAGAAAAACCGACTTTGGAACCCCCCTGCTGCACAACCTTTCGGTAACCCGATTCCTGCTGGCAGAGCAAGAAGGAACCCCTTGCGGAATCGCCGCATTATGGAACCAGTCGGCATTTAAGCAGTACCGCATTCATTCCTACAGCCTTCCCATGCGCCTGGCCAGGCCCTTCATTAATCTCGGAATGAACATCGCCGGTTCCTACCCGCTTCCCGGCGTCGGCCAGGTACTGAACCATGTTTACTGCTGTTTCAAGGCGGCGGAGGACAATGATCCGCTGATTATGAGAACCCTCATTGACCATGCCTATCTCCATCTGGCCAAGGCGGGAATTTCTCACATGATCGTCGGTTTTCATGGAGATGATCCTGGCGCCATCGCTTTGGATAAATTGGCAAAAACCGTCTATCGAAGCCGTCTCTTCCTGGTTGGATGGGAGGATAATCCTGAAAGCGGCATCCGGCTCGACAGGCGCAACCCGTACTTTGATCCATCTATTTTGTAGTCATGAGAACCGAAATAATCAGTATTAATATGATTACCGACGCAGAGCGGCAGTCGTTGTATGAGCTGTTTCAACAGTTTTACGCCAACACCGACTACGCGCGCTTTCTTACTGATTTCTCTCAAAAAAACTGGCTGATCCGAATGATGGATGGAGACCGTCTGGCCGGCTTTTCGACCCAACAGCTACTTCCGTTGAATGACGGAAGCGATCCTTTTCATTTTCTCTTCAGCGGCGACACCATCGTGCATCCCGATTATTGGAACCAGAGCCATCTGGCAGGTGCGTTCACTCACCTTTTCCTGCGCATTGCCGACATGACGCCAACTCCGTTGTACTGGCTGCTGATCTGCAAGGGATTTCGCACGTATCGCTTTCTCCCGGTATTCTTTAAACATTTTCACCCGCATCATGCGGGTCTCGATGCCGGAATGAGATCGAAACTCGATGCGATGGCTGCGTATCTGTTCGGCAGCACGTATCATCCCGACACGGGATTGATCGTCTACGAAAACAACAAGGATTACCTGATTGAGGAACTGGCGGGGATTCCGGACAGTCGCAGGAACGACCCGCACGTTTCGTTTTTTGAACAGACAAACCCCTCGTACCGTTGCGGCACCGAGCTGGCATGCATCGCTCCCTTATCCATAGATAATTTGACCCGATGCGGCATACGCGTTAATGAGTCCACCAAGGTTGAATGGCATGTATAGGCTGACTACTGTAATCAGCAATGTTGTCTGGCTGCTCTCCGTGCTTCCGGCATGGCTGCGCTTTCAGTTCGCTCTGCGGTATCCCGGTCACGCACAGAGGAAGGTCCTGCAAACGATTCTTTCGAAAAACGCCGGCTCGGAAGCGCTGCACAACAAGCACTTTCATCAAATGCCGACCCGGAATTATGAGGAGTTATGGCCGGATATCCGCCGGATCATGCAGGGGGCAGAAAACATACTGACATCGCAGCCACCTCTCCTGTTGGAACCGACGGGGGGATCTTCTGCCGGCACCAAGCTGATTCCCTACACACGCGCGCTAAAAAAAGAATTCCAGCGAGCCATTGATCCGTGGATCGCCGGACTTTTCCTGAAATGGCCCAGTCTCCTGCTTGGGCGGCATTACTGGTGCATAACCCCCTCGACCGTCGAACCGCGAGAGTCGGTCATTCCGGTCGGATTCGATAGCGACGCTGCCTACCTCGGGCGGTTCCAACGATACCTGGCTTCACGGATCTTCGCGGTACCGCCGGAAATCGCCCGCAGCGAAAACCGCAAACACGCAACCTTCCAGACACTCGTCCACCTGCTGGATACACCAGACCTGCGGTTTATATCGGTTTGGCATCCATCCATGCTTACCCACTTACTGGAAACTTTGAAAGAAAGATTCGATGAACTGCTTCTATCGGTCACGCCGCACCGCGCCCGCAAACTGCGCCTTATCGGTTGCAATCCGTCGCTCATCTGGAAAAAACTCAAGGTGATCAGCTGCTGGGCCGGAGCTTCCTGCAATCCCTGGATTGATCAGTTGAAGATTCTGTTTCCGCAAGTAGTCATTCAGCCCAAGGGACTGGTCGCGACCGAAGGCATTACCTCGATTCCATTAGGCAGTACGCTGGATGTCGCCGCCATCCGTTCGCACTACTTTGAATTTGAATGCGAAGACTCGCTGAAGCTCATCCCGCTTTGCAAGGTCGAGCGCGGGCAAACGTACCATTTGATCCTCACTACCGGCGGTGGACTTTATCGGTATCGTACAAACGACCGGATCGAGGTAACCGGCTTCAGGCACCGCACCCCCTGCCTCCGCTTCCTGACCCGCAACAACATGACATCGGACCTCTTCGGCGAAAAGATCTCCCAGGCCCAGGCCGAACGCATTTGCGGCAACTTGCCATGTGCCTTTACCTTTGCCATGATCGCACCGGAACCGGTGGAGCAAACATACCGTTACGCGCTCTACATCGAGGCAGAAACTGTACCGCCTGAAATCACCGCACATCTGGAAAACGGCCTGTGTGAAAACTATCATTACCGGCATGCACGCAACCTGGGCCAGCTCGAACAGGCCGTGGTTCATCGTGTTGACAACGGAACCCGGAAAGTCCGCTGCTACATGGCCGGATGCGGTCTGCGCGAAGGTGATATAAAATTGACGGCTTTGCGCACGGAGACCCATTGGAGCCCAATCCTGCAAAATGGAGGTGCAGAATGAGAAAAGTATCAGACAGGCATCGGCAGTGGCTGATGAAGGAGATACCCCTGCTTGAGAACGAGGGCGTTTTAACTCCGGAATCATCCAAACAGATCAGGACGTATTACGAGACGCGCACGCAGCGGGGCGTCCATTGGGCGGTCATTGCCTTTTCCATCCTGGGCTCGCTGCTGATAGGTTCGGGTATCATCCTGCTCTTCGCGCACAACTGGGATGAGCTGACACGCCCCACGCGGGCCGTGCTCTCCTTCTGTCCGCTGGCCATAGGTGCCGGAATGAGTATGCTGACGCTAGCGAAGAATGGCGGAACCGCCTTGCGCGAGTCAGCCGGCATCTTCCATTCATTGGCCATTGGAGCAACAATTTCCCTGATTGGGCAGACCTACCACCTACCGAGCAGCGTGCCTGCTTTTTTGCTGACGTGGTCGCTGCTGGTGTTGCCGCTGATGTTCCTGCTCCGATCCACCGGGGCCACAATTATCTACCTGGCCTTGATTTGCGGCTGGAGCGGTATGGCACAGGAAAGCTATGGCCATGCCGCCGGCTTCTGGCTGCTGGTGCTTCCGCCATTATTGCGGCAGATCCAACTTGTTGCCGGCGACCGCTACGGCATGGAAACATCGGTCGGGTTCTTCGGCGTGGTCATTGCGCTGTGCGTATCGCTCGGCATGGCGCTGGAGCATACGGTTCCCGGGCTGTGGATCATTGCCTACTCCGCGCTGCTGAGCGGAACCGCCCTGTTGGGTTTACATCTCTACGGCGACCGGGAAAGCTGGGGCAATGTGCCCAGAACACTCGGGACGATCGGCATCGTCATCGTCGCCTACATCCTGACGTGGGAGGATGTGTGGCATGGAATCGGTTGGGGTCATACGCATACCGGGTGGCGCTATCAGGCATGGGGGGCGTGGCTGGACAGCGGGATTGCGTTGTTATGCGTTGCTGGCTGGATGGTCGCCATGGTTAAGGCGTTTCGACACGATTCCATCGAAACCATCACCCTGGGGCTGTTTCCGGTTGTTGCCGCATCCTGTTTCGTCGTCGGATCGCTGGCTGATAACACAGACTTGCTGAATGCACTTATATTCAACGCCTACATGCTGTTCCAGGGAATCATGTACATCGTACTGGGCTGCCGGGCCGAAAAACTGCGACAGCTCAACGGCGGCATGGTCATTCTGGCGCTGCTGCTGGTGACGCGCTTCTTTGATGCGGAATACGGCTATCTCGCCCGTGGTACGGTGTTCATCGTCCTCGGAGGCGTCTTCCTGACGGTTAACCTGATCATGGTCCGCAGCAGAAAAGCCAAGGAGGTCGCTGCATGAAAAAGCTGCCCATCATTCTACTGACAATCCTTGTCGCTGTGCAGTTCGCCGTACCCTTTTCACTTATCCGGAACAAGGAAAGGATCCTGCGCAACGGCGAGGTCTACCGCTTCCTGACCCGCCCCATCGACCCCGCTGATCCGTTTCAGGGGAGATATGTCAGGTTGGCATATCAACATAACTATATAGTTTGGAACGAACGTGAACCGGTCGATCTTGATTATCGGCAGCGGATATACGCCATCATCGAACCGGGTGAGGATGGATTCGGCCGCTTTACGGGATGGAGTCATCAAAGACCTGCAAGCGGAACCTATCTAGAAACACGCTATCGAGGCCAGCACCGGCCATGGAACCGGGCGACAAACACAAATGAGTACAAGGGATTGCGAATCGACATCCCCTTTAACCGATTCTACATGGACGAAGCCAAGGCCCCACGTGCCGAACGGCTGGCCAGACGGGCCACGCGCGACACCAATTGCTGGGCGGAAGTCCGCATTCTGGACGGTCAGGCCGTCATTGAAGACGTCTATGCCGAAGGGCAGTCATTGCGTGCGCTGGCAGCGGAAAAAGAGTGATTATTGCCCTTGCCATGACTGGGGTGTTTATCTATCTTCTGCATCTCTTTTTGAGCAAATGGCTGAGTAGCTCAGTTGGTCAGAGCGGCGGAATCATAATCCGTAGGTCGAGGGTTCAAGTCCCCCCTCAGCCACCACTTTAAACCGCGTAACTAAATAGGTTGCGCGGTTTTTTATTCAATAGCGCGAGATCAGCTTCGGGTACAAACCGAATGACATTAAAGAAAAAACTGTCATTCGACTTTTTCTTTGGAAGTCCAAGCTCGCCGGTTTACCGATTTTAAACCTGTCTCAATCGATCAAATGGGTTTAAATACCTTCATGAAGGTATCCGTGGTCATGCCGGTATACAATGCGGAAGGCACCGTTCTGAAGGCGCTCGACAGCCTGCGCAGGCAAACGCTTCCAGACCTGGAAATTATTGTCGTCAACGACGGATCGACCGACGGCACCCTGGATGTCCTGCACCGGCAAACGGACATCCAGCTGCTCGACCATTCCCACCGCGGTATTGCGCCGGCGCTGAACGATGGCCTGGCGGCTGCCTCCGGCGATTATATCGCCCGTATGGATGCCGATGATCTGTGCCATCCGAGCCGCTTGGAATTGCAGGCCTCGTTTCTGGATATCTATTCGGACATCGGCCTCGTTGGATGCCGGGTTGTCTTCGGAGGCGATCGAACGAACCGGGCGGGATACGCCGCGTATGTCGACTGGATCAATGAGCTGGTCAGTTCCGGTGAAATCGCCTTGAACCGATTTGTTGAATCCCCTTTTGCGCATCCTTCTGTCATGTACCGTCGCGAACTGTCTGAACAGTTCGGAGCCTACCGTGACGGTCCCTTTCCGGAGGATTACGAGCTCTGGCTGCGCTGGATGGCCAACGGTGTGAAGATGGGCAAGTTGGAAGAGGAACTGCTGGTCTGGAATGATCCGCCCGAACGCCTTTCGAGGACCGATACCCGCTATAGCGTCGACGCCTTCTATGAAATCAAAGCCGAATACCTCTCCATGTGGCTGGCAGAAAACAATCCCCACCATCCAGACGTCGTCATCTGGGGTGCGGGACGCGTCACCCGCAAAAGAGCAGAGATTCTCAAACACTTCGGTTTACGCATCACACACTACATCGACTTGAAGCCTAGAACGCTGGATTGCGGAACCCCCGTACTTCATCACGACGATGCGCCCGGTCCCGAATCCTGTTTTATCCTGCCCATGGTCGGCTCTCGTGGAGCAAGGGGGAAAATAGATCGCTTTCTGATTGGCCGCGGTTATGTCGCAGGAAAAAACTATATCCATTGCGCATGAGGTCAAAATTGTATCAATGATCTATCTGTGATTCAATATTGTATCCATTGCGCATGTGACAGAGGGAATAGGACAGATTTGGTAAACTATTTATCCTTTTCATTTACAATAATTTACGAAGCTACTACACTTAATGTGATCAGGTTATGGCACAACCTATGCGTTAAGTCAAAATCGAGGGTGCAGGATGAATTTTGCAGGATATGACAGCGGTAATTTTTTCGATGAGCTATTCGACAATCAAGGGCTTCCCCGCAAAGTAGCGAAGCTGCTTGTGGAAGCCATCGAAAAACTGCCGGAGGGTGATCTGACCAAACGTCAGGATGCCAGCGATGTTGCCATGCGCAACATGGGCGTCACCTTCAATGTCTATGGATCAGCGGAAGGTACCGAGCGTACCATTCCGTTCGACATTGTACCCCGTATCATTGACGGCAGGGAATGGGATAGCGTCGAAGCCGGATTGAAGCAGCGGATCAAGGCCGTCAACCGGTTCATCGACGACATCTACCACGAGCGTAAAATCATTTCCGACGGGGCCGTTCCCGAATGGCTGTTTACAACGTCCAAGGGATACCTGCCCCAATGCCAGGATCTCAACCCGCCCAAAGCCGTATGGGCTCATGTAACCGGAACCGATCTTGTCCGGGACCGAGAGGGAACCTTCTTTGTATTGGAGGACAACCTGCGGGTACCATCCGGCGTCTCCTATGTGCTCCTTAACCGAATCCTGATGAAACACAATTTTCCCGAAGTGTTTCATCGGAGCAATGTCCGCCGAGTGGTCGATTACCCGGATCAGTTCATCAAGATGCTCCACTTACTCGCGCCCGAAGGGATCGAGCGTCCGACGGTAGCCGTACTGACGCCCGGCATGTACAACTCCGCCTATTTCGAACATGCCTTTCTCGCGCGCCAGATGGGTGCGTTGCTCGTCGAAGGTCATGACCTCGTGTACGACGGTAAATATGTCTGCGCCAAAACAATCCGCGGTCTCGAACGTATCGATGTGATCTATCGCCGCATCGACGATGATTTCCTGGATCCCGAAGTGTTCCGGTCTGATTCCGCCCTGGGATGCAAGGGTATGATGAAGGCCTACCGCGAGGGCCGCCTGACGCTTGCCAACGCCCCGGGGACAGGCGTTGCCGACGACAAGGTGGTGTATGCGTTCGTCCCCGAAATGATCCGCTATTATCTGGGCGAAGAACCCTTGCTGCCGAATGTGCCCACGCATCTCTGCTACGATGAAGAGGCATTGGAGTACACCCTCGACAATCTCGATAAGCTGGTTGTGAAGCCCGCCAGCGAATCGGGTGGCTATGGAATGCTGATAGGTCCGCGTGCCACGAAAGCGGAGCGCAACGCGTTTGCAAAGGTGCTGCGGGAAAAACCACGGAACTATATATCGCAGCCGACCCTGGCCCTGTCACGCGCACCGGTGCTGGTGAAGGACCACTTCGAGGGACGCCATGTGGATCTGCGCCCGTACATCCTCCACCGGGGCGATGATTCGTACGTACTCCCGGGCGGCTTAACACGGGTTGCGCTTGTAAAGGACTCGCTGGTTGTCAACTCCTCGCAGGGTGGCGGAACCAAAGACACCTGGGTTGTCGACCTTGAAGGAAATATGGAGGTCAGCGAATGCTAAGCCGGGTCGCAAACAGCATCTACTGGATGGCGCGCTACGTAGAACGGGCCGCCAACACGGCCCGTTTCCTGGAGGCGAGCTACACCATGAATCTGGATCTGGCGGGTACCAACATGGAACAGTGGTCACCGTTGATCGAGATTACCGGCGACATGCCTCTTTTCGAGGCACGCTATGGTGAACCCTCTCGGGAAAACGTAATGCACTTCCTGATGTTTAATCCGGAATACCCGAACTCGATCGCCTGCTGCCTGAGAACGGCTCGTGGAAACGCGCGGGGATTGCGCGAAATCCTTCCGCCCGACCTGTTCGAAGAACTGAATTCACTGGGGCGCATTGTGCCCTCCGCCACCCGTGAGCGGGCTCATTTCCACACACGCGTCATGGCCCTCTGCCGGGAAATCAAGCATGCCGACATGCATATATCGGGGATCGTGTCCGAAACCATGGAGCGGGGCAAGGGCTACTATTTCTGGCGGCTTGGTGAATACATGGAACGCGCCGATAAGACCTCCCGTCTGCTCAACGTGAAATACTTCCACCTGCTGCCCAATCTCAACGATGTCGGAACCACGCTGGACGACCTGCAGTGGAGCGCAATGCTTCAGTCGATCGATGCCAACGAAACCTACATCCGCACCTATGGACTGATTGACCATCTCAATGTCATTCAGATGATTGTCCTGGATCGCGGATTTCCCAGGGCCATTCTATTCTGCCTGCGGGCGGCCCTCAATTGCCTGTACCGCATAACGCATGACGCACCGGCTGAACCGCATCAGCTTCTCATCGCATTGATAACGAGAATCAAATCGATGACCCCGCAGGAAATCATCAATTTCGGACTGCACGAGTTCATTGATGATCTGCAACGGAATCTCAACGAAATAAACGATTCAATCTACCAGACATTCAACCCGGAGCCCGAGCTCAAGCCTGGAGCCTGATGGTATGGCCATTCGCGTCGCACTTAACCACAAAACGTGCTATTACTACGACCGCCCTGTGCAGCTCGGTGCCCAGCTCATCCGCCTGCGACCCACCCCGCATTGCCGCACGCCGATCGTCAGTTACTCAATGCGGGTAAAACCGGAGAAACATTTCCTCAACTGGGTTCAGGATCCCCAGAACAATTACCAGGCCCGTTTGCTGACGGAAGAGATGACGGAGGAGTTCAGTGTCGAAGTGGACCTGGTGGCCGAACTGAAACCGATCAATCCGTTTGATTTCTTCCTTGAGAAATATGCTGAAAAATATCCCTTCGAATATGCGCCGTCACTCAAGCATGAACTGGAACCTTACCTCCACCTATACCCTGCCGAACCGCTTTTCCTGGAATTGCTCAACAGCATCGACGACTCGGAATCCAACACCATCGATTTTCTCTCGCTCGTAAACCGGGCCGTGCACGAGCGGCTGGAATACACCCTGCGCATGGATCCCGGGGTATACTCTCCCGAAGAGACGTTGTCGCTGGGTCGTGGAAGCTGCCGCGACTTTGCATGGCTGCTGGTCCATCTGTTCCGGCGCAAGGGTCTGGCAGCACGCTTTGTCTCCGGCTATTCGATACAGCTGGTAGCCGACGAAAAACCGGTCGATCCCGATGCGCCTGCCGGTGTGCCGGAGGACATCTGCGACCTGCACGCCTGGTGCGAGGTGTATCTGCCCGGTGCCGGATGGATCGGACTCGATGCCACCAGCGGATTGTTCTGCGGCGAAGGACACATCCCCTTGACCGCTTCCGCAGAGGCGCTCGGAGCAGCCCCTATCGAAGGAGGTCTGTCGCCCTGCAACGTGGATTTCAACGTCGAGATGTCTGTTACACGCATGCATGAGGATCCGCGTGTGACGAAGCCCTATACCGATGGGCAGTGGAAGGCGATTTTCGCACTGGGCGATGCCGTCGACCGCCGTCTGGAAGAGGGTGACGTCCGCTTGAGCATGGGCGGTGAACCTACCTTTGTTTCGGCCACTGACATGGAAGGCGAGGAATGGAACGGCGCGGCCTTAGGCCCCACCAAGAAACCCATTTCGGAAAAACTTATCCGCCGCCTGCGCGAGCGTTTCGCTCCCGGCGGCCTGCTCCATTTCGGCCAGGGGAAATGGTATCCGGGAGAACCCCTTCCGCGATGGGCCATTGGTTTGTACTGGCGCAAGGACGGGCAGCCGATCTGGTCGCATGATGAACTGATTGCCTGTGAAGAGGCCGATTACGGTCTGACACATGATGATGCGATGAAACTGACTGAAGAAATTACCCGTCAGCTCGGAATCCCGGACCGCTATGTAGCCCCCGCGTTCGAGGATCCCATAAAGTTCTCCATGCGCGAGGAGGATCTGCCTGTAAATATCGACCCGCTGGACAACGAACTGGATGATCCGCAGGAACGGGAACAGCTGCTGCGGCTGTTCCGGCAGGGTCTTGAGAAACCGATTGGATACGTGCTGCCCATCCAGCGCAGATATGACAAGGATGGACCGACGTGGCACAGTGGACTGTGGATGGTTCGAAGCAAGCACCTGTATGTCATACCAGGTGACTCCCCGCTTGGTTTGCGTTTGCCGCTGGAGAAACTGCCCTGGTCCCATCCGGCCGACCGGCCCGTAATGATGCCAGCCGATCCAACGGCCCGCCATGATCCCCTGCCGAACTGGTCCGCCCCCGTTGTACAGCAGACCGAGGAACGCACACCGCAGAAGAAAACGGATGCCCCATTACCGCCGGCCGACCGCAAACCACGGATGGGAGAATCAGCAGGCTGGGTGGTTCGGACGGCATTATGCGTCGAAGCCCGCAAAGGCCGGCTCTATGTCTTCATGCCGCCGCTCTCCGCAATCGAAGATTATCTCGACCTGATCGCCGCCGTGGAACAGGCTGCTGTCATCACCGGAGTACCGGTTGCAATCGAAGGGTATACACCTCCTTTCGATCCACGCGTCGAGCACATGAAGATCACGCCCGATCCAGGCGTCGTTGAAGTCAACATCCATCCCGCCTACTCCTGGCGCGAAATGGTGCACAACACCACCGTCATCTATGAGGAGGCCCGGCAGTGGCTGCTGCGCACCGACAAGTTCCAGCTCGACGGCCGGCATACGGGCACCTGCGGCGGCAATCATGTTGTCGTGGGCGGCGCCACTCCCGCTGACTCCCCGTTCCTGCGGCGGCCGGACCTGCTCAAATCCATGATTGGCTACTGGACCAACCATCCGTCGCTCAGCTTTCTCTTCAGCGGCCTGTTCATGGGGCCCACTTCACAGGCACCGCGCATTGACGAAGGACGGCCCGATGCGTCCTATGAAATGGAAATCGCGTTCAGCCAGATTCCCGACCGGGGCGGGGAAAACATTCCTCCATGGGTCGTTGACCGCGTGTTTCGCCATCTCCTAACCGACCTGACCGGCAATACACATCGAGCCGAATTCTGCATCGACAAGCTCTATTCACCCGACAGTACCAGCGGCCGCCTTGGTCTCGTTGAATTCCGGGGTTTCGAAATGCCGCCCCATGCCCGCATGAGCCTCACCCAGCAGCTGCTGCTGCGTGCTATGATCGCGCACTTCTGGGAAGTTCCCTACAAAGAACCATTGATCCGCTGGGACACCCATCTGCACGACCGTTTCCTCCTGCCCCATTTTGTTGCCGAGGATTTCGCCGCGGTCATCGACGAACTCAGTCATGCGGGGTACCCGTTCCAGCAGGACTGGTTTACGACCCACTATGAATTCCGCTTTCCGATTATCGGAACCGTCGCCTACGACGATGTAACCATTGAGCTGCGACAGGCCATCGAACCATGGCTCGTACTTGGCGAGGAGGCCGGGGCCGGCGGAACAGTTCGCTACGTCGATTCATCGCTGGAACGACTTCAGGTGAAAGTGTGCGGCTTCGATCCGGGCCGCCACGGCCTGGCTGTCAATGGCATCGAGATTCCGTTGACTGAAACCCGCCAGTCCGGGGAGTACGTCGCCGGCGTACGCTATCGCGCATGGCAGCCCCCCTCCTGCCTTCACCCCACGATTCCTGTGCACGCACCGCTTGTCTTCGATCTGGTCGATCGGCATAATGCACATGCAATCGGAGGTTGTACCTACTATGTCAGTCATCCAGGCGGCAGAAGTCATGAAGTATTTCCCATCAACGCACTCGAGGCGGAAACGAGAAGAGCTGAACGGTTCAAGGCAATCGGCCACACTCCGGGCCCCTTGCACATCCGCAGGATACCGCCCACCCCGCAGGCACCCGTTACCCTGGATCTTCGGCGACAGTATTAAGGATGTGTGATCCATGGAGCGTATGATCGACCAGTATCGCCACATCCCCGGGGCCTATACCGAGATGCTGATGCCGGATGGAACGGTTCGCCCCCACTGGCTTCCCATGCTGAACCAGCTGGAGGAATACGGCCGTGACAGCATAACGACGCGCTGGAGCCGCGCGCAGCGTGTGATCCGCCAGAACGGAATTACCTACAACACATTCGGCGATCCAAGCGAACTCAACCGCCCATGGGAACTCGATCCGATTCCGCTGGTTCTTTCCCCTGACGAGTGGGACGGACTGTCCGCGGGACTCATACAGCACGCGGAGCTGCTCAACGAGCTGCTGGCGGACCTGTATGGGGATCAGCAGTTGCTGAAGACATCCCTCCTGCCGCCTGAACTGGTATACGCGAATCCGGCTTTTCACCGGGCCTGCTGCCAGATCGCACCCCGCGACCGGCTCTATATAGACATGCTGTCAGTCGAGCTCGTGCGCACACGGACCGGCGAATGGAGAATACTGAAGGATCATGCACAGGCCCCGTCGGGTGCAGGTTACGCCCTGGAGAACCGGCTGATCGTTTCCCGCACGTTTCCTACGATGTACCGGGATAGCCGGGTGGAGCGCGTGGCCGGATTCTTCTCCGATATGCGCGATCGGCTGGCAGCTCTTTCAGCACGAGCCGGGCACACGCCCAGGATTGTGATCCTGACGTCCGGCCCGGAAAGTGAAACCTTTTTTGAACACGCCTACCTGGCCCGCTATCTGGGCTACCAGCTGGTACAGGCCAACGATTTGACCGTGCGGGAAAACAAGGTCTTTCTCAAAACACTGGGGGGACTGCGGCAAATCGATGTCATCCTCCGGCGACAGGCCGATTATGAGTGCGATCCGCTTGAATTTGGCGTTGGCACTTCGCACCACGGCATTCCCGGGCTGGTGCAGGCCGCCGCCGCGGGAGAAGTGGTCATCGCCAATGCGCTCGGCAGCGGCCTGGCTGAAACCCCTGCGCTGCTGCCCTTCCTGCCGATGCTTTCCCACCAGTTGCTCGGCGAGGAGCCGCTGCTGCAATCCGTACCGACGCTATGGTGCGGACAACCGGCGGAGATGGACCAGGTTCTGAATAATCTGGACAGCTGGGTTGTTAAACCTGCCTTCCCGGGCACCCATGAACATGCGATCTTCCCCACACAGCTTTCTGCAGATGACCGGGCGAAACTGGTCGAACGCATCCAGGCTGATCCGAAATCCTTTATTGCTCAGGAAAACACATCGTTATCCATTGCACCATGCTGGCAGGACGGCCGGATGCTTCCCCGCCATATCCTCCTGAGGGCTTTTGTAACAGCCACACGCAATGGCTGGAAAGTCATGCCGGGCGGCCTCGTCCGCACCTCGGTGGAAGCCACCTCAACCGTCATGGCGATGGAAAAGGGAGGCGGCTCGAAGGATGCCTGGGTGATTGCGCGCAATGAGATTTCGAAAATCACCCTGCTGCCCCGCGAGGGCAGTGAACTGATTCCAACCGCCGCCGACGAAACCCTCTCCAGCCGGGTAGCGGACAATCTCTTCTGGCTGGGACGCTACATCCAGCGCGCCGAGATTCAGAGCCGCATGCTGCGAACCATCCTTCGACGCCTGACGGAAGAAACCATTCCCGATGGCACGCCCGAACTGCCCGAACTGCTTCGCACACTCACGGTCATGACCGAACAGGAACCCGAACCTGTTGTACTCAGTGCCCCGATACAGAACATGGATGCCACCATCCAGTATATCTGCGATGTCATTTACAAGCCGGATTATCCCAACAATCTGTACCAGTCTTTGCAGCAGGCGTGCGGCATCGGCACCATGGTGCGCGATCGTATCAGCATCGATACCTGGCGCATTCTGGACCGGCTCGACCACCAGTTGCACCGATCCTCGCTGGACATGCCTTCCATGATCGACGAGCTGCTCATGATTCTCGCCGCTTTTTCAGGGCTCGGGTATGAAAGCATGACCCATGGCTACGGCTGGCATTTTATGGACATGGGATTCCGGATGGAGCGCGCCACCATGAATGCCATCATCCTGAGAGAGCTCCTCAGTCATCCCGATGCCTACGAGGAACCCGTGCTGGATGCCGTGCTGGAAGTGGCCAGCAGCTCCATCACCTACAGAACCCGCTACCAGACAAGTCCGGCTCTGGTTCCTCTGCTGGACCTACTGCTGCTGGACCGCTCGAATCCGCGGGGCATTGCCTTTCAACTGGAACTGATCAATGAGCATATACGCGTCCTCTCGAACCTGCCTCGAGGCGGACAGCTCCCGGAACAGGTACTCGCCACGGATCTTATTCATCTTATCGAGCGCGTCAATCTGCGCAAGCTTGCCGAGCTGGATGAGGATGGCGACCGGTATGAACTGAACTGTCTGCTTAACGATATTGTTAAGCGCATCCAGCAGCTGAACAACCTGGTTACGGAACGCTATCTCTCCCATGTGGAAACCACGCAGCAGTTGTTCTCACTGATTGGTGAGGATCACGTCAACACCGGCGCGGAGGCCGCACGATGATCTACCGGGTGCGCCACTGCACAACCTTCGAGTATGCCCAGCCGGTCACCTTCGTCTACAACCTGCTGCATCTTAAGCCGCGTCCGCTGCCCTGGCAGACCGGCCATGCCTCCAGGCTGACGGTCCTGCCCGAACCTGCGGTTCTGTCCGAACACCGGGATTTTTTCGGCAATATTCTGACCTATTGCGCCGTCCAGCAAAAGCACGACGCCATGCGCATATTGATTGAAAGCGAGATTGAGGTTATGTCGCGCCCTGCCCCGCCGGCAGACGGGACCCCCTGGAAGCAGAGCATGGAAGCCCTCCATCGGATGCAGGGCTCAGCGTGCTGCGATGCGCTGCAATTCAGTTTTGATTCCAAATTGCTGAAATCGTCTGCCCTGGCCCGCGACTACGCACTGGCATCCTGCACGCCTGATAGAACCATCCATGCTGTTGCCATTGACCTCATGCGGCGCATCCACAGTGATTTCACGTTCGATCCCACTTCCACGAACGTTGCCACCCCTGTCGCCGAGGTGTTCGAAAAGCGACGGGGGGTGTGCCAGGATTTTGCCCATATCATGATCAGCTGTCTGCGCAGTGTAGGCATAGCTGCCCGCTACAACAGCGGGTACATACAGACCACGCCGCCGCCGGGCAAACCCCGTCTGCGGGGTGCCGACGCCTCTCATGCATGGGTCGGCGTCTACTGCCCCCGGAGCGGCTGGCTCGATCTCGACCCGACCAACAACAAGATTGCCAACGAAGAATTCATTACCATCGGATGGGGACGGGACTACAGCGACATCTGCCCGGTGAAAGGCGTCCTGGTGGGTGGCGGCAAACACAAGGTGAAGGCCGAAGTCGACATGATTCCTGAACACGAATACCGGCAGCACCAGCAACAGCAGCAATAATCCGGTAGCGGAGCTGGCGCATATCACGCCTGCGTTACGAATCCCGTTTGAAGGCCCGCGTTCGATCTCCGGCAACCGATTCAAATAACGATATGCGTTGCCGGGTTGCTCCTTCCGCGAATGACTTTCAAACTTCATTGAACGCCGGAATTGCATCTTTTCTTCCTGAGACGTAACGTCTTCCCTCGTATCGGGGATGTCCTATGTTCAAACTTGCTTTGTTCGCCCTTTCTATAATCACACTCGCCGGTTGTACCGAAGAAACTGATTCGCTGCGGTTGGACCATACCGTGCTGCCCCGCTTTCAGCACATTTTCCTTACTCTCGACCCGGACTCGGATTCTTATTCAGGTCGGGTGGAAATTCAGATATCGGTCACGGAAAAGACCGATACATTCCGTTTTCACGCCCAGGATCTCGACATTCATTCGATTGAACTAAAATCGAATACGTCGTCATATCCGCTCCAGTATGTCGAGGGTGAAAAGGGAACGGTAACGGCATCGCATTCCGCGAAATTGAGCGCCGGTCAATACACCTTGAAGATCGGTTTCAGCAATACATTCAGCCACCAGGGTATCGGGATTTATAAAGTGGCGTACGAGGGGAAAAATTACCTCTTTACGCAAATGGAGCCCGAGTATGCCCGCAAATCCTTCCCCTGCTGGGATGCGCCTGAATTCAAGATCCCATGGGAACTTCAACTGACTGTACCCGGTGAATTCGATGCATATGCCAATACGCCTCTCATTTCCCGGAAAACCGATGAGCACATAAAGGAACTGGTATTTGCAACCAGCAAACCGATGCCATCCTATCTGGTGGCTTTCGCGGTGGGTCGTTTTGAAAAGGCGGATATCCCTGATTTTCCAACTGCGGGAGGAATCATCGTCCCGCTCGGCAAGACAGGGCTCGCGGGCGAGGCCTCTCGAATTTCAGCGCCCCTGCTTAAAGCGCTGCAGGAATACTTCGAGCTCCCTTATCCCTACCGCAAACTGGACCAGATCGCAGTACCGGAATTCAACTTCGGTGCCATGGAAAACGCCGGACTTATTACATACCGCGACACGGCGCTGCTGCGCGATCCCAAGGCCATCACTCTGGGGCAGAAACAATGGCTGGCTTCAATTGTGGCTCACGAAATGTCGCATATGTGGTTCGGCAATCTGGTGACGCCGGTCTGGTGGGATGATCTCTGGCTGAATGAATCGTTCGCATCCTGGATAGCGTTGAAAACCGTCAACCGGACGTTCCCTGAATACGAAATGCAAAACGACGATATCAAATCGCGGCAGAGCGCTTTCGATGATGACGCATTGTCCACCTCCCGCCCGATACGACGCCCGATAGCTGCCTCCGACGACATGGCGCACTTATTCGACCGTTTGGCCTATAACAAAGGCATGGCTGTACTTGATATGGTCGAAGACTGGATGGGCGAAACAGCATTCCGGCAGGGCATGATCCGCTACATGAGCGATCACGCATGGGGCAATACCGATGCATTCGATCTGGCAGAATCACTGGGTGAATTCGCCGACGGGGAAATTCGGGACATCATGACCGGATTTGTTTCGCAAACGGGCATCCCCCTGCTCGTGATTGAACGCGTTGGCGATTCGATGGTGCGCATCCGTCAGCAGCGATATGCCCATTACGGGGTGGTATTCGACGACGCACCGGAATGGTGCATCCCGATCTCGCTTAAAAGTGGAAATGGAGATGATATCCGCACCCATAAGTTCCTGCTGAGAAAAGCCACCCAAATCTTTGAGCTCGGCAGCGGAGTTGACTGGATCTATCCCAACGCGAATGAAAAGGGCTATTACCGCTGGCGCCTGAAATCATCCGGCTCCCTGACAGAACTGGCAGGGGCCGTCAAAAGCATGGGAATTCGCAATCGTCTGGGATTCATCAGCAATACCGAATCACTCTTTTACGCCGGATTCCTGAATGGCGGCGAATTTATTCAAACCCTGTCATCCTTTTCGATGGATACCTCGCCGGAAGTCAGGTTGGCGGTGGTGCATAGTCTCGACCGTTTCGGCGACGGCATGATCACACCTGAACGCGAGAAGCAGTACGGGAAGTATCTGCATTCTGTATTACAGCCCATGCTGGATGAAATCGGGCTGCAAAAGCAGCCGGATGAAAATGCCCTGATCGAGAAACTGCGGCCTGCCTTAATCAACGCCCTCGGATGGCGCTGCAAAGACGAAGCGATTCTGAATATGGCCAGGGACCAGGCGCAAAGCTATATCAATGATCCCTATTCAGTGGATCCCTCTCTGGCTCGGCCATGCCTCAGGCTGGCCGCCATGGTCGGTGGTGAGTCGCTCTTCAAGGACTACACCGAAAAGTATGAAGCGTCCACGGTGCCGATCGAGAAAGAAAACTATCTTCATGGACTGTCCGGCTTTCGTGACAGAGCGCTGATGGAGCAAGCGCTGGACTATGTATTAACCGACAGGGTGCCGCCTCATCAGTTCCGAATCATCCCCAATAGAATAGCCGACACGGATATCAACCGATCGATGGTTCTTGAATGGTTGAAGAAGAACTACCCGTCCATACAGGGAAAGATCCCTGAGCAATCGATCAGCTATCTGCCGTGGCTGGCATGCGGCCAGTCACCGGATCTACTGAACGCTGCCAAAAACTTTTTGCTGGTTGATGAACGCAGAAGCCAGGGGCTGGAAGTGGAATTCGGCAAGGTCGACGCCGTCGTCACGCTGCATATGAGGTTGCGCGGGAAAGAACAGGACAACATCAGGCATTTTCTGGAAGCGCAATGAGCTCGGTGAGAATTTCATCCTGCGTCTTGTCTAGGCAATCAATAATGTGCTCTGCATACTTGCGGTATAAAGGACGGCGCTCTTCATACAACTGATCAAGCGTCATGCCGGGCCGGATGACCACGCCCCGTTCGGATATATCCCCGATCCGCTGCTTGATTAGATCGATCGGAACATCGAGAAAAACAATCCGCGCGATGGATTGAAGATGTTTCATGGCCTCGTCGTAGTAAACCACGCTTCCGCCCGTTGCTATCACACAGTTGTCACATACCACCGAGCGGGCAGTTTCACGTTCCAGTGTCCGGTAGGCTTCCATGCCGTTGGCATCCTGGTATGTCTGCATGCTCTCTCCGGCCCGGGCCTGCACCAGCAGATCGGTATCAATGAAGCCCATTGACAGCCACTTGGCCAGCTGCACGCCGACCGTGCTCTTTCCGCACGCCGGCATTCCGATCAAGACGATATTGTTCTTAGCTTCAGGCATTTTAACCACCCGCTTCGCTCAAGGGCACCGAGGTTCACTGAGGGTGTTGCACCGTGCTCCTCCGTGACCTCTGAGGTGATCGTGTCAGCACTCGTAGTCCACGACGGCGCGTTCGCGGACGAGCGGCTTGACGAACTCCACGACCTTCAGGTGTTCGGGGTGTTCGGCATATGCCTTCAGATCATCCAGTGAATGGAATTCCGAGTAGAGCACCATGTCCTTCGACGCATCGCTTCCGACTATATCCATACCGACTTCAATCTTCAGGAGCGGCGGCACCACACCCAGAAGGGATTCCAGCCGACGCTTCATTTCCAGCCTGTCCGCTTCGGCTGCCTCGTCCTTGAACTTCCACATCACGATATGCTTGATCATCATCCAATCCTTTCGTTCAACACCGCATGATAAACAGAAGGCACAAAGTTCACAAAGCAGAATGACCGCCATCGTGCACTCCGTGCCTTCGAATTTGCCCGCCACGCACTATTAATCGTCTTCCAGCAATTCCCTGATTGTATCCCATGCGGTCGCATCATCGTTCCGCAACCGGCACAGCAGATTGTAGTGATAGATCAGCAACTGAAGATGCTTGGCCTTGAACACGGCGAAGTCGGCGTTGGCTGCAAAGCCCTCCTTCATCATTTCCGCATCGCTCATCGCGGTTACGCGTTCAATTTCAGCTTCCAGCTCCTTGCGTCCCATCCGCAGGAATCCCGGTGTTTTTAGCAGGAGTAACGGCTCATAATGCATGCCTTCCAGCGTCTGCGCGGTCTCCTCGATCTTGTCCGCAGGAGCATCCGCCGGAAACTCCTTCAGTACCTTGTGCCACATCCGTTCCGTTTTCATATCCACCCTCTCCTTTCTATAGATGACAATACACCAATTGTTTTGATTGGACAACCCTATGCTTCTTCCTTGAACTGGATTCCCTGCTATGCCCTTATTTCCCGCTTCAATGGATTCGCACGGGACAAAGGAAATACTGCAGACGGTGAAGAGGTCGCTGGACACGCTTCTGCTGCGCGACCGCGCGCACCTGAACGCCCTGATGCGCCGCGTTCGGCAACGGATCCGTGACGGACAGCCTGCAGACAAACTGATCGAAAAGCTGCAGGATGTCTTTGATCTATCCCTGCAGCGGATTCAGAAGCGAGCTTCTGTTAAGCTTAAGCTGGAGTATCCCGACCTGCTGCCGATTTCAGCCAGGCGGGATGATATCCGCTTACTGGTCGAGCAGAACCAGGTAGTGATCGTATGCGGCACGACCGGTTCGGGAAAAACCACCCAGTTGCCGAAAATCGTAATGGAAGCCGGGTGCGGAAAAACCGGCCGCATCGGTGTGACCCAGCCGCGGCGGCTGGCGGCCACCGGCATGGCCCGACGTGTGGCGGAGGAAACGGCATCCGACTATGGCAAGGCGGTTGGATGCCAGGTACGCTTCGACGACCAGACCTGCGACGAAACCATCATCAAGTTCATGACTGACGGTATCCTGCTGGCGGAAACACAGCACGATCGCCACCTTCTGCAATATGATTGCCTCGTGATTGACGAAGCCCACGAGCGGAGCCTTAACATCGACTTCCTGCTCGGCTATCTCAAAAACCTTCTCGCGATGCGACCCGACCTGAAAATCATTATCAGCTCCGCCACCCTCGACGCCGCGGCGTTTGCCGCTTTTTTTGACGATGCACCGATCATCACCGTTGAAGGCCGCACGTATCCGGTTGAAGATTTTTTCCTGCCGCCGGGCAAGGATGAGGAACTGGCCAACCATATCCTGCGCGCCATGCGCTGGATTTCGGACATCGACAGCGAGGGCGACGTCCTGGTATTTCTGCCGGGCGAACGGGAGATCCGCGATGCCGCCAGAAAACTGGAAGGACAGCAGTGGAAAGCTACGGAAATTCTTCCCCTCTTTGGCCGATTGAGCATGGGTGAACAACAGCGCGTTTTCACGGTCGGTGGACGCCGGCGCATCATCCTCGCCACCAACGTAGCAGAGACATCGATTACGATCCCGGGCATTCACTATGTCATTGATTCCGGACTGGTGCGGCTGAGCCGATACAATCCGCGCACCCAGGTTCAGGGTTTGCAGATCGAACAGGTTTCGCAGGCCAGTGCACGCCAGCGTCGAGGCCGCTGCGGGCGCATTACCGACGGCATCTGCATATATCTCTACGACCGGGAGACGTTCGATAACAGCGCCCCGTATACAGACCCCGAAATCAGACGCACCTCGCTGGCAGGGGTTATTCTGCAGATGGATTTGCTCGGGCTGCCCCCCATCGATCGGTTTCCGCTGATTGATCCCCCGCAGCCGGCACTGGTCAATGAAGGTTACCGGACGCTGCAGGATATCGGCGCCATCGATGAAGATCGCAAACTGACAGCGATGGGACGGGATATCGCCAGGTTCCCGGTCGATCCGCATCTGGCGCGCATGATCGTGCAGGCCCGTGCTGAGGGGACGCTGCCCGAAATCCTGGTGCTGGCGGCCTTTCTATCCATTCAGGATGTGCGGGAACGCCCCGCTGAAAAAGCCGAAGCCGCCGATCTGGCCCATAAGCAGTGGGAGGATCCTCGGTCGGACTTTATCACCATCCTCAATCTATGGAATTTCATCGAAGCTGAACGCGGATCGGGTGGTTCGCACGGCCGGCTCCGCAGGCTGTGCAAAAAGAACTTCATTAACTATCGCCGCGTGATGGAGTGGCGAAACCTTTGGTCCGATCTCAGAGACACCAGCCGGGAACAAGGCTGGGATACGTCTCGCCCAAAGCAGCAGCGGCATGCAGAGAGTAGAAAGGGAAGCTCTGATGCCTTGGCGTCCCTGCACGATATAAACTACGACCTTGTGCACCGCAGTCTGCTGGCGGGCCTCCCCTCCCATATCGGCCTGAAGGGCGAGGAGCGTGAGTTTCAGGGAACACGCGGCCGCAGGTTCTTTATATTTCCCGGGTCCGCACTCTTCAGGAAACCGCCGGACTGGGTGATGACCTTTGCATTGGTGGAAACGACGAAGGTTTATGCCCGCATCGCCGCCGGAATACAGCCGGAATGGCTGCCGGAAATTGCGCCCCATATGTGCAAGGCGGTGTACAGCAAGCCCGAATGGAATGCCGGCCAGGGATTTGTCTATGCCAAGGAGTCGATGTTATCCGGCGGACTTACGCTGACACATGGCCGTAACGTCCATTATGGCCCGATCAATCCGGAGGAGGCGCGAAGGATCTTTATTCGTGACGGCATGGTGCCAGGAAACCTGAACACGCACGGAGGCTGGTTGAAACTGCACCAGCGCTTGCTCGACGACATCGCAGCCCTGGAGGAAAAAATCCGCCGGCCCGGCGCATTGCTCGACAGCGATGCCATCTATGATCATTTCGACAGGCTGCTTCCGCCGGATGTCTATTCCGTGAAATCGCTCGAACAATGGCTGCGCAAGTCGCGCGCACGCATTGCCATGCGCATGGAGGATGCGATGTATCTCCAGACAGAATCGATCCGTCCGGAAGCGTATCCCGATGAGCTGGTTTTCCACGAGGAACCGTTCCACCTGATCTACACCTTCAACCCCGGCGACAAGCTCGACGGTATCGCCCTGATCTGCCCCACCGCAAAACTGGCCTTCCTTCCCGACTGGGCGCCGGACTGGCTCGTTCCCGGCTGGCTGGAGGAAAAGGTCAACCGTCTGCTGCGTACCTTGCCCAAAAACCTGCGAACAACGATCTCACCGATTGATCAAACCTCGAGCCGTTTTGTCCAGTCGGCCGGTTCACCCGGCGGTCCCCTGCTGGTTACGTTGTCACACTGGCTGCAGCAGGAGTACCAGCTGCCGGTGGATGCATCGGATTTTGACGAAACGGCCCTGCCCGGTTTTCTGCGCATGAAAGTGATTGAAACCGACGGCGATGAAATTGTCAGAATACATACCGTCCTGTCGGACGAATATCGCCAGAATGCCCAGCAAAGCGGAGCGGAACTCGCATTTTCCAAATGGACGCTGCCTCCTCAGAAGTCATGGCCCGGCGATGCGCTGCCGGAGTTCATCACGGCCGCTGATGCGGCGAACACGCGTGGCTACCCGTCATTGACCGATGAACACGGGGGTGTGGGACGAAGGGTGTTCCTGGGCATGGTTGAAGCGCGCTATTCCCATCGCGCCGGCCTTGCACGACTGTTTCGCATCCAGCAGGCCGATCAGGTGAAATACGTTGAAAAACGGCCACCCTTGCCCCCGGCCCTCCAGCTGACATTATCAGCCATCGATGGCGATTTCCTGACCGGTCTGATGAATCAGGCAATTATGGAAGCGCTTACCGATGGCGGGCGCATTGAAATCCGTGATCCGGAGATATTTGCAGCACGGGCGATTGCTGCACGGGCGACACTGTATGAAACCTTTACCTCATTGGCTTCGAGCCTGTCCGAGATGCTGGATCATCGGGAAAAAATCGCCGAATCCATCCGGCAGCTGGCGTGCGACATCGACACGGTTCATGACCTGGAAATGCAGCTGGCCTTTCTCTTCAGACCGGGGTTTCTGGAGCTCATGGATGTGTTTAACCGCTATGCCCGGTATCTCAAGGCTATGCAGCTGCGACTGCAGCGTATCCATGGAAAACCGCAGGCCGACCTTAAGAAAATGCAGGAAATCGTACCCTTCCAGCTCCAGCTCAGCGAGCGCCTGCTGGCGTGCGACGACATTTCCGGGGCATACGGGCTTCTGGAGTTTGCCATGCTGCTGGAGGAGTTCCGCGTCAACCGCTTTGCCCCCGAAATCAAGACGCCCGTGAAAGTCTCCGCCCAGCGGCTTGATGAAGCCTGGCAAACCCTGCAATACAATTGACATCGTTGGTGATTGATACAAAACTGAGTCAAAATTCGAAAAGGATGCTAGATGCTTGCGGCGGTAATATTTGATTTTGACGGAATTATTGTGGACAGCGAACCCCTGCACTTCCGGGCCTTCAACGAAGTGCTGGAAGAACATGGTTTCGTGATTTCATGGGAGGAATACTGCGAAACCTATATCGGTTTCGACGACCGCGACGCCTTCAAAACCGTTTTTAAGAACAATGGAAACAGACTCGCCTCTCCGATCATGAAGGAACTGATTTCCCGCAAGGCGGAGGTGTTCCAGAAATATATTCAGGATGGTGAAGCCTCTCCGATGCCCGGTGCGGTGGATCTTATAAAAAGCATCCCCATCCGGTTGCCGGTCGCCTTGTGCAGCGGTGCGCTGAAGCAGGACATCACGCCTGTCCTCGAGAAGCTGGGGATCGAGGATGCCTTTACTGCCATCGTGACAGCGGAAGATACCGATAAAAGCAAACCCGATCCGGCTCCTTACCGCTTCGCGCTGGAAAAACTCGGGATCGAGGATCCGGCATCCGTAGTGGCGATTGAGGATACGCCGGCCGGTATCCTGTCGGCCAAGAATGCCGGACTCAAGGTACTGGCGGTTACCAACAGCTATGACCGCGAATATCTGCTCGATGCCGATGCGGTCACCGATTCGCTGGTCAACGTGAACCGGCCCATGCTGGAAGATATCGTGATGTAGCAAAAAAAGCCCCCGCAACGGGAGCTTTTGTCGCTGGACCGGACTGCGGCTAGATGGTGCCGCTGATGTAGCTTTCCAGATTCTTGATCTTGAAATCCTTTTCAATGATCAGGTACTTGACTACATCGCCGATCGATACAATGCCGCACAGCTGTTTATCCCGCAGCACGGGAAGATGACGGATTCGATGTTCGGTCATCAGTTTCATGCACTTGTCCAGGGATGTTTCCGGGGTGATCGTTGTCAGCTGAGTGGACATGATTTCCTCCACCCGGACCTCATTCACGTTCCTGTCCTTCAGCACGACCTTGCGGATGACATCGCGTTCGGAAAGGATTCCAATCACTTCGCCACCATCCATTACCACGGAGGTTCCGGCCGATATTTTTGTCATTTGATCGATCGCCTCACGGACCGTTTGATCCGGCTTAACCGTCAGCACATCGTATCCCTTGGAATCGAGCAGGTTTGATACAGCACCCATGCATACCTCCTTGAAGTTGTTGCGTATCCACAGTTTTGATTCTCCCACACAGTATAGTCGCCGTTTTGCGCAGGGCAAGCCAATGGCGAAATTTAGACCTTATTCCAAGAACACCCGGGACTTCCCATTCCCCGGACACGGGCTACAATCCATCCCATGCATGAGTTGTCACTGGCACAGGATATGGTCGAGCAGATCTGCCTGGCTGCCGCACGGGAGAATGCCGTCCGAATAGAACGCATTGTCATGGCCGTCGGCGCCTATTCGGGCGTCGACTGCGAAGCCTTCGAGTTTGCATTTCCCTTTGCTGCGGAAGGCACCCTTGCCGAGGGTTCGGAGCTGGTCATCGAACTGGTCGCGGCAAAGGCGGTATGCCGTGATTGCCGTGCGGAATTTAAGCCGGCGCCGGCCTGCCTGCTCTGCGAAAAATGCGGTTCCGACAACATAACGCTGCAGGGCGGCCGCGAGCTGCTGATCCGATCGGTCGAACTGGCCATGCCGTGATCAAACCAGGCGAATCGTCTTATCGGCCACCAGTTCCCCGTCGAGCCAGGTAATCAGCCGCCAGTCACCTTTCTTATCCGCAACCGGTGCCCACACGGTATCGCCCAGAAAAAAGCGGTAGTCGTTAGTCTTCACGTACTGTTCCCCGGTGAACGACGGAGCCGTCTGCCCGGCGGCATTCCTGAACGGCGGATGATCGATGCGGAATGTGATCCGGCTGTTGCGTGCGTGCCGGATGTGCAGGATATATCCAAACTCGATGTCCAGCTCGGCCTCGATCTCCGAAGTGATCTGCACAAGGGCCGGCAGTTCCCTGCTTTCGCGGTTCCACCCTGCATACAGCCCGTAGCTGTGAATCTCAACGGAAGGTTTCTTCTTTGCCATCCCTACACCTTCCTAAACGAACAGCGCCCGATCTCCTTGTGGGCGAAGATGAGTTCAAAATCGGTGCGTTCCTCGTCGTTGGGCACAAACGTCCCGATTTCCTCAAACCGGCTATCGGCCTTCAGCAGGCCGAGTATCTGCTCGAAGTACGGGAGGTGGTCGGTCGCTACATGCAGACATCCGTTATCCTCCAGTGTGCGGTGCAGCGCATCCATGAAACGGGGGTTGAACAGGCGGTTGTCCTCGTGCCGTGCCTTAGGCCAGGGATCGGGAAAAAAGAAATAATAGTTGGCCACATAGGCTGCCGGCATCATCTGGCTGATCGCATAATAGCCTTCCATGCGGAACACACGCACATTTTCGCGGCCGGCCCGCTCGCAGCGCCGGCCGCTGCTGTTAATACGCAGCAGCTGCCGTTCGATCCCCAGGAAGTTCACGTCCGGATACCGGCCGGATCGCGCCACCAGGAACCTGCCCTTGCCCGAGCCGATGTCGACTTCAAGCGGACGGTCGGGATGCGGAAATGCGGCCTTGAAATCGCATGGATCGAGCCAGTTTTCAGGGATAACCCTCAATGTTGTCTTTTTTTTTCTAGCCATGGGGCGCATAGTGTTTGTCCATAAGGAACGGAAGGGCAAGCAAATCCATATGGGAATCTCCGACAGAGACTACATGCGCAAACCGGTACCCCAGCAGGAGCCGCCCAAACCGCGCGCCCATCTCAAGAAGGCCGACAACAAGCCATCGCTGCTGAAGCGGCTGCGGTTCTGGTTTTGGAACCTGACCCATAAGGGGTGACTCATGTGTAGGCCCGGCTTGACAGAATATCGGAAGGTAACAATATATCCGAACGATACCCGTATATACATGTCATATTCATCATGGATGTTTACTCAAATCTAAATCCAGGGAGTTAAGGGATGAAATATTACCTCGTTGTGATAGGAATGCTGCTTGCTGTCTGTACCGCGGATGCGCGCCTCGGTGAGTCAATCGAACAGTGCCGGGCCCGGTACGGTGGACCGATCAGGGAATCCATCAATGACAACCTGGCCGGTGTCGCCACCTATTCAAAGAACGATCTGACCATAACAATCCATTTTTTCAACGGGAAGGCCGACCTGATCCGGTACAGCCCGGGGCAGGTTTCCACCGTGGATTTCGATCTCGCAAAATATCTCCTCCAGCTGAACGGGCGGGACAAGGAGTGGGATCAACTGACCAAGACGCAGATCGTGATGCAGGACATACAGGATCAGAACGCCCAGTATCCGCGCGTTGAGCTGGTCGATCCCATCCTCTGGAAATCCAAGGACGGCATTCTCTCGGCCAGTTATTCGGTCGGCAAGGGAACGTTTGAAATCAAGGCCACCACGTACGAGGACAAGATCCGGCAGGGTCTCTAGCAACCGCACTCTTCGATATCAGGATACGGCCTGATCCCCGCTGCTCCGGGCCGGAAAAAGATGTCCGACAACCCTTGACGTCGGCACAGGCGATCGCTACGTTATGCGCTCATTTCTACCACTGCGGGCGTAGTTCAATGGTAGAACCCCAGCCTTCCAAGCTGGTCGTGTGAGTTCGATTCTCATCGCCCGCTCCATTTTTCAAGGGCTTTTCTTAACGGGAAAGCCCTTTTTATTGGCAAAATGAACACTCGCCTTCAACCGGCCAAATTTGATGACTGCTGATGATTCGTGAATATTTACGATGACAACAGTAAACAAACCGTAAACTATTTTCTGGGACAGCTCTAATTCCAGTATCTGACTAACCCTCCCCCCGCACCCCTCCTTTCTCAAACGCATTTGATTGGTCTCAACCCCAGAATGGATACGGGCATGCAGTGGCCATGATTCAACATATGTTTTTGTTCATGTGATAAAGCACCTAGCGAAGCCCCCCCCCTTGCGCAATATCGCCATACATATATCCCCTGAGTTATGCCCGAC
>JBNLDM010000065.1:0-8031 GCA_050304335.1 Pontiella sp.
TGATCGGGCGCATGTAGATATTTGCATAATGACCATTCCCATCCCCGTTAAACCGACTGCTTACATGATCATGTATTTTTTCCTCAAACAGGAGATCAAGATCCCGGCATAGAAATTGGCGAACCTGATACTGCTCAGCACTCCAGACTAAACCATAATACTGATCGGTGTCCTTGTATTTTAAAAGCAGGCTGTTGGGTTTAGGGCCTTTCATCATTTCCGGCCGATAATCCCACTGCTGTGTCTGAAACTTCACCTGCTCAACTTCCGACGCCGACACTATTGCGAATCCGTCCAGGTCGATCGCATCGCCGCCCTGTGCCGTGAACGTCAAGGTATAGTTTCCAGACGGAAGAGTTTTCACCGGCACATCCTTGAGCTGCAGATTTCCATTTCCCGTAAACGAGATGGTACGGCCCCCCGAACCACTCAGCTTCAGCGAGGTATTGCGTTCTTTGCCCATGCGGTAGCGGAAAAGCAGATGGGCATCGTTAACGGTGCGGGGAAGACGGAACGAATACGTCACCCTATCTCCTTCGTGGCTGCCGAAACCACGTCCCAGGCCGGTTCCTCCGACATAATCATGATCTCGAATCTCTCCCCGCATTCTCCCGTCATCCACCAGATTATCCTTCGGATGGCTTTTTGCATAATGCAGCTCCTGATAATCCAGTGCGTCGATCCAGAACGCCCCATCGGGGAGGCTTACTTTCCCCGGATAAATTGGATCCTTCGGTGCATACGGTCGAATAGACGGGAAACTCATACTGGCCATCATGTGCAGCACGAGACTTTGCGGCAGCCTGGTATGGTTCACCAGTTCTGCACGCACCAGCCGGGCCTTCGTATCGATCTCGGAACAGGAAACATCGGCATACACCCGATCCTTCCATTCGAGCTCGTGTCGGAAGCTGAAATACGTCAAGTCCGGCGCCGCTTCCCACGGATAAAAATCCGACTCATACATCACATTGGGAACACGGGCCTTCCCCCGATAAAAACCGGGGAAAACGCTTAGATCAAACCGCAATCCCGAAGCAGGTTCGGGAAGATGGGAAATTCCTATGTATCGTTTGGTATACGGCCCCCAATCCGACAGGGTCATATCATGCTGATCCGCCACTTGATCAATCCATGCAGGATCAAAAGGCTCATCAGCCATCGAGACCGAGAGCAAAACAAACAACCCTAAAAAACACCCGTAAAGTATCTTGTTTTTTTCAAGTGCCATCCAAAAATTCATTCCCAAATACATCCCGATCTTACAAACCAATCTGATCGCGTTCCGCAATCCTTTCTAGTCTATGATTCCGATGGCCGTTCGTACGACCTGCACCAAAACGCACGGCCCAAATTCATAAATAATTTCAATATCCATCAATAGGCAAGAGCGTAACACCATCGCTCCAGTGGACTTTTTTTTCGAAAAACATAGGATCCCGTACGGGAAAGCATTCGATCTGAATTCTCCGGCCGCGGAGTCGTATTAGTTCATTCGAGTGTACTTTGCGACGGCTTCGGCACGGGAATGAACGTGGAGCTGTTCATATATCCGACGGTTGTGGGTGTTTACAGTGTTTGTGGAAATGCCCAGTTCATGGGCAATTTCTTTGCAGAGGCGCCCGCGGGCGAGCAGGTTAAGCACTTCCATCTGGCGTTCCGAAAGTTTTCCGAGTTTGTCTTTCTGCTCAGTCGGCGACTTCACGGGTTTATGAAAGCGCTGTACTACTTTCCGTGCAATTTCGCCGCTCATGGCGGAACCTCCGCGCGTAACTTCCTTCAGCGCCGGAATAAGTTCATCCGCGACATCCCGTTTCAGCAGATAACCCACCACACCAGCGGAGAGCGCATCAAAAATATACTCCGGTTCATTATAGACGGTAAGGATTACAAAGTTGGTGTCCCTCATTTTCGGCTTGAGTCTCCGAATGCATTCTATGCCCTTCATGCCCGGCATGTTAATGTCCATTAGAACAATGTCCGGCTTGAGTTCGGGCAGTCTATGCATAGCCGTTATAGCGGCGGGGAATGAACCGATGCACTTGAGACGGGATTCATTCTGTAGCATGGCAGCAACGAGTTCACGTGTGCTGCGGTGATCGTCTACGATGGCAACAGTTGCGATATTTTTCATGGTCATCCTTCATCGGGCAGAGCTCAACCGCCGGACGATGCGTCCCTACCGGACATTTCATCTATCGGGCCCGGATCTCTATGTTGTCAAACGATGCATCAACGTTAACAACCCTCACCCCCGCATACCCTGACCCATAGCTTGAATCGGTTGTTTCAATCACCGGCTTGCCATCCACAGAAAACTGGATTTTATCCCCCTGTGTGACGACTTTCAGGACATATTCCCGACCAGCTTCAACCGGAAGCGCTGCCGACGCGATTTCAGTCCATTCCTTTCCGTTCATTTTTCCCAGGACAGCCTGATTCCTGCCGGGTATAATTCCGGCAAAGTATCCTTTCATGGCATCATATCCAACCGCCGGATGCATCACCCGGAAGATTAATCCTGCGTCTCGATCGCCTTCTAGAATCGCCATGGTTGAGCTGAACGCAAAGTCTTCCCACACCAGTCCGCGCACGATGGCCTTTTCCCCGCACCGGTAATTATTGGCCGTCCCCCACCCCGGATCAATGCCAAGTGCAAGCGCTCTGTTGCGCACGGCGACAAAACGGTTGTAGCCGAAATACTGCCAGTTATCCCATTGTCCATTATCAAACGAATCATTGAAAAAGGTTCCGGCAACCGGCGGCTTTTCGCCGGACGGTTTTTCGAGCACAGTGCCTTCGGTGGTGGGGACCGGGAAACAGGGCGATCCATCCCCGTTCCAGCCAAACTTTTCAATGCGCACGTTCCGCTGCCAGCCCGGGCTGGTTCCGATTTTGGAATGGTAAACCATCCAGTCTTCGGTACCGTCCGGCGACTTGGTAAAACAACAGTGTCCGACTCCGTGCACCGTATCGGTGCCCTGGAACACCGGCGAGTCCTTCTTGACCCAGTTGTCCGGATTCATCGGATCCTTCCCTTCTCGAATAGAGAGCTGGCCGAGCTTATACGTCGTTTCCCACGAGCCGCTGCAGGAATAGATCACAAAAATCCGATCACCGTGGCGCAGAACCTCCGGACCTTCGTTTAATCCCTTGTTGCCTGGCGAGTCGGAGACACATTCCCATGCATAGGTGTTATTCGGCGTAATCTTTACCCGGTCGGACTTGATCGTCCACGGGTTTTCCATCTCGGCGATGAAGAGCGACTGCACATCGTCATCAGCACCGTTCCAGCCCGACCAAATCAGATAGAGCTTGCCGTTCATCTCCAGGGGTGTGGCATCGATCGCCCAGCGACTGTTTTTTCCGGACTCGATCTCGTCGCCTGTATAAACGGCGCCCATGTCACGATAGTCCCCCTGCGGATCGCGGGTTTTGCTTTGCAGTACGCCGGTCCGGTGATTCCTGTTATTTCCATCGTCCGCAGCATAGTAGATATACCATTTCCCCTGCAGATAATGCAGCTCGGGTGCCCATACTTCCTTCGAGTTCCAGCCGCTGTCCGGCGCTTTCCACACCAGCCTCTTTACTCCTTTATCGGTCAATCTGTCCGACTTCCAGACTGCGATGCCCCGGTCGCCTTCCGACTGGCAGAAATAGTAAAAGCCGTCGGTGTGCTTAAAAACAAACGGGTCGGCCCCTTCATAAATCGGATTCACAAAGGTACTGTTCGCTCCGGGTTCAGCCCCAAACGATAAAATCGCCAGCGCAACGACCCCACAAATCCATTTTACGGTTTTCATATCACTTCCCCGTCTTAGTGCCGAATCCCGGATTCTTCACCCGGGGTCCGCTTTTGGTCCATTCGATCGGGTCCATGCATATGACGCGTCGGGTACGTTCCGGATTCCAGGAATGATAGATCATGAAATAGGTTTCCCCATCGGGTGCCAGCGCAACCGAACAATGCCCCGGACCGATCAAATTGTTATCCTTGCCGTTCAACACACTTGCTCCGGCCTGATTCCCACCGTCCCGCCATGGGCCCATTGGATTAGCAGCCACTGAAAAACCGAGGCCATAGTTCGGGCTTTGCCAGTTCGAGCCGGACCAGAAACAGTAGTAGAGCCCGTCCTTCTTCACCACCCACGGCCCTTCCACCGTGTGCCAGTCATAGACGCCGCCATACATGGAGCGGTTGCGCTCATAGATCTGCCAGTCGTCGATGGCCGTTGCCACCGTCGTAACCTCACCGGTGACTGAAACCATGTCATCGGCCAACTTCACCACCGAAACGCCGGTACCCACACGATCGACATCCAGAAAATCGCGCGCGAAGAAGAAATACCATTCGCCGCTGTCCGGATCCCTGAACGGGTGCCCATCGATCGAGAACTCCCATTGCGGGAAGAGCAGGACCCCGCAATCCTCGAACGGCCCCAGCGGGCTGCTACTCGTCGCCACCCGCTGCTTCAGGTCGCCCGCATAGTAGAGATAGAACGTCCCGTCCTTCTCCACCACCTCCGGGGCCCAGTATTCCGTCATCTTCGGATTCTGCAGCGGTGGCAGGATGTAGCCCTCGGGCTTCCAGTTGACAAAATCCGTCGAATGCAACACCGGGAAATGATATCCCGTCGCTTCATCCACACCAGTACCGTAGGCATACCATTCGCCGTTGTATTCCATTACCGCCGGATCGGCCAGATAGCCATCCCACAGCGGATTGCTGTAAACCATTTTTTCTCTTTGAACCGATTGGCACCCTCCCCCGGCAATCGCCAGACCAACCAATCCCAGGGACGCAAAAATTTTTCCATTCATGTTCATCTCCTTGATTTGTTTTGTTGCGCACGCTTGCCAACCAAACATCGTTCCTGATCAACTGAAGTCAGCAATCAACCTTCACATCCATCTAAAATCTCTTAATTTCAAGGGCATCCCAGAGAATTCAGGGAACAAGTGATTCGATCTATCGAAGGGCAGATGATTGCTCACCTGCAGGTTATATGCAGCCATGCCATCCGACCCGTGCATGATGGACATCACGTCGCGCCAGCTGTTCTCCACTAGATTCGTGCACATCCTAAGCTTGAAATAACGATACGGACTGGAGGAACGCGACAGACTCAAATTGCCGTCATCCGATATATCAATACCGGCTTTAATCAGGGAGTACGAATCCGGCACATCCGTTCCGGCATCAGTCGATCCGGCAACCGGCCTGAACGAGGAATCCGTTAGTTTACCGGTTTCAAAGCCGCCGTTTACGATATTCAGGTTATCGCCATGGGATGCAGGCATAGCCACAAGTACCGCCAGCAAACCGCTGGCCACCATTGCTTTTGCCTTCATCTTATCCTTCTCATTATTTTCCGGATACTTGTCTTAAGCGATTTACAATTGAGCTGCCTGTGGTCCAGTTATCAGGGTGAACGTCAGCAATTACAGCGTCTCCCATTTAACAAAGGGTATAAGTTTACCACTCTACAAGACACCTTATTTTCGGAAATAAAGGGAGTGCCGGGTGAATAAACACAACCCAAAGACCGAGCGGCACATTGTGGCTTATCGATCCCTGTTTACCCCCAAATAACACATTAGTTTTTTGCCATCGAAGCTGACGGGCCGACATAGGTCTCCTTCAACCCGCCCCAATCAATGACGATCCGCTGGATGAGGATTCCGGGGTCGCCACATGTCAGCGTCAGCGTATGGGTGGCGGCGTCCTTCTTTACCGGGAATTCGGCGGTTGCAATCGCGCTGTTTCGCAGCACCTGATCCTTCCATGCCTTTGAAAATTCAGGGGGCTCGTTTTCTGCAACAACAGCAGGTAGGCCATCTACCGAAATCCCGAATCGGGTGCTTCGGCCAGCATAAAGCGGGAAGGTCGGAACCGAGTAGACCGTGACCGTAACGGCATCGGCATCAACTCCGGAAAACGCGTACTCAACCCTGGTTCCATCCAGGTTTTCCGCATCCTCACTTTGTTCGGCGGCCTGCCCCAGCTGGACGACTTGCCAGTCATAACCGAGCCCCTCGATCAGGCGCACGGCATGACCGTTCTTCTCCACCCTGTTCGCAAATTTCCCCAGATTTATGACGGTACATCCGCTCAGTTCAGCTTTGCTTTTCTGAGGAGCTACATCAACCGAATTGCTTTTCTCGGCCTTGGTTCTGACCAGGTCCGGCATGTTCTGGTATTTGGCATTAACCCCGGGCGTCACCATCATCATGCGGCTCCATTTTCCATCCAGCAGGGTGTTGTAATGATCGGTCAGCCTGACGATTTCGTCATAGGCCGCCTGCGACTCATCCGCCGCCCAGTTGGCGGAAGCGTAGTCCTGCTTGTCCGCCATCTCATGGTTTAATTGAGCCATCAGGAATTTACGGTTCATCTGATAGGCTGCGTTTACCGGATAGTCCATCAGTTCGAAAAATGCGGGACGGTATGCTTCCGACAGGTCGTCGCTGATGTTTTTCGAAAGTTCGGCAATCCGTTGATAGTCAGCCAGGCGTTGCTGGGCGTCGTTATAGTTCTGGAAGGAAAAATCGGTATCGGCCATTTCCTTGAACTCCGGACGGTCCCACTCACGTTCCCAGCCCATGAATTCCGGTTTACGGCTCCAGGCGAGCCGGTAATAGGTGCTCAGGATATCCGCGAACGTCGCTTCATATTTGTGCCCGAAGATACGGCTCATAAATTGGCTTTGATGACGATTGATACGATCATAATCATAGCCTTCAACATTCCAGGCAAAATCCAGGAATGTCTGCAGTCCCAGTTCGCACGGCTTGATATCGCCCACATTGAGCAGCCAGTACTGGTTTGCGCCGGTCGCATACGCCTTGCTCAATTCTTCATACATCAGTGCCGGAGCAAGGGTGTTGAGCCAAAGGTAGTCATGCGGCGGGCCGAGATAGGAGGCGTGATAGTACACCCCGGATCCCCCGCTTCGTTTCTGTTCGTCCGAATTGCTAAGGCGCTTGATGTAGCCATAGTTGTCATCCGTCCACACCAGCGTAATGTTATCCGGCACCTGGAGGTCCAGGTTGTAGAGCCCCAGCGTTTCCTTGTAGGGCACGAAGATCTGGGGAATCTGCTCCACTGGTTTTTTCAGATATTTTTTAAGGATGTCCTGCTGGTCGGCCATGACCCGTTCAAGAATCTTTACCTTTTCCTCGTCGGACATATCCCCCTGCATACTACGGTCATGCAACCCGCGCATGCCCATCGTATAGATATTTTCGTAGGGCGAGGCTTCGGACACGCGGTCGTCCAGCTTCTTGAGAATGGTGTCCTTGTTGACGGCATAGTTCCAATCCCCATCCTTTTTGCTATCCCACTCCTTGTGGTTCGCATTATTGAACAGCAACGGTTCACAATGGGATGTCGTGATGATGATGCCGTATTCATCGGCAACCACCTTGCTTTCGGGATACTGATAGAAGGCCCCTGTACGATGGTGCATGGCTGGAGCCACCATATTGGCCTTGAGCCGGAGCATCAGTTCAAAGACCGCTGCATACGTCTTTGGCCCGATGTCGCCCAGCTCCTTTTCATAGGTATTGATCGCCCACGGGTGGAGCCCCCAATCCTCGTCATTAATGAAGATGCCCCGGTATTTTACCGATGGTTCTCCCGAAGCATAGCGACCTGCCAGCACATAGGCTTCATCCCGCGTTTCTACCGGCACATCCGCCCACCAGTACCATGGCGACACACCAAGTTGCTTCGACAACTCATAGATGCCGTAGATCGTGCCGCGCCGGTCGCTGCCGGCAATGACCAGCGCCTGCTTCACGCCCGGAGCCGGATTGTTGACGGTCGCAATCACGTAGCTTTCCCACTTGCCATTAAGATCAGAATCATCAAGCTTCCCGTTGGCGACGAGCGCATCAATAAGCGAACTGTGCCCCAGCGTTCCAATAATCACCGGTCGCTTACAGGTGGTTTTCCCGGTGGCAATCCGGGGCTTCCGATCCGTCACCCGCTCAATATCCGCCTGCAGGTCGCCGATGGCACGGATCACA
>JBNLDM010000066.1:0-81880 GCA_050304335.1 Pontiella sp.
GGGATGGGGACAAACCCTGAGCATTAACCTGGCCAACGCAGGCTGGGTGGATGCGTTCATGACCAACAACCAGATCCAGGTCGAGTTCTCCGTTCCGGCCGGACTCGGCGGCGGTTATTCGGGTATCGAACTTATCATCAACACCGAGGGCTATGGCGCATTCCAAGTAGAAACCGACTTCACGAAGTCGGGAGATCCAGACAACGGCAACGCTAACGGATTACAGTATTATTTCTGGAACGGATCGCCTCAGCGCACCGGGATCATCACCTACAACTACCACCATGTGCTGGCCGCCATTGAGGCTGCCATAGGAACCAACACGCCCGGCTATGTGGAACTGATCTTCCAGTCCAATACAGTATTGGATAATCAACCCGAGTTTATCCAGATCAACGACGTGACGCTGCTTCAAGGTTTGCCCCCGCTCATCCCGACGGAAGCCTTTCCCAGACTCGTCACACCCGACGCCACCCCCACGATGGAAGCCTACTTCGAAGACGGTACGGAGACCGTCAACAGCAATGCCGTGACCGTGACCGTTGACGGAGCCGACGTATCCAGCAATGCCGTCTTCTCGTACAATGCGAGCAACTCGACGACCACGATCAGCTACACGCCCACCATCCCGTATGATAACGGCAGCACCCACACCGCCCAGGTGGTCGTGGCCAGCACGCCCGGCGGCACACTGTTCACCAATGAATGGAGCTTCGACGTGCTTCTACTGGATGGCATCACGTATATCGACGCGTCGGATGCCACGATCATCATGGCACCCACCAACGATGGTCCGGTTGGAGCGGGCGTACCGCTCGTGACCAGCACCAACAATGCCGTGGACGGCATTTGGAGGGACCGGACCGGATTCGGCCTTCCGGCCGGTACGAGCAGTGTGCCAGTCGGTGTTAATACCATAACCGCCGGCGGCGCGGGCACGATCATGGAATCGGCAGATTTCTTCATCATAGACAATACGCCGCGCTTGAAGGTATCCGTCTCCGGACTGCTCAACAAGGGCTACAACATATATGTCTATTATTGGAGCGATGAAGGCAACGCTCCGTGGGGCATCCGGGCGGGCTTCGAAGACACGCCCGGCATTGACTCGTTGCCGCTGGTAACCAACGGGGTTCTGATCGCGACCGATGATTCCGCGCTCCAAAACGGCCGCATACTCTACCAGGCATTTCTCGGTGTCGTCACCGGCACATCCTTCGATGTGTTTATCGAAGACCTGCCGGCAACGGGCAACGACCGCACCTGGTTCGACGGCATCGGCTATGAGCCGACCGGCGGGGCGGTCCTGGATCCGAATATCGTATCCTACTCGCTCGCCAGTGGAACCGCCACCCTGACTTGGGAGTCGGAACTCGGAGCCTTCTACTCCATCATGCATAAAACCCAGTTGACCGATACCACGTGGACGGCGGCCAAGACCAACATCGTCAGCGCCGGGACGAACACAACCGATTCGGTATCCTTCAGTGGTGCTGATCAGGAATTCTTCATCATTAAAGGGAACTAGACGGCGGTACTGTTACACCCGTCTGCGAAACGGAATCACCTCAGGTGGTTCCGTTTCGTTACATGTCCAAAGGAACCCGGAAAAGTGAATCCGGCCAGGCATAAGAGAGCTGCCTATGCGATCGTATCCGTCAGCATGTGCGTAATAGTGATCTCGATTGCCGCCAAGGAACAATCAAAGGATGCGAAGGATTCGCGCGGAAGAATGATCCCCTGGGAAAAGGGTGCGTGGGAAACCGGCACATATCGCAACGTGTTTCTCGAAGCCGGATACCGGCAGGAGGAGATCGACGCCAAACTGGCCAAGGCCTACCACAACCTTTTCGTGGGCCCGAACCGGGTGTACTTCGAAGTGGACGACGACCTGGCCTATGTGTCCGATCTCAAGAACCACGACGCGCGCACAGAGGGGCTTTCCTATGGCATGATGGTGGCCGTGCAACTCGACAAGAAGGACGTCTTCGACCGGCTGTGGCGCTGGACCGTTAAATACATGCAGCATCAGGAAGGTCCGCGCGAAGCCTATTTTGCATGGTCCGTCAATCCAGAAACCGGTCGCCGGAACTCCCCGGGATCCGCTTCGGACGGCGAGCTATATTTCATTACCGACCTCCTGTTCGCGTCCAATCGCTGGGGCAATGACACCGGGATCGACTACTATGCCGAAGCCCGGCGCATACTCGATGCCATGTGGGCAAAGGACGGAACCGACGGCGTGCGGAACATCATCAATGTTGAGCACAAGATGATCACCTTTGTTCCAGGCGGCCATGGATATAACTTCACGGATCCCTCCTACCATGTGCCGGCCTTCTTCGAAGTATGGGCGGAATATGCCAAGGACGGGCACGAAGACTTCTACCGCGAATGCGCGGAAGTCTCCCGCAGCTTCCTGCACAAGGCCTGCCATCCGGAAACGGTCTGACATCGGACTACACGAATTTTGATGCAACCCCGACGGGAAGAATGCAGGTCTTTGGATTCGATTCCTGGCGGGTGCCGATGAACATCGGCAATGGATTATTCCTGGTATGCCAAGGACAAGGAATGGAAAAGCGACTATATCAACCGTCTGCATAATTTCCTCTATGCCCAGGGCATCGATACGTTCGTGGACCAGTTCCGCCCGGACGGATCACCCCGTGAGAAGCTGATGAGTGCCGGCGGCTACACGGCTTTGCGCCATTCACTGGGATGGATCGGCACAACAGCAACCGGAGCGCTGATGAGCACCCCGGGAAAAAGGCTGGTTATTCGTGGACGAAGTCTGGAACGCCAAGCTTGAGCCCTACGAAGACGGCTACTTTGATCCCTACTACGACGGATTCCTCTATCTCTTCAGCCTGATGCACTTGAGCGGCAACTACCAGATCATCAGACCGGCCCGGCAACCTTCGTTCATCTGCCAACCCGCGCAATGCATCCTTGGCGCAGCTGCGTTGAGGGTTTACCGGGCCTGCACCCGGTAGAAACCGGCACCCGCGCCGGGATCCGGATCGGAAATCATGATCGTGTCGCCATCCACTTCCTGCGTGGCATTGGTGACTTCCGCCCATGCGACGCCGTCGAGTGCCTCCGTCTTCCAAAGAGTAAACAGCGCGCCGGGCTGATCAGTGATCTGGACGCTGAAAGCGTTATTCGAAAATACGGGCTCGAAGAGATTGAATGGGTCGGGAACGAACGGATTGATCGATTCCGAGAGCCCCAGTACGAGCGTCATCATGGATTCCGCGGGCAGCTCGACAGGCTGCGACACGTCCACTGCCGCCATGGTCTGGAAGAAGTTGTTTGATACCGACCGGTATCCTTGCGCTGCGATGATCGGCAGTGCATCATGCATCAGGTTAATCCGTTGAAGGAAGGCGGATTTGTTGATCGCCACCAGCGTAATGTTTGTGCCCTCGGGCGAGATGTAACCGGAGACCTTCAGGTCGTTGTTGCCGCCTGACACCTCGAAGCGCTGATATCCCTTGTCCACGTATTTTGCGTAATGCTTGAGTGTGTAGTAGTGGTCGTTGATCGTGTAGTTCCCGTTCCAGTCGATTCCGATCATGGTGTCGGGTGAATCGGCCCATACCAGTTTCCAGTAGATGTAGGCCGAAGTATCGGCCTCCACCACGGCATTGTGGATCATCCGCGCTGCTTCAAGCCAGTCAAAATCGTCCTTGGAGTATTCGGTCATCCAGTTCGGCCGGTCGCCGAACGAATCGCGCACCATGTTGAGTTCGGCGCTGATGTTGTCGATCTGCGATGTATTCCAGACGTTGTAGGTATGGTATCCGTGGGCCGCAATATAGGGACGGCTCAGCAACGGGGTGTTGAGGGCGTTGAATGTATTTACCGAACTCCCGCCGTTCCAGTCGGGCCAGGTGGCCGTGCCGATATTTTCCGCCTCCGTTCCCAGCATGAGCGGAACATCCGGACGATCTTTGATCGCGTTCCAGACGGCATCCGCAGCCTCGGCATAGCCGGCGTTGCTGGCGGTCTCCGTGGGCCGCAGGATGCAACTTTCCCAGGTGGCGCTATAGCCGGGTTCGTTCTGGATGCTCAGATAGTCGGGTGTCCATCCCATATGGTCCAGCGCATCGGCCCAGTATTGGCCCAGCTCTTCATACATGTAGCCGCCGGCATCGCTTTTGAGGGTCCCACCGTTCTCGCGCTCCCCGTTGCTTTTTAGACTGGCAGGCGGACTCCAGGAACTGAGCAATACCTGGATATCGGGATTGATGGTCTTGGCGGCATCGTAGAAATCCTGGTTTGCATCGAACGATTCCTGTTCAGGCATGGACGAAGCCGCGGTATTGTCCGGATAGTTGTTCGGATAGTACCAGTTCTTAAGACGGACGACATCCAGCCCCAGATCATCGAACATGAGTTGCTCGAGGGCTGCGTCATTGGCCGCGTTGCCGTGATAAACCCACGAACTGTACCAGGAGAGTGCTCCACCGAACCCCACCATCGTCTGATGGCGTATATCCGGCGAAAGGACTATATCGACAGGGTTCGTATTCACCACCACAGGCTCGATCCGGATATCATCCAGCCAGAGCGTGCCGGTCTCGAAATAGTGGATTATCAACCGGGGTGAGGATTCGGCGGCGGTAAAATTCCAGGTATAGGGCTGCCAGGAAGCTCCCAGGTTAACGTCATGGGATAGCCACTGACTGTTTTGCATCACCATTCTGACGGAGGTACCCGCCGCGGCCGCTTTACCCCACAACGTGAGGCTGTACTCTTCCCCCACGGTGAGCGAAAGCGAGGGACCCAGGGTCTGCACATCCCAGGAATTTCCACCCAATGAATTTACCTGTACCTTCAGGGCACGGGCTCCCTCATAGGGATCGGTGGTCTCCTGTGAAAATACACCGTTGGCCGTACCGCCCACCAGATGGTTCCAGCCAACATTGTAACCTGCTTCAAACCCCCCGTTACCGACCAGGTTTTGTCCCATGGCGGTGGCTGCCACCAAAATCGGCAGAGCCGGGATTATAAACAGTTTCCTCATCACTAGACCATCAGCCATGTTCTTCTCCAAGATTCCCCAACCCTTCTTCCAGCATTGCCGCAAAAGGACCTGCACTCAGCATCGCGCACGTAATTCAATTTGAGAACATACTATCGCAGACATCATGTTTTAGAAACTGAGATTAATGAAACCCCGCCTCGCTTTATTGAAACCGATATCGTCTCCGGCAACACCCCGTCAAAATCCACTTCCTCCGGAAGCAGGCCTTGACCGCGAATGTGCCGTTAAAACATGCTGCACGAGCCACACTGCCATGCAGGTTTCAAAAGATCCGGCTTAGGATTCACGATTGCATGATGACGGCCAAGAACGACGTTGTATGCTCTATCCATGGAAATATCATACCAGTCTTATCGTTCACCGCGGCCCCGCTACAACGTCCTAACGGACGAACAGCACGCTCCAGAGAGCGGTATATTCAACATACCGGGATGGGTCTTCCCTTGGTGGCCACATCGTACGAATCACCGCTATGGAACCAGCGCTGTATAGGTCGCTCTATGATCAAACGCAAATACATCACGCTGTTGCTCGAATGGTACGATTACCGGATCCATCGCGGTGTGACCAAAGTGGCCCGGAATTTCGGCTGGCAGCTCATCTACCGCAAGGATCCCGTAGCCAATGAAGCCGCTTTGCAGCGATGGCAAAGCGATGGTTGCATCGCGCTTTTAAAGACCCGGAAAACCGTGGAGTATTTCAAGACGCATCGGATACCACTGGTCGACCTCGGTCTGGGTGAACATGGGTTGCCTGCATTGCGCGTGGTCACCGACAACCGGGAGATCGGGCGGCTGGCTGCGGAACATTTCCATGATCAAGGCTACCGCGAAGTGTTTGCGCTTTCACCCGGCAACGTCACGATGTACCGGGAGCGTCTGGCAGCCATGCAGGAATTCATGAAGAAACAAGGAGGCTTCGTGACCGTACTGCAGTCGACGGATGTCAGGATGGCGGTCGTGCTCGAGGAACTGCGGGCGATTGCGCGCAAGCGCAAGCACCGGCTGGAGGAACTGTCGATTGCCTTTTTTGCTTACGAGGACACCCTGGCCGCGGACCTGATCGCACTCTGCCTTCAGAACCAGTTGCGCATTCCTGAAAACATGGCGGTGCTCGGTGTTGACAACGACGACCTCATCAATGCCGGAATGACCGTGGGGCTGAGCAGTGTCGACAGCGATTTGGAGGGATTGGGGATGCTTGCCGCATTCAAGCTGAGCAACCTGCTTCAACATCCAGGAATGGCAGCAAGGCAAGAGATTATTCGACACCCTCCACGGCAGGTCGTCGTGCGGCGCAGCACGGATTGCTATGCCGTCCACAATCCGCTTGTCTCGGAGGCGCTGCACTGGATCCACAACAATTTCCACAAGGGCATCCATGCCACCGATGTTGCCGATGCCATGGGCGTGACGCAGCAGGGATTGCAAAAGGCCTTTGCAGCCGATTACACGCGATCACCCGGCCAGGAAATCCGTTGTCAACGCATCCAGGCCGTCGCCGACCTGCTTGGCCGGACAAATGCGCAACTGGAAGACATTGCCCGGCACTGCGGTTTTACATCCTCGAACACCCTCATCAAAAGCTTCCGAACGATATATAACACCACGCCTGGAGTATATCGAAAACAGATGCACGCCGAACGCAAAGCCTGATTCAACGTCTCAAGCTAATTCCACCATTTACCGCGAAGGACGACAGCGCCTTCCGGCCGGACAGCTGGCTGCCGTGAATAACGCACCACGGCTGCCCCGGAAGAGGATTTCCAGGCCACCGGGCATGCCTCTCTCCATATGCCGCTAAGCGGCTTATTGTCCCGTGCAGAACAGGCAGGTTTCAAAATCTTCTGCGAGGGTTTCATTATTGCAGGATGACGGTCCTGAATAAAAATGTACCCTGTACCCTATGGGAAAAGGCGCTGCCCATAACGCGTGCCCGTCCCGCCTGGACAGCACATGGGGTGTTGCATGGCTAGAATAAGGAGAAATCAATGAAAACAATGATAACCAGTACAATGGCTCCGGCGATCGCAGCGATTGCCTTGTTACTTCCTGCCACCGGTTTTTCCGGTGTTATTGGAGATTGGGAAACCGATCTTGATGGCTGGATCAACTGGGGAGGTGCCACCAACATGGCCGGTGGACAGACCGAAGGTGTAACACTGGGCTCCGGCTCACTGGTCGTCGAACAGTCGGGATGGGGCCAATCCCTGGCGATTCAGCTGGATGCATCGCAACGGGCCGACTTCATGGCCAATTCGACCTTCTCGATCGATGTTTCTGTTGCGGCAACGGCAGGTTACACCTCCGGATGGTCCCAGGTATACGCTGTCTCAATGAATGCACCTGGAGCCGGATGGCAGGACGTGGCCTCCGGTAGTCCGATCAACTTTTACTGGTGGGACGGTCGCCCGGATGAAACACAGACACTGGAAATCGACTACACGGCCTACCGCGACGCGATCACGACAACTGATTATATCGAAATCATTTTCGCGCTGAATACAGGCGGAGGCGCCCCCAGCCAGATGTACTTCGACAATGCGCAGTTGGTCCCCGAACCGGCTACAATCGGCCTATTGGGCGTATTCGGCGGCGGTCTGCTCATGTTTCGGAGGCGCTTCAGGATATAGATGTGTCATTAGTTCACATTACGAACCATAGGGCTGCTCATGCAGCCCTTTTTTAATTGTGCACCCATTGACAATATCGAAACGTTCGTCATTATGTTTTCAAATAGAAATGATCAAGCGCAAACACATCATGTTGTTGCTCGAATGGTACGACTACCGGATCCATCGCGGCGTCGCCAAGGTGGCCCGCGAAGCCGGCTGGCAGTTGAACTGCCGGAAAGACCCTGTAAATAACGAAGACATCCTTAAAGCCTGGGGAGGCGATGGATGCATCGCCTTGTTACAGTGCCGAACTACCCTGGACTACTTCAAGACCCACCGAATCCCGCTGGTCGATCTGGGGCTCGGTGAACATACGCTGCCCATTCCGCGCGTCGTGACCGATAATCGAGAAATCGCGCGGCTGGCTGCGGAACATTTTCGCGATCACGGCTACCGCGAGGTGTTTGCGCTCGCGCCTGGCAAGACCGCGATGTACCGGGAGCGCCTGGCCGCCCTGCAGGAGTTCATGGAAATAGACGGGGGTTCGGTGACCGTCCTGCATTCGTCGGAAACCATGCATCCAATCGTGCTGGAGGAACTAAGGGCGATCGCCAGGCAGCGCGATCGCCGGCTGGAGGAGATGTCGATCGGATTCTTCGCCTACCAGGACACCATGGCGGCGGACATGATCTCGCTCTGCCTGCAGAACAAACTGCGTGTGCCGGAAAACCTCGCGGTACTCGGCGTCGACAACGACGACCTGATTAACAGAGGATTGACGGTGGAACTCAGCAGCATTGACAGTGACCAGGAAGGATTGGGTATTCATGCAGCCAACGTACTGCGCGATCTGCTGGACCATCCGAAACGCAAGGCCAGGGTGGAGATTATCCGGCATCCGCCCAAGGAGGTTATCGTGCGACAAAGTACGGATTGCTATGCCGTGCGCAATCCACTTGTCTCAGAGGCACTGCACTGGATCCATAACAACTTCCATAAGGGCATCCAGGCCGTCGACGTGGCCAAAGCCATGGGCGTTTCGCAACAGGGCCTCCAAAAGGCATTCTCGGCCAATTATATCCGTTCGCCCGGCCAGGAAATCCGCCACCAGCGCATCGAGACCGTCGCCCATCTGCTTGGCTGTACCAATGCTAAACTGGAAGACATCGCTTCAAATTGCGGCTTCTACTCCGTAGACGCCCTGAGGAACAGTTTCCGCGCGACATATGGCGTTGCTCCCAGCAATTACCGAAAACAGAGACAGACAGGCCGGGAGTCCTGAGTGCAAGCCAACCCTCTTCAACATCCTGCCTGCATTAATGTCCCGATGCGCACCGGATAAGACTCTTCAACCATCACGAAGCCGTACCAATCCCCGTTCGACAGGTCGACTATGGCACCCTGATGCCCGCCGGTCATGCCGCTGATGGAGTCTCGTGTTTCCCATGGTCCGAACAGATACCTGGCGTGCGAAACCGGATTACCGAGTTCATCCATTAAGACCCAGTCCGGGTCTGGGAATGCCAGACAAGCACATGGCCAACCACATCCAGACCGTTTACTTGTGCGAAGTCCATGAATTCATCCGCCTGGTCAAAGTTGTAGAAACCGGGCAGCGGGTGGACATGTTGCCATTTCATGAGGTTCTCAGGGGTCACGCAGTCAAAATCCCCGGCAATGATCTTCAGGTCCTTGCGCATGGGTAAGATATCATCGTGCCCCACATCCTCACTGCCGAGCGCCGTACCGATTTGAAAATCGTCCCGGTAGACATCGGCAATTGATGGATGATTGATGCAACGCGTGGCATCCCGCCAGCAAGCTACTGCGGCCGGCAAAATAAGCACTTGCTTCTAATCGACAACCATATCTACCGGACCAGGGCCTCGTAGGCAGGTTTGGCTTCGTAGTTACGGTCAAACAGTAAGGGATAATCCGTGCGCCCCCGGACAGGAAAATTGTTTTTCCAGGAATCCCCGTCGCAGATCCCCCAGAAGGTCACGCGCTCCACATCCCTTTTGTGGGATTCGAAGATCTCAAAAATGGCGCTATACCGCTCAGCCTGTTTCTGCGCCACATCATCCGGCAGGCCGTCGCGATACGGGTTGAGTTCATCCCGCAGCTCGTAGTTCGTGCTGATGTCCGCCCCCATATAGCCGTACGCCATTGGCAACACGCTCAGGTCCAATTCCGTGATATGCACCCGCACCTTCGCGGCCGCGAGCTTCTCGATGGATTCCTCGATGCTCTCGAGACTGGGATTCTCCAGGTGCCAGTGTCCCTGCATGCCGACCGCATCTATATGAATCCCCTTCTTCTTGAGGGGACGGACGATATTCTTGACAACGAAGTCCACCTTGACCGGGTCGGTCATGCCATAATCGTTGTATATCAGGATTGCTCTGGGATCGGCTTCGTGGGCGAACTTGAAGGCCATCTCGATATAATCCTCCCCAATGATTTCCAGCCATTTTGACGGGCGGAATATCGCCTTGGGAATCTTGCGCGGGGAGCCATCAGGGTTGACCGGATTATCGGGATCTTCAACTTGTATGACATCCACGGCTTCGTTCACCACATCCCAGTATTTGATGTGCCCCTTGTAGCGCTTCACCACCTTCTGAATGTGTTCCTCCATGCGCTCGATCAACTCCTCGCGCGAGACAGACTGGCCATTCCTGTCTTCGAAAAACCATTTCGGGGTCTGGGAGTGCCAGACGAGTACGTGACCGACCACGTCGAGATCCATTTTCTTCGCCAGCTTCACAAACTGGTCCGAACGCTCAAAATTAAACTTGCCGGGTGCTGGACGCAGTGAGGACGGCTTCATCAGGTTTTCGGAGGTAACGCAATTGAATTCCCGCTCCAGCAACCGCAACGCCTTTTCATTCTGACCATACGGCTGGAACAGGTAGCGTTCACCCAAAGCGGCACCGACCAGAAAATCGCCTTTATAGGCCGCCGCCAACGGTGTTGGCTCAGCCCGGACCAGGCTTCCTGCGAACTGCAGTGCGAGCAATGCTGTGGGAAACCACCTTATCATGCATCAGTCCTTGTCCGAACCGATGGCGGTGTCTTGCCCTCTATTCCGACGGCGTTGTGCAAGCTCATCACCGATCTGGTAATTCAGCTCCTTGGAGATCGGGTAGAACAGCAGGATGGCCACTGCCGCAACAATGAACGCCGCCGGCGCAACAGAGGCGGCAACACGTACTCCCGTCATGGCCCGATCTGTCAAAGCCGCGCCACCGGTCCCGTCATACCCATACATACCCAGGATTGAACCCTGGATATAACCACCGATTCCCAAACCGAATTTGAGGGCAAAAACAACGCCGGCAAATGTGAATCCTGTCGCACGGCGTCCCGTCTTCCATTCGGAAAAATCAGCAGTATCTGCAATCATCGACCATAGCAGGGGAACCGTCGGCCCATACGCCAGTCCCCACAGCGCACTTTGCCACATCATGGCGCGAACACTGGTGGCGGGGATGTAATACAGCCAAACGGTTACAAGTGTTGTGACCGCAAGCGATCCCACGAAAACCATCCGTTTGCCAAGCAGTTTCGACAGTGGTTTGGAGCAGAGCACGCCCAGAAACATGGTAAAGGTACCCAGCATGCCGAAGATGCCGTAGGCAACGCCGGGCACATTGGAATGATCGGGCTTGAGCAGATAGCCGAAGATATCCAGAAACTTCGCGAAGCCGGCCGGATCAACCCCATCAACGCGCTGAAGCCCCATGCCGCCGATCAGATCGGCCAGTGCCTGGCGGTCTGCAATGTGCTCCATGAAGAGCGGCATCGAACCGCCACGAACCACCAGCATGATGAAGATCATCAGCGTGGCGCTGAAAAGGATGACCCAGGGTCGGTTCTTGAAGGTGTCGAGCATGTCCTGCCGGGCGGAGGACTGCTGGTTCGGATCGGGGGTGACCCGTTCCCGCACGGAGAAGAAGCAGATCACGAAAAGGAAAATGGTCACCACCGCGAAGATGCCCATGGTAATCGACCATCCCTTTGCATCGTCACCGTTGCCGAATTTATCCACCAGGGGCAGCGTCATACCCTGGACGATGAAGGTGATGATCGTGACGCAGACAAAACGGAACGTGGAAAGGCTGGTACGCTCATCCACATCGCCGGTCATGACCCCGTTCAGTGCGCAGTACGGCACATTGTTGACCGTATAGACAGCCATGAGCAGAAAATACATGATGTAGGCATAGACCATCTGCCCCGTGGGCGACCAGCCGGGGCTGGTGAAGGTCAGCCAGAAGATAGCGGCGAACGGCAGGGCCGACCAGATAAGCCAAGGACGGAAGCGACCCCATTTGGTCTTGGTCCGGTCTGCAACGAATCCCATGGCGGGATCCGTAAAGGCGTCGAAGAAGCGGCCGATCAGGAAAAGAAATCCAGCCGCCTTGGGGCTGAGGCCGAGAATCGTCGTAAAAAACATGAATTGGTAGGCCATGAGCACCTGGAAAACCAGGTTAGCCGCCCCATCCCCGAGGCTGTATCCGACCTTTTCACGAAACGAAAGTTTTTGATGAAAATGTTCCACATGCTCCCCTTGTGTCCAGTTATCCATGAATATGCTGTGTATGTGTCCCCTGGCTGTGTGCGCAGTCGACTGAGTGACGCATACGGATACAATCTGCGTCTAAGCCGAAGTGCCGATTTTTGCGGAACATGTCGATTCCTGCTTCTTCAGGGGCTCCCGTTCGCCACCGCCGTCCATGGTGCGGATCGTTCCGTCCGGGTCGTATTCCATTTCAAGCACTTTCAGACTACGCAACCATGTCTTGCCGCCTGAAGGCACGCAGTCATGATGAAACAAATACCATTTCCCCCTGAACTCCACAATTGAATGATGCGTGGTCCATCCCACGACCGGGGTCAGAATGACGCCTTTGTAGGTGAAGGGTCCATATGGATTGTCGCCCACGGCATAGCACAGCTTCTGTGTGTTACCGGTGGAGTATGAGAAGTAGTATTTACCCTGGTACACATGCATCCACGAGGCTTCAAAGAAACGGCGTTCATAGTCGCCGGCTTTTAATCTCTCGCCGTTTTCGTCCAGAAGAATGACTTCCCGAGGTTCTTCGCCGAATTCGAGCATGTCATCGCTCAATCTTACAATCCGTGGCGACAAAGCCGGCTCGCCATCCTCCGGTTCATGCCCCTCTTCGATGGTTTTGTTATCACGGTAGTTCTGAAGTTGTCCGCCCCATATACCCCCGAAATACATGTAGTATATGCCATCATCGCAAAACACGCACGGATCGATCGAGTAGCTGCCATCGATCGGCTTATCGAGAGGCGAGAAAGGTCCTTCCGGTTTATCGCTGATGGCCACGCCGATGCGGAAAACCCCTTCCGGATCCTTCGCTGGAAAGTAGAGGTAGTATTTGCCATCCTTTGAGGCGCAGTCGCAATCCCACATTTGGCGATCCGCCCACGGTACATCCGCAACGTCCAGTGCAATACCATGATCCGTCACTTCTCCATCGACATCCTCCATTGAAAAAACATGGTAATCACGCATATCAAAGTGGTCACCATTGTCATTCTCTGGAATACCCGCATCAACGTCATGCGATGGGTATATATAAAGCACGTCGTTGTACACGTGAACAGACGGATCCGCCGTGTACATATGCGGTACCAGATATCTTGATGCCTTCATCAGTCGACCCAACATTTGTTAATCTTCACTACATTTCAAGCATTCCCGGCACCGAATTACGCCACGGAAATCAGAAAGAACCGCCCTGATCACCATTGGAAGCGCGATACAGTCCCGAGAACAGCAAACCGCAACCCAAGCAACACTATGCCGCAACCCGGCATCCTGCACAATCGTGTCTCATGAACGCACAATCCTTGATTCTGAAACTCTGAAAACACTCTATTTTAAACCGTTGACTTCAGACTTGTTCGCGAATATACCGGAAACAAACTTATCCAAATCATCCCATGATCAAACGTAAACACATCATGTTGTTGCTCGAATGGTACGACTACCGTATCCACCGGGGCGTCGCCAAGGTTGCACGGGAAGCGGGTTGGCAGTTGAACTGCCCGAAGGACCCCGTGACCAACGAAGGATTTCTAAAGGACTGGAAAGGCGATGGTTGCATTGCCTTGTTGCAGTGCAGGGAAACGCTTGAATACTTCAAGACCCACAAGATCCCTCTGGTCGATCTGGGACTTGGCGAACACAATCTGCCCATTCCGCGCATCGTGACCGACAACCACGAAATCGGTCGACTGGCCGCTGAACATTTTCGCGATCACGGATATCGCGAAGTCTTTGCGCTGGGACATGGAAACATCCCCATGTACCGCGAACGGCTCGAAGCCCTCAAGGAATGCATGGAGGCAGACGGCGGGTCGGTGACGGTTCTTAAAACATCCGAAAGAATGCAGCCCGATGTCATCCGCGAGATGGAATCAATCGCCCAGAAACGTGGTCTTAGGCTGAAGAATCAATCACTCGGCTTCTTTGCCTACCAGGACAACATGGCGGCCGAAATGATCTCCCTATGCCTCCAGAATGAACTGCTCGTTCCTGAAAACATCGCCGTCCTCGGTGTCGACAACGACGATCTCATCAACGACGGTTTAACCGTGGGTTTAAGCAGTATCGACAGCGACCAGGAAGGGTTGGGACGGCGCGCGGCCATCCAGCTGCGTACCATACTCGAGCATCCGCAGCGCAAATCCAGGGCCGAGATAATCCGGCACCCGCCGAAAGAGGTCGTGGTGCGTCGAAGTACCGACTGCTACGCCGTACGGAATCCGCTCGTATCGGAGGCCCTGCATTGGATACAGCTGAATTTTCACAAGGGCATCCAGGCCTCCGATGTAGCCGACGCCATGGGCGTTACGCAACAGGGTCTGCAAAAAGCATTTTCCGCCAACTACTCACGTTCGCCGGGGCAGGAAATCCGCTACCAGCGCATACAGACCGTAGCCCACCTCCTGAGCTCCACGAAAGCCCGGCTGGAGGACATTGCCGAAAACTGTGGTTTTACCTCCGTCGATACGCTCATCAGTAACTTCCGGTCTTCTTATGGGGTAACCCCCGGAAAATACCGAAAACTAAAGCGGGTTGATCGTTCAATATGAATGCAGTTCAGGACTGCTTTTTCACGCCGGAAGCAGTTAAAGCTGGCTCTCCTGACTGTATGCCGAAAGCTGTATCGACGTATTCAAGAAACAATGCCCTGATCACGTTGCTGGCTTCAGCCTTCAGCATCTCGACCAAATCAATCATGAGTGGTTGAAATACTACAACACGGAGAGACCCCGCCAGGGAGCGAACATTGGCAATATGGTTTTTCGCCCTGAGTTGTGCCCTGCATCGCAGTGACATCCCGTCGGGACTCGCCATTCGTCTCGCGTTCCGTTTGCTACGCAAGTCGTAATCACACCGACCGACAAGGGCGCGATCAAGCGGGAACAGCGGCTCGGCGAAGTTATTTCGTGGTACTACAGGGAAGCCGCTTAACCCTGCTCCGGCAAAAAAACATCCCCACTCCCCTGCCCGTTCATTCCGAACGAAAGTTGCACCGTGCCCTGACTGGGAAAAATCACCTGCTTTCAGCTCGCGCATAAGCCTGCTCAGAACTGAAAATCGCGTTATAATCCGGAAAAGTCTCTTTAAAACTATATTCCTGATCTGTCATCTATACTGATTCCGGTCTTGCAGATGTTTTCGGAACCTGCTTGCTCGCACTTAGATCTGGTAATGATTCGGTCATGCCCCCCCATTTTCACGTGGACAATGATTTCCCATCACGTATTATTGAATTGATATTATTTATGCTAAGCAGCACCTCCAGTCGGACAAAAAAAGTAAGTAAAGGCGCTCCCAGCGGCTTTGTGATCAGTCTGATTTTTCATGCGGCGGTCTTTTTTCTTGCGGGCCTGTTCGTCGTCTTCTCGGTCGTGAACAAGCCGGAACCGGCGTTCGAACCCCCGCCGCCGGTCGAGCGCCCGAAGATGAAACTCAAGAAACCAAAGGTAAAGGTCAAAAAAAGCTCCCAGCCCAAGCCGTCGTCACGGATCGTGGCCAAGGTCAAGACCCGGGATATGCCGGAAATCCAGCTGCCCGATCTGATGGGCTCGGGCGAGGGGTTGATGGGGGGAACAGGACTTGGGGGTGAGTTCATGGATCTGCCGGAAATTCAGCAACTCACCGTTTTCGGTCGCGGCGTAACAGCGGGAAACGACTTTGTGGGAACCTATTATGATTTTAACAGGACGAGACGTGGCACGTTTAATTCCATGGACCCGGACACCTATTATATTGAGTTGTTGGATTTCGTCACGGATGATTGGGACACCCGTAATTTTGCCAAGTACTACAGATCTCCGGATAAACTCTATGCGACCTGTTTCATGATCCCATCCACCCCTTCCGATCTGGGACCGGAGGCGTTTGGCGAACTGGGCGCCTATGGGTATTGCTGGGCAATTCATTACGTTGGACAACTGATCCATAACGAAGGTATTAAATTTCGCTTCTGGGGATATGGTGACGATCTCTTGATAGTCCGTGTCGACGGGGAGATCGTACTTTCGTCCGGCGGTCGCAGCTCCGTTCTTCAAAGGAATAACGGATGGACCAGCTCCTCATCGCAGTCGGACATATATTACCTGGGCAACGGTAGAGCGCAGGTTGGCGATTGGATCACACTGGAACCCGGTGTCGAGCGTGATATGGAGGTCCTGGTCGGCGAATCGCCCGGCGGCATTTTTTCTGCCATGCTGGTGGTGGAGGTGGAGGGCGTGGATTATGAGCTGAATGTTCAAGGCGGCCCGATCCTGCCGATGTTTACCACCGAACAGCCATCTCACGCCACGCTGGATTCCATTTATGAATGGCTGATAGAGGGCGAAGCCTGCCTGACCAACGGTCCTGTGTTTTCCGATTTCACAGCGAACCGCTCGTCAGAGCCTTCAGAGCATGAGGAAATAGAAGAAACCAGGCCGAAGACTGTAATCGATGAAAATCCGATGCGCACGTGGACGCTTGCCTCAGGCAAAAGCATAAGCGCTGAGTATGTACGTGTTGCATTAGACGTTGTTTATCTTCGGCTTTCCGACGGAAGCGAAGTCAACGTTCCGATCGAGAAATTATCCGAAGAAGACCGGTCATTTCTTGAACTACTGAACCTGCCGAAGCTGGAGATTGCGTTTTTACACAAAAGTGACCATTTGCTTGGATTTTACAAAGGAACCCCTTTTCTTAACAGACCGATACCTGCTGCGACCGAGCATCAATTTGGAGCGAGGGTGGAAATGGAGAGAAGCAAGCCCTACACCCATCCCCTGAAGGTGCAATATTATGCGATCGGCCGACAACTCCAGGATCGCGATAAATATATACTCATGGAGAAAAAGTCTGCTGAATTCACGCCCTCGGCAAAGAATAATTATTCATTAGAATTTACAGGGAACAAGATCAGAATGATTGAATCCACCCGCGATGGACTCATGGGGCGCGCACATGCAGGCTACATTGTCGTTGTTACCGACAGCCGTGGGGAGATCATCGCACATAAAGAGTCAAGCAAGTGGCTGTTCCACAACTTTGAAAAGCTGCAGAAGCTTCCGTTGAACTCTTTCTTTGATGATACGTGCAAACGGGTATACCCTACCGGCGCCACTGCTCGAAGGTATTGATCCCGGACAATCATACTCTATCCGGCACGGTTCGGCGTATTCAGGCGAAGGATGTGATCAGCCTCCTCTTCCGGATGATCAACGGCATGATGCTTCGGAAAAATACGTCCGGACAACATTATAGAGCAGACGCTCCAGCAGTGGCTTCATGATGGCTTTACACAGACATGAAGATGTGGACAGATATCCGACGCAAGGTGCTTGTTGAAGGAGTCAGCAAGCGGCAGATCAAGACCGCGTACAGTATTCACACCAGGACGCTGGAGAAGATCCTGGCGCATCTCTGCCTCCGGGATATCGAATGAGCAAGCCGAGGCCGAAGCCCGTGATCGGGCCGTTTCCGGAACGGATTGACCCGATTCTGCTCAAGGACAGGGAGGTTCTAGGAAGCAGCGGCATACGTCGAAGCGTATTTTTGAACGGCTATAGAGTGAGGGCTATACGGGCGGATATACGCAGCTGAAGGAGGCCGTGCGAAATACCCGTATCCGGTTGAGGGATGTCTACCTCCCACTGTCGCACCGTACCGGTGAAGCCCAGATGGATTGCGGGTATGCGCTGGCCAAGATGAGAGGAACAGGTCGGCCTGCGGGGACGGCACCAGAAGCCTGTTCTCTGCTGTGATCATCCCCGCTACGTAATCACAACATTTCCAGCGTGTTGACCATGCTGCCCAGCCCGCAACAGACTTGCTTTTAGGCCACCGTACAGAATTCGGCGATGTGCAGCGCGTTGTCAGGTTTGGTGATGGCGCATCGGCTATTCAAGCCGGAATACGGTAAGCGAGCGCGGTTCGAGCGTGTATTCGCAGGGAAACTGAAATCCTTTCAGCTGCTGAAGGACGGGTGTAACGGCATCCGGATCTTGCGGTGTGTTAAACTGATTCGGTTTTGCTGAAAGTACCGTGACACTTCCAGACACAGTCATCGGACGGTCTCCGATTTCGATGCGGATCGTGCGCCTTGTGTTCGTCAGGTTAATCAGTTTCAGCGAAAAACTTCGGTCTTTGTCATAACGGCCTGCCGACGAATAAACCGTGGATTCATCAAGCTCCCGAGATCCTTCCCCCGGGAACCATTCCGAATGAAACCAGGTATCGATCAGGTTGTCCCTGAATTGTTTCATCATATAGTAGTTCAGCGTCTTAAAGCTCTTCGAAGCGGTATGGTAGTAGAAGCAGCTCGTGCCGGAGGTAAAATCCCAATGACGCATCACGGGTCGATCGGCCAGCAACGGTTTGAGGTCGCCGTTGCGTTCCAGTGCCATCTGGAAGACACCCTCGGCGAGAATGGACAGCGGATAGGGCGTTCTTCGATCTCCGAAACCCGTTTCACCAATGAACAGCTCAGGGCCGGACCGACTGTACTCGTCGAATTTATGGTAGTTGCTGATCACCCATGAAAGTCCGTTGTAGTAGTGTTCGTCGAAAATCTCGATGGCCTGCGGATTCACAAACTCTTCCAGATACTTGCGTTTGTCATTCGTCTGCTTGCCAATCATGCTGTTGGCGATCACCCTGAGATTGGGATACCTGCGTTTAATGGCACTGCGAATCGCCTCAAAATTTTCATAGTATCTCGGCCCGAAGTCCTCGTTGCCGATCTCGACATACTTGAGCGGGAACGGATCGGGATGCCCGTTCTTCGCGCGTTGCGCGCCCCACTTGGAGGTAACCGGTCCGATCGCGTATTCGATCGCATCGAGCGCATCGTCTATGTAGATCTGCACGTCGGTATCAGGATGAATATTTCGATTCTTTTCATCCCTGAACGTCCAACCGGTACAAACCAGTCCCGACGGTGTAACGTACATGGCATCTGCACCGAGATACTCGCACAGCTCGTAAAACTCGTGATAACCGAGGCCGTCCGTGCGGTAGTTCGGCGCCCATTTGCTCCAGGCGCCGGGGCGCTGTTCCAACGGCCCGACCGTCTCCTTCCAGTGGTACATCGTCTCCTCGTTCACACCATGCACGATGCAGCCTCCCGGAAAGCGAATGAAGTCCGGTTTATAGTCCAGGATATTCTGCATAATGTCCGAGCGGAAGACTGACTTGCCGTGGTTCCATGTGTCGCCGGGAAACATCGTGACAACATCGAGCTGGAATACGCCCGGACTATCGGCATGAAAAACCAGGGTGCCGCGCACCGCTTCGCGATCAGCCGTCAACACGGCCTCGACCTTCGTCCAGTCCCGCCCAATCCTTTCCAGCCGGAAGGGAGAGGAAACCGGTTCGCCCTGGGCATTGGCGAGCACTGTATTCAAGCCACCGGTGTAGTTGTCCGCCCGCACATGGAAGGCAAGGCGGTATTGTACCCCTTTCTTGAAATGCATGCCGAAAAACCCCGTATTCCTGAACGCAGCACCCTTTTCCTTTATGGAGACTTCCAGCGAATGCGGATTGTTTCCATTCAACGGATGCGTATCCACCCGAGCCAGATTTGCCGATCCCCCGGCACCGGGCAATACCTCCCATCCGATCAGCGGGTCCATGCGATACACGTCCTTTCGCGGACCGTCGGGATTTGGAACGTTGGCATATTTTCCGTCGACTACCTTCAAGCCGCGCGGCATGTTGGCCTCTTCGAGTCCCGGATTACGAACCAGCTGCGCGTAGAGACCGCCCTCGCCCATCATGCCGATTTCTTCGTAGTGGAAACCGTACTGGATGGGCGCAACGGCCTTGCTCTGCTGCAGGTCAACGCGCACTACTCCTTCGGGTACGGCGGCCCATAACATCGAGGTCACTCCGCAACCCAATACCATCAAATATAGAAGTTTGTGCATCCTACTCTCGAAGCTTCCGGTTTAGTCGGTTTTGAGCATCACGCGATAGCGTCCAGCCGAGCGGACGGTTGGAATTTCTTCGGCGGTCATGTAGTTGACGGACTCGGATTCGCCGTCCCCTCCCGAAACAACCACGCCGTCCTTGTCGACAAAGCATTGATCGACGAGATCAATGCAGTCGTGATCGGGGTCGGCGTCATCTCCCGAACCACCTAAAGCGGTGTCCGACCCGATCGAATCCTCCTCGCAGCCATTCTGCAGACCGTTGACATTCACCGCGCTCTCAATCGCTGTGGAGGGCAACAGCCCCCCGGGATGCGCCGGAACCGAAATGTTTGTTCACTCATCGAAGACTTCCCGTCTATTCGCGTTCCCTCAAGGCAGCGCAATTACCGCACAGAAACTGTAGCGCTGAATGGAACAATTGCAGATACCCGCCTTTCATCATATTATTCCCATCACTCCCCCATAAGATAGGCCTATTCAACCAATACGTCATGAAGCATAAAACAACTACAATCCGGGCAGCCCGGAGACGTGCGTCCCTTTAACAGGTTTGATGATCGTGCTGTCTTTTCCAGTGTGTTTACGGAGTCTGGCTCTGAGGTTCCTGCTCCATCCGGACGGCATAGCGCCTGGCATCCGCTCGCAGGTGCGGGGCGAGAACGGCTGTGTGATAGATGTACGCGACTTCTTCGATTCGGCCCGGTCGTTGGCAATTAGCGTATGTCCTCATTATCATCCACGCAAGCACCACACTTCACCCGCCTGATTCAAAATCCGTTGGTCCTGATAATGAAAGCTACACCCTCCGAAGAGCATCATTCATTCACCCGACTACATTCTCAGCTGATAATGGTACGTTCCCGCCGGCACCGTTTCAGCCTTTCGATCATCCGGGAACACAACCGTCGCAGTCGCGTTGGGCGGAACCACAACCTCCAAGACCACCTTGCCGTTCTTCCAGGACCAGCCGCTTGCTGCCAGGCCATAGGGCGTCTGGAGTTGCGCGCGCGCCCAGTCGAGTTGATCAACAATCAACGGACGAACAAAAAAATGTTTGTAGCCGGGGTGAGCGGGATCGGGAGACAGGCCGGCAAGGCGCTCATACATCCACTGCCCGATTGCTCCGTAGGCGTAGTGGTTGAATGAATTCATACCGGCATCACCGAATCCATCTGCATGGCTATAGCTGTTCCAACGCTCCCACATCGTGGTGGCGCCTTGGTTTATGGTAAAGAACCATGAAGGATAGGTCTCGGTGAACAACAGATTTGCGGCCAGGTCAGAATACCCCGCCCGGTCGAGCACATCGATAATGTATGGCGTTCCCAGAAAACCAGTCCGCAGATGATCGTCCGCATCATGAACCAGCCTCACCAGCCGATCCGCAGCTTTTTCCCTCAAATGCCCGGGCAGCAGGTCAAAGGCAATGGCCAACACATAGGCCGTTTGCGTCTCCTGCGCGTTTTTCAACATTCCGAATGAGTCAAAATAATGCTCGGAAAAAGCACTCTTTAGCGCAGCGGCCTCCGCGGCATAACGCTTCGCTTCCGCATTCCGCCCAAGCGCGAGGGCAGCAGCAGCCAGGATCTGTGCATCACGCGCATAAAAGGCTGCGCCGAGCAGCGGCGAGGGTGTATCCCCCCTGTTCCCGGATCCCTGTGGATAGGGTTGAAGCCAGTCGCCAAATCCATTGATGTTCGGCAGCAGGCCATCCACCGACTGAGCCCGATACCAACCAAGGAGTTTTTCCATCATCGCAAAATTATCTTCCAGCACCCCGATATCACCACAGCGCACATAGACTTCCCATGGAACAAATATAGCTGCATCCATCCATCCCGGGCTGTTCTGCTGGTGGACAAGCGCAGGGATAATTTCGGGGATGGAACCATCCGCTTCCTGATCACCTCGCATGGAAAGCAGCCAGCTTTTCCAGAACGCCAGGGAATCCGAGTTGAACAGTGCAGTGGGACAAAAGACCTGTGCATCGCCGGTCCACCCCATCCGTTCATCGCGCTGCGGACAGTCCGTCGGTATATCCACCGAGTTGCCGCGCCATCCCCATAAAATATTGCTCTGAAGCTGGTTTAGCTTTGCATGCGAAGACTCAAACGTTCCAATCTGTTCAAAGCGGGAATGCAACACGATGCCTTCAACCCACTCCTTTTGCGGCGTAGCGCCGAGGGGCAGTCCGGAGAGCTCAACATAACGGAAGCCATGGAAAGTAAAGGCCGGTTCCCACTCGATCATACCCGTCTGAGCCGCAGTATAGGTATCGGTTGATCTGGCGGATCGATAGTTATCCGTGTAAATCGTGCCGTCCTTGTTCAACATTTCAGCAAAGCGGATGGTCACCGTCTGATCCTGTTCCACAGGCACCTTGATGCGGGCCCAGCCGACCATGTTCTGACCCAGGTCGAAAACATACCGCCCCGGACGTGGCTCACTGATCGCCTGCACCGGCAAAACCTGCATCTTCTGCACCGGAAGAAACGGTTTCGGCATCAAGCGCGCAGAACCCAGATCTTCATCAACGGCAACGTCGCCCCACTCCTGAACCGGAAGGCGCGCATCGAAGATTTCACCATCATAGATGGAAGAGGACACAATCGGCCCTTGCCCGGTTCCTTCCCACTGCTTGTCCGAGACGATGATATTCGAGGTCCCATCGGAAAAGAGGATTTCAAGCTGCAGCAGCAATTCCGCATTTTCCCCATTGGGGCCGATCTTCTCCGTGCCGAATGGAATGCGCCCGGCGTACCATCCTGTTCCCAGCACCGCCTCCAAGGTATTCTCCCCCGTCCTCAACAGATCGGTAACGTCGTACGTAAGCGTATCAATGCGCTTGTGGTAAGAGGTAAACCCATTGGCAAAATAATCGTTTCCCACCCGCTCACCGTTGAGGATCAGTTTGAACAGCCCGCGCGCGGTGACATAGACTCGTGCAGATGCAATTTCTTTCTCCACGGAAAAACCGCGACGCAGCCGGACAACCGGTTCATCAGCCTCGCGAACCGGAATTGATCCCGTACGATGCTCATTGATCGCGACCGTGAACTCCTTTCCATTGGCCTGGTAGGTTACCAGCAGTTCCTTAACTTCATTGAGCGCCGGATCGCCTCCCAGTTCGTCATTGCCGACATGAACAGACAGATGATTTCCATGGATCTTCGAACGCAATAATTCCGTTACATCCCGGTTGGTCTCTGGATGTGCCCGCGACCGATAGAGCGCCTTGATCAACTTAAAATCAGCCACCGGTTCGGCGACGGGATCTTTCGGTCGAATCCAGTGCGCTTTCCAATCATTGGATAATAGCAGTCCTAATTCGAAACGGGCCGTTTCACTCCAGTCGGACTCGCTTCCTTTTTCATTGCGAAAACGCACCCGCCATTCGATCCGGTCGCGAGAAACAAGCGGCCTGCCGCCGTACGGCACGAAAACTGATTGATCGGACTCCACCCAACCGCTGTTCCATATTGGTTTTCCATTCGCTTCAACAACCACCTGATAAGCTGCTTGACGTTTCACCCCCTCGGGAAGTTTCCAGGAAAATGTCGGCGTTGCATCATAATACCCAACCGGATCAATGAACCCTTCCCCAACCGTCAGATCATACGGCCCACTCAGCGCAGCATCCCCCGTTGCGGCAAAAAGCATTGTTCCCATGAAAATATGAATCCAGTTCATCTGAAGTTCCTCTCTTTACAGCAGCGCCAGATGGCTATGGTTTATCTATGAAAAGCCGGTAAAAGCGGACGGGGGCATTTGTTGTCGCTGCATACCATTCCATCCATGTACCGCCGCCGGGCAAGGCACTGCCCAACGGGATCCACAGCGCGTTGGTAAGAATATTCTTGTACTGCAGTTGATACGTATGTTCCGGTAGCGTATCACATCCGAGCGAAAGCATATTTCCCGAAGGCGACAAGACCGTTTCGAAAACAGGCAGCGAGTGCACATTCACTGTAAATACTGCAGCGTCATTCAACGAGGGAAAGCCGTCATCTTCCACCCGAATCGTCGCATCGATCGAGCCGGGCGACATGGCTGACGGAACCGCCCAGAAAAAATTGCCGTTGGAGGAAAGCGCCGCACCGGCGGGCGCCCCGGGATCAAGCGAGAAATGCAGGCTTTGATAATCGCTCTCTGCATCGACGGCGCTGGCTGTAAAGGTAATGGTCTCTCCCGGGTAGCAATGGACATCAGGGATCGAATCCAGCACCGGGGCGGAATTGGCGGCCCGATTGGATGCACCGGGTGTGGAGGGAGCCATTGCGACAATCATGCTTCCCCCATCCGGGATATGTCCTTCACTCACATCGCTTTCCTGCGCACCAAAGGCAACGCTGTCGATTATAGTGCCATCCGGTGCAACAACGGCGATTGTTTCTCCGCTCTTCGCTAATGCAAAATTGACGTGCAGGGCGGTGACATCCGTCTCATTCTGCTCCATATCATTATCAGCCCAGACCAGCAGATAACTCTTCGCCGGAATCGTATATTTCCCTCCGGCAGGCACCGCGAACCTGAACGGATCTTGAAGATCATCGGTCAGGAAATATCCACCGATATCGACCGGCTCGCTGCCGGGATTATACAATTCAAACCAGTCCTCATAGTAACCATCAATCGAGTCGGCCAGCGTATAGGTATTGTCCGCCATCCATTCATTAATCCGCACATTGATCGGCGCAGACTCATTCGAGTTGGAACCGGCAGGGGTGGCGGCATACATGGAAATACGGGAACAAGGATCCCCGTCGGGATAGTTTCCATAGCTCCGGTCGGTGGATAGAGCGCCGTAGTTGAGGTAATCGATCATTTCCACTTCACCGCCAACATCCCGCCCCAGCAAAACACTTCCATTATTCGTCAGCGACCCTGTATTGATAAACAACTGCAGGAATTCTCCGGGAGCGATCGTCATTTCCCCTGGAATGCTCCATTTATCCGCAACACCATACTCGTTGCTCAGGTAGCACCCGCCCAGGTTAATTGTCGTGTCGCCACTGTTATACAGCTCGACCCAGGGCATACCGGATGAAGGAGTCGGCATCACTTCGTTGAGCCAGAGCGAGGGAACCACCGGATTCGCGTACGTCACGCTATTTGCAATCCCCGGAGTTGCGGTGGTATGTGACGTAACTGGATAGCCTGCATCGTCCACCACCGCCCACAGCGCAGCGCGGCGATTATCCTGAGCGGCATCCATGAGTTGCAGGGAAGATCCCGCAGGCGTCGCCGGCCACGGAACAACCGTTTCGTACCGAACCCGGTCAACCACCGCTTCCTGCCCATTTGTACCGACCGGACGCAGCAGCGTCAGCGTCTCGCCATCCAGATCAAGCTGTCCATCAAAGTCATCAACCAGCAGGTATTCCCCCGGCCCGAGTACGGTTGACCCGAAGGTATGGCTTAGGCCGTTTAGACGCCATGCGTAGAGGTTGAACGCGGTATTGGTCGACCGATTATACAGCTCGACGAACTCCCCTCCGGGCTCATCGGCATTGTAGAGAATTTCATTAATCACGACGGAATCCTCCGGCACATCGATACTGCCGGTCAAATCAACAGCAGCACTGGCACTGAAACCGGAGAGCACGTTGCCGTAGAGATCCAATCCCTGGATGTCCAGAACACCGTCGCCATCAACCGCAACATTGACAGTCCAGTTGATCAGGGTAGACCACTCTACCGGATACTCGATACCGTTTACCAAAATCGAAGCCATTTCCACCGGGGCGGTTCCCGTGATCGTCACCAGATTGCTTGAGGTCGCGACACTGTCAGGGCTCGTCAGGGCAAAGGCGGAGGTATCCTGCAACGCTACGCGATCCAGAATACTGTTATGGGCATCGTTTATCCAATCACGCAAGGATCCGGTAAAATATCCGGTCCCTTCTCCATCATAGGTTCCCGATGTCGTGTCCGTACGCGAAAACACGGCATCAGGGGACTGGGGAGAAAGTCCGTCAGCGACAAACGCATTGTAACGGGCCGACAGCAATGGATTATATTTATCCGCTTGCAGCACATCGGTGCAGAGTTCCTTGAGCGCCCGGAGATACATTCGCCGGAAGACAGGATTGTTGTAGATGGTTGTCAGGGTTGAATCCCCTGCAAAATCAGCGGTTACCGGAAACAGTGGACGACCAGGAACATAGGCGCTGCTGCCCAGAACAAGGTTGGCATCCCAGCTGATGAGTTGCCAGCGACCGCGTTCCGGCTTATAGGCATACATGTTCTGCCCGGTCGGCCCGCACCCATAGCTGTCCCAATCCCCCGCCGCATGGCGCACGGCCAGCGTACGCATCCATTGCTCAATATCGGCTTTTGCCGAGAGACTTTCTACCTGGTCCACGGAATTTGCTGATTGAATCAGATTCAGCACGGACTGGTTATCGAATCCCCCTGTTTGCCCATAGGCCCGACTGTCCCAGGTCCAGCGCTGACGTGTTGGATGCAGCTCTCCGGCATTGTTCAGGTACGGCATCAGCTGGGTGTTGCCCCACCTCGTGAATGGCACGACACCTGCCGAAGCATCATCGCCCTCCCGCCAGTTGGATAGTTTGTAGAGTTCGCCGTCGCTGTCATCGGGCCAGTATGATTCCACAAATTCATCGCCGGGAACCTGCGTATCCTCCATCAGCCAGCCGGACTTGCGCGGTACTCCGTTGACATATACATTGACATACCGTCGGTAGACCCACGGCAGGTTCATTTGACGAGCCATCCAGTAAACGGTCTGTTCCCGTTGGAAGGTTGCATCCTCAAACACGTTGTTTCCGGGCGCATGCAGCTTGTTGAAGTTGTCGGTGCCCAGCAGCTTGTCATCCTGCGGCATCTCCATGCTGTAGTTACAGTCAGACAAAGGGGAGGTCCAGCCCTGGTGGTAGTAGCTTCCGGTATACCGCGCAGAAAAATTATAGATCACCCGGCAGTCGTTATGTACAAACGTGCCCTCAATCGGTTCATTGCTCAGCACCAGACGGTTTTCCCAATCGGAAATCGCCGCGCCGGTGAACCACATGCGGTAGGTGCCGAAACTGCTGGAACGGGTCGAATCCCCAAAACGCACAAGACATTCCCGCTCACGCGGATAGTTTGCCGGTGTGTTGCCGGGGAACACGCGACCGGCTGCCCCTGCGCTATCCGCCGCCTCCACCTTGAAGGCCACCATCCGACCGCTGCTCTGACCGGGTATTGTGGCGCTGTAGATGCCGTCGGCGGCGATATCGTCCCCCGAGATGCCTTCGTCGTTCATCGTGACCGATGAGTACGAGGTATCCGGATCCGCGCGATATTTGAGGGTAACGGAGGAGAGTCCATCGGGATCTTCTACATATGCACTAACGACCACGGATTCGCCCGCTCCCGGCATGATCGGCGCGTGCCTTACACCGCCAATGTCCGGCGCGGCATTGGCCAATGACTGGCTGTTCACCTGCCCCGGCGAACCAAGATTGGAAGGTACAGTGAGCGTTGCCGCCGCTTCCAGCCAGTTGCCATGGATGCGCAACAGCAGATGGGGGTCCCCCTTCAGCCATCGGACCCTGGCATTGATAGTGGCTGAATTCCCCGGGGATAGATTCACGCCGAGACGTCCCATGATCCGGTTTCCGGCGGTATCACAACGTTTACTGGCCCGTACATGAAGACATTGCGTACCGCCATAGCCGGTACCGGCCTCCAGCTCGGAGCGGACATAAGCCCCGCGCGCCACCCATCCATCCATGCCCGCATTAAAATCCGGATTCAATATCCGATCCGCTCCGGCATAGAGCACCTGCACATCGTCGAGCAGGCATTCCCCAGCCCCCCGCATTCCACCTTCGATCGCATAGGCCGTGCCGCCCCCGAGCTCAAGCAGCCCGGTTACCGAGATATCCGTCCATTCCGCCTTGGCCGTCTCATCGCTGTCAGCCCATGCCGTGGGGAAACGCGGGTTGGACCGCGGATCAATGCGTTCCATGCTACTGCCGCCGCCGTTGGCCCATACCGGCCACTGTCCCCCGCATTGATAGGTAACATCGTCGATCGCAATCTGGATCCAGTTGGTCACGGGATGTCCGGGAATACCCGGATCAACCACGCTGTCCGGCTTGCTGAGTACAATCCGTTCGCCGCGGTTACCCAGGGAACCACCGTAGTTACCAAACGTGTTTGCCGCATTCAACTGAACATAGTTGGCCTGAAGCCGCGCTGCATCATGGGCAACAACCACATAGCCGTTCGCCGGAATTTCAGCACCCGGCGGAAAGGTAAAGTCGATGCCGCCGCCCAGGCGCCATCCACCCAGATCGATGGCGGACGAACCCTGGTTGTACAATTCAACAAACTCATCATCATTGTTCCCCGACACCGGGTCATACATGATTTCATTAATCACGACATCATCGATGCGCCTTGCCGTATTGGCACTGCCCAACGTAAGTGAAGCCATACGATGGAATTCCTTGCCCCCATCCGGAAAACGGCCAATACTCACTCCGTTTTCCTGTCCGCCAAACTCAACGGCATCAAGCATGCGAGTAGCCGAGGCATCTCGGAAATAGATGGTTTCTCCCTTCGCACTCAGGGAAAAACCCAGCTGGTTCTGATCAAAAACGACATATCCGCAGGCAGGCAAAACCGTGCCGGCAGGAATAATGAATCTGTTCGTTGAAGGATCGTCGCTCAGAATGCATCCCGACAGATCAACGCTTGAATTGGAATGGTTGTAGAGCTCGACGGAGTCCAGCTGGGGATCATCGGTATGGGCAAGTATTTCATTAATGCAGACCTGGCGCAGGGCTGCGGCGCTATAGGACTCAGCCGTCCCCGGAGAGCCGCCTACAACGTCGCTCACTGACCATGCATAGGGATCATTCTCCCCATAGGACGGTCGAGCCAGCACCAGCGAATGTCCCGTGCCCTCCGATCCCGTCGGCCACGGTGCGTTGTTGCCATATTCAATTTCAAGAACGATGGCTCCGCTGTTATTGACCAATCGCAATGGACCTGATTTTCCGAGCGAATTGCTCCCATCGGATGCGCCATATTCAAAGATCTGCACGCCCGACAAATGGTAGCGCGACTGAAAACCGGCCGCGTTCTTTGCAACGATCAGATACGACCGCCCAGCCAGAAAAGTGCCTTCAGGAAAGATAAAGTCGATTTCTCCGGACAGGCGATAACCGCTCAGCTCCTCTTCGAAAGGGTTGGAATTGTAGATTTCAACAAACTCGGTGTTGGCGGCGTCGGCATCATCCGGACTGTGCATTATTTCAGAAATCGAAAAGCCGGTTTTGCGGGAGCACGGCCCGGCGGGCTCCAGAATGAATTCTCCGTCAACCACCCCCTCCTGCACTGTGAACGTCCAGGCACTGGTCCATGTTCCTCCGGAAATATCCGTCACGACCACTTCACAGTCGTGTGTACCATCAGAAAGCGATGCAGCAGGCACATAGCTGATTGAATTGGTTTCCCCGACTCGCGTGCTATTGGTTTCAACGGCGACCCCGTCAAGATACAGAACCGCATATGAAAAGATTCCATCCCCTTCCGACCAGCTGACCTCGATACCGGGCAGGCTGCCCGAGGTTCCCAGCGGTGCGCGTGTGATAAACCTGAATGCCTGGGAGATCAGGCCGGACGGAGTGAGGCATGCGGAACTGAACCGCACATTATCGATACGCCCATCAATATGATCGGTGGCACCACTATACCAACCCCGCCCGAATACCCAGCTGTTTGCGACTCCAATCAACACGTTGTCCGACACATCCACGCCTGCATTGGCAAAGGTATAGGTGTCTTCCAGTTGATAGCCATAGCCGGAATCAATATAAAGATAAGCATTGGTCCCGTCACTTGCTGCCGCAATGCCATACCAGCGATCAACATCCATCACAGTAGTGGATTTCACGGAGACGCGTTCCTCCGAAGCAGTTAGGAAAAGACACTGAATGCGCCCACTTCCATCACCCATTTTTTGAAAATAGAAATCCGCTGTGGCTTGGCCGTTATACGAACCGCTCTTGCCGATAAAGGTTTCCCACCCCCCGAGGTCATCGAGGCGAACAGTCGCTTCGATCGTCCATTGTTCAGGGGCAAACGTTATGAATGAGGCATCTGTTACAAAGCCGTCATTATGGGCATCGCACCCCATGGCGAATCCTGAACCCATATTTTCGGAGGTAAAATATGCCCCGGAGTACTCATTGTATCCATGCATAACGAGGCCACGTACTGCATCCGCCGTACCGTGTGTCCCGGCCGCTGATTGCGATGAATTAAACGGCTGGCCTTCATAGGGCACATCCCCGCTCTCCGTGGAATTTTCAAAATCCCAGAAAGCCACGGTGTCCGAGCTCACATAGCCGGCCGAGGAAATCGAAAGAGTCGCACCCAACGCGACCTGAATGACCCACCATCTTTTCACACCGATCTTTCCGCCTCTGATCCCGCTTACAACGCCAGGCTCCGTTCGCTTCATGGATAAGGCCCCAATCCGCTATCCATGACACTGAAGTCGAAAGCCGGTCTGCATCAGATTCACCGGAGACGGAACGGAACTGCCATACGCTGGTGGCCCCGCCGCTTGCCACGCGCGGCAAAATCCCGGCAGGCGCTATGGTACAGTATTATTCTGTGCGCCGAATACGGGACCGTCCAAGGTAATCTGCCGGGGATTAATCTTCATTTGTTCTTCCAGCTTTTCATCTACAGGAGCAGTCATGAACGCCGGGAGAACCTTCCAGGGTCCGGCATCGGTGACCACCGGCTTATAGTGCGCCCCTTCCTGTTCGACCAACAGACTGCACCCAAACAATCCGCCAGGAATTTCGCCAATGACGATATCGATATCGACTACCTGCCCCTTTTTCAGGGGGATCCAGTCGCCAATAACCATTCGTCGAACCAGCGGATCGGCGCCGCCTTCATATTTCTGCCCATTGACCTCTACATCCCTGATAACGTTATAGTACTGCCGAGTGCCATCCAGGCCACCGGCAGCCTCAATCTGAGAACGAGCCGTGTTATAATCAGCGCCGTTCAGGCCGTCCGTACCCAGCGGAAATTTGCGGTCGTCATCCGAGTCGCTGATCCAGTTTGATGTTCTTTTAATCCACTCCACCCAGCAGGCGTCGAGTACCAGCCGGCGCCCTACACGCACCAGCAGCACATCATCACCCAGACCACAAAAACGATAGCGACCCGTCTCAGGGGCAGCAATCTGCCCTCTGTAGTGGCAGATCCAATAGCTGGGTTTGACTACATCCTCAACGCCGAATGACTTGGGGGCGGCATCGGCAGGAATGGGCGGCATAATCAATGTTGTGGCATACTTCAGTTTCGGGGCTTTAAAATAGTTCTTAAGACGCGCTTCGTTGAATCCGGAGCCGACAAAACCTTTCAACAGATCGCACATCTCCTGAGTCATCAACCCGCGCAATTCCCCCTGGCGACGTCCTTCGCCATCCGTTTTGTCCGGTTTGTCTTTGAGGAGAGTCCATTCCTCATACCATTCCCCGATATCCGTGGGTTTATTTTTGGGGGTCTGCTTCAGATCGTAGAAGGTTCCGATCAATTCATTGCCGGTACCCCGATTGCTGCCAAACAGATCCATGTCGAAGTTAAAGCCCAGGCCACCGAGCCCTTCACCGGCGGCACCCACTCCACCGGGAACCCCGATAATTTCCGGCATTGTGATTGCGACATTTTTGAGATTTGGTTTCGCGACAATGTTATGACGAAGCTTCGGAGCCTGGGTCTTTTTCTGTTCCTTTACGGGAACCTGCAGTCTTCGGAGCTTCATTTTCGGACGGTTGATCTCTTTGACCTCGAACGTCTGTTCCGGCTTGATGTAGACTTTTACAGCTACAAAAGTAAGCGCAACAGCGATGAATAGTGCATGGATTCCGATGCTGACCACCATCGCACTTGATTTCTTGTGGTTAAGGAAAAATCTCTTTTTCATCACTTTTTTGCTCATTCAACCCTCTCCGGAACAGGACTAAAACATGTCATAGGGTTTAGCACCCCACCTGATTTAAATGATCGCCACAATTAAGCGACTACGTCGCTGATTGCTCTGTATAACCTCCAACACCGGTGGATACTGAATTGTGGTGATTTTTTACCCAGATGATGTCCCATTTCTTCTGCCGGCATTCAGTTCTCACTCAAATCGGCATATATAACCAGAACACTTAACTTACAACAAGATCTCTTAGTACATACCGAGACGTGGGCGGAATACGATAAGGGCGAAGGCAGCCACGGAATTGCCATCGTTGCTTTCATACCGGAATCATGCACACTGCAACCTTCCGATACGGACCACGGAACAACGTGCTTATCCTCTATTGTCGGTGCGCGGATTCCACGGCGGGGGCTGCTTCGGCAGGCAACGTATGCCATCATCGTCAAAATACCAGCCCACCTTCAGTCTGGACAGATCATCGAGGTTCCGGAAGAAGCTCTTGCTTGATTCCTTATGGGCCACCACCTTGCCCCGCTGATCCCTGACGATTACCAGATAGCCGCCATAGCGCGTCCCGCGACGCATCTTGTTCATCTGATAGTCGAACAAATCCACCTTTTTCCCCGTACAGTTAAAACGGAAATCGTTCTCCTCCGAAAGCGTAAAAGTCTCGACCTTGTGGTCCAGCAGAATGTGGTTATCAGCCATGATCTGTTCGCCAATGGCGAAAAACTCAACGGTCAGAGGGAAACCATAAGGAGTATTCGGCGAGGAGGTCTGTTTTATCTTTGCCGTAAATTGATAGGTGGCTCCTTCTGGAGGCAGATTGCCTGCAAAGAGCTCCGGAGGGAAGATCATCTGCTTGCTTTTCCTTGCAAAATCGATATCCAGCTCGGGTGGATTTAGAAGCCGGATATAGGACTGGTCCTCTTCGCTGAGCTGGTCGGGCATGATGCTGATTTCCTTGCCGCCGCTCTCCAGAACGACCTTGTCAAAAACCATCCGCTTATACTCCGCCTCCACAACCTCTCCGTTTTTGAGTGTCCATGGCCGTACGGGGGACTCTACTGTTGAAGAATCAGCGGCCTGCGTCCGGTGCCGTCCGTAGTCATCGGTGAATATCTTTTGGGGCAGATCAAAGTCCCTGAATACGGGACCATTGGTCAGCGTACATTCACCCTCCGGCAGATGCTTTGCAATCTCCGTAACGTCGTCCCACGACAAATCGTCCGTCTTGAACACGGGCAGCAAGGGTCCGTTCCACGAGCTGGGCGGGTAGTCTTCACCCTCTACCTCCACCAGAAGCCCGGCTCCCATGGTGCCCCCCTTCCACTCGCCAAAAAGCACCTTCATATCGACCGGCTCACCGGCCTTCAACTCGATCCAGTCACCCACCGACATCAGCAGATTGCACCACTGGTATGTCATGTCTTCCGGAGCATGGCTCTTCCACCAGTTGAAATAATCCCTGACGTGGTTCTTCCAGCCGTTGACCAGCACTTCCTTGCCGTCCACATTGACGAAGAGATAGGCATCGCCCATGCCCCAGAACCTGAACTTGATATCTTTATTAAACACCAGCTTTCCCTTGTAGACCGCAAACATGTAGTAGCATTCCATGTCCGGCGCCCCGAAGCAATACGGGGCCATCGGCGAGGGAACTGGCGGGATCGCAAAATGATGGGCGTACAGCTTCTTGGGGAACTTGTAGTAGCGGGCCAATACCGAGTCGTCCCATCCTTTCAACACATAGTCCCGCACAACGGCACGAAATGTGTTCTGATCGATCGAGGCCGGACCACCGGACCGGCTGTGGCTCAACTGATACAGGGTACCTACGAAATCCGTTCCTACCGACACTTCCTTGCCGAACAGGGACGAGCTGCTGATCTCGGGTATATCCATGAAAACACCGCCTACCCCGGCTCCGCCCCCCATCAGGCCTTCGCCGACGCCCGTCAGGTCGGGCAGCTGGATCTCGGGCATTTCCTTCGTCTTTACCTTGGCCACAATTCGCGAGGATGGTTTGGGCTGTGAGCTCTTCTTCACCTTCACCTTGGGCTTCTTGAGCGTCATCTTGGGACGTTCGATCGGCACCGGGGGTTCAAACTCAGGTTCGGGTTTGTGCGCCACGGTAAATACCACGAACAGACCGGCAATAAAGAAAATCGCCCCGTGGAAAATCAGGCTTACCATAAAACCACTGGGCGCACCTTTGTTGACCCTGCGATCTTTACTTTTTGACTGCCGTTTCACGATAACCGCCTCCGTCATTCACTGCTTAAAATTCAATCGCCGCCTGTCCACCAAAGCAGCGCTTATCAGTCCAAGATCTTTTGCTTACTGATCAATACGCGAGAATACCGCCCCCTCAGGGGTGCTTTCTTCAAGATATGTACTCGCCGGGCAATCAGGACCTTCGGTCCAATTCATTCAATGCATACGCATAGGCCCCGATGCCGACGGCTTCGCTGGTACCAAGCGTTGAGACGCCCACGCCAATCCGCTTCATGGGATCGTATGCCATCATTTCATCGCTGCCGGGCATTGCAATGTGCTTCAGGCCGCCTTTAACGAATTCGGCGACGTCGCCGGGATTTTCAAGGTTATAAACCTTCTGCACGATACGATGGATTTCGGATCCATCGTATTTCTTAATGGTTCCGTTCATCGTTTCAAGCATTGCCGGCATGAAGTGCTTGTGTCCATTCGACACCCCGCCGCCCATCACAATCAGACCGTCGAAGAGCGTGGCGACGGTCGCGAGTGCCTCGCCGACCACCTCGCCGAGTTCCCGGTAGGCTTCGACAGCGGCGGCCTTGTCGCCCTCCGCCGTGCCGGAAGCGATTTCCTCGATCTCTTTCGGATCGGGAGCGGACGCCGGATCGATGCCCGCGTGTTTCGCGTAGCTGTTCCGTACGGCGCGAATACTGGCGCCGTCCTCGATAAAAAAGCCGGGTCGAAGCTTATTGTGAAGGAGCCACACCTCCGTGGCATTGGAATTGTCGCCGATAAATAGCTGGTCGTCATGGACCATGCCGCCACCGAAGCCGGTACCGAGCGTGACGCCGAAGAGTGTCCGGTAGCGCTTCGGCGACCCGGCCGCTTCCAGCATTCCATTCACTTTGGGCAGCAGCCCGGCAATGGCTTCGCCGTAGACGAACAGGTCGCCGTCGTTGTTGATGAAGACCGGCATGCCAAACCGTTTCTCCAGCCATGGCCCGAGCGGCACACCTCCCGCAAAAGCCGGAATATTACCGACATTGTCGATAATCCCGTTCGGGTAGTCTGCCGGACCGGGAAAAGCGAAACTGATGGCCACCGGAGGGGCGTCCAACTGCTCCATAACCTTGCGGAAGCCGTCTTCAAGCTTTTCGAGGCTGCGCTCCAGTACCTGCGCCTCCGCCTGCAAACGGACCGGTTCGACCACCTCTTTATTTCCCTTAATAGCGGAAAAAACAAAGTTGGTCCCCCCCGCATCCAGTGTAAGTACTATACGTTGATCAGTATCATATTTCACAGTGCACACCCCGTTGATGCGTTATTAAATATCCGCGTGTTCCAACACTTCCGGATGCTCGTGGTAAACTTTAATGACCAGTTCGCCGAACAACGTGTTGGCCCAGGCAAACCAGCTCCGTGAAAACTCTTCCGGATTGTCCTTCTGAAAGGACTCATGCATGAAACCGGTCCCCGCATGCGTCGTTTTCAACATATGCAGACAGTGGCGGATTTCAGCAGGATCCTCGCTGGTCATGGCGCGCAGGATGATCCCCATCGGCCAGATGCTCCCCGGCCCCGTATGCGGGCTTCCGGCACCCTCCGCAGCCGTCCCTTTGTTATACCAGGGATTATCGTCGCTCAGAAGAAATGCGCGCGTTCTCTGATAAAGGGGATCCGTCGTTTTATGAACACCGAGATAGCCCAGTGACAGCAGGCTCGGGACGTTGGCGTCATCAATGAAAAGACGGTTTCCGTACCCATCCACTTCATACGCATAAATCCTGCCGTAGTCCAGATGCTCGACGATTCCCCACTTCCGGATCGCCGCGTCGACTTCATCGGCCAGTTCCGAGCATTCCTTTGCAAACGCTTTATCGTTCAGCTCCCCGCTATAGATCTCAGCAAGCTGCCGGAGACTCTGAACAGCAAAAAGGTTCGATGGAATGAGAAAGGAAAGCACCGTGGCATCATCAGACGGACGGAACTGGGAAGAGATGAGGCCGACCGGACGAATCGGACGTCCAACCCCGTTATGAACCGGCGCATCCGTCATCCGGTCCGTTTCTCGGGCAAAACGATACGGGCTGTCGAGGGTTCCGCCCCGGCGCTGCTCGGTCCGGAAGGTTTTAACGATGGTATGCATCGCCCGGTTGAACTCATCATCAAACACGGAACCATCGCCGGTGATGCGGTAGTACTCATTGGCCAGCCGGATCACATAGCACAGCGAATCAATCTCCCACTTCCGCTCATGCACCCCGTTAACGGGCGACGGCCTGTCGGAGGCCCAGTGCGACACCCGGGTGGTGTCCTTGTAGAATGCGTTTGCGTATGGATCCAGGTTCACGCACTTGGCCTGACGATTGATCAGGCCCTTCACCAGGTCCTTCAATCCCGCATCCTCTGTAATCAGCGGCATATAGGGCCAGACCTGCGCCGTTGAATCGCGCAGCCACATCGCATCAATGTCGCCGGTGATGATGAAGGTGTCCGGCTTGCCATCGATCACTTCATAGTCGACAGTCGTATCAAGCGTATTCGGATAGCAGTTCTCGAACATCCAGGCCAGTTCCGGATCCTTGATCCCGGCTTTTACCGTGCGAATGGTCTGATCGACCCCTTGGCTGACAAAAGTCCGTTCTTTCACTGGAGGACGTTTGGATTCAAACGCGGCCTCTGCCGGCACGGCGATGGCCAGGCCCGCACACATCACACCGGCCAGGCCCGCATAAACGGTTCCCGTTTTCATAAGCTCAACCATAATTCATTCCTCACGGTTCAATTGTTGGTGTTTGTATAGCTGCAGACACCTCGGCCTGCCTGGACGGCCCTTTCAGGGAAAGCACCAGCAGGTAGGCGAAACAGGCGACTGGCACGAGAAACGCACTTGAGTTTAAACCGACGTCAACCAGCTTGCCCATGACCAGCGGAACAATGGCCCCGCCGGATATCGCCATGCACATCAGTCCGCTCAATTCGCCGCCCCGCGCCGGATCTTCCTCGACGGTGATGGAAAAGAGCATGGGCCAGATATTGGCAAAACCAAGTCCCGCCGCCAGCACACCGACGATGGCCAGGGAAGGATTTCCAAGCACCAGCACAAGCGCCCCCGCCAGCCCAAGCGCGGCGGAGAGCCGGAAGAAGTTGCGCGGGCTCATCACGTTCAGCACCACTCCGCCGAGAAGCCGGCCGACCGTCAGCATCATGAAGAAAAAGGCCGGACCGAATTTCACCGCCGTGGCTTCCGCCACGCCCATCTCCTTCATCAGCGGCAGCAGGAAACGCCCCATCGAAGCTTCAGCGCCTACGTAGAGAAAGATACCCAATACGGCCAGGGCAAACACCGGCTTCTTCAGCAGTCCAAGACTGGATCCGATACTCGGCGGAACATCCGGTTTGACTTCGTCGATCTTCAGCGTCAGCACCCAGACAAATGCCCCTGCCATCAGAATAAAGAAAATCGGGAAGACGCCGCGCCACCCCATTTTAGCCAGTACGCCAATGCCGGCAAGCGCCGTCCCCCCGACAATGAAGGAGGATACCGTGCTTCCGATTCCCTTGACCCCCTGGGCAATGCTCAGGTTGCGCCCGTACCGGCCCTCGGCGCTCACCTCCCGCATGATCGGGTTGCCCGCCACCTGCAGGAACGTGGTTCCAATGCCGAGCACCAGGATGCACCCGAGCAGCAATACAAAGCCAGGCTCAAACAGGCAGGGAATGAGCATCGCGACGGCATTCAGTCCCAAGCCCAGCAACAGCAGCTTTTTCTCTCCGATACGTGACGCCAGAAGGCCGCCCGGCACACTGAACACGGCAAAGGCGATGAAAACGAAAAACGACAGCAGCGTTGCCATCACGGTCGACAGTTGATAGTTCTCCTGCACGGCGTCCGACATCGGCCCCATGGCATCGGCAACGCCCATCACAAGAAACGCCAACAGGATTGGCAGAGTTTTCATTCTCATCGGTTATCCTCTCATTTTGTTAATTGAGCCCCTCACATCCGACAGATACATACCGCCGATGCTACTATACGAGTTTCCTCGATAAGATATATCCATGCAGTGGTCGACGGGCATGTCACTTAAATCAGTGACAAGGTAAAAAAAGCACTCCGGCCCGTCCCTTTTCTCGATCTGGAAACGCCGTGTATGCAATCCAAACATACCACGCCGATAAACCCGATTATTTTGATGGTTGAAATATACAACCGAGCGGCGATCCTGTCTTGTCACATAAACAAGTTACACGACGCTTTCGACAGCACAGGTTAGCGTATGAGCTGTCTTTGAAACAAAAAAAACAAGCAGAAAAGCACGAGGCATGGAAATAGAGCAACGTATAGACAATTCCCGATTGTTTCTGCATCCTGCCACGGCAGGAACAGAACAGAGTTTTTCCGTGCAGGCCATCGGTCTGTTGATGTCCTGCGGAACGTCGCTGGCCGTTACCGCCAGCGACGCCGACACGTGAGCCGGCGCGTTTAATTCCGCCTGAGATACCCATAAATGAAGGTTAAAACATGCACCGCGGAATACCAGCATGCCTTTGCGCGCTGTTTATGATGCAATCGACTTCTCCTGTCCGGGCAGAGAATACCGGATGGATTATGCGGGACGGGGCGGCTGAGGCGGACGGTACCGGCGACCCGCTTTTATTTAAGCCGGCAAAATCACCCTCTAATTTTGAGCTGAAGTGCGAGATTCTACTGGCAAGTCCGGAAGTGGAAGCCGGGATTGTTTTCCGCAGCTCGTCTTCCGGTGATGGCTATTTTGCAGCGTTACAGCCGGATAGAAATCAGGTGGTCCTGAAAACACTCGACACCGGACGCGAAATTGCGACGTCTCCATTGATCTTCGATGCAGATAATCGATATGCCGTTCGCACCACGGTGTATCGTGCTCATATCTGCGTTTATGTGAATGATTTTCCGGTGGTTGACACGGTGAATGCTGAATACAGCCGGGGCGTTTCCGGCGTTTATGCGGTAGGCGGCAAAGCCATCTTCCAGCAGCTAAACGTGGCAAGCTATCAGGAAAAACTGCCGGCGAAAACATACACCAATTCAATACTGGGGCGCTGCGCAGATCCCTGCGTGCTGCGGCATGAGGGCACATATTATGTGTACTGCACCTACCCGACGGATCAAAAGACCGGGGAATGCGGAATCGGTCTATACTCTTCATCCGATCTGGTTCACTGGAAGGATCATGGGTTTGTGCTCAAAAAGGACGACAGCTGGGGAGATTCCAAATTCTGGGCACCGGCCGCGCTGGAAAAAGATGGTGTGTTTTATCTCTATTATTCTGCGGAAACGCAGGTTTGCGTGGCCACTTCAGATTCTCCGGAAGGGCCGTATAAACAAACGGTCCAGAAGCCGTTGCTGAAGGATGAGGTGCGAATTGATCCGTATGTTTTCAAGGATGATGACGGGCAGTATTACCTCTATTTTGTTCATTTCCGGGATGGAAACGAAATCTGGGTCGCGCGGCTGAACGACGACATGATGAGTGTTGATGAATCCTCGCTTCAAATGATGATCAAGCCGGACCAGCCCTGGGAGTGCCATAAAGCTCCGGTTACCGAAGGCCCGGAAGTCATCAAGCATAACGGGATGTACTACCTGACCTATTCCGGCAGCCATTTTGCCAGCCCGGATTATGCAGTCGGTTATGCCGTTTCAGACACTCCACTCGGTCCGTGGAAGAAGTATGAGAACAATCCCGTTCTCCGGAAAACCGCCATGGTTCACGGACCGGGTCACCATTGTCTGACCGAATCTCCGGATGGCAAGGAACGTTTCATTATCTATCATTGCCACAAGGAACCCGGTACGGTTTCTCCGCGAAAAATGGCGATTGACCGTTTCCAGTTTATTCCGCAGGAAAACGGTCCGGATATCATACAGGTTCACGGTCCTACCTCGTCTCCCCAGCCCATGCCTTCCGGGACGCGCTGATTTTGATCCGGTCGCCGTCTTGCGTGCAGAGTTCCGAGGGAGTGGCCTCCGGCAAACAGATTCCTTAAAGCGGCAATTTCCAATAACCACGTACGTTGATTACCCATCACAAATGATTAAGGAGATCTGATGAAACCATATTTGAAAAACGCTCCCGTCGTTCTGCTGCTTGTAAGCGGCCTCGCAAATGCCGACCCAGGCACCGAGCAGAAATCAAAAACGTTCTTCCGGCGATACGATGCAAACCACGATGGGGTGCTTTCAAAACAGGAATTCCCGCAACGAAACGCACGGATGTTCGACCGGATAGATGCCAATGGCGACGGCTCGATCACGCTGGAAGAAGACATCGCATTTCGAAACAAGCAACAAGAGCGAACCACACGATCCCTACAGGGAAAAAAGAATAAACAGCAAGCCGATCCGGAGGGTACCACTATTCTCCGCGACGTAGTCTATGCCAGCCCCGGCGGCAGCGACCAGATGCTTGACATCTACCTGCCGCCAAATCCCGAAATGATTCCGTTGCCCGTCGTTGTCTGGATCCACGGCGGTGGATGGAAAAGCGGAACAAAAGGAAATCCAGATCGTGTTAGAGGAATGCTTCACGACGGGTTTGCCGTCGTGGATATTAACTACCGATTGAGCGGGGAAGCCATCTTCCCGGCACAGGTCATGGACTGCAAGGCCGCGATTCGGTGGATTCGGGCCAACGCGTCAACCTACCATTTCCACCCCGACCGCATCGGGGTTTCCGGTTCATCCGCCGGTGGTCATCTCGTTGCTTTTCTTGGAACCACAGGCCACACGCGCGAATACGATGTGGGTGAAAACCTCGACTATTCCAGCGCGGTGCAGGCGGTTTGCGATTGGTTCGGGCCTACCGACATCATGTGTTTGGACGAACAGGCCGTCCCCGGCAGCATGCTCAAGCACAATGCCCCGGATTCTCCCGAATCAAAACTGGTTGGCGGACCCATCACCGAAGAGCCGTACCGAACCACCGCGAAAAAGGTCAATCCGATCACTTACATCACCGGGAAGGAACCGCCGTTCCTCATCCTGCACGGCGATGCGGATAAAACGGTTTCTCCACAACAGAGCGAACTGCTGCATGCCGCCCTGAAAAAGGCCGGCGACGATTCCACCCTCTACATCGTCAAAGGCGGCCAGCATGGATTGCGCGGTGGAAGTGGAGAGGAGCGTGATGAAGCGTTGGAGAAAATGGTCGCCGATTTCTTCAAGACGCATTTACGCAAGAACAGTTAACGATTGTGATACCGCCTCGGCTTATGTGCGGCCTTGGCGCGAAATCAATCAGTCGTCCTGCTGGAATTTCGGATGGTACTTGCCGCGCTCGTTGAATCCGGGGAATTCCCGCATGCTCCCGAAACGCGGATAGGACTCGAAGCAATCGCCCTTCCCCAGCAGCCGGGGATCGCCCTGGCGGGTCAGCTCCTGCGTCAACTGATCGCACAAGCGGGCCTTCACGGCTGTATATTCCGGGTTCCTGGCCAGGTCGTTCAGACAGAACGGATCATTTTCAATATCGTAGAGTTGCTCTTCCGGCCGTTTGTCAAATGCCAGATGAAAGAGCTTGGCGTATACATCACGATGATTGAGCAGGAAGGTCTTGGTCCGTGAACTGTCGACATCCAGATAACCCTCGCCGATCGGCGAATAGCCCTTTGAGGGTTTCTCTTTTCCAGAAGCTGCCGGCGGCGGGTCCCCGGCGGGCCAGCGGTCTGGCGCGAGATTTCTCACATAGAGAAACTTGCCGGTTCGGATCGCGCGTACCGGATAGCCCAGGTTGTCGGGCCGCGCGTGGGTGTGGCGTTCGCGCCCGGCCAGGACGTGGTCCCGGTGGCCTTCATCCCGTACCAGAAGGGGGACGAGGCTGCGTCCGGAAATACCGGTTATGGGAGGCGCACCTGCCACCTCCAGTAGCGTCGGGGCAATATCGATCAGGCTGACCAGCTCGCGGGAACTGCGATTGCCGGAGAAAAATTCCGGACCGTAGAACAGCAGGGGCACATGCGTACCGAATTCCTGCACATTGGCCTTTGCGTAGGGAAACGGCATGCCGTTATCGGAAGTAACAATGATGATGGTATTATCCAATTCACCGGCTTCTTTTATTTTTTCGACGATTGCCCCCAAATGCCGGTCAAACCATTCAACTTCGAACGCATAGTCGAGAAAGTCGGTTCGGGTAATTTCATGATCCGGAAGGAATGCGGGCAACGAAACATCGTCCTGCGATTTGCCCGCCTTGAGTCCGGAACCGTTCTCGTACGGCAAATGGGGTTCATGGCTGCCATACCAGAAAAAGAAGGGCTCCCCGTCAGGGCGTTTTTCCAGGAATTCCGAAAAGTTGGCCGTATAATCGGTTTTACTGATGCCCGTGGCGGGAGGCGTCAGTTTGAGCCTGTTGTAGGCGGTTCCGACCGGATTCCGATCCCACCCGGCATCCTTCCAGTTACCAGGGGCCCAGGGTTTTCCCGTATAACCCACAAAATATCCCTGCGCCTCAAGCTTCCGCGTAAACACCGGGATGTCATTGGGGAAGTAACTGGAATGTGTGCCCGCCTCCCGAAGCTGCCAGATATTGCATCCGGACAGAATGGCCGCCCGGCAGGGACTGCACTGAGGTGCCGGAGCAAAGGCCTCATGGAAGAGCACCCCGTTTCGGGCGAGCGTGTCAAATGCGGGGGATTGAACCGCTTTGCAGCCATAGGCGGAGAGATGCGCAAAGGAGAGGTCGTCGGCAATGGCAAAGAGGAAATTGGGACGGCGGACGGCCTCCGCCTCATCGCCGGCCAGCACATTGCCCGCGCAAAACACCAATCCCAGCCCAATGCGGATCCATTTCGTTGAAAAAGACATTTTTCGCCTCCACTGACAGCATTTCAAAAAACGCGCGCGCGAACCATTCCGCAATGATAGGAAGCAGCGTTTATTCCGGTTTTTCGTAATCCGCCATAGCTTGATTGGGGGTTTTGCCCATGCTGAATACCAGTTCGCCGCCGTTTTCAATGTCCTGGTGGATAATGTAGTTTTTGCGGTACTGCTTCCCATTGAGCGTGATTTCCTGAATATAGATATGTTCCATATCCACGTTTTCGGCGCGCACCGTGAACGTTTTTCCGCTTTCAAGATGCAGCACCGCTTTTTCCAGACGGGGCGATCCGAAGCAGTAGACGCCGTTAGCCGGATTGACCGGATAGAAACCCAGCATCGAGAAGATGTACCAGGCCGACATCTGTCCGCAGTCTTCATTCCCGGAATAGCCGTACGGCGTGTCCAGATAGAGCTCGTCCAGAATCTTTGCGGTGTAATACTGCGCCTTCCAGGGGGTCTGCGTGTAGTTGTACAGATAGGCAATGTGATGGCTGGGTTCGTTACCGTGTGCATACTGCCCGATAAATCCGGAGGCATTGCCGTTCACATCGTCCGGTTTGGCGTCGAGCGTGAAGAACTCGTCCAGCTTCGCCGCAAATGACTTTTTACCACCGAGCAATTTTTCCAGACCATGCACATCCTGCGGAACATACCAAAGGTACTGCCAGGCATTGCCCTCCGTGAACGGATAGCCGCCGTTGCCACCGTATTTCAGCGGCGAGAACGGCTCGATCCAGTTGCCTGCGGCGTCCTTGCCCCGGAAGAAGCCGATGGACGGATCGAACAGGTTTTTATAGTAACCAGACCGTTCCATGAAAAACGCATAGTCGTCGTCATGCCCCATCGCTTTCGCCATCCGGGCCACACACCAATCGTTGAAGGCCACCTCGAGCGAAATGGAGACCGACTGTGTCTCGATATCTTCTGGAATGTATCTGTATTTTTCCATCACCGGGAACGGCGATCCCGGATGCGGTGTAGTGGAGGAAGCCTTTACGGCCTCATACGCCAGTTCGTAATCCACGCCCGGAATCTTTTTAAGATAGGCGTCCACAATTACGGGAATGGCATGGTTGCCAATCATGCAATAGGTTTCCTTGCCCCACAGCTGCCAGATCGGCAGGTAGCCGTAATCGGTGTACTGCCGCAGCATGGAATTGATAAAGCCGGCCGTACGTTTTTGCTGCGTCAGCGTGAACAGCGGGTGCGCCGCACGATAGGTGTCCCACAGGGAAAACGTGCTGTAGTGGGTTTTGTCCGGCGCGTTGTTCAATTTGCCGTTGCAGTTGAGATAATCGCCGTTCACATCCGCAAGATTGCTGGGATGAATAAACAGATGATAGAGTGAAGTGTAAAAGATGGTTTTCTGCTTGTCCGTTCCATCCACATCGAACACGGCCAGTTCCTTATTCCACTCTTCCCTGGCGGCCGTTTGAACCGCATCAAAATCAAACCCGTTGACTTCGGCTTGCAGATTATCCCTCGCTCCCTGATAGCCCACCGATGAAAGCCCGACATTGACCGTCAGAGGCTCTTTTGAACCGGAAAAGGACGCGATCATTTTCAGGTTTTTGTGGTTCCCGATTGTAGCCGGATCAAAAACCCGGCGACCGACTTTGACCGCGGTTGAAGTAAACGGCCGGGAAAACTCTGCGCGGAAATAGACTCGGCGCTCGCTCGCCCATCCGGTCAGCGCACGATAGCCTTCGATCGTGTGATCATCCACCACGCGAACCTGGGCATCCAGGACCCGGCATGTCCAGTAAGGCCGGGCCTTGTCCAGCGAATGGTCCAGATCAATCATAAGGGAGAAGGGTTCGCCCTTTTCATCAGAGTACCGATGAATCCCGCAATGCTCCGTGGCAGTCAGTTCCACCTGCATCTGCGGCCCGTCCAGAAATACACGGTAATACCCAGGTTCGGCGGATTCATTGCCATGGCTGAACTTTGAGCAGTAGCCTTTTTCCGTTTCAGAATCCGCCGGCGCCCAGCGCAAATCGCCTTTGAACGGCATAAACAGAAAATCAAACAGATCCGCCACTCCCGTGCCGCTTAGATGAGTATGGCTGAATCCATAAATGGTATCGTCCGCATAATCATAGCCGCTGCATGGATTTTCAGGATTTGCAGCCGTGTCCGGACTCAGCTGCACCAATCCAAATGGCAGGACAGGTCCGGGAAAATTACTCCCCGACAGACTCAGGCTGTCCATGGATCCGGTTCCTATGAAGGGATTAACCCACCGTGAATAATCGGACGGGGCGGTATAACCATCACCGCCTATCAGCAGCGATAATCCTACCCATGCAGCAATACGTCTTATCATGATTTCCGTTCCTTACTCCTGCTATTCCACCTCAAGCATCAGTGCCGCTTCCGGGCGATCTTCGAGCAGCGCCAATCCTGTATGCGGCTCTCAATCCATCCGCTCTGCATCGCACCTCCGTGCAGGCGTCTCATCGCTCCACGCTGAAATCCACTTCTTCGATGGTTTAAAGGTATAATCGGTCAGCACTCCCGTCCTGTCACCTAAATAGGCTACTAGCCCATTCCGGCGGAACAGGGTAGCTTAGTTTCCGACCTTGTGATCTGAAAGCAAAGAAGCAAAGAGGCACCTGATATGAAAACAAAACGATTTATGAAATATGCCCTGTTATTTCTACTGGCAGGAATATGCTGCAATGCTGCCAAAGCAGCCAACAAACCTAATATTGTACTGATCTTTATTGACGACATGGGATGGGGTGATTTTTCCTGTTTCGGCGATGAGGCTGCACAAACACCCAACTTTGACCGCCTGGCCAGCGAAGGCATCCGGTTCGAACAGTTTTACGTGAATTCCCCGATCTGCTCTCCGTCGCGCACCGCCATTTCCACAGGCCAATACCCTCAGCGATGGCGGATTACATCTTATCTCGATAATCGAAAAAGCAATACCAATCGAGGCATGGCCCAATGGCTCGATCCCAAAGCCCCGATGCTTGCCCGGTCACTTCAAAAGGCGGGCTACGCAACGGGTCACTTTGGAAAGTGGCACATGGGCGGGCAACGCGACGTAGACGATGCACCGGCAATCACCGAGTACGGGTTCGATAAGTCTCTCACCAATTTCGAGGGCATGGGCCCCAAACTTCTGCCTTTAACGCTCAAACCCGGTCAAGACGAACCCGGTCGTATCTGGGGAGATGCGGAACGGCTGGGCAAAGGCTATCGCTGGATGCTGCGTTCCGAGATCACCAGCGGATTTGTTGACGAGGCCCTTGAATTCATTGACCAGGCCGTTGAGAAAAACAAACCGTTTTATGTGAATGTATGGCCGGATGACGTGCACAGTCCATATTGGCCGCCGGTGGACAAGTGGGGCAACGGTAAACGGGAGTTGTATCTGTCCGTCCTGCAGGAAGCGGACAGTCAACTTAGCAAGCTGTTGGATCATATTCGTGGTAATAAAAAACTGCGGGACAACACCTTGATCATCGTGTGTTCTGACAATGGTCCGGAATTGGGCGCCGGCAGTGCCGGTCCGTTCCGGGGGTACAAAGGCCAGCTCTACGAAGGGGGAACCCGATCTTCGCTTATTGTCTGGGGTCCGAAATTTGTGGCCAAACAAAATGCGGTGAACCGTACGTCCGTGTTTTCGGCGATTGATTTGACCCCCACCCTGCTGGCATTCACCGGCACGCCTCCCGTACCGGGGGTAACGTACGATGGGGAGCCGCTGGTCGACACCCTGCTCGGCAGGAGCGAAGCGTCTCGCAATAAACCCATCTTCTTCAGGCGACCACCTGATCGTGACGCCTTTTACGGGGTGGACAACCTGCCGGACCTGGCAGTCCGCTCCGGTCCGTGGAAATTCATGTGTGAATATGACGGCAGCAATCCCGAACTCTACGACATGCGAACCGACCGGGGTGAAACCACAAACGTTGCATCCGATAATATGGACGTCGTCCGCAGGCTAAAGCAGGCCGCACTGGACTGGCATAAATCCATGCCACCGGATAACGGGGCCGACTTCGTGAAGAAAAAGTAATGAAGATTCCCAGGCGAACAAGCCGATTCGGCTTCGTTAAACACAATGACATAGGGGATAATGATATTGAATAGAATACGATACAGTCTGGTTGCAGTAATGGTGCTCAGTGCCTGCTGCAGCATCTCTGCAGTTGAGGTGAAAGAGATTCCTGGGCGTTGGTCGAAAGAAAAGGCCAATCAATGGTACGCAAAACAACCGTGGCTGGTCGGATGCAACTATATTCCGGCAAATGCAATCAATCAGCTGGAAATGTGGCAGGCCGAGACGTTTGATCCGCAAACCATTGAAAAGGAACTGGCGCTGGCTGAGTCAATCGGATTCAACACCCTGCGGGTTTATCTGCACGATCTGGTCTGGGGGGCGGATGAACAGGGATTCTATCAGCGGATGGATCAGTTCCTGACTATCTGCCAGAAGCATGGCATTCGTCCGATGTTTGTCTTTTTTGACGACTGCCATCACCCGGATCCGAAGCTGGGCAGGCAGCCGCTTCCGGTGCCGGGCTATCACAATTCCGGATGGATGAATTGTCCGGGGCGTCAACTGGCGGTTGATTATTCCCAAGGCAAAGCCGCGGCTGAAGATATTGCCCGCTTAAAAGGGTATGTGCAGAAGACCCTGGCACGTTTCAAGAATGATGACCGGATCCTGATGTGGGAACTCTACAACGAACCGGGACGCGGACGCGGGTTGGGCGGAGACATGGCTTCCGGAAAAGCAAAAGGCGCATTCGGCGATGCCAGTGCGCAGTTGCTGATGGATTGCTGGGCATGGGCCCGCGAAATAAACCCTTCGCAACCGATCTGCTCCTGCACGGACGGCAGCGTGGGCAAACAAAACATCCAGATCGGACACCTTAATTCCGATGTGATTTCATTCCATTGCTATGGACCTCCACAGCAGTTGGAAAACATGTGCAAACGATATGCCGCAGCAGGCCGTCCGGCGCTGTGCACTGAATATATGGCCCGTCCGAACAGCACGTTCCAGGGAAGCCTGCCCGTATTGAAAGAGTACAATATAGGCGCAATCAACTGGGGCTTTGTGGCCGGCAAAACCGGCTGCATCTGGCCTTGGAGCAGCCGCAACGGCAAAGATGTGGATAAACTGCGGGCGGAAGGCGTGGTCTGCAACACGATTGAAGAGATGCCGGAACCGAACCCGTGGTTCCATGAAATCTTCCGCCCCGACCATACGCCGTACAGTCAGGAAGAAGTCGACTGCATCAAAAAGTTTACGGGTAAAGAATAGAGGCTTTTGTATCTACATTGGCAGGGACGGACCGCCGGGCCGTCCGCCGCGGCGCTTTCGGCGAAAGCGCCCTACCCCTTGGCATTAAGATGCGCGGCAATAAAAGGCATTTGACGCTGTATGGCGGCTTTCCAATAATCCCAGTTATGGACGCCGGGTTGTTCAATATATTCGTGGGCAACTCCGGTTGCGGTCAGCTGTGCATGAAGAGCCCGGTTTACGCCTAAGAAAAAATCATGATCCCCGCAATCGAGGGAAATGGCCAGCTCGCCATCCTTCAGATCCCTGGCGAGGTTGATGACGGTATATTTCTCCCAGTTGTCCCGGTGCTCTTCAATCGTTCCCAGCCGCTTTTTGATGTCCCAGTTTTCGGGAAACGGACGGATATCCACGCCCCCGCTGAGCGCGACGGCAGTACTGAATGTATTCCGATGCCGAATGGCCAGGAACATAGCTCCATGCCCCCCCATGCTAAGCCCGCACAAAGCCCGGTTATCACGCCTGGCCTTGGTCCGGTAGTTTTTATCCATGTGCGCAACACATTCCTTGGCAACGAACGTTTCATACTGATAGGCAGGATCAATCGGGCTGTCAAAATACCAGCTGGTTACACCTCCGTCAGGGCAGCATACGATGATGCCGTACTGATCTGCCAACTCGGCAATATTTGACAACCGGTTCCACTCGGCATGATTCCCTCCCGCTCCGTGCAGCAAGTACAGCACAGGAAAGCGCTGCGTGCTTTTTTCTTTGTAGGCATCTGGAAGAATCAGCGTTGCTGGAATCGCTCTGCCCATCTTTTGGTTTTCAATCGACAGGACCTCAACGTGCGCCGCATAAAGCGACGTCACGGTTACACAGAAGACAAGTAATAGAATCCAAGGCAGTTTTATTGATCGTTTCATTCGGAACATCCCTGATTGGTTTGATTAATGGTATAAGCTTAAAATACCTGTCAATCAACACTCGAAAATAGAACCGGGAGGTGCGGTCATCTTGTCACTTAAACAGGCCACACACCCCTTTATTGACACGTGTCAACCACTGTGACTACTCTCATTCCCGTTATATCTTGAATGACTGGAGATCCGTGCATGGCAACAATGAGTGAAATAGCAAAATCGGCCGGCGTATCCCGCTATACGGTATCCAAGGTGCTTAACGGGGCCCACGTGGCGGAGGAAACCTACCGCAGGGTGCTGGAAGCCTGCGAGAAACATCACTATACGCGCAACCTGCATGCAACCAACCTGGTGCGGAACCACAGCAGCATTATCGGCATGGTGCTGTCCCAGGATTATGACTCCTTCTTCGGCGAAATCATCAACGCGGCCGAGAAGGAGGCCGCCCTGCAGGGTTATCAGTTGATCTGCCAATGCTCCCACGGCGATCCCCGCGAAGAGGAAAAAATAATCCGCAGCTTTGAATCACTGCGGATCTGCGGAATGATTGCCGCGCCTGTAACGGGCACAAGCAACAGCGCACTTTGGGAATACCTGGATCAAAAAATGCCGCTCGTTCATTTTGACTGCTTTCTGAGCGAGGATAGCCATTATGTCATCACCGACAACCGGAAAAGCGCCGGACTGATTACCGAACACCTGATTGAGCGACAGACCGTTCCGGCCTATCTGGGAAGCGTCCACACCACCGCCAACCTGGCCGTCAAGGAGCGGTGCACGGGATATCTCGAGACCGTTACTAAACATGGACTGACCCCGCTGATGATTCCGACATCAAACAGCGAAGAGAGCGTGGACAACCAGAAATTCGGCATTGAAAATATCGAGGCTTACCTGAAGGACAACCCGCTCCCCGCCTCCATCTTCTGCGCCACGGACCGGATTGCCATGGGCGTGATTTTTGCCCTGCAGCAGAAAGGAATCAAGGTTGGATCGGACGTACTGGTCGCCGGGCACGATGATCTGGAATTCGGGGAATACATGAATCCGACTCTGACCACGGTCGCCCAGCCGAGAAAGGACCTCGGGACCGAATGCATTCGAACGCTGTTTACCCTGCTGAATACATCGCAGGTCCCTGAGTCGCGTATTCAGAAAGTTCTTCCTCCTGAACTGATCATTCGCAAATCAACCACCCCTGAGTAACCCCGGGAATTACATGAAACTGAAACCACTATTCATTTCGCTCTTAGTCGTCTCCTGTCATACAGCGACCGCTGCCGAAAAAAACCATGAACTGACGCCGATCCCACTGCAATCCGTGACAATTGACGATCCGTTCTGGAGCCCGAAGCTAAAGACATGGAACGATGTCACGCTGACGGATGTTCTGGATAAATTTGAGCAGGCCGGCGCATTCCGGAATTTTGACCGCGTGGCCGGCAGCGCGGACGGTGGACATGAAGGCTTCCCATGGTTTGACGGACTGATTTACGAAACGATTCGCGGCGCATCAGACCTGCTTGTTTACTATCCAAACGAAGCACTTGAAAAACGACTGGACGATCTCATCGCCCGGATCGCTGCAGCGCAGGCCGTCCGGACAGACGGATATATCATGACCTACACGCAACTGCAGGAACCGGGGCACGAATGGGGGCTCAATGGCGGCTTCCTGCGATGGCAGCACGACATCTACAATGCCGGAGCTTTGGTGGAAGCCGGGGTTCACCATTACAAAGCCACCGGAAAAACCGAGTTGCTCTCCGTTGCAGTTCGAATGGCCGGACTTATGCACCAAACCATAGGGCCGGCGCCGAAAAAGAATCTTGTGCCGGCACACTCGCTTCCGGAAACCGCATTGATTGAACTGTATCAACTCTTCAACGATGAGCCTGACCTGAAGATAATGCTTTCCTTTCCAGCAGACGAAAACAACTTTCTGGAACTGGCCGAGTTCTGGATTGAGAACCGGGGAAACCACTGCGGACTTCCGACCACGGAACAATGGGCTCAAAACGAGCCTGAAAGCCAGGCCTGGGTGCGTGAGCAGAAATATGGCGACTCGCGTCCGAGCTGGGGTGCCTATGCACAGGATCAAGTTTCCGTTTTCAAACAGCATACGCTGGAGGGCCATGCAGTGCGGGCCACCCTGCTGGCATCCGGAACCGCTGCCGCCGCTCGGATCAACCGGAATCCGGACTACATCAGCACCGCCGAACGCTTCTGGGAAAACATGGCAGGAAAGCGACTGCACATTACCGGCGGGGTCGGTGCCTATGCACACGAAGAAAAATTCGGTCCGGACTATGTCCTGCCCAATGATGCCTATCTTGAAACCTGTGCGGCCATCGGCGCCGGATTTTTTCACCTGAACATGAACCGGCTTTTCGGCGATGCCCGCTATATCGATGAATTTGAGCGTGTGCTTTATAATAACATCATTAACGGGGTTTCGCAGGACGGACGGCATTACTATTACAAAAACCCGCTGACCACCCATGAGCATCACCGTTGGAAATGGCACGAATGTCCCTGCTGTCCCCCAATGTTCCTGAAAATGGTTTCAGTGCTGCCGGAACAGATCTATGCCTGCGATTCGGAAGGCCTATATGTAAACCTGTTCATCGGCAGCCGGGTGATATGCACGCTGGGCGGCACCTCAGTGCAAATAGCCCAGCAGACCCGCTATCCATGGAACGGAGCCGTATCCATCACCCTGCAACCGGAAAAGGAAACGGCGTTTCCGATAAACATCCGTATTCCCGGCTGGGCCCGCGGGCACGAAAATCCGATGGAGCTTTATACGTCGGAGGTCTCCTCCAAGGTACAGATAAAAATCAACGGCGAGCCGGTCAAACAGCTAAAAATGGTTCGAGGCTATGCCTCCCTGCGCCGGACCTGGAAAAAGGGCGACACCATTGAGCTGGAACTTCCGATGTCGCCGCGCCGCGTCTACGCAAATCCGGCAGTTGCAGCAGACCGTGGACGGGTTGCCCTGCAATCCGGCCCGATTGTCTATTGCGTGGAACGGGACGACAACCTGGATCCACACCAGATTGCGCTGCCAACTCAAAGTGCGCTGGATCTGCAATATGCGCCGGACCTGTTTGGTGGAGTGAACGTGATCAGGGCCGGTGCAGGCACGACCGAGGAATTCACGGCGATCCCCTTTTACTGCCAGGATAATCGCCCCGGAGGAGGAAGCATTGCCGTGTGGCTGCCGGAAAGAAATTCAGAAAGAATACCTGTAGAGGGACGGATTCTGGTGCGTGCCGGCAAGGTGCTGAATCGCGTCAGCCCGCTAACCTTAGGAGCCTGCCTTGAAGACGTGAACCATGAAGTCTATGGAGGAATCGACAGTCAGATGGTTTTCGGCGAGAGTTTTGAGGAACCGGCGCCAGCAATGCCGCTTGAAGGCTTTATCTATGAAGGCCCGCGATTCGACATCAGGCAAAGCACTGTGGCATGGACGGTAAAGGATGGCATACTGCAGGGACCGCAGGCACAGGGAGCCAAGCTTCTTGCTCGCGGGAAACCTCTATCGAAGGGCGCGGTCTCGGTGAAGATGCGCTTCAAGGATGCATCTCCTGGAGTAGCAGGATTGATTGCACACGTGAGCGATTCGGGCTCGGGCGCGGATAATTTTAACGGGTATGAAATATCACTGAATCCGGAACGTCAGCAGGTGTTGTTTGGGCGGCACCGGCACGACTGGAACATGCTTCGCTCTGTTGACTGTCCGGTACCGGTGGGCGAATGGATAACGTTGGAAGCGAAACTCGACGGCGGTCATGTACGGATCAAAGTAAACGGCAGGGAGTGTATCGATTACATAGACCGAGAGGCGCCGTTGGAGTCGGGAATGATCGGATTGCGCACGTGGAATTGCGGACCGGAGTTCAAGGATTTGGAGGTACAGGCGGCCGAACGTGAAAAGACGCTTCCATTTGCCTATGAAGCGGGAATCGAAGGAGACAATGCGGTAAGCCGCACGTGGACCGCCGCGCGCAGGGGACATGCGAAGGGATCGCTTTCAATCGATGACCGGGACCTGTTCAATGGCCGGCAGAGCCAACGGATAACGTTTACCTCAGGGACGGGACGCATCGGTGTGGCAAACACAGGCCTGAACCGGCGCGGAATGTGTTTTCGCGAAGGGCGGGATTATGAAGGTGTGATCTGGGCGAAGGCGGAAAAGGCGACGGAGCTGGAGCTGGCAATTGAAAGTCGGGATGGTGCCCGGCGCTATGGTGTAACCACGGTATCGGTCCGCGCCGGCGATTGGCAGCGCATTCCGTTTGCGCTGGAGAGCGCGCAGGAAGATCCTGACGGACGTTTCGGAATCTACCTCACAAAGCCGGGAAGCGTACTGCTGGATTATGCGCTCCTGCAGCCGGGTGACTGGGGACGATTCAGGGGCCTGCCTGTCCGACGGGATGTGGCGGAGGCGCTGATTGCGCAGGGATTGACGGTGCTGCGATATGGCGGGTGCATGGCGAATGCCTCCGAATACCGATGGAAAAAAATGATCGGGCCGCGTGATGAGCGCCCGCCCTACCAGGGTTGGTGGTATCCCTATTCGTCAAATGGTTGGGGCATCTTTGACTTCATGAATTTCTGCGAGGCGGCAGGATTCGAATATGTACCCGACATCAACATCGCGGAATCCGGCGAGGACATGGCCGACTTCATCGAATATGTAAAGGGGGCGGCCACCACGGAATGGGGCGCAAAGCGCGTGGCAGACGGGCATGCAGCACCCTATGCCCTTAAATATATCCAGATCGGCAACGAGGAGACGGTTGACGCACACTATGTCGAACGATTCAGGGAGATCGCCGGAGCCATCTGGGCGCGCGATCCCGATATCATCGTGGTGGTCGGAGCGTTTGCGTTCAATGAGTACATCGATAATACCTATGACTTTGGCGGGGCACCGCGCATCCGTAGTCTGGCCGCACACGAAGAAATCCTGAAGTTTGCAAAGGCAAACGACCGACCGGTATGGTTCGATGTGCATATATGGAACGACGAACCGCGCGATCCGGACCGGATAGACAAAGGGATGGGCATGCGCAGCTTTATCACGGCACTGGAAGGATTTGGTACCGGTGCGGACTTCAAGGTATGTGTGTTTGAGGAAAATGCCAACAACCACCACATGCGGCGGGCACTGGGACATGCGCACGCAATCAACGAGATTCAGCGGATGGAGCACGAGGTTCCGATTTTGTGCGCGGCAAACTGCCTGCAGCCCGACCGCCAGAATGATAACGGTTGGGATCAGGGACTGCTGTTCCTGACGCAGTCGCAGGTGTGGGGACAGCCCTCCTATTACGTGACGCAGATGGCCTCGAAAGCCTACCAGCCCCTGAGCGTGGAATCCTGGGCGATGAGCGACAACAATGCGTTGGACGTGACGACGCTCCGGAGCGAGGATGGAAAGATGCTTTCACTGCAGGTGGTAAACCTGGATGATCGGGACGTAACGGCCGCCATCGAGCTCGATGGATTTGTGCCGGATGGACCGTTTGCGGAAGTGGTGACATTGCAAGGAGAGCTGGATGATCGAAACAGCGAACAGGAACCGAACAAAATCGTCCCCGCGTATAGCCGGTTGGCTATTCCGGCAGGCTCACAGCAACTTAAGCATACATTCCCAGCGCATTCCTACACGGTCATCGAACTCAAGTAGACAAACAACCCGGGAGTCCTGTCCCCTAAACAGGTTACATGACTTTTCCGGCGGAAAAGCGCAACTTATTTGCCGTCCTTGTAACCTGAAAACAAATAAGCAAAAGGCCACATATGAAAACAAAGCGACTTATACGATATACCCTGTTGTTCCTGCTTTCCGCCACGGTTGGAAAAGCACAGATGAAAGAAGCCCCCGCGTATCCGCTGATTACGCATGATCCTTACTTCAGCATTTGGTCGATGACCGATAAGCTGAGTGCAGAAACCACCAAACACTGGACCGGAGTTGAGCATTCATTGCTGGGATATGTCATGATTGACGGCCAGGTCTACAACTTCATGGGCCAGCCGGTTCCGGAAACGGAAGTAGTCCTGAACGCTGCGGCGGAAGCGCCCTACACCGCAAAATATACCAATAAAAAACCGGCCGATGACTGGTTTGAGGACGGATTCGACGACTCCGGCTGGAACGAAGGAAAAGCGCCGTTCACCAATCGCGATGGCTTTGGCGGAACGCCCTGGAAGACCCGGGAAATCTGGGTGCGTCGGGAATTTGAACTGAAAGATGTCAGCCAGATCAACAAACTGCTGCTCCGCGTCCGGCATGATGACGATGTATACGTCTACATCAACGGATCCCAGGTGCTCGGTCTGCAGTCCGCCAACGGCAAACTGGAAGCCTTCCCGATGGAAGATGCGGTGGCACGCAGCCTGAAGAAGGGCAAAAACCTGATTGCAATGCACTGCATCGATACCGGCGGCGAGTCCTTCCTGGATGCCGGCCTGAGCAACATTTTAAAGTCAGAACGCGATACGCAAATCCTCCCGGCCGTTCAGGAAAGCGTGGAAATCAAGGCCACCCGGACGCTCTACACCTTCACCTGCGGACCGGTTGATCTCGACCTCACCTTTACATCGCCGCTGATACTGGAGGATCTGGATCTCATGGCACGCCCGGTCTCCTACATCACATGCAAGGTAAAATCGAACGATCGGAAAAAGCATGATGTAAAAGTATACCTCGGCGTATCCTCCGACCTCGCCGTCAACCAGAACTCGCAGCTGGTCACGGCGGAACAGACCAGCACCGGCAACCTGAGCATCCTGAAGGCGGGTACCGTAGAACAGCCAATCCTCAAAAAACGCGGGGATGATCTGCGTATAGACTGGGGCTACGTATATGCCGCCGTGCCGCAGGACGAGGGAATCACCCAGACCCTTACCGGAGCCGATGCCGCGTTTACGCCGTTTGACATCAAATCAGGCAGCCAGACCCTGGAAGGCAGAAGCCTGATGCTGAATACGGTCTATGACCTTAACCAGGTCGGCCGCAGCAGCAAGGAAGCCATGCTGATGCTCGCGTATGACGATATCTATTCCATTCAGTATTTCGGCCAGAATCTGAAACCCTGGTGGAACAGGGATGGCAACGGTTCCATCCTCAAGGAACTCACCAAGGCCTATGCGGATTATGAATCCGTGATTAAACAATGCCAGGACACTGACAAGCGGATTTACAAGGATGCCCGCAAAGCCGGCGGCGAAGAATATGCCGAACTCTGCGTACTCGCCTATCGCCAGGCCATATCCGCACACAAACTGGTGGAAAGCCCGGACGGGGAAATCCTCTTCCTGTCCAAGGAAAACAACAGTAACGGGTCGATCAATACGGTGGATGTCACCTACCCTTCCGCGCCGTTGTTCCTCGCCTACAATCCGGATCTGCTGAAAGGCATGCTGAACGGCATCTTCTATTACAGCGCCAGTGGAAAATGGACCAAGCCCTTCGCCGCACATGACCTGGGAACCTATCCGCTGGCCAATGGCCAGACCTACGGCGGGGATATGCCGGTCGAAGAGTCCGGCAACATGGTGATTCTGTCCGCCGCCATATCCTTCATGGAAGGAAATACGGACTATGCCGACCAGCATTGGGACCTGCTGACCCTCTGGACGAAGTATCTTGAAACTGAGGGCTTCGATCCGGCCAACCAGCTCTGCACCGACGACTTTGCGGGGCACTTTGCCCGCAACGCCAACCTGTCCGTTAAAGCCATCGTCGGCATCGCCTGTTATGGCATGATGGCTGACATGCGCGGTGAAACAGAGGTTGCGCAGAAGTATACGGCCATGGCGCGCAAAATGGCGCGCGACTGGATGGAACTGGCCGACGATGGCGATCACTATGCCCTGACATTCAATGATAAAAACACCTGGAGCCAGAAGTATAACCTGGTCTGGGATAAGATCATGGGCCTGGATATTTTCCCGAAGGAAGTCTACACCAAAGAAGTAGCCTACTACCTCGACATGCAGAATGCCTTCGGTCTGCCGCTGGACAACCGCAGAACCTACACTAAATCCGACTGGATCATGTGGACGGCAACACTGGCGGACTCCGAGGATGACTTCGAAGCGCTCGTCGCGCCGGTTCATAAGTTTGCCCGCAAAACCCGGGATCGCGTTCCGCTGAGCGACTGGCATGACACGGTGAGCGGACGCAAAACCGGCTTTAAGGCCAGAAGCGTTGTCGGCGGATACTATATGAAAGTTCTTGCCGAGAAACTGGACTAATAATCTGACCTAGAGGGGGCAACGCCTATGTTGCCCCTTGACGTCAAGTTTAATCCCCGTGAAGAAACGCGATGGCGGACAGGTTGCCTGCGTGACTGGCATCTGACTCGCATAACTGCACGTAATATTGGAATGCATGATAGAAAGCAGTATGATCGATCAGGGCTAATACGAATGATCGGTAATATGAAAACATGTTTTTCTATGGTATTAGCAAGCCTCGGCTTTGTTGCCGGCGCGATGGCCTACGACGTCAACGTGACGACAGACCGGTTCCTGACGCTTGATCCGTCGGATGCATCCAAGGTGCTGAATCGCTATAATGGTAATACCGTCGCCTATGAAGGCTTTTATCTTTCGGCCTTATCGAACGGAGTCAGCAATGCCCGGATCTCAACCGACTACCTGAGGGACTGGGCCGCGGGCGTCGGCGTAGATACGCTGGGATTCTCCCGATCCATCAACAACGATGGCGCTACCGAGGAAGCGGTCGATCTTTATGTTTCCCCGGCAACCTCAAAAAACGGGTATATCGGATTGTCCGGCCTTGAGGTTCGGGGCGCCGCGTCGACGATCGTTATTGATGGCTTTGCTTCCGATCCGCAGGCTTCCACCTCCAACGGAACCGTAAGCTACGCATCGAACCGACTCGTGTGGGCACAGTATTCGGGCGGCGGCTCGATCGCATTTTCCAATACGGCGGCTTCTCCCGCCGGCACAACCCTGCGCATTTCCAACGGGAGTACGAGCGGAGGCAACGACCAGTTTGGACTTTTTGCCTTTTCGTATAGCTCGTCCTCTTCTCCGGTGACCATGACGGTGAACCGGTTCGTGTTGCCTGATCCGACGAATGCGTTCAGGGCCTTGTATCAGTTCAACGGCAATACGGTCGCCTACGACGGCTTTTATCTTTCGGCTTTAGTGAACGGAATCAACAATGCACAGATATCGACCGACTACTTAAAAAACCTCGATCTGGGCGTCGGCGTGAATGAGCTGGGATTCACCCGGTCCATCAACAACAACGGCACCACCTCGGAAGCGGTCGACTTCCATATTTCCACAGATGCCGCAAAAGGCGGATATGGCGGGCTGTGCGGTCTGGAGGCGGCGGGAGGGACTTCGACGATCGTCATTGATGGCTTTGCTGCCGACCCGCAGGCTTCCACCTCCAACGGGACCGTAAGCTATGCCTCGAACCGACTCGTGTGGGCACAGTCTTCGGGCGGCGGCTCGATCGCATTTTCCAGTGCGCTGGCTTCTCCCGTCGGCACGACCCTGCGAATCTCCAATGGGAGTACGAGTGGGGCCAGCGACCAGTTTGGACTGCTATCCTTTTCGTACATGGCGACCTATTCATCCCCCGGGCAGGCAACGCTCAACGAGGCAAATACATCTTCTATCGAAGTTGCGTGGTATGGGGAACGTGGCGAAGACTATCGACTGGAACGCTGCGAAAATCTGGCCACGGACAACTGGAGCAATGTCTCCGGGCGTATCGAGGGTTCAGGAAGCCGGGTGGTGGTAACCAACCCGGCCGACTCCGCGGCCGCGTTCTTCCGCACGGCGCCCGATGCTAGCGGTATGACCCTCGGTGCCAATGTAAACGAGTCCGGTCGCGCGCTGGAGATACCGCTGCTGGAGCAGAGCCGTTCGGAGTGGGTGCGCACGTTCTTTGCGATCAAGCCGTTTCTCAACGGATCGCGGAATCTGGCGAACGACACGGATCTCGAAGCCGTCAGGAAGGCGGTGCGTTCCGGCCGGAAACTGCTCCTCTGCCTCAAGTGGAATTTCGACAACGATGCCTACCGCGTGCCGGCGCCTGATACCGCCTACGAAGCCGAGTGTTTCCAGTGGGTGGATGATCTAATGGGCGAACTCGATGGAATGGTATCGGCACTTGAAACCGTCAACGAGGTCATGATCGACACCCATCCTGACGACCTGCTGCCCGGAACCAATGGCGTTATTCCCATGGTCCGGTTTCTCCAACGACTCGTTGACCATGTTTCGGCGCAGGGTTACACGACGCCCGAAAGTGCCCCGTTACCGCTCTATTCCGGCGGGTTTACACGCCTTTACGACTCCAACGTGCGGGTGCGTCCGGTTGTACCCGCGCTATTATCGTGGATCGAGAGCGAGAACCGCCTGACCGGCGTAAACTTCCACATCCATGCGGATGATTTGAGTCAGTTCCAGGCCAGCTATGATTTCCTCCGGCAAACCATGCCTACCAAACCGGCCATCGTGACCGAGTTTTCCCTGGTCTGGAAATACAAGCAGAACCTCGGTTACCCTCTCGACACGTGGACGACGGGCTCGGATTTTGCAATTCAGTATGGATACGCCGGGAACATGATCGTCCGCGACTACATCAATCTGGCCATTACCAATTCCGTCTCCGAAACCGAGTGGAATGCATTTCTTGAAGCCATGCCCTGGTACGACACGCAATTCCTCGGCAAAGCCTGCGAAGTCATGCAAAGCAACGGAACGGCGATCGCCACCTTCGCCTTTCAGCAGGCCAGCTCGGGTGGAAGGATATTGGCTCCAGGCGATAATCCCTGGATTCTCAATCCCATCTTTGCCAATTATGTATCCACCAATGGCGTTCCGCCCGCAGCCGTGAACAAGGACTTTTTCTGGAATTACCTGAATTGGTGATGGTGCTTTCCCTGCCCTTTCTCCAATCTTCAGGCATATGAAAACGGGATAGGTTTTACATGAATAATGAATGGGTATTACACCGCATCGAGCGGATTGAAAAATGGCTGAAGCGCGTCGCGTCGGATCAATATGTTCAACAGGTTCCGCTGCAGCTGGGCTGTGCGCATTCCGGATCGTTTCTTTCTCTGGAGGAAGCGGCGAAGCTTGAATACCATCCTGTCGCCGAAGGCGATGAGTGGGGAAGCAACAACTCGATTGCCTGGTTTAAAATAGAAGGCTCCGTTCCGGCGGAATGGGACCTGCCGGTATCCCTGCTTGTGAACATCGGCGGCGAGCTGCTGTTGTATGGCGCGGACGGAACACCGGTCTATGGTTTAACGAACGGGTCGGTCTTCGATCCCCGAATGGTCAGGGACCGCTATCCGCTCCCGGAAGCTCTTTGTACCGGATCCGGTTTCACGATCTATGGCGAAGCGGTCGCAACGTCGATTTTTGGATTGTATCACGCCGTCCGAGAGCATGAATCGGCCCTGCGGAAGATAAAGGCGGAAGATTCCGGACCGGCACATGTAGCCCGGGTTCTGGAAGCCCGGCTGGTGGCCATCGATCCCGTGCGCGCCGCACTGTTTCGGCGGGGCAACCTCCTGCTCGACCAGCTACGGTCGCTTCCGGAAGAGTCGATGCGCCGGGCCAAACTGGTTCGAGAGCTGAATAAAGCAATCGATGCCTACGAAACGGACGATGTTGCCGGCAGCGGCGAACGGGTGGCGGCATGCCTGAATGATCCGGCCCATGCAACGGAGCTGACGTATACGGCAACCGGGCATGCACACATCGATACGGCCTGGCTTTGGCGGATGGAAGAGTCGATCCGCAAATGCGCGCGAACGTTTTCGAGTCAGCTGGCTCATATCAATCGTTATCCGGGGTATGTCTTCGGGGCGAGTTCACCACATCACTATGCCTGGATGGAACAGCATTACCCCACCCTCTTTGAACAGATCAAAGAGCAGGTTCGAGCCGGTCGATGGGAATGCCTCGGCGCCATGTGGGTGGAGGCCGACTGCAATATTACCGGCGGCGAAGCCCTGGCTCGGCAGTTGATTTACGGAAAACGCTACTTCCAATCAACATTCGGCGTAGACGTCAACCATCTCTGGCTGCCCGATGTGTTCGGATATTCGGCCTGCCTGCCGCAACTGCTGCAGCAGGTGCGAGCGCCTTATTTCATGACCACCAAGATTTCATGGAACCGCTACAACCAGTTTCCTTACGCCAGCTTCCACTGGCAGGGAATCGATGGCACGAAAGTCCTGTCCCATCTGCCGCCTACGAACGACTACAATGAAGAGCTGATTCCGTCGCGGCTATGCAAGGGCCGGAATGGATATCCTGAAAAGGACATCGCACCGAAAGCCCTGGTGGTCTTCGGGATCGGTGATGGCGGCGGCGGACCGCATGAGAGCCATATCGAAGACGGCCTGCTGCTTGAAAACCTCGAAGCAGCTCCGAAAGTAAAATTCGGAACAGTCGACGGCTTTTTCAAGGAGCTTGAAGAGTACGCCGACGAACTGCCGAGCTGGAATGGAGAGCTTTATCTGGAAATGCATCGCGGCACGCTGACGACGCAATCCCGGATCAAGACCGGAAACCGGCGTATCGAGCATCGTCTTCGCGATACGGAAATGCTGTTCGCCATGCAGTCCATGGACCGCTATCCCCAGGCGGAAATCGAATTGCTTTGGAAAAAATTCATGGTCCACCAGTTCCACGACATTCTGCCGGGAAGCTGCATCGCGGAGGTGGTAGCGGACACCCTGCATGAATACACCGGGATTGAAACGGAACTCGATGCCCTATGGGCGCCGTGGACGAAACACGAGGCCGCTTCTAACTGGACCGTGGTGAACTCGTTGAATTTCATGCGGGATGACCTTGTCCGTCTGACCGGGACATCGAGACGCGCCGTTGCACAACAGGGCCAGGTATTGGCCACCCAGGTCGTCGGCGACGAAACCTGGGTTCGCATCGACCAGCCCGGACTCTCAACCGTGTTGTTGCAAGAGACGGAAGAAGCGGCCACGCCTGTCGTTGAACAGCGTCTGACACCGGCGGATTTCCCGCTGACGCTTGAAAACGATTGGGTGCTGTATCGGATCAATGCCAACGCGGAAGTGGTGTTTGCACAGGATAAAACCAGCGGCCGCGTATTTATCGAGAACGAAAAGGGAAACGAGCTGGCCCTGTACGCCGACCACCCGACCCGATGGGATGCGTGGGACGTAGATCCGTTCTACCCCAACAGTCTCTTGGAAACCGCGCAATGCAACGGTGAGGTTCTCTACGAGAAAGGGGAAGTCGCCCAGATTCTGACGATACCATTGGCGGTCGGGAATTCCATTGTTTCGCAGCGGATCATCCTGCCTAACCACCGAGCCGTGCTTGAAGTCGAATGCAAGGTGGACTGGAACGAAAAACACCGCATGCTGCGGGTCCATCTTCCAACGACGGTGCAGGCTTCGACGGCAAGCTTTCATATCCAGTTCGGCCTGTTGAAAAGGAACACCTTCGACAATACGTCCCAGGACCTGGCGCAGTTCGAGGTCGCGGCGCATGAGTTCGCCGATTTGTCGGACGAGGATTTTGGCGTCGCGCTGCTCAACGACTGCAAATATGGCTACAAGGTCAAAGGGCAAACCCTTTCCATGACGCTGTTGCGCTCCCCGGACTATCCCGACCGCAACGCCGATATCGGAACGCATGAGTTCCGCTATGCGATTCAGCCGCATGCCGGGTCGCTCAACCGCAGCGGGGTTGTCGAAAGGGCGGCGGCCTTCAACCAGCCGCGCTGGATTCTGCCCGGCGAAGCCGCGCTGGATTTTCCCGTTCGGGTCGTCGGCGAAAGCGTTCGGCTGGAAACCCTGAAAAAGGCCGAGGACAGCGACGACCTGATTATTCGCTTTTACGAATGCAAAGGCCGCTCCACCTCTGCGGAATTGACGGTTAAGCTGGACTGTGTCGTTGAAGAAGTCAACCTGCTCGAGGAGACGCAGGGCATTGCCGGTTCGTTTGCCGCAGGCGAGACCTTCATGCGACCGTTGCGTCCGTTTGAAATCTGCACACTGAAGCTCAAAAAGAATTAGCGCTGAAGACGAGGGCAAAGCAACCCACCGGCAACCCTGCCGCCCGGTTGCGGCTAAAGCAGGTCACGCGTTTCATGCAGGATCGTCTACTGATGGAAGTGGACAGCGAGAACACTGTCCCTCCAGACGGCGTTTCAATCGTTATTTGCTCTAGACCCCCATCGCCTGCTCCATCTCCTCCAGCGCAATGCCCTTGGTTTCCGGAACCATGGTTTTCACCCAGACGAGCTGCAGCACCATCATGAAGCAGAAGAATCCGAAAATGGATGCCGGCGGGAGCGACTCCGCCATCTTCGGAAAGACCAAGGTTAGAGCAGCCGCGAAGAACCAGTGGGTAAAGCAGCCCAGCGTCTGTCCCGCCGCCCGGTTGCGGTTGGGGAAGATTTCCGAAATGAACACCCAGATCACGGCGCCCTGCCCGACGGCATGCGCCGCGATAAAGGCAAAGATACAGAACGGCACAATGGCAAAGCTTTCCGACTTGAACGCCCAGGTACAAAGCCCGAGGGATGCAATGTAGCCGAACGACCCGATGAAGAGCAGGGTGCGCCGCCCCACCCGGTCGATCAACCACAGGCCGACATAGGTAAAGACGAGGTTCGTGATCCCGATTCCAACGGACTGCAGCAGGGCGGCCTGCTCGCCCAATCCCGTCCATTCGAAAATACGCGGCGCAAAGTAGAGGATCGCATTGATCCCGGAAAGCTGGTTGAAGAATGCAATGAGGAAGGCCAGTAGAATGGGGGTTTTAAGCCGGGCCGTGAAGAATTTTTTCGCGGTCGCACGGTCACCGAGGCTCTGCTCGACGCTGTCGGCCAATTCATTAAGCTGCTGTTCCGACATTCCGGGATTGATTCGACGGAAAACAGCGATCCCCTCGTTGCGCTTGCCGGCGTGCGTGATCAACCAGCGCGGGCTTTCCGGCAAGGTGATGCAGCTCATCGAATAGATCAGCGCCGGCAGGGCCTCGATCCCCATCATCCAGCGCCAGGCAATGCTTGCATCCAGATATTTACCCAGGAAAAAGTTGGAAACAAACGCCACCAGAATCCCGAAGACGATATTGAACTGGAACAATCCGGCCAGACGGCCCCGCCGGGCGGCCGGAGCGATTTCGGAAATGTAGAGCGGCGAGGCCACCGTGGCAACTCCCACCCCCACGCCGCCGATGAAGCGCGAAATCATGAACAACGTGGCGTTGGGAGCAAACCCCGATCCCAAAGCCGAAACAAAATACAGGATACCGATGCACAGTTGCGTTTTCCGGCGGCCGAAGCGTTCGGTCGGCCATCCGCCGATCAACGCGCCCAGCACCGTTCCCCACAACGCGGCGCTCATCGTTAATCCGTGCATGAAGGAATCCAGTTCCCACAGCGTCTGGATCCGCTGTTCCGCCCCGGAAATCACAATAGTGTCGAACCCAAAAAGAAATCCGGCCAATGCCGAAGTGAGCGCCCAAAAGAACAGTTTTCTATTATGCATGCCTATCTTCTCCCGTTTCCATTTCTGTGGAATTCGCTGCGTTGGTTTATTGTCTGATTCTTCACCGCCATGTCATTCGGCACTCCGTCAAGGGGTAGTAAGGGAAAACGGAAAATCCGCATCGTTAATCCCGCGTGTCTTGTTCGGTTGCCCCCCATATTAAACTTCAGGACTCCGCCTTTCATGATCTCATCGTAGGTAATCCAGCTACGGGTCAACGTGTGTCCATTAAAATCGACTGATAGAATGTAGACATTTCCCTGACCATTATCAATGGCATCGATCTTAAAGATGGATCCGTTCTCCAATGCAATCGAGGCCTTTTCAAACATCGGGCTTCCGATGACATATTGATCCGTTCCCGGACAGACGCTGTAGATGTCCAGCGCACTCAATACACACCAGGACGAGAGGCCACCTTGATCCTCATCCCCTGGAAACCCTTTTTCCGTCGCGTTGTAAAGCCGACTCATCACCTCCCGCACACAATACCGGGTTTTCCAAGGCTGGCGGGCATAGTCGTAAAGATACCATCCGCACTGTTCCTACGCATCCAGCAGCGCCTGCATGTAGCGGCCCTGCAACAGGATCGCGGTTTTAATGAGGCAGGGATCTAGCGCCGGGCGGTCCGCTCATGATCATTTAGGGTTAGTATTGGTAAAGACCAGATTGTTGATGGGCTGCTTGCCCGCCAGAGTCACCTGCGAGGGATCCGTTATGAGCTCGGAATCCATGATACAGTTGATGAACGTGATGTAGTCGGCTGGATAATTGGGTCTACACCGCAGCGGTCTGTTTTGTGGACAGGTAAAGTTGCGGATGGTGACGTTGTTTACCGGGGCGTCTTCGAGGATAAACTCGATAGCATCATAATTGGCGATACTCCAGTGTCCTTCAATTTCCTCGTTCCGGATTTGGTCGAAGAGGACGTTCTCAATGGGAATGGTCTTTCCCATATCCTGTGAGGTCTTGGTGTCCAGCGCAATAGCACGACGGCAGTGAATGATGTCGATATTGCGAAAGACAACGCCGTTCATGGGATGATTATTCTGCATCCCGCATTTTACACCTGCGGCCCAGGTCCAAAAGACGTCATTGAAATACCGGACGTTATCCATTGAACCCATCACCGCATTCGAGGCCTTGGAGCAACCGGCATCATCGATGGTCATCACGAAACACTGGTTGACCAGCGCATCGGAAGAAGAGCAGACATTGATTCCGTCATTCTGGATCTTCCAGTTGATGTTTTTGTGGTTCAGCACCTTTATATTCTGTGCATGCACACCCAGGGTTTTTCTCAGCTCAACCGACCAGCCCGTGGCGTCTTTGCACAGGATGCCGTTAATGACCACGTTGCGTGAGGTGCCGCGGTTGAATTCGTTCGCACAGGTTACGATGATAGATCGGCGGGGGTGCGCACGACTCTGGGTGAGGAATACGGGCGGCGTCCGGCTCAGGAGATCCATCAGTGTGATGCCGGAGGCATCCACTTCTCCCCGGCCGCGAATGGTTACATTCCTGGCGTCGTCCACCACCAGTACCGGACCAATCGTGCCGAAGCGACTCACCGTATAGTTTTCGATCTGCTCATCGGCTTTGAGCACGGCACCCGGAGCCAGATAAAAATCCACGTTATCCTTGAGCAGGAGATTGGCGCGGACTTTGTAAAGCCCCGGCGGAACGAACACAATTCCCGGACGGGAGGCTGTTCCGTAACTGCTGGCGGCATCCACAGCACTCTGGATGGCCGGTTGCGCATAGGTTGCGCCCGTATTGTCGGCCCCGTATCCCGTGACGACATTGAAAATGCCGGTGCCGCTCGCGGGAGGAACATCGGTTTCAGGTGGATCGCAAAGCAGAACCAGCTTTTCCAGATCATTGATCTGCAGGACGAGATACCGCGGGGTACTGTTGGTGTCCGGGGCCTGCGTCAGGGAAAAGGTCAGGTTGGTTCCTCCGTTGACCTCTCCCTGAATACCCAGGCTCAAGGGGCTGATTCGGTAACTGGAGATTCCCTCCGGCGCGCTGACCGTCACGCTAATGGTTTCATTAAAAGCAAAATGCGCATAATGATAATCCATATAGTCCATGACCGTAACCGGAGTCCCATCCACAGACAGCGAAAAGACCGCGCTCTCCACCGCATTAGGCGGATCGGAATAGGTCGTAACGCCGGCATAGACCGAGAGGCACAGAGCCTGGGTTAAAATGAGCGCTGCCGACCACCATTTGATGGTCCGCTGTTTTCGTATCAAATTTGTCGCTCCAAATCTGCTCATCGAATATCTCCTCCTATCATTCTGCGTATTTCCAAATCCACCCCATACCTTGTTCGTTGCTGTCTTCTACATGCTGATTTTGAGAGTCCATTTTCATCAAGAGTCTCCGATAAGTGATTTCCCCAATCCCCATTGCATATTGGGCTGAGGCCCCATTTCAAGTTCAAGCACCCCGCCGGCGACGATCTCGTCATGATTGAGCCAGCATCGATTAAGAGGTGCTCCGTTCAGCAAGGCCTTCTGGATGTAGATATTGTTGTCCGAATTTTTTGCGGCCTTGATCACAAAGGTTTTTCCCGAGGCATATTTCGGATCCAGACGCAGTGTTATCTCGTCAAAGACCGGACTGGTGATTTCATAGCGCAGATCGCCCGGACAGACCGGGTGCAGCCCGATCGCCGCCAGCACATACCAGGCGGACATCTGGCCTACGTCTTCGTTTCCAACCAGTCCTTCCACCTTGTTCTTATAAGCACGACGACAGATTTCCCGCGTCCATTTCTGCGTCAGCCAGGGCGCGCCCATCCGATTGAAGAGGAACGGCACATGATGTACCGGCTCGTTGGCGTGGTTGTAATAGTCGTTCCACATCATGTTTTCGGGAACCTTTTCGAAGAACTCCGTCAGGTCGGCCAGCGTCTTTTCCCGGCCGCCCATCAGCTCCACCATGCCGTCCACATCGTGCGGAACAAACCAGCCCTGCTGATAAGGATTGCTCTCCACGGTTCCGAAACCGTCCTGCAGCCGCCCTTTTTCCGGCCATTTCTTCCAGCTCCCGTCCTTGTTCCTGGCCCGGAACCAGCCCACCTGCGGATCAAAGACGTTGTGATAGCTCTGCGATAGCTTCATGTACTTTTCATAATCCGCCTGTTTCCCAAGCGCTTTGGCCAGTTGCGCCATGCACCATTCGGTATAGCTAAGCTCCAGTGTATTGGAGATGGAAAACTCGTTGATGGCATAGCCCGCGCTATCGGAATCCTTCGCGTCGGCCCGCACCCGGAACCCGAGTTTTTCATTACCACTGTGTTCGCAGGTCTTCAGCGCCGCCTGATAGGCTTTTTCCACATCATACTCCCGAATGCCCTTGGCATACGCATCCGCCAGAACGGAAACCGCCGGATTGCCGATCATGCAGGCACTGTAGGCATTGAGCAGTTCCCAACGCTCCAGATAGCCCCGGCCGCTTTCATCCGCCAATGTAACCAACGAGTTCAGCATATCGTTCACAACCGAAGGGTTGATCAAGGTCTGCAACGGAAACTGACTGCGGAAAACGTCCCAGCCGCTGAAGATGGTCCGTTTGGTAAAGTGCTCAGCAACATGGGCTTTTTTATCCCCGCCGATATATCGTTTGTCCACATCTTCAAACGTCCGTGGATCAATCATGGTGTGATAAAGCGCCGTGTAGAAAATGGATTTCTGATCGTCTGTTCCGCCTTTGACGGAAAGCTTGTTGAATGCATCGTTCCACGCATCGACGGCCTGAGCGCGGACCTCATCAAAGTTCCAACCGCTGATTTCCGACTCCAGATTCAGTTTTGCACCGTCGAGCCCTACAAATGAAATTCCCACCTTCAGCATCAGCGGCTCGTCGGCATGCGTCGGGAATTCGGCGAAGAAACCCAGATGCGCCCCTTCTTTTTCTGCAATCCCGTGTTCCACCGTTGCGTTTGCAACAACCGCCTGATAGCGCGCGCTGGTGACTTCATCCAGCTTCCGCACCCAATCCTGCGGAATGTCGGCGCTCCAGACGCCGTAATCCTTCAGCGGTTTGTTGAACTGCGCATAGAAATAGACGGTATAGTCGGATTTACCCAATCCGTTCCCCCAGCCGCCGCCTTCCGGCGGACATTCCATCCAACCGGCAATCGTATGCTCATCAACCACTTTTACGGATTGCCGAATCGAGGTGCCGCCCACCCGCCGGGCCAGATCGATCTGAATGCGCGATTTTTCATTTTCCGGAAAAGTGAAACGAAACATGCCGCAGTGCGTGGATGCCGTCATTTCGGCTTTCACTTTATAATCGTCGAGCACCACTGAATAATAGCCCGCCGACGCCTGCTCCGTATCTTTTGAAAAGCGGGAACGATAACCGCTATCCGGATTTTTTGCCGTGCCTGCGGACGTTTTCAGTTCCCCGACCGCAGGCATGACCAGAAAATTACCCAGATCCCCGTTCCAGCCGATCCCGCTCATCTGCGTCAGCGCAAAGCCTTCAATGCTGGTGTGTTCATAGCTGTAGCCCGAGCCGTTGTCGCCGCCGGTAATCGTATTCGGGCTGACCTGCACCAGTCCGAACGGTGTCGCCGCTCCGGGAAAGGTTTTGCCCAGGCCATGATAAACGCCGGCCGCATCCGCACTGGTGCTGGAGCCGATAAACGGGTTCACGTATGAAGCCGGTTCTGCCGCCAAACCCAGGCCGCTTGAGCCGATGGTTCCGGCCAAAATTAGAAGAGCGCATGTATTAAATCGTTCAGTCATCTTATTCTGCCCCTGCTCTAGTTACCTTCAGTGTTCTGAATCCAAACTGCGGAATGGACAACACCGTTACATTCCTCCCCTCGGAATCCTGCGCCAGGGAAAGATCCTCCACGGAGTTTCCATTCAAGTCGACACGTTCAACATGTTTAACCGGGAAACCCCAACGAATTCCCTGCCGATTGTTTTTAGATGAAACGTTGAAAAAGCGGACGATCAAATCGTTCCCGTCCATTACGGCTGAGGTAAGCGCCAGATTGGGATCGGACGTTTCCAGCAACGATTTTGAATTATCTCCGCCGACCGTATTGCATAGCCGGGCAATCATCGGTTCATTCCATGCATCACTCGCAGCCGCCACACCGGCCTCTTCCCACGTTCCGGAATGCGGCAGCAGCGCATAATTCATCCGGGTCGGACCATCCAATGTATAGTTCTTTCCCCACAGCGCTTTTCCAACAAACTGAACCGTCAGCCCCAACGGCAGTTTATCCGTCTGCAGATAGCTGGTGGTGTGATCCGAAAACAATGCCACGCCGGCAGTACCGCCCTGGTCCTGTACGTCTACCCAGTTCAGGATTACATTGTGTTTAATGGCATCCCATCGGTCATAAACCGTATTTTCCAGTCGGCTCTCACAGACATTAAACGGCGCATTTTTGAACAGCTTCCCATCCATCCCCTTCAATGGGAAACGGAGGTGCAGTTTAAATTCATCGTTATAGAATGCCTTCCTATGGTCTTGGCGCCGATAGTTGCTCCGCTGATCATATTCCCCGATGCCCGGTTTCCCGTCCCAATCAATCTGCAGCGAAAAATCAATACGCGGCTGCGTTTTTGGAATATCGACGAGCTGTCTCACCCGATGTTTATCAAGCCGGCCATCGATCTGCACCCGCACAAAAAGCGGACCGTCTTCCACCACCGAAATGTCGGCCCTGGAATCCGAAAGCTGAATAAAGCGATCTTTCTCATAAAAAAAGCCGCGCAGATCATTCAGCGCACCGCCGTTTTCAATCAAAGAGCGGTTCCCCAGCTTTTTGGCCGTCAGCCCGGTAATCGCACCGCCGCGGGCCGGATCGAACTTAACCGTATAAAAGTCGGTATCAACCAAGAGGCTTCCGTTCGGCAGTTTCTTCACCGCCGGCTGCTGCACCGGCACATTTTCTTCCTTCAGCAAAAAAGTGGCATAGCCCATTCCGGGCGCGGTTGCATCAAAACAGAGTTTAGGGCTTTCCCCATCGGACTTCAGCCATTGGGATTCCAGTAGTTCACCGTCTGCCGTATACACGCCGACATTACCTGCGGTCCACCCCGGCAAAGCCAGCTCCACCCGATCGGTTCGCGTAATTCCGAGCATATTGAATACCCGCACACTGCGCGCTTTCGAACCATCGTCGGAGGAGGAAGGAAACAGCTTCAGGATCTCCTGCCCGGCAAACGTATCCGATGCAGCTGTCCAGCGGCTTGCTTTGACCGCAAAGGTCTCTCCACTGCGGTTGTTGTACGGAACAATCCAGCAATCATGATGCTGCGCCAGCATCAGCGTCCGCCATGCTTCGGCAAAACCGGATTTCGACCATTCGCCGCCGTTAAACACCGCATTGAACGCCGACGCCTTTTCCGCCATGATCATTCTGTTTTCAGAGACACGGACCTTCTGCGCCATTTTCTGCAGCACCTGCGCGCCCCAAACCAGCCCCGGCTTTATGTCTTCCTCGGAAACCTTCCAATCCTTAACCTGAACGTGGTCTTTGATTTCTTCAATATAGTCTGTCCAAACCACATATTCCGACGGACGGTAAAAATCCTTGATCGCATTTTCCAGCCACGGCCCGTGCTTCCATCCGGCATCCTGCAGGCACATGCCCACCGGAAATTTTACGCTATCATTGAAACAGTCCTGGATAAACGCTTCAGAATTCGCGTACGAAGTCGTCTGCCAGGCCGTGCTCTCCTTCAGCTTTTCACAGGCATAGCGCGGCACCGTCGGAATCGAGGTTCCGTCCGGGCCGATCCAATTCACCAGATCCTGCCCGAACCCGGCGGTATATCCGCCCCAGCAGGTATCCGGATTGCGCATGACCGCATATTTATAGCCCAAGCCCTTCAGAATCTGCGGCAGGCTCCCGGTAAAACAGGGCTCTTCCGATGAATACGTAAGGAAAGCAGCCTCCGGAAAATGTTCCCGAATCTTCGCCATCCCATAGCTGAACTGCCGAATTATGCTCTCGCCGGAAATATTGTAACAGTAAGGTTGGGCGTAAGCCGGATTTACAAACTCAATTCGTCCGAAACGTCCGGTATCCGCATAGTATTTCCGAAGGGCTTCATAGTTGTCGGGATCGTTTTCCTTCACCACATCCCAGGTTTCCGGCTCGATCTCCAGATTGATCTTCCATTGCGGATATTTGTTCAGATTATCCAGCATGAAGCGGGCCTGCCACATGGGATAATGGCCGTAAATGCCGCCATGATAGCCATCTACGAAATAGGCGGTCCGTTCCGCCCGGGCTGTTCCGACAAGCAGCAGTAGCATCGACGAAACGACCGCAGTCATCTGAACCTTCCAGTATATGGAGCCAGTCACCATAAATTAATTGTCCTTCACCAGTTTAATCGTATGTTCAACCTGTTTATTAATTACATAAATTGATTTAGTCAAGAGATTCATTTCATCCTGAAGCGTTTCGGATGGACGGGAAACGAGCCTAATAACGGTTTCCTCAGTTGCCTTTTACGAAAATATTGTCAGTCATATCACCTTTAACCACATCCCGTGCTGTCCGATTGCCGGCGAAAAGCAGCCTCTGTCCTGAAAGCAAGTAAAATGCATCCAGGCATAATCGCGGACGTGCTGCGCAATTCCAAAACGCTCTTCGTTCAGGAACAGCACCTGGTCAGCCTGCTGATACTGCGGAGTATTGGTCAGTTCCGCCATATTGATGCCGAACGGAAACGTTTCAGCGGTCAGGTCGGCAATGGACTGGCCATCCATGAGCAACCGATAGTTGCCGGCTGCGAGGTTTCCAACATAAAGCAGTTCCTGATTAAGTTCTTCAGCGAACGGAACCAGCTTCAACCCGTCTGATTGCGTTGTTTTACTACCCCATCCGCGGGTAAAGGTATCCACCGGATACTGCGGCAATATCATATTTACCTCTCCGGAAGGCGCTGCCGCGGTCACCGACATTTGAACCGTTCAGGAATATTTCCGCCTTCCAGTGAACCCCGTCCAGATTCGGTCAATTGCGTTGCCCTGCCAGATCCGATGGAATCTCAAACTCGCAACATTACCAGTAATCAACGTTATAGTAGTCCTGTGACAGATCCTGCATAGTGTCGCTGTGAAATGGATCGACTTTCAGTCCGGCCTTTTCATAGGAAGTAAGCACCCTGCCCGGCACCACCGCCGGCACCCATTCATGATCATCAACCCCAACCGATGAGAGTTCTCCAGTCTCCTGCGGCACATCCGGCGCACGGGCCGGCCGCCAGGCGGAATGAAGGAACACATCGTCTGCTTCTGATGCCATGGAAAAGCTACGTGCCAACATAGACAGACCGGCTTTTAAAGTCATATGGCAACGTTGCATAGTGCAGAATCCCTGATTGCCGGGAACTATTGCGTTTGAACCCGGTAAAACCGTTGCGTTTGATCCGGTGCAAAGATTACAGGAGATGATAAATTGTTTGTGATCCATGGTCCCGTAAGACTGGGGGCTTCCAGCAACTTGCCGTTACCCGGCCAGCTCAACACCATGTTGGTACCGTTCCAGTGGCCGGCCAGCGTAACGTTGTAAAACAGTCCCGTCGCGGCACCGTAAAGGGTCGCCACCTGCTCCGGGACCAACACCTGGTTGTACATGGTCACATCCGATATGCTGCCGGCAAGAAAATTGACTCCGGTTTGCAGGGAGCCGATCCGCAGGTTCGAGGGCGCCGTGCGTGGCCCCGTCGGCCCCGTCCTGCTATTGTCCAAAGCTCCATCGATATATATGCGCATGACTCCACTGCCGGCCTCGCGTGTTACCACGATTTGATGCCAGACGTTGTTGTTTATCGACTTTATCGAAGTCAGCGTCGTATCCGGGTTACCCACCCCGAATCCCACCTTGGAACCCACCAAAGCCACGCCGAAATCGTTCTGGACGCCGCCCACTTCGCCATCCACCAGGCCTTTCCCGTTATACCAGTTCGGCGTTCCGCCGGAGGTACCGGTCTTGACCCAGAATACCATTGAAAAATCCGTCTCCCCAATGACCCGGGGAATCCGGGTGCAGCCGGAGGAACCGTTATAAACTACCGCCCGGTGCGGATTGTCAAAGCCATCACCCACCACGCCGCCAGTCGACAGGCTGTAGCCTCCCGAATGCAGCCCGTTGTTTCCATCGACCAGATCGTAGGCAACCGAACCACTGGTTTCATTCAGCGGCCAGTAGGCGGCCGGATCAGCCCAAAATGCCCAGCCCAGATAAGAACCCGGCATGGCACCCACTTCGTCGGAATCCGGACTCTCATCAACCGTACCCGAAGCCGATACAACAAAATAATACTTTGTCCCGTTGGCCAGTCCCGAAGCCACAAAACCCGTGCCCGACACACCGCCGATAGTTGTATATGCGCCACCGCTGGCAGTGGATGCCTTTACGTTGTAATTCGTTGCGCCAGCTGACTTGTTCCAGGATAAATATACCGTTCCATTCGTCCCGGGAATCGCCGCCAAATCACCCGGCACCTGAAGTGGAATACTGCTGGGCATACCACTGAGCGCAAATATTGCCGTGTTCTGATAAGCTCCGGCACCGGCTGGACTGTAAAAGGTAATGGATGCAATCGGCTTGGTCAGCCCCATGGAGGCCAGATCCACGATGGTCTCGTATAGATTCGGATTGGAGTCGCCATTATCTTCCGTGGCCAGACTGCCGCCCAAACGCAACCGGCCAAATCCCTGGATGGCGACGTTGGTGACTGTGTTAAACCAATCCTGACAGTTGAACGCAAACGCCGGACTATACGTGCCGTCACTGAAGTTCAGCACAAAGGTCCCCTGCCCGCCGCCATTGGCGGACGCCGCAAGAATCGCCAGCGAGTTGTAGGCCTGCGGCGTGTCGAGCGTCAGCATCCCGGAACCGGCATAGGTGTATCCCAACATCAATGCATCCGGAGCACTGCCGTAGGGGCCAAGCTTGAATGCCGTCGTTCTGTCACTTTTGCTCGAGAATGACCCGTTCAGGGGCAGACCCCGCGTGCTGCCGCTCAAGCCCTGCTGGTAGAAACAATAGTTGTTCTTCACGTCAAATGCCGTGGCACCCGGAGCGCCTTCGGTGGCGTTATTGCCGGCAAGGATCGCCGCATTGTTTCCGGTGAACGCGATCGGCCAGTTGGCGACTGCCGTGTTCAAGGTAAAACTGCGCAGCACGGAAATTCCACTGGTTTCATTACTGAAAATAACGTCGGCAGTGTAAATCCCCTGCGCGAGGTTGGTCGCAACGCCGGTGCTTAAATCCACCGTCACCGAGGTCATCGAACCACCCGCGAGCGTCCCGGAGGAACTGGATACGTTCAACCAGCTGGACGTGTTGATCACGCTCCAGGAAAGCGAATCGCTGCCACGGTTGGAGAGATCAAAGGACGTGCTGGCCGGAAGAGAATAAAGATTATAGGCGGCAGCGCCCGAAAAACCCGCGTCTGGCGTGACGATCAGCGGATCAGCCGCCTTGGTGATGATGGCCGCGTAGCTGGCCAGATCCACGGCACTTATGAATTCAAACTGCCAGATGAAGCCGCCGTTGATGACGGGAGACCAGGCGTTGAACTTGGATTCCACCGTGGCCAGCCCATCATTGCTCCAGTCGCCGGGAGCAACCTTAAAACCACCGAAGTATCCGTTCCAGGTGGCAGGATCGTTATATGCTCCGCCGTCGTAGCATTGCAGGTAAACCGCATCAATGGAGCTGTTGTTGAAAACGTTCTGCCAGTATGTCCGGTTATTATAAGGGCACAGCGTGTTTTTCATGCCCATGGATGTAATCATCTGGTTGAACGTCGCGGCAGACGCGGCGTCATAGGCAACCTCGTCGTCGTTGCAAATGGCGTCCATGGAAATCGCATTTTTCAGTGCCAGGAAATTCTTGTAGAGCGTACTTGAAGGCCCGGTGCCTTCAGCATCGATCAGATTCTTTATATTCACCCAGCTCTGCGCCCCGGCACCGCCGGTGCAGACCTCTATACGCGTGATGGATGTAGGCGGAACCTTCAAGGCGGCCAGCCGGGCGCCCCAGTTGGGATCACCAACATAAACGCCGTTTTGCACCAGCAAATGATTGCCGTTGTAGTTCAGATCCCCGTTGGCCTCGACATCCACCACAAACAGAATCGCGGTGTTGAACCCGGAATTCTTAAGCTTGGCGGTTTGGGATGCGTTCAGCGTAAAAAAATCTTCGCGGCCAAAAACGGCCACGGGCGGTTCAGCCTTCGCATCCAACGGCGCAACCAAAACAAAAACCATTCCCAGCAGCAACAAACATCCTCTGAAGTGAACCAAACGTATTCGTTTCAAAACGGCCCTCAGGCAGGCGGGTAGTTTCAGATCAATCATTGTTTTCCTTTCTTTCCAAAACGAACCGATGAAATGATGAATTCCACGTTCACAATCTTTCAGCAAACTTGATGCTTGGTTTATTCTAGAAGCGATCTCCAACAGCAACGTCTTCCAAAAAAACCTGTGCAAATACATCATCAATCCCGCGCCTCTTCGTAAATTAATGCGATATACGATACAAAACCGTTTCATCCGCTTCATCATACGCAATCGCCTTTTCGCTGAACGTTTCTATGGCTCTACGCTCTTCCGGTATGCCTGGCTCAACGTGGTCAGACGCGCAACGATTTCGGGGTGTTTTCCGGCCAGATTGTGCGCTTCACCCAGATCCTCCGGGATATGGTAGAGTTCTGTTTTATCTCCTGTTACAATAAGTTTCCAGTTGCCCTCCCGTATCGCCCAGGCATTACCTGACTTCCAGTTGAAGCTCTTGTGGGCAGAGGCGGCATCAGCGGATTTAATAATGGGCAGCAGGCTCTTGCCGTCAATCTTGTGATCGGCAGCGGGAAGCTGGCACAGCTCCAGAATCGTCGGATACCAGTCGCAACCGGTTGCCATCTGGGCACGCGCTTCGTTTTCAGGAATATGACCTGTCCAGGAAATGATCGCCGGGATCCGGAGGCCTCCTTCGTACAGGGTGAATTTATGGCCGCGGTACGGCCCCGAACATCCACCGCCGCCATGGGCGCGCTCCTCCGTTGAGTAACCGTGGTCGGACTGGAAGATGATAATCGTATCCTCTGTCAGCCCCAGCGCGTCCACTTTCGCCAGCAATGATCCGATGCGCTCATCCGCCGTCGACAGAAAGGCGGCATAGAGATTCCGGGGATAGGGAAGATCCTTGTAATACTCCAGCCATTCCGGCGTTCCCTGGTATGGATAGTGCGGATTGTTCATGGCGTAGTAGAGAAAGAACGGATTTTCCCTGTTTTTCTCAATGAATGCGCAGGCCTCCTTAAGCATCAGGTCTGGAAAGAATTCGCCAGGATAAAACACCTCTTCGCCGTTGCGCCACAGGTCGTGCCGGTTAGGGCCGTTCCAGTAGAAATAGTGCGAATAATTGTCGATGCAGCCCACTAGATGGCCAAACGAATAATCAAACCCCTGACCGTTGGGAATCGTGTCCTTGTGGTGACCCAGATGCCATTTTCCTATGTGCGCCGTAGCATAGCCGGCCTTTTTCAACTCTTCTGCAATTGTAATCTGGGCCGAGGGCATGCCCTCGGAACCCGGGCCAACGTTTCCGCTCAGACCGCCGTGCTGGGGAGTACGGCCCGTCAACAGCCCTACCCGCGAAGGGGAACAGACCGGTGCCGCCGCATAGAACTGCGTAAAACGTACGCCCCGCATCGCCAGGGCATCCATGTTCGGCGTACAGAGGTCCCTGGCTCCGTACACGTTCATGTCGATAGAACCCTGATCATCCGTAAAAATGATCATCACGTTCGGCTGCCGCGCAAAGACGCTGCATGTCAGCATAATGAAAACAGGCAATATGATCCTATGCATCAGATTAACTCCTGGACATCGCAACTCTTTGCGGGGCAATGCAGCCCCAACCGGAAAAGAGTAGCGTTTTATGATATCGTGCCAGCAACTGTCGCACCGCGAAAGACCCCAAAGCTAGCCTCATAAGTGAGCTGGTGGCGATAGAGGGAAAATGCGCGCACCATTGGCTGTCCGACATCCGGCACAAACGGGAACGCGACATCGTCGCGGTCTGCAAACCCAGCATACCCGCCTTCACTCCAGGGATCATCCCGATGGTTTCCATTTCCGAAACCGCCCTTTTCCCCGAATGGTTTCGAATCCACGACATTATTCACGGGCCTCCCCTCAAATCGCCACTACCCAACCGTGCCTGCCTTGACATCGATGATGCAGAGAAACAACGACATCAGGCCAGGCCTGTCATGCTCACAAGAACATTCATCATTAAATCCTACCTGAGCACTAAAATCCTTCCCGTTTCGGGGCGGCAGGGTGGACGCGCTTGCATTTATTATTGATCCATGCACCGGTCGGGAGTGCGTCCAGTTTATCGAGGCCGTTAAACAGCCAGTTTTTCGATGTTCTGTGGGCAATGATTTCCCCTCGTTCATCTTTTATCAGAATCCGGGCTTCGGCCATTTTCTAGCCGCGAGGTCAACTTGTTACGTCGTCAGTCCAGCGTCTCCCATGAATAAAATGTAGGATTTTTCGGGCCGGTCGGATGAACCCGTTTGCAGTCGGTGTTCATGTAGGCACTCACAGGTAGATTTTCAAGCTTGTCCAGATTGTCGAACAACCAGTTTGCGGATTCCCTATGGGCAACGATTTCCCCCCGTTCATCCGTAACCAGCACCAGGTAGTGCGCAAACTCGTGCCCTCGATTGATACCCCGTTGTATGTAATCCCTCAGCCGAATCTTTGAGCCTGACATTCTGATTGTTTCAGACTCTGAGGGCATGAAGGTGCCCTCCCGTTTTTCCAACAGGATATACTTGTCACGATCTAACCGCTGCCTACCGATCGCGTAGTAGCTGACATGGAGCTTATGATGATAGGGCGTGGAATCCAGCGTCCAGACGCGGGCTTTAAAAGAATACTCACTCACACTGGGCGGAATTTCTCCGGCAAGAAAAGGCGTTCCCTTGTAATACCCCGTAAGCTGGTCCTGCTTCTTATGAAATTCGATATCAAGCCGAGGCGGATTGTAAAGCTCAACATAGAGGCGATCGGCCTCCACCAGTGAGTCCAGCGGGATTTTGATCTCCTTCCCGGCCGCATCAACGAGCCAGACCCGGTCCATCACCACCTTTTCATACGTGGCCGTCGTGGTTTTTCCGGAAGACGTGGTCCAGGTTCGCACCTCCGGTTCCTGCTTTTTTGCATCGTGAGACGCGCCCTCCTCATCGGCCTGTTTGCGGGCATAGTTCGGCGTGGCGCTTGCACCGTAATCATTAAAGACCGGACCGTTGGTCAGCATGGCCTGACCATATATCAGATGCTCCGCAATGGCGTCGATCACGGCCCACGAAGGCGTTTCCGTGGTAAACATGGGCAGAATCGGGCCGCCCTGATCGTTGGTTTCATAGTCCACGCCATCGACCTCGACCAGCAACTGGGCGCAGAAGCTGCCGCCCGGAATCTCACCAATCAGCACCTCCATGTCCAGTGGCACTCCGGGTTCGAGGGTAATCCAGTCACTGATCTGGGCACCGCGGACTCCCAACCGATAGACGCCTGAGTTCGGGGCACGACTCAGCCAGCCACTCTGTACCTGAACAAGTGAATCCGGCCAACTGGCGGCCAGCACCAACCTGCCCTCAAGCCGGACCATCAGGATATCGTCACCAAACCCCCAGAACCGAAACTTGATGCCGTCTTTATGAACCAGCTTTCCCTTGTAGTGTATAGCCCAGCAATAGCCTGCAGCCCCCGGCTCGCCAAACGACTCCGGCCCTAGGTCTGACGGGATTATGGGAACCATGAAGCAGGTGGCATATCGCTTATTGGGCGATTTGTAATACCGTTTGAACAGTGAGGTATCCCAATCCGAAAGAATGAAATCCAGCATCTCCTTCTCGAAATCGTCACGGCCTATGGGCCTGCCGACTCCGTCCGACCTGCGGTTAAAATCATAGTATGTGCCGACAAAATCGCTACCGGAGGAAACTTCGGTGCCCATCAACCGGACGGTGTTGATATCCGGCACGTCCAGAAAATCCCCGCCCAACCCGATCCCTCCGAGCAGCCCTTCCCCTGTCCCCTTCAAATCCGGGAGCTGTATTTCCGGCATCTTGGCCATCTTCACCTTGGCAACAATACGCGACGAGGGTTTTGGATCGGAGCGTTTCTGCACCTTGACCTTGGGTTTCTTGAGCCTCATCTTTGGACGCTCAACCGACGTCGGCGTCTCGAAGGCCGGTTCTGGTTTAGGCAGCACCGTGAAAATCACGAACAGCCCGGCGAGAAAAAATGCAGCAGCATGGAGCATCAGACTGACCACAAGACCGCTAGGCAGCCCCTTGCCAACCTTGGCGGTTTTTCCTGTGTTTTTTCTCATCCCTTTAAGTCTACCCATCATCAACGATCATTAACACCGTTTGATATTATTTCTCCGCTGCCGATGACTCGCAGTAATCTCGCATTAACCCGAATAAAACCACCTGTCCCAGAGAGACTTAACACCCTCAGATCCATGGGCACCGTTCGCTCCGGGAGAGTGCAGCGCATCAAGGGTTCTCAGCGAGGAATCTCCACACTCAAACCGGCATCTACATACTGGCCGCCATCGGTCTGATGACAATGGATAGCAATGGTTTGAGTACCCGTGCCCAATCTAACATCATCAACAGGGATCTCCCGGTAGCCATTCGAGTACCCAGTCAGAGAGGCTGCCAGCCTGCCATTGATGTAAACCTCAACATCCTCGTCATGGTAAATACGCATGACCAGCTGCCCTTCTTTGAGATCATCCTCCTGGAAGTTGCGGCGTAGCCAGATATCGGAGGAATCCCATTTAGTCCGCACACGTGTATTCGGCGTTTCAAAGGTTCCAAAACCACCAGCGCCTTGTTCCCATGAAGAATCGTTGAACGTCGGTTCCATCCAGTTCCCGGCGGGTACTTCTGTCGTATAGTTCCAGACCTGTCCGTTTTCTTCAGAGGTCGGGAGAAGTGTCGTACTAGTTACTACGTCCGGCGTGCTCAACAGCTTATCGGACTGTGACTTCACCCATGCCGGATCAAGCTTTCTGACGCGATCGTAGGTCATCAAGCCGTTGACCTCGACCTCGACATCCGTGGTTTGGGTATATACGCCAGCCGAGATTCCCCGCTTGCGGAGAAAGCAAAGGGCATTGATCGAGCGAGCGAACCGGTCCTGCAGTTCGTCGATATCCTTGGGCAACCCGCCATATCCCCAATTCTTATTGCTGGGATTCCATACATGGCCCGGCAAGGGATATCCGTGTCCACCGAACTCTCCTACTACCTTCACGTAGTCTTCAAAACGCTTATTCCCCAGCGGGAAACCGGGATCGGGATACTGATGGTTGTCTGCAATGTGGCCGACGGGCCAGAAATTGCCGCCGGAGGCAATATTGATCAGTCGGGATGTATCATAATCCACGGCCATTTTGCCGACTTCCATGGTGTTGTGCTGGCCCCAGGCTTCGTTGAACGGAGTCCAGATCATAATACTCGGGTGGTCCCGGAGATGGTCTACCATCCGTTTATATTCCAGGATAAATTGTTTCTGTTCATCGGCCGGCCAGTGGCCGTCGACCGGATTCGGCCGCAACCCGATCCACGGCGGACAAGAATCCGCGGGAATCGTCTTGGGACCATACCCCTGGCTGACCTGATCCTGCCAGACCATCATACCCAGGCGGTCGCAGTCATAATAGAAACGGCGCGGTTCAACTTTGATGTGTTTTCGGATCATGTTGAATCCACATTCCTGCAGAAATTCAATATCATAGAGCATCGCCTCTTCGGACGGCGGCGTGAGCAAACCATCGGGCCACCAGCCCTGATCGAGCGGACCCCAGTGGAAGATCGGC